>JAJTYR010000066.1 GCA_021463505.1 Burkholderiaceae bacterium | reverse complement strand
GCAGTCGAACTTCGTGTAGCTGACGTCACTGTCGCTGCCGCGGAGGGCAGCCACGGTGCAGGCCAGGAACTCCTGGCCCTTCTTCGGCTTCACGGTGCGAACACGATTGAGATAGCCGACGCCTTCGACGTGCAGGTTGAAGAACGACGACGGGCTGCTGGCTTGGGATGACTCGGACATGATGGCCTCCTATGACATGGAACACATGAAAATGGAGAGACCACCCCCAGTGCGGGGATGGGACTCCCCGGCTGGGTAGAAGCACTGACGAAATCTCCGGGCCTTGCGGCCACCGGTTCTCAGGAGATCTGACCGGTTTCGGGCGATGCGTAACGGGCATCAACCGGGCTGACACAGCCAGCGAGAGACTCGGTCTGACGCGCAGCAACTCGCAGCGCGTGCAAGGGATCGATGCGGCATGCTGATCCCGGGTTCGATCGGAATGCAACTGCAATGCGGACGCGATCCAGCAACTCGGCGCCACCGTGGATGGTGAGCACGAGTTCCACGGAAGCCACGTCTGCGCCGGATGCGGAGAGGCATCTGGCCTCGACGCAATAGCCATGGAACGAGACCCGCTCGAAGCCGTGCAGCATCGCAGCGGAGAGTGCGTCATGCGCCAGAACGCGGAGCATCCGGCACTCCGGCGCGCTGGGATGCCCAACCGACGGGCGTGACGTGCTCGTCATAGCAGCTGTCCTTCAGTTGCCGGCGGTTCGGCGGGCGCGTCCGCGTTGAGCGAGACTTGCTGCAGAAGACGCAACTCCGCCGCGGTCGGCGTGATCCGACGCTGCGAGTGGCGCGGCGCTTCTTCTCCGGTGAACACCTTTCGAGGCACTTCGCCGAACAGCGCCACCGCGGCGCGCACTCGCTGTCGTGCCGCCTCGTCGGCTCCGGGCAGGAAGTCGCGCCGGCTCAAGGGCAGCATCTCCTCGCGCAGCAGGTGGCGCTCCCAGCGGATCGGCTCCAGGAAGAGCGCCCGGAGTCCGCGGCCGACGGCGCGGATGTCGGCCCTGCCCGCCTCGTCACTCATGCGGTCCTTGAGCACGAGGGTCTTGACCATCCGCACGTGGTAGTCGAACTCGACGATCGCCTCGGCCGTGGCATAGCCGTACGGACTGCGAAAGCCCAACTCCACGGTGACCGGACTGCGCGAAGCGAGAACGGACAGGGCGAGCCCCTTGCGACGGAGCCGCTCGAACTCGGCCTCTCTTGCTTCGATGACCTGACCCATTTGCGATCGGATGCCGGCCAGGGATTGATAGACCCGGATCAGGAGCCAGTCGGCGTAGGGGTTGTCGTTGGCCGACAGGTACCAGATCGCCTTCAGCATCGCCGCAAACCGCCGGCCGCCCGGGATCGCCGGTGCCTTGGTCACCGCATCGGCGGCGCGGCCAATGAACATCCGGAACGCATCCTGGGTGTGCAGCGTCATCACATCGGGCGTCTCGTCGGCAAGCCGCCCCATCGCGGGCGGGGCGTTCAGCGCCGGCGCGTCGCGATGGATCGGCGCGGAATCGACTGCTGTCGCCGGCCCCAAGGATGACGGCGTGTCTTGCGTTGTCATGGAGGACTCCGTGAAGGGGTGTTGTTGCGTCGGTTGGATGAGCGGGCGCGTTGTGTTCATGGCTGCCTGTTCGTGCCCATGCGCGCCTTGAGCTCGTCGATCATCTGTCTGACCTTCTGCCGCTGGGCCAAGGCCTTGGCTTGGTACTCGGGCGTGGCGCGCTCTGCAGCCAGGCGCTGCTCCTCGGCCTCGTGTTCGCGGCGCCGGATGGCATCCTTCTGCCGCTGCTCGCGCTCGGCCGCTACACGGGGGCCGAGCTCGGGTACAAAGCTGCCGGCGGCGGCGCGGGCGATGAGCCCGCGCAGGTAGGCCACGGGGCTGAGGCGAACACCGCGCACCTGAAGCCGGCCCGCGAGTTCATCGAGCAGGCGTTGGGCTTGATCACCGTGACGGCGCAGCAGCAGACGTGCGGCCTGGCGTTCGTCCGGTAGCATTTGCTCGGGAAAGATCAGTTCACCACCACCCGCCAACGTGTCCGGCGGACTCGCAGGCGAGGCGGTGTGCTGTGGTTGTTGTACTGATTCACCTGTACTGTGATTCATAAGAAGAACGGCGCTTTCGGCTGAACCGTGTGGGCGCATCGGGCAAAACTGATCCGGCGGTTTCGGCGAGACATGGCTGCGGGGTTGCCTCAGTCTTGATTCGACATTCGGTGAAGCCTTGTCTGCGGCAACGCCGCGGTCTGGATCCGCGTTGCGCGAGCCGAGGCTCCGCGCCGCCGATGCGTCGTCGGTGAGCAGGGCAAGCAAGCAGTCCAGCCGAATGCGCGCTACCAGGCTCGGCGGAATGCCGCGCAAGCACTCCTCCCAGAGCCCGGTGCGGACGAGATCGCGGCGCGCGGTTTCCTGTTCGCGCCGCGTGAGACCGATCTCTTCGAACCAGCGCGCTGCCGAGCTGGCGATCCAGTGTTCCAGTCGGTGCCTGGCCTGCAGACGCGTCAGGTGCAACGCGCGTGACAGCATCAGGCCGGCATGCACGCCGCCGGCGACAACGGCAAGCGTGCGGTGGAAAGCCACCGATGGCCCAAGCAGCTCGGCGAGCACGACACGGTCGCTCCAGTCCGCCGCGTGCGGGTGGCTGGCGATCAGGTAGGCGAGGCGCATGCCCAGCTCGTCCACGTTCAACCGGAAGTGCAGCCGCGCGGGAATCCCCATGCGCTGGTCGTCGAGCAGCGCCAGGCCGCGCAGCACCTCGCGCGCGGTGGCCTGCTCTTTCGCCGACAGGCCGGTCTCCATCTCCCATTGCTCGGTCGTCTTGTGAAACCATCCGCCGGTCTGGGCGATGTCCCGGCCATGGCGCGTCCAATAGACGGACTGAGACAGCAGGAGCGCTGCCTTGACGCTGGAGGTGAGATCCACGAGGCGGCGATGAAACGCGATGTGCCGCCCGAGCAGCGGCCAGATCACCGACAGCGGCGCCGCATCGAAGCCCGCTGCGCGCCCCCTCGGTTCCTCGTCGCCAAGGCACAGGTCCTCAGCCACGGCGGCTCCTGCCCGCCGTCATCGGTACGACGCCCCGGCGTGGGCTTGCAGGGCACGCCAGACGGCGTCTGGACGCACGCGGAACCAGAGCTTGGCCGGCATGCCCACGCGACGTTCTTCGAGCAGTCCCGATCGGCGCAATGCGCGCCGCGCGGTTTCCTGCTCCCAGCGCGACAGCCCGGTCTCCTGCGTCCACTGCTCCTGGGAGCGGAGGAACCAGCCATCGGCAGAGGGCTCGAGCGACTGCGTGGTCCAGATCGCCTGCGACAGCATCAGTGCCGATGTGACGCCGCCGGTGATGGACACAAGGCAACGATGAAAGCTCACCGGCGTGTCGAAGACATCGAGCAACACCTGCGGCGTGATGCCGAGGCTTTCCACGCGCGCATTCATTCGTCGGCCTCGAATTCGCGGATGACCGCCTCCAGCACGGCGATCGGGATGTGCTGAAACTCCTGGTGCAAGCGGTAGTAGCGAACGCGCGGCGTCGGATCGGCGATCGCCCGCCAAGCCTGGTAGATGCGCTCGCGCGTGGCGTAATCCGGGAGCCGGACACGGCCCGCGGGACGACGCGCATCGAAGTCGCGGCGGCGCTTGAGCGTCAGCTTGCGGCGGACCTTGAAGAGCGCGCTCATCAGATGCGTAGATGCACCGTGGCGGATGAAGTACGTCTCCAGCGCCTTGGCCTCGTTGACGAGGGCCACCGCACGCAGTCCCGCCTTGAGGGCGGCGCCGTCGAACGCGACGCCGATCGTCAAGCTGCGCATCGCGGCGAGGCGACTGAGATCGACTGCCGAGAGTTGCCGAAGATGGGCCAGCAGCTCGTTCTCGATGCCCGCGGCGTGAATCTCATCCTGCGCGGCATCGGCCAGCCGCACGGTCACGTGGTTGAGCAAGACGAGCCGCACCTGCGGGTCTTGCAGCGGGAGCATCACGCCACCTCCGAGGCAGAAGCCACATTGCTCGCGGCACTTGGCTGCCGACGAAGGCCAGCCGATCGCCTGGCGCAAGCCAGCAGCTCCCAGAACGCCGTGGCCGACGGGTCGTCGGGATCGACGAGCCATTGCAGGAACGCCGGCGCCGCCGCGTTCGACGGCGCCGCATTCGACTCGAGCTCACCGAGGAGCGCCGCGAGCAGGTACCAGGCGCGATGACGCGCGGGGTCCTCCGCGTCACCGTCGGCGAGCGTCGCGATGCGCAAGCCGGCGGCGGCCTGCGGTTCCGGATGGACGACGCCGGCGATGCCGACGGCGTCCGCAAAGCGCCTGGCCCGCGTCAGCAGTTCGTCTGCCTCTGTGCCGTCACCGTCGGTGGAAGAGCCCGCCACCGGCGCCGACGGGTTCACCTGGGGCTCGCGGTCGCCCTTCGACCTCAGTGCCAAACGAAGCGACTCGACAGGCTCGCCGAGATGGTGGGCCAAGGCGACTTCGCAGGCCTCGCAGGTGGCGGCCACGCTGTACGTGCCGGTGTGCGGGTACTGCTGCGCGATGCGTCGAAAGACCGGTTCGAACACCTGCGCGTAGAGGTCGTCCTCGGAAATCGAGCCTCGCGTCTGGGCGTAGCGTTTCAGCGCATTCAGCCGAGGCTGCATCGTCTTGACGTCGAGACCAGACAGATCGGCCACCGCCTCGCCGAGGGTTCGCAACCGCTCGGTGGCAAAGAGATGAAGGCCGAGCGTCGCGGTGTTCACCGCCAGGCCCAACGCGTGGAGCGCGTCCTCCAGCGGCCGCAGCGTCAGGGGTCGGCCCTGCTCCGCCTCGAGACGCGACTTGAGCTCGACGATGCCGGAGGCCTTGTCCCAGAAGGTCATCTCGCCGCGCTGTTCGTTCTCGATCAGGTGCGCGGTGAGGACGTGGCTCTCGGATCGCCAGGGCCGAAACAGCACCACCAGCTTGCGGAAGCGCGGATCGCGCGTCTCGGCCCACAGTTGCCGCAAGGCCAGCAGCCGCGTGTTGCCGCCGGCCTCGACGATGAAGTGCGACTCGCCGGGGCGGCGCGTGACGGTGAGCGGGCTTCTCAGACCGCTGGTGCGGATCGATTCCTTGATGTCATCGAACTTCGCGTTCGCCGCGCGCCGCGGGTTGTTCTCGTAGGGACGGATCTCGTCGATCGAGAGTTCGATCTGGGACTCCGTGCGCGGGTCGCCCTGACCGGCCAGATCCCGCGCGTTGTTCCCGGGATTGCCCACCTGCAATGACTCGGCGACCAGCCGCCGACGCTCATCCAGCGATACCTTGCCGCTCATGCCGACCGCTCCTCGGCGACGGAGCCATCGGCATGAACGCCCTGCAGGCTGGGGATGAGTTCCCAGGCGAGCTGGTGCATCACCGCGCATGCGCTCGGCATGACGCCGTCGCGCCGGCGTTCGTGCCGGTGCACCGGAATACGCAGGGTGGCGGCTTCCTTGTAGGCCTTGGCGTGCGGCACCACCGTGTCGAGCACCGACACCCTGCCCTTCAGGAGGATGAAGTCCTCGCGGATACCGTTGGCTATCAGCCGGGCATCGGCCGTCCGGTCCTGCCGGTAGATCACCGCCTTCACCGGGCCGAGCGTGGCGCCGAGGGCGCTACCCGGTTCGAGTCGATCGAGCAGCTCCATCGTGCCGTCCTTGAACTCCCGCGCCGAGAGGATCTCGGGCGTGATCGGCGAGACGAGGATGTCGGCGGCCATGACGGCCGCGTCCTGCAGGGGCCCGATGGCGCCCTGCGTATCGATCAGGACGCAGTCGTAGGCGTCGGCCACCACGGCGGCCTGCAGCGCGAAGCGCAAACGGAAGCCTCGGTCGATGCGATTGAGCAGCCAGTTGGGCAGATGACCCTCGGGGTCATCGGACACCACGATGTCGAGGTTCGGGAAGACCGTCGCCGTGATGCAGGCTGCCGTGACTTCGCCGCGAACGATCACCTCGGTGAGCCCGGCCTTGGGCTGCGGCGTCGCGAGCGGGAAGTACTTCGACAGCGACGGCTGCACGTCCGCGTCGACCAGCAGCACGCGCAGGCCCATGTCGGCCAGCAACGCCCCCAGGTTGGCCGTGAGCGTCGTCTTGCCGACGCCGCCCTTCGTGCTCGTGACGGTGAACTTGATCATCGATTGCGCGCCGATTCAGGTCTGTCATCAGGCATACGGAATCGCGTGAAAAAGTGTCGGACTACTCCTTCAGATAGTCGCCAAGCCCCTGATCCGCGAAGACCTTGCGAATGCGCTTGATCTCCTCGTACAAGGTGCCGCGCGGAATTCGGAGCCGCTCGGCGGCCTCTTTGATCGTCAGCCCCTCCTCGCCGAGCATCCGGCACAACTGCCTCTGGACCGGCGTCAACCGAGCCAGGGCGCGACCGATGTCGATGCGCGCGTGGTGGTGATCGACGGCACCGGCCTCGTCCGGCTGGGCGGACTCGATGTCGGCCAGCAGGTCGGCGAGCGTCGCGCCGTCCTCCGAGCCGTCGAGTGCCGCGTCGAGCGAGAGCGCATCCTGTTCGCCAGCGCGCTTGTCGGCGGCCTGCTCGCGGATCAGATCCGTGAGCTTGTTACGGATGACTTGGGCCATGTAGGCCACAGGGGGTGCCTCCGGATCGGGGGGGAGTTTTCGGCGCACCACGATCCAGTGCGCCAGACACTCCTGCATCAGGTCGTCGAACTCCTCGCGCGCGAGGCTTCGAGACCACCTTCTGAACTCACCCACCAGTTTCTTCGTAACCGCGATCTCCCATCGCTGGAGACCCTCTCCCGCCTTGAGCGCCATAGCTCTCCCCGTCGGTTGCCTGACGGGGAGGAGATCGAGCGCAGGTCAGCGGAAGAAAAAGAGCGACAGGCGACCTAATTCGTAGGGCCGACGAAGTAGTTGGGAGACGTATCCCGACACTTTTGGGCGGGATTCCGTAACCGGACATCGAGGGGCTTCTCGATAGATGACGACAGCCGGCAAACCGTGGCGACAGACGCCAGGACGCCCGGCCGAAGCCTCCAGGGTCGCGAGGCGCCACTTCGGTGGGCGCCGCGCGAGGTCTACGGTTTTGGAAGTCGGTCGGCGGGCGCTACGCGCGGATCAACGCCGGAAGCCGGGGCGGCTTCTCGACCGAGAACGGGGGTGCGAATGAAGCGCGGAAGGCAGTTCGGGGACACGGCGCGGACCGCCGGCGTCACGAAACCAAAGGGGATGGATCGTCGGCTCGACGAAGAGATCGATGACGATCGCGCCGCCGGCCGAGACAGTGCCGACTTGCTTCGGGAAGCAGCGCGCGAGACCGAGCAGTTGGGCGCGTTCGACGCTCGGGCGATCCGAGAGCTGTACAAGGCGGCGCCTGCCGACCCCAAGGGGCTGAGGCGCACGATCCGCCGCGCGGAGCTACGTCAGATCGTCCCGCTCGCGGACTCGACGATCTACGAACTGGAGCGCCGCGGGGAATTCCCGCAGAGGTTCTATCTCACCGCACGCTGCGTGGTGTGGGATTTGCGCGAAATCGAGGCGTGGATCGAGGCGCGACGGAATGCGCCGAACGCCGCGCCGCCGAAACGCGCGCCCTTGCCCGATGTGCGTCAGCGCAAGCGCCGGCAGGTCAGAGGGGTACCTGCGTCGTAACTAGCATCACGGCCGCTGGGAGTGGCGTCCGTGTGGAGCCTGTCCGGGATCTTCTATGCGATCCCACTGCCCGGCCGTTCTCGAACTTGCCTCGAGACAGAGACCTCCTGCTCTTCTTGCCGAGGCGACCTCACTTCTGGTCAACTACGCAGGGGAAGACGGTTTCGACAGGGAAATGCGCGAGTCGCCAATCTCGTCAAAACCCTCGTCGCCAGACAACGAGGCTCCATTGGCTGATCCTTCTTATCGCGACACCGCGCTTCGATACTGCGTAGACGACTTGCCAGGTGCAAGTCTCCCCGGCGCTCGCCTTCAAGGCATCCTCGATAGCATGCGGCTCGGAAGGCGGGTGACACCGCTATCGTTGACCTACTTGCAGAAGGAGCGCCTGGAAGCTCTGCATCGCTTGGCTACTGGTCAACTGACCTACGACAGCTTTCGTGAAGCGGCGCTTGCCGAGCAAGCTGCTCGGATCGAGGCTGCGACCACCGCAAGACTCGCGGCGGAAGCGGAAGAGTGCGCGCGCAGAGCGGCAATGGAGGAGATGGCGAACCGAGCCATGGAGCAGGCGGAAGCGGCTCGCCTGGCCAGGGAACGAGATCCCAGGTACGTCGCCCAGATCAAGCAGCGGGAACTGCGTGCGCGCTACGGCATCGACACATATGTCGATCAAGACTGTTTCAGTCGTCTGATGGCGATACTGAAGCGCGTCGATGCGGGCCAGCGATTGAGCGAGGAGGACTTCGTTTGGCTATCTACGGCCGGCGAAGACTACTTCACCGACGAGTTGCGGGCCGCCTACCACCGACTGGAAGCGGACTTCTTCGCAACCGACTTCAAGAAGACACGCGACCCCTGGTCGGCGGTCAACGCCAGCGGCCATTACCGTAAGTGCGATCGCCCCGACGATGCCGATTCGCTGCTGCGCACGATCAGCGTCGAGTCGCAAAAGTCGCTCAAGCTCAAATCAGCGCTATGCACCACCCATGGCGGCGTCATGCGGGACCTTGGACGCTGGAACGAGGCTCTGCACCTCGGCCACCAGGCACACGAGTTCAAGCCTGACGACTACCGGCCATGCACGTTGCTAGGCGCGGTTCATGTGGAGATGGGTGACTACGGTCTCGGCCAGGAGTGGTACGCCAAGGCGGTCGAGCGAGGCGCCTCGGAGGATTCCGTCGACCAGGATCTGCGGCGCATCTTTTTTCGGGCAGATCAGGCTAAGCAGCAACAGATGCGCGAGTTTCTCCTTCGACAGGATTCCGTTCGCTATGCATGGGTAAGGGAAAGGCCCACAAATGGCGATGACAAGCGTAGACAGCGAGCACGGTCAGGTACCACCTAACCTCTGCTGCGCACGTCGGAGCCTGCTTGGTCTTCCCACTCGATCTCTCGCCACTTCCTGCGCACAACCCTCAACGCATATCGAAACGGCCGCAACTCTCATACTGCGATCCGTCGCCTCGAATGCCGGCCTCTCGGTCGACCTGATCGACGACCCGTTCCGCAGATGCCGACGCAGAACGACCACTCGCAGCCGACGAATCCTGCCGTAAGCGTCCGGGCAACCCATCTTGCCCGCAGTGCTGAAGGATGTCAGCCGTCGGCAGCCGGAGCCGTCCACCGATGCGGCAGCAACTCCTCGATGCGGCTCGCGGGATGCGTCGGCAGTCTCTCCAGCACGTCCCTCAGGTAGGCGTACGGATCATGCCCGTTGAGCTTGGCCGACTGGATCAGGCTCATGGCGGCGGCCGCCCGCTGCCCGCCGCGCAGCGATCCGGCAAACAGCCAGTTCGAGCGGCCCAGCGCAATCGGCCGGATCCGGTTCTCGATGTGGTTGTTGTCCGCGGGCAAGGCCCCGTCGCCGATAAAGCGTGTGAGCGCCTCCCACCGCTTCAGGCTGTAGTCGATCGCCTTGGCGATTGCCGTGCCGTCGGTGGCCTTCTGCCGCTGCAGGATCAGCCACTGGTGCAGCGTGTCGGCGATGGGCTTGGATTTCAGCTGCCGCAAGCGTTGTCGCTCGTCGGCATCGAGTTCGCGGGCGATGGATTCGATCTCGTAGATCGCGCCGAAGAAGCGCAGCGCCTCCTCGGCCACCGGGCTCTTGTGGTTGGCCCACAGCTCGTGGAACTTGCGCCGTGCGTGTGCCAGGCATCCCGCCTCGGTGACACCGTCGCCGAACAGGGCCTTGTAGCCCCCGTAGTCGTCGCACACCAGCGTGCCCGACCAGCCCTCGAGGAAGCGACGCGCGTGCTCGCCGCCGCGGCTGTCGGCGAAGTCGTAGACGACCGCCTGCAACGGGTCGTATTCGGTGGTGCCGTAGGTCCAGAGGTAGGCGCGGTGCGTCTTGCCCTTGCCGGGCGCGAGCATCGCCACCGGCGTCTCGTCGGCGTGCAGCACGCCGCGCTTGAGCAGCGCCTGGCGCAGCGCGTCGGCCAGCGGCTGCAGCTGGACGCCGCACATGCCCACCCACTGCGCGAGCGTCGAGCGCGGGATCGCCAGGCCGGCCCGGCCAAAGATGCCTTCCTGACGGTACAGCGGTTGATGGTCGAGGTACTTCGCCACCAGCACCTGCGCGAGCAGCCCGGCCGTCGGAACCCCCTTGTCGATCACGTGCGCCGGCACCGGCGCCTGCGTGAGCGTCTGGCAGCGCGTGCACGCCCATTTGCCGCGGATGTGGCGCTCGACGCTGAAGACGCCCGGCAGGTAGTCGAGCTTCTCGCTGACGTCCTCGCCGATGCGCTTCAGTGCGCAACCGCAGGCGCAGACCGTGGACTCGGGCTCGTGGCGGATCTCGGTGCGCGGCAGGTGCGCCGGCAGCGGTGCACGCTTGGGCTGCTGCTTGGGGACGGCCTTCTCGTCGGCGCGCTGCAGCGCCGTGAGCTCCAGCTCGATGGCCTCGAGATCTGCCTCGACGGTCTCGTCGAACAGGTGGCGCTGCTCGCCCTGCAGCTGCTCGCTGCGCGCGGCGAACTTCCAGCGCTTGAGAATCGCCATCTCATGCGTGAGCTGGTCGATCTTGATCTGCTTGAGCGAGACCTCGCGCCGGGTGTCGGCGATCTCGGTGATCAGGCGGGCCGCGAACTCGCGAAGCTCATCCGCGTTCATCCGTGCCAGCTGATCGACTGCGTGCATGGCGCAGATCGTGCCATATCAGCCGGCGCGATGGGATCGCTACGCGACGCGGATCGACGCTGCGGTTCCGATTCGATGCCAGGGCAGCCCGATCACCAGCGCCTGCAGCTGCTCGGCGGTGATCGCCATCGCCGAGCCCGCCGGGCTCGGCGCCCAGGTGAAGTTGCCCTGGTGCAGGCGACGCGCGCACAGCCAGATGCCGATGCCGTCGTGCACCAGGACCTTCATGCGGTTGGCGCGCCGATTGGCGAACAGGTACGCATGGTGCGCACGCGCTTCACCGAAGACCTTGATGACCCGCGCCAGCGCCGTCTCGGTGCCTGCCCGCATGTCCAGCGGCTCGACCGCCAGCCACACCGCGTCGATGCGGATCACCGCAGCAGCTCACGCAGCCAGGCAGCGCACTCGGCGGCCGCGCTCGTAGGCCAGCTCACGCTGATGCTGGTACCAGCCCGCTTCACCTCGATCCGGATCTCCGACGGCGCGCTGGGCGCCGGCAACTGCAACGGCACGAAGCCGGTGGTCGGCTCGGCCGGCGCGCATCGCGATCGCTCCAAGCCGCCCGCAGGCTCGTGCCGGTGCATCCGCTCCGCATCGTTGACCCACTTGCGGAGCATGTTGGCATTGAGGCCGTTGGCCAGCGCCACTGCGGCGATCGATACGCCGGGCTGTCGGCAGGCCTCGATGACCGCTGCCCTGAAATCGGGGCTGTGCCGGCGTCGGCGACGGCGAGTCGGCAATTCGATGGGGAAAGTGTCCATGTGTCCGCCTGAAGTTACGTGGACACGAGGCTCCTATCTCCGGCGAGCGCCATCAAGATGGGTTTGCCGGACGCTTACATCCTGCCGACGAACTGCCTCTTGGCGCCCCGCTTCGCGAACCAATGCGGGAAAGTCGCAGGCGATATGGACGGACCCTTCGTCACGTAGCAACCCTCAGCCGCCGCGCTCTCTCGCGGAATGCACGCTCTCCGCCTTCGAGGATTGCGCAAACAGCCCGTCGAATCGCACCGCTCTCGAGGCCACCGCTTTCGTAGGTGATGTCGGGCAGCTGACCAGGCCGATGTGGACCGCAGCGAGCCACAATCACTTGGTCGACGTCGGTATTGACGACAAGATTGGCGTTGTGGGTCACGACAATGATCTGTCTACGCCGTTTGGCTTCGCGGAAGACTGGAACCAAATCGTCGAAAACCGACTGCGGATCCAAGTTCTCCTCGGGCTGATCAATTATTAGAGGACGATCATCTTCGGCGTCTATGGCCAAGTAGAGCAACAGCAGGACAATGCCTCGCGTCCCCGGTGAAAGGTGCTCAACCTCTAGCCCGTCGTACTGCAAACCATAGCCAACCTGGATGTGGTCGGTGCTGTACAACCACGCCACCACTCTCCGTGCCCAATCACGAAAGTTTGCCTGAGCGGGCATGTGCTGCTTGAGTCCTTCCGCATAGCTGGCGACAAAGGCGCCCATAGCACTGGCGACCTCCGCGGCCGTCCCCTGCCGCCAAGCCGCGGCCAGTGACGCGTCGGCTGTTTTGCGCAGTTCGCCCTTGCCCCGGAACGGACCAGTCCGCAGATCAAGCAGAGCCTCGCCGCGCTCAGTCCACGCGTCGAGATCAACAATGCGTCGAACGGAGAACGACAGTTTGGATAGCGCGCCTTGAGCCGAAGCGATGCGGCCTTTCAGGGGCGCGTATAGAGCGGCGAGCTCGCGCTCTTCCTCAATTACCGCATCAAAGATTCCCTGGTACGCGGCGTTGCGCTGGTCGCGCAAGACCTTCAGCATTTCGTCGGCTTTGCCGGCGCGCTCGATCTCGCCCACGATCTTGGCCAACGCCGTCTCGGCCTTCGAGATTTTCTCGGAGAGCAGCTTGTAGCGCCGGGCGTTCTGCGCATCAACACCGACCACGCGCTGCAGGCGATCGCGTTCGCGTTCTAGCAGGCGCAGGGTCAGACTCGAAAGGTCCGCATCCTCGGCAATCAACGGTATCGTTGGATCAGCCTTCGCGTCTTCTGGTGGGTCGGTCAGTGCCGGTCCCTCCAACTTCTTTAGCTCCGTCTGCGCCGCGCGGACGCGGTCATTCAGCAGGGTATCGACACTTCCCGCGAACTGCACGGCGAACGCATTCCAATCAACATCGCTCAGCCCAGCGTCTTTGCGCCGCTGTTTCAAGTCAACTATCCAGTCTGGAACACGCCGCTGTCGGAAATCCTCAATATCAGCCTGGAGGCCAATCAGGGCCTGCACCTTGAGCTTGACGGCGCGCGCCGCGCGTTGCCTCTCCTCGACAGCGGTCGCGATCACCTCGAGGCGCTTGGCGCGCTGCTCTTGGCCCTTCGCCACTAGCAGCTTGCGGTCCGCCTTGTCCTTGTCGATCGCCTTCCTCTTTTCCTCCCGATCCTTGTTGAGCGCCCTCAGGCCATCCTTGCGCAGTTGCTCGCTGGTGATAGCGTCGGCTGCGCGCTGAAGTGCCTGCCTCTGGCGGTCGCGCGCCTCGCGCGCTGGCTCCAGACGCTGAGATAGCAACGCCGAAAAGTCTTCCGCACCCAGCCGATCCGCCTCGGCGTGCGCCTGGAAGATCACGCGTTGGATCTCCGCGACCAGCGCATCGTCCAAACCCTCAGACGAGCAAAGCTGCTCGACAAATTGCTGCGAAAGGTACTGCACATGGGGCGCATCGAACAATTCCTCGGCCTCGACTGCGGCAACTTGGTTCTCCGTGTCATCGCCGGACTCCCAGCTGAGCCTCACGCTCGAGCCAGATAAGAATTCGGCGGCGCGACGAAGGAACGAGCTCTTGCTCAATTGCGACGACACCCCGAACGCCCCGGTGGCAATGAGGTCCGCGAGCGCGGTCTTGCCCGAGCCTCTCGCGCCAATGATCGCAACCATCCCGGCGTTGATCGGAACGCGGTTCGGCCTCATCCAAGGCGCGTTGGAAACTTCCACAGATCGCATGCAGTTGCCGGGCAGTGCGCCGCGAGGCGGCATTTCGCCAATGTGCACTCGCCCCTCCGGCTCGATAGCCGCGTGTCTCAGCGTGTCGAACGTCAAGTCACCGTTGAGCCAACATCTGCGCGCGTGCTCTGGTACTCCGACGCGATCAGCTTCGTGCGCATCAGATCCATGCAAACACGGCTTGCGTCCGCTCCACTTCTTCTCGAGATCATCGACTGTCGCGGCGCCCCTGCCCAAGTAGAACTCGATCTGCTTCGGATTCGCCGTAAAGATGATGTGCGCGAGACCTTCGATGTTCTTTCGCGTCGCCTCCCATGCTCCACCGTCACCTTGCAGGCCCGAAGTGCCATCGCGTCCGCTGCCGGCCACTGCGATTAGGCAATGTTCCTGCACCCATGCGCTGTCTTTCCAAGCGGTTCGCAGGTCGTCGGGATTCAGCTTGAACTGGTTCACACCCTCTCGGTATGCGGCGGCATCATCGAGCAGCGACGGATTGTGGACCCGTCCAAGACGGATCAGATCATCACGCTTGCAGCGGAATGTCTCGCCCTGATACTTGAACGTAAGTCCGTCCAAGAAGTGGTGGATTCGCTGTACATGGTCGGCTTCGTGAGGGGAGAAGAGCAGGTGGAGGTTAATCCCGGAACCCTTATTGGTCTCGATGGATAGCCGAAACTCCACGTTCGGAAATATCAGTCCCACGCCCTGCAGGCGCCCAGCCTTCTTTCGAGCAACGGTGTCGATATAGCCCTCGATACCGCAGTAGTCGGTAATCCCGAGTGCGCGGATCGGGGGATCGCTCTGCTCGATCTTGCTGACAAAGACATCCCACGGATCGGAACCCTTGTATTGGTCGTTGAGCGCGGTGCCTGGTGTGTGAATGTGTGGGTCCCATCTATGCCATCTGGAACCCCGTGGGTCGCTTGCGTCGATCTTATGTTCCATAGCACTTCGCGTGTCGTTGAGCGCTCGCAGTTGCTCCGCGCCAGTTACCCGAGAGCCGCCATTCTTGAATTCTCATCATGAATGGTAGAGGCGAATTTCCGCGTGATGGATTTTGTTGTAGCGATGGCGCTTAGATCGGCGCCGCCGTGGTCACCACCTTCATGGTCGGCGGCATCAGCGTGGGCGTATGCGACTTCCCCGCCACCCAGGCATCGATCATGTCCGCCCATTCCTGCAGCATGTGACGGCGCTGCTCTGCGTACTCGGCCTTGTTGTAGACGCCACGCGATGAGCGCCCGTCTTCGTGGGCCAGGCACTTCTCGATCCAGTCGCTGTTGAAGCCCAGCTCGTTCAGGATGGTCGAGCCGGTGCGGCGCAGGTCGTGCACGGTGAACGGCTCCAGCGGGAGCTTGGCTTCCTTGGCCCGCTCCGCGACGGTCTGGGTGACGCGGTTCAAGGTCGCCTTCGACATGCAGCGATCGGCGTCGTAACGCGAGGGCAGCAGGAACTTCGAGCCGCTCGCACACGTGCGCAGCGCCACCATGATGTCGAGCGCCTGCTGCGACAGGTAGACGTTGTGGGGCTTGCCGGCCTTCATGCGGCTCTTCGGAATCGTCCAGACGGCGTTCTCGAAGTCGACCTCGTCCCAGGTGGCTTCGATCAGCTCGCTCTTGCGCACGAGCGTCAGCAGGATCATGCGCAGCGCCAGGCGGATGGTCGGCAGGGTCGCGGTGGCGTCCAGCACTCGGTGCATGACGCGGATCTCGGACGGCGACAGCGCACGATCCTTGGCCACGAAGGTGGCGATAGATGACGGGCCGACTTCGTCCGCGGGATTCGGCGCCTTGTCGCCATGCAGCGCCGCGAAACCGAACACCTGCTTGACGATGTCGC
>JAJTYR010000065.1 GCA_021463505.1 Burkholderiaceae bacterium | reverse complement strand
CGACGCCGGATGACTCGGCGTCAACCTCGGGATCAAGGCCTGCCAAGCCCGATCCGAAGTGCCGAGGCGGGCCGAATCGTTCGAATCCGCACAAGGCAACGGCTCAGCGCCAGTTCCCGGCCCGTCAAGCCGGTATCGGCTGCCAACCCAGCTCCCAATGGGGCTTCCGGGGACCTTTTGAATTTCCTATGCGCTCCAATACATAGCTTGTACTGCGCCCGCCCGCTTCTGATTTCCGCAGGACGCCCCGTCCAAGCAGATCGTTGATGTCACGCAGGGCTGTGTCGGGCGAGCACTTGGCAAGGGCCGCCCACTTGCTGCTGGTGAGCTTGCCTTCGAAGCCGTCGAGCAGCTTGTTCAGCAACTTCACCTGCCGCTCGTTGAGTGGTGTGCTCGCCCAGCGCTGCCAGAACCTCATCTTGGCCAGCACGGCGTCGAGTGTGTGCTGCGCCTGATCAACGGCGCGATGGAGCGTGTCGAGGAACCAGGCGAGCCATTCGGTGACATCCATTGACCGTTTCTGGGTTCGCTCCAGGATGTCGTAGTAGGCCTTGCGTTCGCGCTGGATCTGCGCCGACAAACTGTAGAAGCGTTGCGGGCTGCCGTCGGCGCGTGCCAGCAGCAGATCACCGATGGCCCGGGCGTTACGGCCATTGCCATCATCGAACGGGTGCAGAGTGACGAACCACAGATGGCCGAGGCCAGCTTTGAGCAGTGGCAGCTCGTTCGACGCGCCATTCACCCAGTCGAGGAAGCGGCTGGTTTCCGCCTCGAGACGATCGGCGGGTGGCGCTTCGAAATGCACCCGCTGGCGGCCGATGGGTCCGGACACCACCTGCATCGGTCCGCTGGCATCGTCGCGCCAGCCGCCGACCTTGATCTTGGAGAGCCCGGAGTAGCCGGTGGGAAACAGTGCGGCATGCCAGCCGAACAGACGCTCCCGTGTTACCAATGCCTGGCAGTTGGTCGTGGCATCCAGCACCATCTCGACCACGCCCTCGACGTGCCGATCGACCGGCGCAAGCGCGCCGATGTCCACGCCCAGCCTGCGCGCGATGGAAGAGCGCACGGATTCGACGTTGAGCTGTTCGCCCTCGATCTCGCTGGTCTTGACCACGTCCTCGGTGAGCGCAGCCAGGCTCGCCTCGTCACGCAGGGCCATGCCCACGTCGGCCAGACGGCCCATTAGGAGCCCTTGAGCGCGACTGACCTCAGCCATAGGCCCAGCCAGTGCCGCCAGGTCGAAGTGCCAGTTCGGCCAGTCGTTGGACTGCCAGATGTATTTGTAATCGCCGCTATTCATGCGGAAATTATGAGCCGCAATCTCCGCATGCGCAAGTTATTCGCCGCAGGTAATGCGGTAATAGAGGACACCATTCGCCGCACGGCGGCGGCATTCCCCCGGAATGGGTGTAAATGGGTGTGCTTTTGGTCGTGCCTGATGACCGAGTTAGTGGCTTGGGTAAATCAGGAGCGTGAGAGGGCCCGTCTGCATCCGCTGCTGATCATCGCCCGGTGCGTCGTCGTGTTCTTGGAGATCCAACCCTTCCAGGACGGCAACGGGCGACTCTCTCGGGTGCTGACCACGCTGCTGCTACTGCAGGCCGGCTATGCCTACGTGCCGTACAGCTCGCTGGAAAGCGTGATCGAGCAGAGCAAGGAGGCCTACTACCTGGCGCTGCGACAGACCCAGGACACGATCCGCACCGAGGCACCGAACTGGCAGCCGTGGCTGATGTTCTTCCTGCGCTCCTTGGCCGAGCAGGTGCGGCGTCTGGAGAAGAAGGTCGAGCGCGAGAAGATCGTGCTGGCGGCCATGCCCGAACTGCAACTACAGATCGTCGAGTTCGCCCGCGAGCACGGCCGCGTCACCATCGGCGAAGCCATCAAACTGACCGGAGCCAGCCGCAACACGCTGAAGCAGCATTTCCGGGCGCTGGTCGAACGCGGCACGCTTGATCAGCACGGCAGTGGCCGTGGAGTTTGGTACGGCCTGCACTGAGGACTGCGGGACGCGGGTTCGATTCCTGTCAGCGCCAGTGTAAAACTGACCCAGCTGGACCCCGCACCCGCCCTCCGGAGATTCCGGACAGTTGCCTACCCGCAAGCTCGCAGGAATTCGCGCCTGTTTGCATGAGTCCGAAACGGCTGATCGAGGAACCAGTTCTGCGGTCAACCGTCCGCCACGCGGGGGCGAACCGGTCAGGAAGCAGTGCCTGTGCACTGTTTTCTGACGGTGGGCCGGCGAGCGCTTGCAAGGGCGATTCCCGCCGGCATAGGCAGACACCGACTTTTCTGCGAACCTCGGCATACTGCCGCGACGCCGCCCCCGGCGCCACCGGAGCCCCCCATGCCCGACAAGATGCTCGTCCTCTACGGCTCCTGCCGCTCCGACCGCATGGGCATCCCCCTGGCCGACTACCTGGTGAGCGGGCTCGACGGCCGGGGCGCGGCGGCGGAACTCGTCGATGCCAAGGCCGTCGGCCTGCCGATGCTCGATCGCATGTACAGCCGAAGGGGGAAGCGCCACCCGCGCTCGAGGCCATCGCGGAGAAAATTCGAACGGCCGACGCCTTCGTCTTCGTCTTCGTGACCGGCGAATACAACTGGGGTCCACAGCCCGGCCTGCAGAACCTGACAGACCACTTCGTCGAGGAATGGTTCTGGCGCCCGGCCGCGATCGCCAGCTGCTCGGCCGGGCGGTTCTCGGGTGTGCGGTCTGGCACGGCCTGGCGTGGGGGACCGAAGCGGCCAGCGCGCAAGGGGCGCGGCGGGCACCCCCCTTCTGATCACCAGCCAGAACGGGCGCGCCAGGCAACTGGTCAATTGAAATCACGGGCTGGCATGCCACCGTCCCCGAGGTTGTGGTAGATAGATGGGGTCACGGCAACGCGTCGATCAACTGCAAACTCCCGGAGACCGTCCAGGTGAAATTCGCATCGCTTGTACTTGTTGCCACTTTGGCTGGCACCGCCGCACATGTGTCGGCGAGTGAGTTCAACGGGACCATCAAGGGCTCGGTTGACGGACACGCTATCGACGTCAAGGCATCTTGCTTCCCGGACAAGCAACCCTGGGACTGGCTCCGGGCACTTTCCGATCCGGCCCACAGGCCCGAATCGCTGGCGGACCGCGACGGCGACGGCATCGTGATCATGGCCAATACGTCACGAAGCGCGGGCAGGGCCACGATCGCGATGAAGTCCGGCGAGAAGTCCTACCGGTTCAGCGGCGGCAAGCGCAACACCACGTTCGACGCCGGGGGCTTCCGGATCGCCGGCAAGTTCGATCGCACCGAGGGCAAGGGCAAGGACGCCAAGGTCGTAGGCTCCTACCAGGTCGACCTCACCGTGGCGTGCCGGGGAATCTGAGCCCGCGTCCGGCCGGCTCGCACCCGGCCTTCGATCAACGAGGGGACACACGAATGTCGAAGACGATTGGCGCCTTACTGATGCTGTGCGCACTCGCCTGGCTACCCGCCGGCACGGCTGGCGCCCAGACCGACAAGGAGCTGCGTGAGCAGCGCAGCGCGGCACAGAAGGAGCGGGCCGCGCTGAGCAAGCAGCGCAACCAGGAGCTCGCGGACGCTTCGCGCGAGCTGCGCGAACACGCGCGTGAACTCGACACCGAGTACCGGGAGAAGCTCAGGCAGATCGACGTCGAATTCGAGCTCAGGCGGGTCGAGCTAGAGTCCGCCCACAAGACGAAGGTTGCCGCGGCCGAGGCCGAGTTCCAGAAGAAGCTATCCGCCGCGATGACGGCGCCTGGCGACGAGGACATGCAGCAGCGAATCGCGAAGCTCGAAGCCGAGATGAAGGTGATGTCAGCGGAGTTGTTCAGGCTCAAGGAGGATGCCGCCAGCACCGAACACAAGGAGCGCATGGCGGTGGCAGCCCGCAAGCATGAACAGCTCGCGGAGATGGACCAGGCCGTGCTGCGCAAGGCGGAGGCATTGGGCCTGACGCGGGAGCATGCGCCTGTCCTCGCCAGCCCCATCGGCGGTGAACTCACCCGGCCGGAAGAGCAATGGAACGAGCGTGAGCGCAAGGAGGTTGCGACGATCGCCGCTCGCAATGCCAAGGCGCTGGCGAAGTACGCGGACGGCGCGAAGCTGCGCGAATGGGAGCGCGCGAACATGGAGGAGGATTTTCGGCTCGACTGGGAGGAGAAACGCGAGCTCAATGAGCTCGCCTCCCGGCGGATGCTGTTCGGCGCTTTCATGCTGCAGGCCGACCCGTCCAGACCGGCGGACGCCCAGTCCCTCACCGATCGCATCGCCGAGGCAGGGCTCGAGGAGAAGCAGATCAAGATCAAGTTCGATCAGCTACGCAAGACAAAGGCAATCGAACGGCGGGAGACGCGCAGGAAGCTGGGCGGCTGACGTCCTGCGTCGGCCGGGCCCGCCGAGCGGCCCGATATCGACCGCAGCCCCATCCTGGAACCCCCCGGCGACGCGTGCGGGTTAGCCTTCATGGCAGCCGGCGATCGGCGCAGTAGCGGAAATCCACGTCAGTTCGAAGCGATCTCCACCACGCCGCGAGCTGGCTAGCGGCAATTTCCGCGAACCACCCTGACGTCGACGAACTGGCGATACCGGAACTCGTCGTTCGACACGCGCCTGATCACGAGCCGACCGATCATCGAGACATTCAGCTGCTCGCCCTCGAGTGACCAAGTGGTGCGCACCGGCTTGTTCTGCTTCATGTGACGAAGGAAAACGCCCCCCGACTCGAATGTCCAGCGATTGCGCTCCTCGCCGTCCTCGGGATCCATGACGATCTGGCACCAGTCGCCGAGCAGCCATGCCGTCGACGGCGCCTCGGCTTGCGCCGGAGCGGCGGCGGCCGCCAGCAGGAAGGCCGACGCGATGCCGACAGTCCGGCGTCGCAGGCTGGGAAGTTCATTCGGACGCATTCTTTCTCCTCGGGCAAGATTGTGGGTCATTCCATACGCAAACGCGCCTCCCCGCCGGCGGGAACCCGAACCCCGTCGAATCGGCGCGCATCCGTCGTCATGACCACGACCCGGTAGTCGCCAGCGGGGAGCTCGACGGCGTCGCCGTCCACCAGGCCCCTGGTGACCTCCACGCCATCGTGGTCGAACACGCTGAAGGGCGTTTTCAGCGCCGCCGCCAGCGCGAACTTGAAGCCGTCGGCGTCGGTAGCGCGAAAGTAGTGCCCGCCGCCGAGCTCCGCCCAGTCGGCGAACCGGGTCTCGAGCGCGTCGTCGGCGAGCGCGAAGCCGATGATATTCAGGCGGAAGTCGATCCCCTTCTCCTGCATCTTCCGGATCACCGCCTCGGCATCGCCGCCGCAGGTCTCCTCGCCATCGGTCACGAGAACGATGGTCCGTGGCCCGACAGCCTTCGCAAGGTCGCTTTCCACCTTGGCCAGCGAGTCGGCGATCGGGGTCCGGGCGAGATTGCGGGCCTCGATGCGATCGATCACGCGCCTGGCGGCGGCGGTATCCAGCGGCGCAAGGGGTATCTCGAGATCCGTGCGGCAGGCGTTCGCCTGGCGGTGCCCGAATACGCGCAGCGCCACCGGCGTGCCGGGGGCGATGTGGCGGGTCACCGCCTCGACGAGCCCGCGCCGTGCGACCTCGATCCGCCGCTCGCCCTTCATGCGCTGGAGCATCGACCCGGAGGCGTCGAGGATCAGCGCAATCGCATTTCCCGAAGCGGGCTTGCCGCCCTTGCCTCCCTTTCCGCCTTTCCCTCTTCGCCCGCCGGCGTCCACGGCGCCGGACATCACCTGCAGCCGGCCAGGCCTGGGCGGCTCGCGGAACTCCGCGTTGACGGTCAGGCGGTAAGGAGCCGGCTCGCGCAACAGTGTTGCCGCGCGGTCGAACGCCACCTCCATTTCTCCCTCACTGCGCAGGTGGCTGTAGTGGCCGCTGTTCACCCGCGTCCAGTCCTGCAGCAGGTCCTGCTCGAGCACCGGATTGCGGCCGAATGCGCCATGCGAATCCAGCCCGAGCGCCATCACGCGAGGGCGGACCTCGTCGAAGACGCGCCAGAGCGCGGCGTCGCGGTTGGTCGCCGCGTCGGTGATCAGCAGGATCGCCTTCGCGCCGGCGCGTTCGGCCAGGGCCTTGCTGGCGCGCGCGAGCGTCGTCTCGGCCTCGCTCGAACTCTCCTTGCGCGGGTGCTCGTTCAGGATCTTCTGGAGCAGCCAGGGCTCGCCGTGCCACGACTGCAGCAGGAGCCCGCTGCCGAAGGGCATCAGGTTGGCGGCGTCGCGGCCCGGAACGAGACCCCTCGCATAAGCCGCTATCGAGTTGTGGATCACCGGCAGGTAGGCGCCGACGCTGGCGCTCGTGTCCCACGCGAAGACCACGTTGCGGGGCGGCTCCTCCACCTTGACGAACAGCGTCTGCCCGGCCTCGACGCGGGCCTCGAGCCTTTGCGCGGCCGGACCGCGCTCGATCAGCCGGGTGTCGACGCGCTCGCCGCTTGCGGTCTCGATGCTCGCCACGGTTCGCACCGTCGGCTCGCCGGCAAGCTCGATCTTCAGCGTGTTGCGGCCGGCGGGCACCTGCACCCTGTACCAGTGCTCGTGACGGCCGAGCCAGACCCGCCCCTCGGCCGCCTTCCCGAGCTCGAGCTCGGCGGCCTGCTCGCGGCTGCCGTGCCGGGAGAGCGCGTAGGGCGGCGGGGGCTTCGGCGGGTGCTGCGCCTCGTAGACGGCACGGTGACCATTGAAGCCCCACTCGCCGAGGATCGACAGGTAATCGGCCGCCACCGGCCGCTCGAAGATCCGCAGCACCGAGGGCGCGACGAGCGTGACCGCCTTGTCGGCCGGCGCCGTCGCGAAACGCACGAAGCGCGCCCAGGCCGGGCGCTCCAGCGCGAGGCGCTTGGTCTGCCCGCCGGTCAGCTTCCAGGTCGCGAGCGGTTCCCAGGGTCCCAGCGGACTGTCGCGGCTGGCGAAGATCCTGACCTCTTCGATCCGCGCCTGCTTGCCGGCATCGATCGCGTCCACCCACTCGATGGCCTCGATCATCGCGGCGCGGTCGTGGTGGAAACCGATCACCCAGTCGAGACGCTCCCCCGCCCGCAACCGGATCCGCGCGGGCGCAGACTCCGCATCGAGCAGCGCATCGTCCCACTTCGAGGAGACCGTCGGCGACGCGCGCACCACGTGGCCGCCCAGGCGCGGGGCCGCCAGGTTGACCGGCTCGCGAGCGAAGGGCGTGTACCCGGGCCGCGCGACCACCTTCCATTCGCCGAGGGCGCGTCCGGCGCCCGGGTTGCCCGCGTGGTCGTCGACGAGGCTCAGGCGCGCGAAGCGCGCCTTGCGCGGCTTGTCCAGCACGAAGTACTGCTCGCGCGGCAAGGGTTCGAGCACACCGTCGACGACCGTCTCGAACTGCTTGCCGTCCTCGGACAGCGCGATCCGGAAGCGGCGCAGGTACTGGCTGACCGAACCCTTGCCGAGCGGGTCCAGCGCGAACCCGGCGATCTCGGCATCGCCCGAGCCGGCGAGTTCCACGATCGTCTGGTATTCGTTCGGCGTGTTCCTGCCGCGCAGCAGCAGCCCTTGTTCGCGGACGGCCATGCCGTCGAAGATGTCGCCGAGCCCGTTGCCGATGCGGTCGTCCTGCTTGCCGAGCCAGCGGCCGCCGAGCGCGCGCCAGGCCAGGTTGAAGCCACCGCGCAGGGCGTCTGGCACCTCCCAGTGAGCGACGGGCTGCGCCGGGTCGATGTCGCGCCGCGCGACGACGTCGATGCCGGCCTGCGCGGCGGCGCCCCCTTCACTTCCTGCCCCCGCGGAATCGCGGACGCCCACGCTGACCCGCACCGGCCTGTCCGCCCAGGCATCGTCGGGCACGTCCAGGCGCAGCGCCGCGCTCGCGGTCCCCGCTCCCGGAACCTGCAGGGTCCGCGGCTCGACCGCCACCCGCCAGCGGGCGTCGCTGGTCGTGGCATCGAGCGTGACGCTGACGGCCTCGGCTCCGGTATTGCGCAGCGTGACCCGTCCGTCGACGCGCTGCCCGAAGGGACGATAGGCGGCGACCTCGCGGCCGGCGAGCTCCAGATCGAGCGCCACCGGCAAGGCGGGAGCCGGCTGCGGCGAAGACTGCTCGCCGCCGATGCGCAGCGCCATCAGGTAGTCGCCGTCGCCGCGCACCCGCAGGTAGCGCTGCGCGCCGGCCGGTATCACCCCGGCAAGCTCGCCGGACTTGTCGCGAACCAGTGCGTCGCGGTCGCCCCCGTGGGCGAGCAGCGCGACGTTCTGGCGCTGCTCGATGCCTATCGCCAGCGCGGTGTCGGCCGCGAAGACCGGCAGCGCGTACCAGTCGTCGTCGCGCCACTCGCCGACCCGGCCGCGCAGGATGCGATCCGGGGGGATCGGCCGCGCGAACGCCAGGTTGTCGTTGGGCTCGCAATCGCCGGCGCAGGCGAAGCGATCGAGCCTGGCGAATTCCATCCGGTACTCGGCCTCGCTCGGCTTCGCGGCGATCAGTTCCAGCCGGTAGTCGCCCGGCGGAAACAACCCTTCGAGAACCAGCGCCTCACCGCTGCGGTTGCCCCTCGACTCGCGAACGCTCTTGCCGTCCCAGTAGAGCAGCGCGCGGATCTGGCCGTCGGGGGGCGGGCTGACGCTCAGCCGGACGTGATCGTGGCCGGCCAGGTGGAAACGGTAGTTGTCGCGATCGGCAAGGTCCGGAAGCAGGCCGGTGCGCGTCTGGCCGATCCGTATCGGCTGCATCCGGGTGGGGTCGTCGTTCGGCTCGATCTCGTCGTTCTCGTCGGGAGGTCCGAGCGGCCGGGCGAGCAGCGTGTAGTCGCCGTCGGCACGGCCGCTGACCGCGATGTAATGGGTGCCGGGCAGCAGGAACAGCCGGTCGAGCACGATCCGGCGCTGGTCGGGCCGGGCGCGGACCGCTTGTGCGCGCGCGCCTGCGCCGTCGTGATAGGCGACCTCGTGGATTGCGGTGCCATTGACCTGGAAGCGCCACAGCTGCGCCTCGCCGGTGAGGTCGAAGCGGATGAAATCCTGGTCGCCCTCGGTCAGAGAACCCTTGATCCTCAGCTTGGCCGGCACACTGGTGGCGATGGCCGCAGCGTCGTTGGGCTCGGCCTCGAGGCCGGGCGCATGCGGGCCCTCCTCGACCAGTTGCAGCGTGTAGGCCATCCCCTCGACGCCGCGCCCCAGCCTGACCCCGTGAATCCCGGGCTCGAGGACCAGCGAACCGAGACGCTGATCGCCGGTGCCGGTTCGGCACTGCAGGGAGTCGCCGCGATGATCGAGAAGGCAGGCCTCGTAGCGGCTGCCCGGCTCGGCGGTGACCGCCAGCGCGAGCCGCCGGTCGGCCGCGGCCGCGTCGAGATCGAAGCTGAAGTGGTCGTCGTCGCCTCGCCGCTGGAAGCGCCCGCGCACCGGCGAATCGAGACCCGTGCGATTCGCGAGCGCCCACTGATCATTCGGCTCCGCCTCGTCGCCGTCGACGCGCAGGCCCGCCTGCTCGAGGGCCAGGCCGTGCAGGGTGTCGGCCTCACCCTTCAGCCTCACCAGGTAGCTGCCTGCCGGCAGCGACAGATCGGGCAGCTTCATCGCGCCGTGCTTGTCCGACGTCGTGTCGGCAAGCTTCACCCCCTTCGCGTCCGCCAGCTCGAGCACCGCACGCCGCCCCACCGGCACCTGCGCGGACAGATCCCAGCGGTTCGCGGAAGTCTTGCCGTCGAGCGCGAATCGGTACCAGCTCTCCTCGCCCGACGCGTAGGCCGCGATCCGGCGGCCCGGGGTCATCGTGGTCGCGCGCTCTTTCCGGCCGTTCTCGGCAGCGGCGCCGCTGTGCGTGTAAGGCCTGCCCCGCTCGATCGCAAGGCGGTAGCCCTCGTCGTCGGCCTCGATAGTCGCCCCAGCCTGCCCGGGCTGATCGGCGTTAGACGATTCGCCGAAGCCGATGCTTTCGGCCGGCGGACGAAACGGGCCGCCGCTGCCGCCGCGCGCGAAGCCGAGTAGATAGTCGCCCTGCTCGAACAGCAGGTTCTCCGCCACCGCCTGGCGGCTTCCGTCGCGGCTGCCGAGCTTGAAGAGAATCTTGCGGCCGGTCAGCGTCGTGCCGTCGGCCGCGTATTCGAGCCGGATGACTTCAACCACGCTCAGGGCGCCGGGGACGCCCTGAAACCCGAAAGTCCACGGCATCGTGGCATCGACGTCCGATACGCTCCACAGGAAACCGTCCTGGTCGCCGTCCGGCATCGCACCGACGATGCGCAGTTCACCAGAAATGCGATTGGCCGCCTCCGCGCCGTCGTTGGGCTCGGATTCGTGGAAAGCCGGCTGCGCCGGGACCAGTGTCGCGAACGCAGCCAACGCCGCGGCCAACGCAACAGCGAAGGCGGGTCGCGCAGGCCTGCGCGGCGTTCGGGACCGACTTTCCATGCGGGCGCTCGACCGGGTTGCGGATTCAGTTGCAGATGGAGATCTGCGACGAGATCGAATCGAAGAGCACGCTCGTCTTGGCCACCCGGCCCAGGTACTCCCTGGCAAGGGTTCCGCCAAGCTGGGCACTGCCGTGTGCCGTTCCAACCACGCCTCCCAGCCAACCGACGCCGAACAGCAGGAAGTTCGAGGCGAGGCAGCAGGCGGCGCGGCCGCCTCCGCCTGGCTTGCTGCCGCTGCGATGCGCATCGGACACGCAACCCATCAGGCCGACCACAAGGAAGGCTTGCGAGATCGCGTTCGAATAGGTGACCAGCGCTTCGGTGATCGCGGAGCCGCGCCCGTCGGCCAGCATGCCGAGGGTCTGGCCGGTCGCCGGATCGACGCGCCACCATCCCAGGCGCGAAAGCCCGGCCTCGGGGCCCGGAGTGAGCACCGCATGACCCTCGGCGAGGTCGTCGCGCATGTGCTGCAAGCTGTCGGAGGAAACCGCCAGGACCGGCAGGGCGTTGCCCGGCATGAACAGCATGGGGTCGTGTCCCAGCGATCGGGCCTGTTCGAAAGCCAGCGCCGTGTTGAGCACCTTTCCGTCCTGGTTCAGCACGGTGCCTTCGCTCTGCGTTTCCAGGACGCCCACGTCGACGAGCAGGCGGGGCTCGAGCGCCGGCGGACCGGCAAGGCGCACGGCGCGGCGCGGATTGGTGACGATGTCAATCCCTTCCAGAACGCCCTCCCCGGCGAGCAGCGCGGACCGGTGCATCACCAGCGCGGGCGCCGAACGATAGATTCGGTGCCCCTCGGACACGGCCGCCGCCTGGTCCAGCTTGGCGTATAGCGTCATTTGCCCCGGCCAGGCGGCGGACACCTTCGCGTTGGCCGGCGGCGCGGTGATTTCTCCGGTCCGATGGATTCCCCGGGTGATGGTGAGCAGCGCGGCCATGCTGTCCTCGACATGCTTGAGCGACCTGTCGACTGCAAGCGCCCGTGAGGTCGCGCCGACGTTGACCATCGTCGTCTGGCGTTCGAGCAAGGCGCGAAGCTCTTCGGGCGTGGCGGGCTTCAGCGCCGCGGGCGGCGCGCCGGCGGCACGCGCGGCGGGACCGATCCGGTCGAAGGTCGTTCGGCGATGAACCTGCTCCGCGCCCCCTGGAGCGATCAGCGTGAACTCGACCCACTGGGCGGAGAGCGACGGCAGGGACTTGCCGGGATCCAGCCGGCCCGTCGCCTTCCCGAAAGCACCCTGGATCGAGGCGAACAGCCCCGCGCCCGGCGCCGCCGCCGCCATCGGATCGACCCGGTTGCCATATCGGTCGAAGAAGACCGCGCCCGGCGCGACCTCGTCCATGAGCAGTGGCACGAAGAATTCGGCCTCTTCGACGATCCGGTCGATGTCCGGCGCAGTGCCCGCCACGTTGAGCAGCGTGTTCGGGATCACGCCAACCGTGATCGGCTTGTCCCAGAGGTTCGCGACCGGGCGCTCCCAGGCATCGGAAATCGGGAAGGCCTCCAGCGAGCCATCCTTCCAGCGCTCAGCGAACACGCGGATACGCAGACGATGGAGAAGCTCCGTTGGTACTTGCTCGCCGAATGCGCCTGCGAACGCCAGACCGGCCAGCAACTGATCGTTCTCGAAGGCCGGATGCAGGTCGTGCCACGGCGACGCGGCCCTGTCCCGTGTCTGGACCCAGAAGTAGTCGCGTGCTTCCTGCATGAGCATTTCGTCGCCGCTCTTGTCGCCCTTGCCGAGCATCGCGCCCTTCGCGTCGAACTGCCCGCGGATGAAATTCGCGATGGCGCCCGCCTCCTCGCGCTGCGCATCGCCGACGACGGGAAGCGGCTCGAAGAGATCCTTCACCGCCGCCCGCGCCGTCGAATCCGATGCCACCACCGCGCCATGCTTCACGTAGGCCTGGAATGCCGCCTCCGCGTCCCCGATCGGCGCCGGCTTGCGGTACTCGCGCTGCATCTGTTCGAGCAGTTCACGGGCTTGCTGACCGTTCAGCCGTGCGTGCGCGATCCGCGCGTCATGCCCGGCCTCACGCAGCAGCTTCGCCAGCAGCACCGCCTGGTCCAGCGCATTGCCGCTGCGACTGACCAGTGTTCCCTCGGGGCCCCTTAGCAGCCCCGGATACTGCTCGAACGCGATCTCGTTGCGGACGAAATCGACGATCTCCGCCGCGTCGTAGTCGAGCGAATCGAGCAGCGCCTCGACGTCGAAGGCCGCGCGATCCAGGGTACGCCGGACATCCGCCGAAAATTCGGCAAGCGACTGGAGCTCGTTCAACTGGCCCTCGATCGGGGGCGGCGGCGTACTGGCGAAGCCGACGGGCGCGATGCCGTGGGCCAGCAGGACGGTTGCGAGCAAGCGGGCACAACCGCGCTGCCACGCAGGGAAAGAACCGGTTCGAAACTCGCTCATTCTCGGCCTCGGATGATGATCCTGGTTATTCCAGTCGCAGGGTGCGTGCAGCCCTTTCCATCGCCTCGCGCAGTGCGGCGGCCTCGCGCGGACACACAAGGATGAGGTGCACCGACAGGCCGGCGCCGCGCAGCCAGACCTGCGTTTGGAGAAGGTCAGCCTTGATCGACCCCCCGATCCGGATGCCGCCGGCGCCGATACCCGCGCCCTTCAGGCTCTGCGTGACACCGAAGCCCGCCAGGTCGCCGAAACGCAGGTCGGGATGCTCTTCAAGCAGTGTCACGTTGGCAAGCTTCGACCATTTGTCGTTCACCACTGCGGCGAGGTCGGCGGGAGGACTCGGCGGATCGAGATCGACCTGCAGGACCGCGCTGTCCAATGCGGGCTTCACCTCGAGCCGGTTCCAGCCGGCGCCCGCTGAATCAAACCACTTCGGCTCCGGGCTCTCGATCACGACGCCCAGCACCCGGCGCCGAGCGAGCAGACCGACGCGAGACTGCCAGGCATCCGGCAGGTCGATCGCAAGACCCGAGTGTGGTTCGCGCACAGTGTGCCAGCCGGAATCCGGCGGCGTCGCCGCCGGGACCTTGGCGACAGTGGACGCCGCAGGGCCAGTCGGTGCGTTCGACACGGTGTGCGACATCGAATCGTCAAGCGGTATCGATGGAGCCGGCGCCGCCGCGATCGCCGCTGCGTCGTGATGGCGCTGCACGACTTGACCGATCAGGGTCCGGGCAGGTTCCTCGCTCTCGAGCCCGACGAACCCGATCCGCTCGGTCCGGCGCCGCACATGGAATTTCGTCGGATTGCGCCCCTCTGAATCACCGTATCGTCGATCCAGTCCGGCGGGCTCCGTCCAGCCCCAATAGAGGTCGACGGTGCCGTCAGGTCGTCGGTCGATCCTCAGCGCCGCCAGATCGTCGGGACCGTAGGATTGCAGCGCCCCTTCCGCATGCACCAGCACGCGCCGGTCTGTGATTCCATAGGCCCGGGGCCGGCTGCCGGCGCGCCGGGCGAATGCCTTCGACGCGTACAGGGAAAGAAGGAATACAGCGATGAAGAGCACCGGCAATGCCAGGCCGGGCAGCAGTTGTTCGACGCCTGCGAGCACCGTGACAATCACCGCCAGCGAACCGGCGAACACGAAGCCGAAGAAACGCTCGACGCCGCCGGAGGCGACCGGGCCAGCGCTCGACGACCACTCGAGTCGTTCCGCAGGAGCCAGGTGCGGACGAAGCACGGCATCGGGTTCGATCCTGGGCATTCGCTGCGCTCCTCGGTTGGAATTCTTCATCTCATCGGATCGAACGGCCCGCCGGAACTACCTTCGCGGAGACCTCACGAGTGCCCAGTCCCCGGCGCCGGGACCATCGGACTAGACGGGATGGCGACATGAATGTCAAGGCTGCATTGCCTGCCTTGACGCGCGAGGCGGCCAGGCCGAGCCGCAATCGCTGCACGCCCTTTGCAACTCGCGACCCGTAGAATGGGATCATGCACCGACACGGCGATTACAAGATGCCCGGCGGCAAGCTCGTGGTGGCCGACCTCGAGCTCGATGCCGGCCGCCTCGCGCGCGTCGCGGTGAGCGGCGATTTCTTCCTGGATCCGGACGAAGCGCTCGACGCCATCGATGCGGCCCTGACCGGCCTGCCGGCCGCCACCGACGCCGCCGCGCTGGCGCACGCGGTGCAGGCCGGGCTGCCGGATGGCACCACGATGTTCGGGGTCAGCCCCGAGGCAATCGCGATCGCGGTGCGCCGCGCCGTTGACGGCATGCCCGCGGACGAATCCCGGCCAGCATGAGCAGCCGCTGGAACGATCACGACTGGCAGCTGATTCACACCCGGGCGCAATCGCCGGCGATGCACATGACCCTCGACGAGGTCATCACCGACGAGGTCGGATCTGGCCACCGCCCCGCCACCCTGCGCGTGTGGGAATGGGCGTCTTCGGCGAAGTTGGACTGCCTGTAGGGGCAGCTGCCCAGCTCGGTTGTGGGCCGATGCGATGAAGTTGCTGTCCGGCGTCAACTATCTTTGCCGCCCTGCGTCAACTATCTTGGCCGGCAAGGCGGGGGGGGATCTCTTTCTTCAGTCCTTCTTCTTTCGCGCAGTCGGGGCAAGCCCCGACTGCGCTGAACGTCTGCGGTAACTCTCCACGTTCATCTCCAGGATCGTCGCGTGGTGCACGAGCCGATCGACGGCGGCCAGCGTCATCGCCGGCTCGACGAACACCTCGCCCCATTGCGAGAACGGAGTGTTCGCGGTTATCGCGAGGCTCTTGCGCTCGTAACGCTCGGAGATCAACTCGAACAGCACCGAGGTCTCGGCCTGGTCGCGTCGCACGTAGCTGAGGTCGTCGAGGATCAGCAAGTCGAAGCGATCGAGCCTGGTGAGTTCCTGCGGCAATCGAAGGTCGCGGCGTGCCGCCTGCAAGCGCTGCACGAGATCGCTGCAGCGGGTAAAGAGCACGCGCCGCCCGGCCTCGATCAGTGCATGCCCGAGACCGCAGACGAGGTGGCTCTTGCCCACGCCGGTCGGGCCGAACAGCAGCACGTTGGCGCCGCGATCGAGCCACTCGTGTCCCTCGGCCAGCGCCATCACCTGCGCCTTCGAGACGCTCGGCACCGCGGCGAACTCGAAGCTGGAGAGCCGTTTGTCGGGACTCAAGCCTGACTCGGCGCGATGTCGATCCATGCGTCGCGTCTCGCGCTCCGAGAGTTCGTGCTCGAGCAGCATCTCGAGCGCGCAACATTAATCGACGACTGGGCGCTGGCCCCCCCTTGAACCCGCTGCCCGCGCCGATCTGCTCGAGGTCATCGACGATCGCGCCGGCACCCGCTCGCGCGCCACGATCCTCACCACGCAGCTGCCCGTCGACCACTGGCACGCATGGCTGGGCGACCCCACGAGCGCCGACGCGATCCTCGATCGGCTGCTCTCGAACGAGCACCGCATCCAGCTCAAAGGCGAGTCGCTGCGTCGCGCCACGCGCGACGACACGACGAAAACCGGAGGTAACCCGCAAACCGCGCAACCCACCTCAATGGGCTTCCCCGGTCACGATCCCGAAATGACCGGTCACGATCGCCGAAATGCGCAATCCGCAGCGCGGAGATCTGCGCGATGCGCACGTCGCGCGGAGCATGGAGCTTCGTTGCCCGTGCCGTTGATC
>JAJTYR010000064.1 GCA_021463505.1 Burkholderiaceae bacterium | reverse complement strand
CCATGAAAGGATGAACACCGTGTGCCCCTGATCGACCAGGTACTTCACCATCGAGTTGTGCGGCGACAGGTCGAGGATGTAGTACTTCATGATCCAGGAAGGGACGATTAGCACCGGCTCGGCATACACGTCGGTCGTGGTGGGCGTGTACTGGATGAGCTCGATCAGGTGATTGCGGAACACCACCTTTCCTGGCGTGACCGCCACGTCCTTGCCGACCTCGAACCCTTCGACTCCTGCCGGCCCTTCGTCGAGCACGAGACGCCGTGCATCTTCCAGGAAGTTCATTGCGCCGTGCCAGAGGTTGGCACCACCGCTGTCCGTGATGGCGCGCAGCACCTCAGGATTCGTCCAGATGAAATTGGCCGGCGACCACATGTCGAGCCACTGCCGGCCGGCGAAAGTGACCAATCTCTCGTGATGGCGCGACACGCCGCGCACGCCAGTGGTGGCGTTGTGCCACCACTGCTGCTGCAGCAAGAAGCCCTGGTGAATCACGTTGAAGGGCCATTGCTGCCAAACAGCATCGGCGAAGCGCCGATCCTGCTCCAGCGGCTCGATGCAAGTCGGGCAGGCGCGCGAGTTTGCGGCGCGCACTGCGTAACGCGCGAGGCGCTGCTGCTTGTGCAGCCCCTTCTCCAGCAACTTGTGCTGCTTGCCAGGCGAAAGACAGAGGTGTAGCGCCCAGTCATACCAAGCCAGCAGACCCGCCGCCGGCGACACCCCGCCAGTGCCGCGTGCCCGCAAGGCGTTGGCAAGCACATCCAGGATATCGGGGGGCGTGCTTTCAGGCGATGCCGGCGCCTGTTGGGCCATCAAGCCGACAGCAGTCATCACCAGCTCCTTTCAATAGTGAGTGACATATTACTATCTTATCCAGTGCGAGCGAGAATGCAACCCACACCCCCGACAACCGTTCTCCCGCGGCATCGTCTCCTGACTGGATGCCGTCAAGTCGCTCTCAACGCCCACACGTTGACGCAGCAACGCCCGAAGTTGTGCAGAACCAAGCCGTTCGTCGCCTGCGATCACGATCAAGCTCGCTCTGTCTCGAATCGTCGGATTGCTCTTCTTCCACAACGGGAATTCGTTGTGCTAGGATAGTAATAGGTCACTTACTATGTGGAGAAATAGAGAATGAGCGAACGCCCCCAGTACCTGCCCGCCGAAGAGCGGCGCGCGGCCACGGTGCAAGCCGTGGTCGACTTGGCTGCCGAGCAGAACCCGGCCGAGATCACGACCACGGCGATTGCCGATCGAATGGGTTTGACGCAGGGCGCGCTGTTTCGTCACTTCCCCACCAAGGACGCGATCCTGCAAGCCACCATGTCCTGGGTCAGCGAACGCCTACTGGCCAGCGTGGACAAGGCGGCCGAAAGCGGGGCATCCCCTGCGGCAGCCCTGGAGGCGATGTTCATGACGCACATCGACTTCGTGTCCAAGCACCCGGGCGTGCCACGCATGTTGTTCGGAGAGTTGCAACGCTCTGACGAAACGCTGGCCAAGCGCATGGTGCAAACCCTGATCCGCCAGTACGAGCAACGCCTGCGCCGCCTCATGGAAGCAGGCAAGGCACAGGGCGAACTGAGCGCGGAACTGGACGTGGATGCCGCCGCCGTGTTGTTCATCGGCACGATCCAGGGGCTGGTCATGCAGTCCCTGCTGGCCGGCAAGGTCAGTCGAATCCGCCGTGAGGCTCCGGCCGTGTATGCCATCTATCGGCGTGGCATCGAAAGCGGCACGTGAATCACCGGTCCGGCCCGCAAGTGCCGCAGCGATTCGCAAACCTTCCTGAAGAACCGGGAGCAATGAACATGACAGCACACAGCGGGCGCGACATCTGGGTGCGCGTGATTTCTCTGCTGGCCATCGGCTTTGGCCTGCTGACTCTCAGGGAGGGGGGCGCAGTCCTGTTCTTTGAAGGCGCGGCGCGCGACGAGGCCGGAAGCTATGTGCCTTTCGTCCTCTGGTTCAACTTTATGGCCGGGTTCGCATACATCGTCGCTGGCGTCGGTTTGTGGTTGCGCCGGCGCTGGGCCACGTGGCTGGCGATCGCCATCACGGTGGCGACTGCGTTCGTATTCCTGGCTTTCGGCGTGCATGTGGTTCTTGGTGGCGCCTGGGAGCAGCGCACGGCAATCGCCATGACGCTTCGCACGCTGGTGTGGGCTGGCATTGCGGCCATCGCCTGGCGCCGGTCGCAGACGCATTTGCCCGCCACACGCGAGCGCTGAACCTGTCTCCAGCGGAAACTCATCGATGACAACTCCCAATCTCCCAAGCAAAAAAACCCGCTGGGTCGTGATCGCCATCGTCGCGCTTTCTCTTGGTGGCGCACTAGCGTACTGGCTATTGCGCGACCATGATCAGCGAGACCCCCTGCGCCTCTACGGCAACGTCGACATCCGCGAGGTGCAGCTGGCCTTTCGCCAGCCCGGGCGCGTGGCTGAAATGACGTTCGACGAAGGCGACGCCGTCAGTGCCGGCACCCGCTTGGCGGTGCTGGACGCGCAGCCGTATCGGGACGCTCTTGCGGCAACGCAGGCCCAGGTGCATGTGGCGCAGGCGGAGCTGACCAAGCTGCGCCGCGGCCTGCGGCCGCAGGAAATCACCCAGGCACGCGAGGCGCTCAGGCAGGCGCAGGCGCTGGCTACCGAGGCCGAGCGCAACTTTCAGCGCCAAAGCGGCCTGCTGGCATCGGGCGCCAGCAGCCAGCGCACGGTCGATGCCGCCCGCGCGGCAAGGGATCAGGCTGCCGCGGGCGTTGAAGCCGCCAAGGCAGCACTGTCTCAAGCGTCCGAGGGTTTCCGCAAGGAAGACATCGCCGCGGCAGAGGCTCGCCTTGCGGCGACACAGGCTGCCGTGGCGCAGGCCACCACATCCCTTGCGGACACCGAATTGACGGCGCCCAGTGACGGGACCGTCATCGCGCGGGTACGCGAACCAGGCAGCATGGTCGCGAGCCAAAGCACGGTCTACAGCCTGAGTCTGGACAAGCCCGTTTACGTGCGCGCCTACGTGAGTGAACCAGACCTGGGGCGCATCGCCCCCGGTACCACGGTGCGTGTCAGGAGCGACACATCCGACAAGGTCTATCGCGGCCAGATTGGCTTCATCTCGCCACGCGCCGAGTTCACGCCGAAGACTGTTGAAACCACCGATCTGCGAACGGATCTGGTGTACCGCCTGCGCATCGTCATCGACGAAGCCGACAGCGACGGTGCACTGCGCCAGGGTATGCCGGTAACGATCGAAGTCGGCTCGATAACCGGCATCCCAGCGGGGGAACGCTGAGATGCAGGCTAGTCCCGCCATCGTGCCTGCTGGTGAGCAAGACGCCGCAGTCGTCATCGAAGGTCTGGACAAGCATTTCGGCCATGTGCGGGCCTTGCGGAACCTGAGCGCGCGCATTCACTACGGGCGGCTGACGGGCCTGGTCGGCCCGGACGGTGCCGGCAAGACGACGCTGATGCGGATTCTGACCGGCCTGCTGGTGCCGAACGCCGGCCGCGTCACCTTGGCCGATTTCGACGTGGTCAAGGACAACGACGCCATCCACGTCGCCAGCGGCTACATGCCGCAACGCTTCGGCCTGTACGAAGACCTGTCGGTGATGGAAAACATGCGCCTGTACGCGCAGTTACGCGGCATGGACGCGGATCGCAATGCCGATCTTTTTGCCGAGTTGCTGGACTTCACGCGGCTCGGTTCTTTCACCCAACGCCTGGCCGGAAAGCTCTCCGGCGGCATGAAGCAGAAGCTCGGCCTGGCCTGCGCGCTGATGGCCAGACCCAAGGTGCTGCTGCTGGACGAACCCGGCGTCGGCGTCGATCCGGTCAGCCGCCAGGATTTGTGGCGCATGGTGCAGGCGCTCACCGACGAGGGCATGGCGGTGGTCTGGTCCACCGCCTATCTCGACGAGGCCGAACGCTGCGAGAGCGTGTTGTTGCTCAACCAGGGGCAGCTCCTGTTCGACGGCCCGCCGCGGGAATTGACCGCACAGCTGGAAGGTCGCAGCTTCCGCCTGGAAGACGTGGGCGCCGAGCGCCGCGCGGTGCTCACCGAAGCACTCAATCTGCCCAGCGTGAGCGATGGCGTTATTCAGGGGGCCGGCGTGCGCGTGGTCCTGCGCGAAGGCGCCGACGTGGATCAAGTCCAGTCATTGGCCGACCGGACGCAGGTGAATCTGGCTTTGGTTCCGGCGCGCTTCGAGGACGCCTTCATCGATTTGCTCGGCGGCGGCCCCGGCGGCACCTCGGCGCTGGCCGAGCGCCTGCCGCCGGTCGAGCTGAATTCCGACATTGCCGTGTCGTGCCGCAATCTCACCAAGCGCTTCGGCGAATTCACCGCCACCGACAATGTCAGCTTCGAGGTGCAGAAGGGCGAAATCTTCGGCCTGCTCGGCCCCAACGGCGCCGGCAAGTCCACCACCTTTAAGATGCTGTGCGGCCTGCTCAAACCGACCGCGGGCGAGGCGCACGTGGTGGGGCACGACCTGCGCCGCGCCACCGGCGCGGCCAAGAGCCGGCTCGGCTACATGGCGCAGAAGTTCTCGCTCTACGGTCTGCTCTCGGTGCGCCAGAATCTGGAGTTTTCGGCCGGGGTGTATCAACTGGAAGGGAGTACGCGACGCGAACGCATCGCCGAGATGATCGAAACCTTCGATCTGGGCGACTGGCTCTCGGCCACGCCCGATTCCCTGCCGCTGGGTCACAAGCAGCGCCTGGCGCTGGCCTGCTCGCTCATGCACCGGCCGCCGGTGCTGTTCCTGGACGAGCCGACTTCGGGCGTGGACCCGATCACGCGGCGTGAATTCTGGACCCACATCAACGGTCTGGCGCGCAAGGGCGTGACCATCATGGTCACCACCCATTTCATGGATGAGGCCGAGTACTGCGACCGGGTGGCCATGCTCTCTCGTGCACGACTGATCGCATTGGACACGCCCGATGCGCTCAAGCGTTCCGCGGTCGGCCCCGAACGGCCTGATCCAACCATGGAAGATGCCTTCATCCATCTGGTGGAGTCGGCCGATCGTGAAATGGAGGCGGCCCCATGAACACCGCGCCACGATCCAGGGATACGGGCGAAACCATGCAGGTCCAGCTGAGCCGCTTCAATTTACAGCGTCTCATGGCCTTGGTTTACAAGGAAAGTGTGCAGGCGCTGCGCGACCCTTCGACGCTGCTGATCGCGTTCGTGCTGCCAGTAGTGTTGCTGTTGCTGTTCGCCTATGCCGTGTCGCTGGATGCCAGGAACGTGCGCATCGGCGTGGTGCTGGAATCGCCCGGTGCCGCCGCGCAAGAGCTGGCGGCCGCCTTTTCTGGAACCCGCTTTCTGGATGCGCACTTTGCCCACGACCGGCGCGAAGTAGCGGACAAGCTGGTGTCGGGCGCGTTGCGCGGCTATGTGGTGATTCCGCAGGACTTCGAGCAGCGTCTGGCCTTGCGGGGCAGCGAGCCGCTGGTGCAGATCATCACCGACGGCTCCTACCCCAACACCGCCAACTACGTCGAGAACTACGCCAAGGGCGTGGTGCAGACCTGGCGTGCCGGGCTTGACGTTGCGGCGCCCGCGCAGGCCGTGGTGCTGGAGCCGCGCTACTGGTTCAACCCCGAACTGGAGAGCCGCCGGGCGCTGATTCCCGGCGCCATCGCCATCGTCATGACCATCATCGGCACCATGCTGACCGCACTGGTGGTGGCGCGCGAATGGGAGCGCGGCACCATGGAGGCGGTGCTGTCCACGCCTGCTTCGGTGGCGGAAATCCTGATCGGCAAGCTCCTGCCGTATTTCGTGCTCGGCATGTTGTCCACGCTGGGGGCGGCGGCGCTCGCCGTGTTCGTGTTCGGTGTGCCCTTGCGCGGCTCGCTCGCGGCTCTGTTGCTGCTGTCGGCGGTGTTCATGGTGCCGGCGCTGGGCCAGGGCCTGCTCATCTCCTCACTGGCGCGCAATCAGTTCCTGGCGGCGCAGATCGCGCTGTTCTCCGGCTTCCTGCCGGCATTCATGCTTTCGGGATTCCTGTACGAGATCGACGCCATGCCGGCGCCGATCCGCGCAATCACCTGGGTGGTTCCGGCCCGCTTCTTCGTCGACTCGCTGAAGACGGTGTTCCTGGCCGGGGACATCTGGGCGGTATTCCTGCCCAACCTGGCGGCCATGGCGGCGATCGGGGCGCTGTTCTTCATGCTGGCCAAGCGCGCCACGCGCAAGAACCTGGAGTAGCGCCCATGCCCGGCTCTGTCTTCAGTCTTGTCCGCTTGCGGGCGCAGTTCATCAAGGAGGTGCTCAGCGTCCTGCGCGACCCGCGCAGCCGCATGGTGGTGTTCGTGCCGCCCATCCTGCAACTGCTGATCTTCGCCTTTGCCGCGACACTGGAAGTGCGCAATGTCGATATCGCCGTGTACAACCAGGACGCGGGGCGTTGGTCGCACGAACTGGTGCAGCGTCTGGACAGCGCCGGCTTCATCACCCGCGTGCGGCACGTGGACAGCCCGCGGCAACTGCATGATCTGATCGACCGGGGCGAAGTGATCGCGGCGCTTGCCATTCCCGTGGATTTCTCGCGCACGATCGCCGCTGGTGACAGCGGCCGCGCCCAGGTACTCGTCGATGGCCGACGCAGCAATTCGGGCCAGATCACCGTGGCCTATCTATCCACCATTGCCGCCGACGTCGGTGCCGAGGTCGTGCCCGACGCGCAGGCGCCGAATCCGGTGGTTGTCCGCCATTGGTTCAACCCGAATCTGGTCTATCGCTGGTTCATCGTACCGGGTCTGACCGGCATCCTGGCCCTGTTCAGTTCCCTGCTCATTACTTCGCTGTCGATTGCGCGCGAACGCGAGCTGGGCACCTTCGACCAGTTGCTGGTGTCACCGACCTCGACGCCGGAAATCATCATCTCCAAGTCGCTGCCGGCACTGGCGATCGGCACCCTGCTCGGGCTGTTCATGATCAGCGCGGGCATTTTCCTGTTCAGCATCCCCTTCACCGGATCGTTCAGCCTGCTGCTGGCGAGCTTGGTGCTTTTTATCCTGTCGGTGGTCGGCATCGGCCTGATGATTTCCGCGGTCAGCATGACGCAGCAGCAGGCCATCCTGGGGGCATTCGCTGTGGGTGTGCCAGCGGTGCTGATGTCTGGCTTTGCCACCCCGGTGGAGAACATGCCGGTGGTTCTGCAATGGTTGGCCCAGGCCATTCCGCTGACCCACTTCCTCATCATCGTCGAAGGCAGCTTTCTCAAGGCCATGCCGCCCGGCGACATTCTCGCCAGTCTGTGGCCGCTGGCGGTCATCGCCCTCGCCACCTTGACGATGGCCACCGTATTCGTCCGAGGACGCCTGCAATGAAAACCAAAGTCGGTAACCTTTCCTCGCGCATGCCCACTGCGGAGCCAACGTCCAGGTGCTTGCGCCCGCTCGCGCTGGCCCTGTCCTGCGTACTGCTGACCGCCTGTGCGGCCGTGGGCCCCGACTACCGCGAGCCGCCTCCGGTGGATATCGGCGCCGGTTGGACCTTGCCACTGGCGAGCGAATCGCAGTCCGCGGACCTGGCCCGCTGGTGGTCTGCGTTGGACGACCCCATCCTCGACCGTCTGATGGGCACGGCGCTGGCACAGAACCTGGATCTGCGCCAGGCTGCGGCACGCATTGACGAAGCGCGTGCGCTGCGCGACCGCGTGGCAGGAGATCGGCTTCCCACCGTTGGCGCTGGGGCCAGCGTCAATCGGCGCCGTCAAAGCGAGAACGGCCCCTTGCCCGTGGGCTCCATCCCCGGCCTCGACGCTACGCAGACCATTTACGACGCGGGCTTTGATGCGGCCTGGGAGGCCGATCTGTTCGGCGCCAAGCGGCGCGCTCTGGAAGGCGCCAGCGCTCGCCTGCAAGCCACCGAGGTTGAAGCACAGGGTGTGCGCATGCGCATCGTGGCCGAGGTCGCGCGCACCTGGTTCACCGCCGTTGGCGCCGGCTACGAGCTACATGCGCAACAAGCCACGCTGGATACGCTGCAGCAGACCCTGGAGCTGGTGCGCCTGCGGCATGCCTTGGGCGACGCATCCGCCGCCGATGTGGAGGCGGCCTACGCGCAGTGGGCCGCCGTCAACGCGCTGCTGCCGGACATCCAGGCACGCCAGCGCGCCGCGGTGCTTGGACTGGGCGTGCTGCTAGGCTCCCCGCCCGAGCGTGAACTGGCATTGCTCGACGGCCCATTGGCACCGTGCACGCTGCGTGCCTTGCCGGTGGGCGAGCGCGCCGACATCCTGCGCCGGCGCCCCGACGTGCTGGCCGCGGAACGGCGCCTGGCGGCGAGTTCTGCCGACATCGGCGTGGCCACGGCCGAGCTGTTCCCCAAACTCTCTATTGGCGTGGGTGGCGGATTCCAGGCGCTCAGCACGGGCAACTGGTTCGATGCATCCAGTTCGCGTTTTTCCATCCTGCCGCTGATTTCCTGGCGCCTGTTCGACGGTGGCCGCGTGCGTGCCGAGATTCGAGCACGCGAAGCCGCCGAGCAGCAGGCTGCGCTGGCCTATGAGCAAGCCGTGCTGGCGGCGCTGGGCGACGCCGAGCGAGCGCTGGGCGATTACCACGGCGGGCTGGACACGTTGGATCGCCGTGCCATGGCCCTGGATGCGGCACGAACCAGCTACGGCTACGCCAAGGCCCGCTACGCCGCAGGCGATGTGGCCCTAGTGGAACTGCTGGCCGCCCAACGCAGCTTGCACGACGCTGAGACCGCGGCCGCACGCGCGCATACCAGCGCCGCAGTGCAATTGGTGGCGCTTTACAAGGCGCTCGGGGGTGGCTGGGACGTATCCAGCACGACGCCAACCACCGTCAATCCGCCCCGAGGCGCCGCCGCACCCTCGCCTCTTGCAAGTCGCTCGAACATGTCTGCAAGCGACGCCCCGATGGAACACCTCGCAAGCCAGAGCGCGGATCGCAAAACCATTACTCACTTGATCACCAACAGGCCAAGCGAAGGAGCCAAGCCATGACCATCACCGCCTTCTTCATTCCGCCCGTGAACCTGATGGGCGCGGGGTGTCTGAATGACGCTGTTCGAACCATTCAGTCGTATGGTTTTCGCAAAGCCATGATCGTGACCGACTCACCCTTGGTTTGCATCGGAGTTGTCGGCAGGGTGCGCGACCTCCTTGTCAGCCATGGTGTGGATGCCTGCATTTTTCATGGGGTGCAACCCAATCCGACGACCAAGAACGTGGCCGATGGGCTGAAGCAACTGCGCGAAAACGACTGCGATTTCATCATTTCGCTCGGTGGCGGTTCGCCACACGACTGCGCCAAGGGCATCGCACTGGTCGCGGCCAATGGCGGAACGATCAAGGATTACGAAGGCCTTGACCAATCGGCCAAGCCGCAGTTGCCCTTGGTGGCGATCAACACCACGGCCGGAACGGCCAGTGAAATGACCCGCTTTTGCATCATCACCGACGAGGCGCGCCACGTGAAGATGGCGATCGTCGACAAGCACACGACGCCCATTCTCTCGGTGAACGATCCCGAGCTCATGCTGCTGAAACCAGCCAGCCTGACCGCAGCCACCGGCATGGACGCTCTCACGCACGCGATCGAAGCCTATGTCTCGACGATCGCCACGCCGATCACCGATGCCTGCGCGCTCAAGGCCGTGGCATTGATAAGCCAATGGCTGCGCAAGGCCGTGGCCGACGGCCAGAACATCGAGGCGCGAGAGCAGATGGCCTATGCGCAGTTTCTCGCCGGCATGGCCTTCAACAATGCCTCGCTCGGCTACGTGCACGCCATGGCGCATCAACTGGGCGGCTTCTACGACCTGCCGCACGGTGTGTGCAACGCCGTCCTGCTGCCGCACGTGCAGGCCTACAACAAACAGGTTGCTGTGGGGCGCCTCGCCGACATTGCCCGCGCGATGGGGGAAAAGACCGATGGCCTGGGTGACGAGGCTGCGGCAGACCTGTGCCTGGCAGCGATTCGCCGATTGTCCGCTGACATCGGCATTCCTGGCGGGCTGTCGCAGCTCGGCGTTCAGGCCAAGGACTTTCCCACCCTGGCCACCAACGCGCTCAAGGACGCGTGCGGACTGACCAATCCCATACAGGCGTCGCACGAGGAAATTCGTGCCATTTTCGCGGCGGCCATGTAGCCGTCGACGTGATTTCCTGAACCCGTTCTATCCCACCATCAAGGAGTGCCTCCATGCAAACGAACGTAGGAAACCTCGATCGCATCGCGCGCATCGTCATCGGCCTGATCCTGCTCAGCTTGCTGTTGTGGCTGGATTCACCGTGGCGCTGGCTGGGGCTCATTGGAATCATGCCCCTGATCACCGGCCTGGCGGGCCGCTGTCCGGGCTACCGCCTGCTCGGCGTGAGCACCTGCCCGATGCAAAAGAAGAAACCCGAGTGAGCATCCCATGAAACTGAATTTTCTGGGCGCTGCGCGCGAAGTCACCGGATCGTGCTTTCTGGTGGAGGGGCTCAACCTGCGCTTCCTGGTGGACTGCGGCATGGTTCAAGGCGGGCGCGCGGCGGCGGCGCGCAATCGGGAGTCGTTTCCGTTCGATCCGGCGTCGATCGATTTCGTGCTCCTGACCCATGCCCACATCGACCACAGCGGGCTGTTGCCCAAACTCACGCGCGCCGGATTCAAAGGAGCCATCTACACCACTCCCGCCACGGTTGATCTGCTGGGCGTGATGCTGCCCGACAGTGCCCACATCCAGGAGAGCGATGCAAAACGCAGTGCCAAAAGGTCCCGTGGAGAGGATGCGCTGCCGCCGCTGTATACGCTGCAGGATGCGCGCGAATGCCTGCAACAGGTGCGAGGCATCGAATACGACCGGGAGTTCGCGCCCCGTGTCGGAGTGCGCGCGCGCTTTCGCGATGCCGGGCACATCCTCGGGTCGGCCATCATCGAAGTCTGGGTCACCGAGCATGGCTACCCGACAAAACTGGTATTCAGCGGCGACCTGGGCCAGCCGGGGCGTCCGATATTGCGCGACCCGACACCCATCGAGGACGCCGACATCCTCGTCATCGAGTCCACCTATGGCAACCGTCAGCACAAAGACTTTTCGGCAACCGAAGAGGAGATGATCGGCATCGTCGAAAAGACCTTGTTCGAGCGCGGCGGCAACGTCATCGTGCCGGCCTTCGCGGTCGGTCGCACTCAGGAAGTCCTGTACCACCTGCACCGTCTCACCAGCGAGGGGCGGCTGCGGCAACCGAGGGTATTCGTCGATTCGCCGATGGCCACGGAAGCCACGCGCATCACGCGGGAACACCTTGAGCTGTTCGATGAGCACGCGAAGCGCTTGGCAGGATGGCACGCACGCGGCCAAAACCTGCCGTATCTGCATTTCACGGAAAGCGCAGAAGAGTCCATGGCGTTGAACCAGATTCGTTCGGGCGCCATCATCATTTCCGCCAGCGGCATGTGCGACGCGGGACGCATCCGGCACCACCTGCGCCACAATTTGCCGCGCAAGGAATGCAGCGTCCTGTTCTCCGGCTTTCAGGCGCAGGGAACACTGGGCCGCCAACTGGTCGATGGCGCGGCGCGCGTGCGCATCTTCGGCGACGACATTCCGGTGCGCGCGGCGATCCACAGTGTGGATGGGCTCTCGGCGCACGCCGACCAAGCGGCCCTGCTGGCTTGGGCCCGAGGCTTCAAGCAAGCCCCTGAGCAAACCTTCGTGGTGCATGGGGAGCCGTCCGCCGCGCAGGCGTTTGCAGAACTTCTGCAACAGCAACTCGACTGGCAGGTCTCGGTGCCTGAACATGGCCAGGTGGTGCCCTGGCCGGATTTTCTGGCGCATCTTCCCGAGAACGCTTCACCAGACTCTGCCGAGCACACCTCACGCTCGGCTCGTGTGACAAGGAGAAGACCATGAAATTACGTGTTCCTCTAGCGATCCTGTGCCTGGTCTTGGTTGCTGCCCCTGCATTGGCCGACGATGACTGCGACGTTCCTGTGCAGTACTGGCAGTCGCGTGACGCCGCGCTACGGCATGCAGCCAGCCTGGGCTGGCAGGTGCAGCGCCTGAAGATCGACGACGGTTGCTATGAGATTCGCGGCCGCGATGCCCAGGGGCGTACCTTCAAGGCCAAGCTCGACCCCCAAACGCTGCGCGTGGTGAAGATGAAGTTGCGCAACGACGACGGTAACCACGAGCGCGAGCGCGAGCGCACGCGGGGCCGGGATGCCCCCGCACCCGCCACCGCCAACCCCATACCGTCCCCTGGCAACGTCCCCCGCGGCCAGATCGAATGATTCCCCCTGTCTACACCGGAGACCCACCATGTCCACCAGATTCCTGCTGACCACCGTGGCCGCTGCCTGTGCGCTGGCCTTGCCCGCCATGGCGCAGAGCCGCCCGGTCACGCTCTCGACCACCCTCAAGAACTACGGCGGCGATGGCGCCTACCTCGCCGTCTACCTCACCGACGCGAAGGGCGCCTACGTCCGCACGTTGTGGGTGGCCGGCGGCAAGGCCAAGTACTACAAGCACCTGGCAGACTGGAACCGCCTGTCGGCCGGCGACGCCAAGCGCCTGAATGGCGTGACCGGCGCCAGCGTGGGTGCGGGACGCACACTCAAGGTGACGGCCGAGTTGGCCGACGCGCTGATCGACGCGGGCTACGAGATCCGCATCGACGCTGCCGCAGAGGACATGCGGGACAGCCCGGCCGAAATCCGCGTGCCGCTGACGGCGACCGGCGCGGGCAAGCCGCAGGCCGGCAAGCAATACATCCAGTCATTCACCTATCAGTTGCAGTAAAGGGCCCACATGATCTGGCGATTCGCCCATCGATGGCTGGGCCTGGTGGCGGGTACGCTCGCGCTGGTGCTGAGCATCACCGGCACGCTGCTAACGCTCGATCCATTGAACAACGCCATTCAGGCAGCCCCCACCGAGCCTGACATGCCGGTGGCCACTCTGGTGCAACGTGTACAGGCCACTGTCCCGGGAGCGGAGGAAATCCGCCGCCAGCCTTCCGGCGCCATCGTGGTGTATGCCTTCGAGGACGGGCAGGCTCGCGCGTTGCGCGTCGCCCCCGCCGACGGCCGGGTGCTGGGCAGCTACCAGCCCTCGCTCTTGCCGCGCTGGGTGAAGAACCTGCATCGTGCGCTGTTGCTGGACGATCCCGGGCGCGTCGCTGCGGCGGTGGTGGCGCTGGCCATGCTGGCGCTGTCGGTCTCGGGCCTAGTGCTGCTGCTGCGCCGCATGGGCGGCTGGCGACGCCTGGCAGGCCCGGTGCGCGGCACACTGGCGCAGCGCCTGCACGTGCTGGCCGGGCGGGTGGTGCTGGCGGTTCTGGCCCTGTCGGCGGTCGCCGCGCTCTACATGAGCGCAGCCACCTTCGGCTTGGTGCAGCTCGACGCTGAAGCGGAACCAGAGGTCGCATCCTCCCCCAACGGGCAGGCATCGCTGCCGGCGGGTCAGTTGCCGCTGCTGCAAGCCCTGCACGTGCAAGACCTGCGCAAGCTGAACGTACCCGCGGCCGACGACCCGCAGGACATCTGGAGCATCGTCACCGTTCAGGGCCAAGGCTGGGTCGATCGCTACAGCGGTCAGACCCTGGCCTGGCAGGACGCCACAACGGCGCAGCGCGTACACGACTGGGCGCTGCTGCTGCACACGGGCGACGGTGCCTGGGCCTGGGCCGTGGTGCTGGGCGCCATGGGCGCGAGCATCCCGCTGTTCTGGGTCACGGGCGTGCTGCTGTGGTGGCAGGCGCGTCGCAGCCGGCCCGCCATCGAGGGCAACAGCCCGCTGGCGCAGGCCGACAGCCTGATCTTCGTCGCCAGCGAAAGCGGCAGCACCTGGGGTTTCGCCCAGGCCCTGCACACCGCGCTGGCGGCCGCGGGCCACCGCGTGCACACCACGGCGCTGGAGCACTGGCACGTGCCGCCGGCCGCGCGCCATGTCTACGTGCTGGCCGCCACCTATGGCGAAGGCCAAGCGCCCGCCCATGCCGCACGAGCGCTCGACGTCATCGCGCACCAGCCCGTCACCAGCGCGCAGGTGGCGGTGCTGGGTTTTGGCGACCGGCAGTTCCCCGCCTTCTGCGCTTTTGCCGAAGCGCTGGAGCAGACCCTGCTTGCCCAGGGCTGGAACCCGCTGCTGGCGCTGGAGCGCATTCACCAGCAGTCCGCGCAGGAGTTTGCCCGCTGGGGACAGTCGCTGGCGCAAGCCCTGGGCCAGCCTCTCTCGCTCGCCTACCAGCCGCGCCTGCCGCGCACCGCGGCACTCACGCTGGTGTCGCGGCAAGACTTCGCGGGGGGCGCGGGTGAGCCAGCGGCCATCCTGCGCTTTGCCTTGCCCGGCCGTGGCCTGCCGCGCTTCGTCGCCGGCGACCTGCTGGGCATCGTGCCACCGGGGGATCAACCGGTGCCGCGCTACTACTCGCTGGCCTCGGGCACGCGCGACGGCTTCGTTGAAATCTGCGTGCGCCGCATGCCGGGCGGCGTGTGCTCCAACTACTTGCATGGCTTGCAGCCGGGCGACAGTGCGCAGGCTTTCATCCGTCCCAATCCGGGCTTCGCGCTGCACGGCTCGCGCCAGCCCGTGCTGCTGATCGGTGCGGGTACGGGCGTGGCGCCACTGGCGGGCTTCATCCGGGGCAATGCGCGGCGCCGGCCCATGCATTTGTATTACGGCACACGTGATCCGGCGCGGGATTTTTACTTCGGTGAGGAACTTCAGGCTTGGCAGGCCGAGGGCCGCCTGGCCGATCTGCACACCACGTTCTCGCGCACGCCGGACGGCGGCGGCTATGTGCAGGATTCCCTGCGCCGCGACGCCGCACGGGTGCGCGACCTGTTGGCGCGCGGTGCCGTCGTGCGCGTGTGCGGCAGCCGTCCCATGGCGCAGGGGGTGGCGCAGGTGCTCGACGAGATACTGGATGGGCTGGGGTTGAGCGTGGCCCGGCTCAAGCAGCGTGAACGCTATGCCGAAGACCTGTTCTGATCCCCGGCGTCTGACACTGCACGGCCCCACCATGGGCACGCGCTGGTCCGTCACCTGCGACGCCGAGCCGGACGTGGATGCACCGGCCCTGCAACAGGCCCTGGCCGCCGCCGTGCTTCAGGTGGATGTGCAGATGTCGCCCTGGCTGCCCGACAGCGATCTGAATCGCCTCAATTGCGCGCCCCCCGCCGCCTGGCTGACGCTGCCACCGGAAATCCTGGAAGTGCTGGCCTGCGCGCTGGATATCGGCCGCCTGAGCCAGGGTGCGTTCGATCCGGCCGTGGGCGCGCTGGTCGATGCCTGGGGCTTCGGCGCGGCGCACGATGAACCCGATGCGGCGGCGATCCGTGCTGCCGTGTCAGCCTCTCGCCCGCCCACGCATGAAGCGCTGGAGCTGGACCGCACCGCCGGCCGTGCGCGCAAGCATGCGCCGTTGCAACTGGACCTGTGCGGCATCGCCAAAGGCTACGCTGTGGACCGCATGGTCGAGGCGCTGCGCCGGCACGGCGTACGCCACGCCCTGGCGGCGCTGGACGGCGAGCTGCGCGCCGTGGGCGGCCAGGCCAGCGGCCAGCCCTGGGCTGTGGCCGTGGAGAGCCCACAGGCCGGGCGCCGTGCGGTGCACAGTGTGGTCGAACTGCAGAACCTGGCCGTGGCCACCTCCGGTGACTACCGGCGCTATCTGGAGGTGGGCGGCGCACGCCTCTCGCACACCATGGATGCGCGCCGCGCCGCGCCCGTGCGCAACGATGTGGCCTCGGTCACGGTGCTGGCGTCGGCCTGCATGCACGCAGACGCCTGGGCCACGGCGTTACTGGTGGCCGGCCCCGATGAAGGGCTGGCGCTGGCGCGGCGCATGGGGCTGGAGGCGCTGTGGCTGCTGCGCCGCGACGGTGCGCTGGTGGAGATGGGGCTGGGACGGTTCGGCAATGCGCCTGTGCACGGGCATGACGACGAGGGGCGTTGATGATGAGCACTTTGCCTGAGTATGCCGATCGCTTGCGCGCCATCATCGAATCGCCTGCGTACCGCCTCGCGTATGAGGACGGTGATCTTCTCGCCCAGGACGATTTGCGTCCGCTGCGTCTCCAGCTCGAACTGCTCAAGCCCGAACGTGTCTTGCGTGAGCAAGGCGTGCGTTCGACCGTGGTGGTGTTTGGCAGTGCGCGCGTAAGCGATGCTGTCACCGCACGCGACCGGCTCGCTGTGCTGGAGCAGCAAGCGGGCACCATGCCGGGGAATCCAACGTTTGGGCGGGACCTGACCTTGGCCCGTCGCCGCGTGGAACAGGCACGCTATTACGAAGAGGCACAGCGCTTCGCCCAACTGATCTCTGCTCGTTTCCAGCAGGAGGGGCGGTGCGACTTCGTCGTCATCACCGGTGGCGGCCCCGGCATCATGGAAGCCGCCAATCGCGGTGCTTTCGATGCCGGGGCCCGCTCGATCGGCCTCAACATCACTTTGCCGCACGAACAAGCGCCGAACCCCTACATGTGTCCGGAGCTGGCGTTTCGGTTCCACTATTTCGCGCTGCGCAAAATGCATTTCTTGCTGCATGCGAAAGGTTTGGTGGCCTTCCCCGGTGGCTATGGAACGCTCGACGAAC
>JAJTYR010000063.1 GCA_021463505.1 Burkholderiaceae bacterium | reverse complement strand
CGTGATCGCCGCCGTCAGCGTCGTCTTGCCGTGATCCACGTGACCAATCGTCCCAACGTTCACGTGCGGCTTCGTACGCTCGAACTTTCCTTTCGCCATCTGGAGACTCCGGTTCCCGGTTAGCGTTGAATGGATGACCCGCTCACTTCGTGCGCGCGGAGATGATGGCTTCCGCCACGTTCTTCGGCGCCTCGGCGTAGTGCTTGAATTCCATCGTGTAGGTGGCGCGCCCCTGCGTGAGCGAGCGCAGCGTGGTCGCGTAGCCGAACATCTCGGACAGCGGCACCTCGGCGCGGATCGCCTTGCCGCCACCGGCCATGTCCTCCATGCCCTGGACCATGCCGCGCCGCGACGACAGGTCGCCCATCACCGCGCCGGCGTAGTCTTCCGGCGTCTCGACCTCGACCGCCATCATGGGCTCGAGCAATACCGGGCTGGCGCGGCGCATGCCCTCCTTGAAGGCGATCGAACCGGCCTGCTTGAACGCGTTCTCGTTCGAGTCGACGTCGTGATAGGAGCCGAAGAACAGCGTGGCCTTGACGTTCACCACCGGATAGCCGGCCAGCACCCCTGCCGGCAGGGTTTCCTCGATGCCCTTCTGCACCGCCGGAATGAACTCGCGCGGCACGACACCGCCCTTGATCGCATCGACGAACTCGAAGTTCGCGCCGCCCGGCTCGAGCGGCTCGAGCTTGAGCACCACGTGCCCGTACTGGCCGCGGCCGCCCGACTGCTTGATGAACTTGCCCTCGACCTCTTCGCAGGTCTTGCGGATGGTTTCCCGGTAGGCGACCTGCGGCTTGCCCACCGAGGCCTCGACGCCGAACTCGCGTTTCATCCGGTCGACGATGATCTCCAGGTGCAGTTCGCCCATGCCGGCGATGATCGTCTGGCCCGACTCCTCGTCGGTGCGCACGCGAAACGACGGGTCTTCCTGCGCGAGGCGACCCAGCGCGATGCCCATCTTCTCCTGGTCTGCCTTGGTCTTCGGCTCCACCGCCTGCGAGATGACCGGCTCGGGAAACTCCATCCGCTCGAGGATGATCGGTGCGCCGAGATCGCACAGCGTCTCGCCGGTGGTGACGTCCTTCAGGCCCACGCACGCGGCAATGTCGCCGGCACGCAGTTCCTTGATCTCGTCGCGCTGGTTCGCGTGCATCTGCAGGATGCGCCCGATACGCTCCTTCTTGCCCTTGACCGAGTTCAGCACCGTGTCGCCGGAATTGAGCACCCCGGAGAACACGCGCACGAAGGTGAGTTGCCCGACGAACGGGTCGGTCATCAGCTTGAACGCCAGCGCCGAGAATTTCTCGCCGTCTTCGGCCTTGCGGGTCACCTCGACGTCGCGGTCGTCGTGGCCGACCACCGGCGGAATGTCGGCTGGCGACGGCAGGAATTCGATCACCGCGTCGAGCATGCGCTGCACGCCCTTGTTCTTGAATGCGGTGCCGCACAGCATCGGCTGGATCTCGTTGGCGATCGTGCGCTTGCGCAGCCCGCGCCTGACCAGTTCCTCGGAGAGATCGCCCTCCTCGAGGTACTTGTGCATCAGCTCCTCGTCGGCCTCGGCCGCGGCCTCGACCATGTTCTCGCGCCACTTGTTGCAGGTGTCGACGAGTTCGGCCGGGATGTCGGCGTACGAGAACTTCATGCCCTGCGTGGCCTCGTCCCAGACGATGGCCTTCATCTTGAGCAGGTCGACGACGCCCTTGAAGCCCTCTTCCGCGCCGATCGGAACGACGATCGGCACCGGGTTCGCCTTCAGGCGCGTCTTCATCTGGTCGTAGACCTTGAAGAAGCTGGCGCCCATGCGGTCCATCTTGTTGACGAACGCGAGCCGCGGCACACGGTACTTGTTCGCCTGGCGCCACACCGTCTCGGACTGCGGCTGCACGCCGCCGACCGCGCAGTAGACCATGCAGGCGCCGTCGAGCACACGCATCGAGCGCTCGACCTCGATCGTGAAGTCGACGTGTCCCGGGGTGTCGATGATGTTGATCCGGTGCTCGGGCAGCGACAGGTCCATCCCCTTCCAGAAGCAGGTGACCGCCGACGAGGTGATCGTGATGCCGCGTTCCTGCTCCTGCTCCATCCAGTCGGTGGTCGCGGCGCCGTCGTGCACCTCGCCGAGCTTGTGGTTCACGCCGGTGTAATAGAGGATGCGCTCGGTCGTGGTGGTCTTGCCGGCGTCGATGTGCGCGGAGATGCCGATATTGCGATATCGGTCGATCGGGGTCTTGCGGGCCATGGTTGATGCTTTCGTCGGGTTCTGCGGCGCCCGTCGGGCCGCCGCGGGTGCGGGGAGGCTGGCGTGCCGCCCGGTCAGAAACGGAAGTGCGCGAACGCCTTGTTCGCCTCGGCCATCCGGTGCACCTCGTCGCGCCGCTTGACTGCGCCGCCACGGTTCTCCGAGGCTTCCATCAGTTCGTTGGCCAGGCGCACGCCCATCGACTTCTCGCCGCGCTTCTTGGCGGCCTCGCGCAGCCAGCGCATGGCGAGCGCCAGCCGGCGCACCGGCCGGACCTCGACCGGCACCTGGTAGTTGGCGCCCCCAACGCGGCGGCTCTTCACCTCGACCATCGGTTTGGCGTTCTGCAGCGCCTGGGCGAAGACCTCCACCGGATCCTTGCCCGACTTGCTGCGGATCTGGTCGAACGCACCGTAGAGCATGCGCTCGGCCACTGCTTTCTTGCCGTCGAGCATCAGCACGTTGACGAACTTGGAAACTTCGACACTGCCATACAGCGGATCGGGAAGGATCTCGCGCTTCGGCACTTCGCGACGACGTGGCATGTTTCACCTCCTGGTTCAGCGCGCGAACGGGCCCGGCCACCCGGGCTCCGCCCGCATGACGGCCTGACTCACCGCCCCGCCCATCGGGGCAGCGGAGACCGCCGCTTACTCGACGCCCGCGCCCGTGAGCACGCGTGCGCCGCTGGAAAACGACAAGGGCGCGAGCCTCCGGTTGCCGGCTCGCGCCCACCTTCGCGGGGCAGCGCCGGTCGCAGCCGGCGACCCACCGCCGGCATCAGGCCTTTTTCGGCCGCTTCGCGCCGTACTTCGAGCGCGACTGCTTGCGATCCTTCACGCCCTGCAGGTCGAGCGAGCCGCGAACGATGTGGTAGCGCACGCCCGGCAGGTCTTTCACCCGGCCACCGCGAATCAGCACCACCGAGTGCTCCTGCAGGTTGTGTCCTTCGCCGCCGATGTACGAGATCACCTCGAAGCCATTGGTCAGGCGCACCTTGGCCACCTTGCGAAGCGCCGAGTTCGGCTTCTTCGGCGTGGTGGTGTAGACGCGCGTGCACACGCCGCGGCGCTGCGGGCAATCCTGCAGCGCCGGGCTCTTGCTCTTCGTGATGGCCGTCTCGCGGCCCTGTCGAACGAGCTGGCTGATGGTTGGCATCTGATGTCCTCGTGTTCCTGCCGGATTTCCACCGGACTGCGGCGCCCGCCCGGCGTGCGCCGCTGCACCCGCACCGACCCGGTGCGACGCCCGGACGGCCCGCAAGCAGTGAATTCCGGAAAGCCGGCCAGTATAGATTGCGCCGCAGCAGAGAGCAAGTGCGTCACACCGCGTCGCACAGTCAGCGACCGCCGCGATACTCGATCAGCTCCTGGCGCACACCGAGTTCGCGCGCCCCGTCGGGCCTTCTCAGGTCGATCTCGAGACGCACCCAGCTGCCGACGGCCGGCGCGTACCAGTAGGTGGTGCGCACGTCGCCGGAGCGTTCGACCAGCCGTCCCTGTTCCAGTACGTACCGGCTCCAGCGACCCTCGTGGGTGACGCGCAACGTCTCGAAGCGGCCAGCCGGCACGACGATCGACTCGACGCCGTCGACGTGTGCGCGATAGCGGTAGGCGGTGACAGCGTCGATCTCGCGGCCCCCGACCCGGTATTCGTAGTCCCAGGTCTTGCCGACCGACAGCGGGAACGCCAGGGCCCTGATCTCGCCCTGCGACGGAGCGTTCGGCTGCAGGTGCCAGACCGAAAGCCTGACCATGCGCATCCGGGGCGCCCCGACCGGCCGGCGCGTGACGGGATCGAGCGACACCTGCTGCAGTTCGGCCCGATCACCGGCAACATGGGTGACCGTGCGCTCGATCACCGTCGTATCGCCCGAGGCGCTCTCGCCGGACTCCCGCGCCGACCAGACCCAGCGATCGTCGACGCGCAACCCCGGCTGCGCGAGCGGCAGCTGGAAACTCGCTGCACGCCCGGCGACCGGTCCGCGCGCGCCGAGTCCGGACGGACCCGATGGCCAGGGCGCGCACGCCGACAGCGCCAGCGCACAACCCGTCACGAGCGCGGCGCGCCAGCGCGCCGCGCCGCGCTCACTCTTCGGCGCCGGCATCCGGGTGCGCTTCGACCGTCTCCTCGCCGCCGCCCGCCGGCATCGGCTCGAAGAGCGCCTCGGCGGCGGCGAGCGCTGCCTGTTCCTGCGCCTCGGACTGCTCCTTCATCCGGCGCGCGCGGTGATACGCCAGGCCGGTTCCCGCCGGGATCAGCCGGCCGACGATCACGTTCTCCTTCAGGCCGCGCAGTTCGTCACGCTTGCCCATGATCGCCGCCTCGGTCAACACCCGGGTGGTCTCCTGGAAGGAAGCCGCCGAGATGAACGAATCGGTCGACAGCGACGCCTTGGTGATGCCGAGCAACAGGTTGACGTGAGCGGCCGGCTGCCTGCCCGCGGCGACCGCCTTGTCGTTCTCGTCGAGCATCTCGGAACGCTCGACCTGCTCGCCGGTGATGAACGGCGTGTCGCCCGGATCGCTGATCTGGACCCGGCGCAGCATCTGGCGAACGATCACCTCGATGTGCTTGTCGTTGATCTTCACCCCTTGCAGCCGGTAGACGTCCTGCACCTCGTCGACGATGTAGCGCGAGAGCGCCTCGATGCCGAGCAGCCTCAGGATGTCGTGCGGATCGGCGGGGCCATCGACGATCATCTCGCCCTTGTTGACCACCTGGCCGTCGTGCACCAGCACGTTCTTGTCCTTCGGGATCAGGAACTCGTGGGCGTTGCCGTCCAGGTCGGTGATGACCAGCCGCTGCTTGCCCTTGGTGTCCTTGCCGAACGACACGGTGCCGGTGACCTCCGCGAGCATCCCGGCGTCCTTCGGCGAACGCGCCTCGAACAGCTCGGCCACCCGCGGCAGGCCGCCGGTGATGTCGCGCGTCTTCTGCGACTCGAGCGGAATGCGCGCGAGGATCTCGCCGACGCCCACCTGCTGGCCGTCACGGACGGTGATCAGCGCGCCCACCGGGAAGCCGATCGTGACCGCGTGGTCGGTGTTCGCGATGCGCACCTCCTCGCCGCGTTCGTCGATCAGCTTGACCTGCGGACGCACCGACCGGGTGGTCGTGCTGCGGCGCTTGGCATCGATCACGACAAGCGTCGACAGGCCGGTGATCTCGTCGATCTGCCGGGCGACGGTGACGCCTTCCTCGACGTTCTCGAAGCGGATCGTGCCCGGATACTCGGTGATGATCGGGCGTGTGAGCGGATCCCAGGTGGCCAGTTGCGTGCCCGCCCTGACCGTCTTGCCGTCGCTCGCGAGCAGCGTGGCGCCGTACGGCACCTTGTGGCGCTCGCGCTCGCGGCCGTTGTCGTCGACGATGGTGACCTCGCCCGAGCGCGAGATGACGATCTGCTCGCCCTTCGCGTTGGTGACGTAGCGCATCGTCGCGGTGAAGCGCACGACCCCGTTGGAACGGGCCTCGACCGCGCTGGCCACGGCCGCGCGCGAGGCCGCGCCGCCGATGTGGAAGGTGCGCATCGTCAGCTGCGTGCCGGGCTCGCCGATCGACTGCGCGGCGATCACGCCGACCGCCTCGCCGCTGTTCACCAGTGAGCCGCGGCCGAGGTCGCGGCCATAGCACTTGCCGCACAGCCCGTAGCGCGTCGCGCAGGTGAGCGGGGTGCGCACGCGCACCTCGTCGATGCCCAGGCGCACGATCTCGTCGACCGCGTCCTCGTCGAGCAGCGTGCCGGCCTCGAACACCGTCTCCTGCGTCTCGGGATGGATCACGTCGACGGCGGCCACGCGGCCGAGAATGCGGTCGCGCAGGGCCTCGATGACTTCGCCGCCTTCGATCAGCGCCTTCATCGACACGCCGTTGCTGGTGCCGCAGTCGTCCTCGGTGACCACCAGGTCCTGCGTGACGTCGACCAGGCGCCGGGTGAGGTAGCCCGAGTTCGCGGTCTTCAGCGCGGTGTCGGCGAGGCCCTTGCGCGCGCCGTGCGTCGAGATGAAGTACTGCAGGACGTTCAGGCCCTCGCGAAAGTTCGCGGTGATCGGCGTCTCGATGATCGAGCCGTCGGGCTTGGCCATCAGGCCGCGCATCCCGGCCAGCTGCCGGATCTGCGCAGCCGAGCCGCGCGCGCCCGAGTCGGCCATCATGTAGATCGAGTTGAACGACTCCTGCCTGACCGTGCTGCCGGTGCGATCGACGGCGCTCTGCGTCTCGAGCTGGCGCATCATGGCCTTGCCGACGTCGTCGCCGGCGCGACCCCAGATGTCGACCACCTTGTTGTAGCGTTCGCCGTGGGTGACCAGGCCCGAGGTGTACTGCTGCTCGATCTCCTTCACCTCCTTCTCGGCCTGGGCGAGGATGTCGGTCTTCTGCGCAGGTACGAGCATGTCGTCGATCGCGATCGACAGGCCCGCGCGCGTGGCCAGCTTGAAGCCGTTCTGCATCAGCTGGTCCGCGAAAATGACCGTGTCGCGCAGGCCGCAGCGCCGGTACGAGGCGTTGATCAGCCGCGAGATCTCCTTCTTCTTCAGGGCACGGTTGAGCAGGTCGAACGGCAACCCTTTGGGGAGGATCTCGGAGAGCAGCGCGCGACCGACGGTGGTCTCGGCACGGATCGTGCGCGGCTCGACGTCGCCGCTCTGGCGGTCCTTCCCGAATTCGACCAGCCGCACGGTGATCCGCGTGCCGAGCTCGACCTGGCCGTTGTCGTAGGCGCGCTGCACTTCACCGACGTCGGCGAAGAACATTCCCTCGCCCCTGCCGTTGACCTTCTCGCGGGTGGTGTAGTAGAGGCCGAGGACGATGTCCTGCGACGGCACGATCGACGGCTCGCCGTTCGACGGGAACAGCACGTTGTTCGACGCGAGCATCAGCGCGCGCGCCTCGAGTTGCGCCTCGAGCGACAGCGGCACGTGCACGGCCATCTGGTCGCCGTCGAAGTCGGCGTTGAACGCCGCGCAGACGAGCGGGTGCAGCTGGATGGCCTTGCCCTCGATCAGCACCGGCTCGAAGGCCTGGATGCCGAGCCGGTGCAGCGTCGGCGCGCGGTTCAGCAGCACCGGATGCTCGCGGATCACCTCCTCGAGGATGTCCCAGACGATCGGCTCCTGGCTCTCGACGTACTTCTTCGCCTGCTTGATGGTCGTGGCCACGCCCATCGTCTCGAGCTTGTTGAAGATGAACGGCTTGAACAGCTCGAGCGCCATCAGCTTGGGCAGCCCGCACTGGTGCAGCTTGAGCTGCGGGCCGACGACGATCACCGAGCGGCCCGAGTAGTCGACGCGCTTGCCGAGCAGGTTCTGGCGGAAGCGCCCGCCCTTGCCCTTGATCATGTCGGCGAGCGACTTCAGCGCGCGCTTGTTCGCGCCCGTCATCGCCTTGCCGCGACGGCCGTTGTCGAGCAGCGAGTCGACCGACTCCTGCAGCATGCGCTTTTCGTTGCGCACGATGATCTCGGGCGCCTTGAGCTCGAGCAGGCGCTTGAGGCGGTTGTTGCGGTTGATGACGCGCCGGTACAGGTCGTTGAGGTCGGAGGTGGCGAACCGGCCGCCGTCGAGCGGCACCAGCGGGCGCAGCTCGGGCGGCAGCACCGGCAGCACCTCCATGACCATCCAGTCGGGCTTGATGCCGGAGCGCTGGAAGCCCTCGAGCACCTTCAGCCGCTTGGCGATCTTCTTGATCTTCGCTTCCGAGCCGGTGGTCTCGAGATCCTTGCGCAGGTGCTCGATGTCGCGGTCGATGTCGATCGTGCGCAGCAGCTCGCGAACGCCCTCGGCACCCATCATCGCGCGGAACTCGTCGCCGTACTCCTCGGTCCTGGCGATGAAGTCGTCCTCGGTCATGATCTGGCCGCGCTTGAGCGGCGTCATGCCCGGCTCGATGACGACGAACGCCTCGAAGTAGAGCACCCGCTCGATGTCGCGCAGCGTCATGTCGAGCACCATGCCCAGGCGGCTGGGCAGGCTCTTGAGGAACCAGATGTGCGCGACCGGGCTGGCGAGCTCGATGTGGCCCATGCGCTCACGGCGCACCTTGGCCAGCGTGACCTCGACGCCGCACTTCTCGCAGATGACGCCGCGGTGCTTCAGGCGCTTGTACTTGCCGCACAGGCACTCGTAATCCTTGATCGGGCCGAAGATCTTGGCGCAGAACAGGCCGTCGCGCTCCGGCTTGAAGGTCCGGTAGTTGATCGTCTCGGGTTTCTTCACCTCGCCGAACGACCACGAGCGGATCTTCTCGGGCGAGGCGAGCCCGATCTTGATCGCGTCGAAGTGCTCTTCTTCCTGGACCTGCTTGAACAGGTCGAGCAATGCTTTCATGTGCTGCTCCTGAATCCTTGTCGGGGCCGGGCCGTAGTCAGTTGCGCTCGAGGTCGATGTCGATGCCCAGCGAGCGGATCTCCTTGACCAGAACGTTGAACGACTCGGGCATGCCGGCGTCGATCGCGTGCTCACCCTTGACCAGGTTCTCGTACACCTTGGTGCGGCCGTTCACGTCGTCGGACTTGACGGTGAGCATCTCCTGCAGCATGTACGAGGCGCCGTAGGCTTCGAGCGCCCAGACCTCCATTTCGCCGAAGCGCTGGCCGCCGAACTGCGCCTTGCCGCCCAGCGGCTGCTGGGTGACCAGCGAGTACGGACCGGTCGAGCGCGCGTGCATCTTGTCGTCGACCAGGTGGTGCAGCTTCAGCATGTGCATGTAGCCGACGGTGACGGTGCGGTCGAACGCGTCGCCGGTGCGCCCGTCGTAGAGCGTGACCTGGGTCTTCGACGGCGTGAAGCCGATCAGCTTCGTGCGCGGCTCGTCGTCCGGATACGCGAGGTCGAGCATCTGCCTGATCTCGGGCTCGGAGGCGCCGTCGAACACCGGTGTGGCGAACGGCACGCCGCCCGCCAGATTGCGCCCGAGCTCGAGCACCTCGTCGTCGGCGAGCTGCGCGAGCTCGGCGCGCTGGCCGTTGCCGTCGTAGATCCGGTCGAACAGGCTGCGCAGCTCGTCGGCACGCGCCTGGCGCCCGAGCATCTGGCCGATGCGCTGGCCGATGCCCTTGGCAGCCCACCCGAGGTGCGTCTCGAGGATCTGGCCGACGTTCATCCGCGACGGCACGCCGAGCGGGTTGAGCACGATGTCGACCGGCGTGCCGTCGGCCATGCACGGCATGTCCTCGACCGGCACGATGCGCGAGACCACGCCCTTGTTGCCGTGGCGCCCGGCCATCTTGTCGCCGGGCTGCAGGCGGCGCTTGACAGCCAGGTAGACCTTGACCATCTTCAGCACCCCGGGAGGCAGCTCGTCGCCCTGCGTGAGCTTCTTGCGCTTCTCCTCGAAGGCCAGGTCGAACTGGTGGCGCTTCTGCTCGATCGACTCCTTGAGCGCCTCGAGCTGGCTGGCGGCCGCCTCGTCGGCCAGGCGCACCTCGAACCAGTGGTAGCGATCGAGGTCGGCGAGGTACTCGGCGGTGACGGTCGCGCCGCGCGCGAGCTTCTTCGGGCCGCCGTTGGCGACCTTGCCGGCCAGCAGGCGTTCGATCCGCGAGAACGCGTCGTTCTCGACGATGCGCAGCTGGTCGTTGAGGTCGAGCCGGTAGCGCTTGAGCTCGTCGTCGATGATCGACTGCGCGCGCTTGTCGCGCTGGATGCCCTCGCGGGTGAACACCTGGACGTCGATCACGGTGCCGCTCATGCCCGAGGGCACGCGCAGCGACGTGTCCTTCACGTCGGAGGCCTTCTCGCCGAAGATCGCGCGCAGCAGCTTCTCTTCCGGGGTCAGCTGCGTCTCGCCCTTCGGCGTGACCTTGCCCACCAGCGTGTCGCCGGCCTGCACTTCGGCGCCGATGTAGACGATGCCGGAGTCGTCGAGCCGCCCGAGTTGCGACTCGGACAGGTTCGAGATGTCGCGCGTGATCTCCTCGGATCCGAGCTTGGTGTCGCGCGCCAGCACCGACAGCTCCTCGATGTGAATCGAGGTGTAGCGATCGTCGGCGACGACCTTCTCCGAGATCAGGATGGAGTCCTCGAAGTTGTAGCCGTTCCAGGGCATGAACGCGACCAGCATGTTCTGGCCGAGCGCCAGCTCGCCCAGGTCGGTGGACGCGCCGTCGGCGATCACGTCGCCGCGCGCGATCACGTCTCCGCGACGGACGATCGGCCGCTGGTTGATGTTCGTGTTCTGGTTGCTGCGCGTGTACTTGATCAGGTTGTAGATGTCGACGCCCACCTCGCCGGCCGCGGCTTCCGCGTCGTCGACCCGCACCACGATGCGGTCCGCGTCGACGTAGTCGACCACGCCGCCGCGCAGCGCGCCGACGACCGTGCCCGAGTCGACCGCACAGGTGCGCTCGATGCCGGTGCCAACCAGCGGTTTCTCGGGACGCAGGCAGGGCACCGCCTGGCGCTGCATGTTCGAGCCCATCAACGCGCGGTTGGCGTCGTCGTGCTCGAGGAACGGGATCAGGGACGCGGCGACCGACACGATCTGCGACGGCGCGACGTCCATGTACTGGACGTGCTCGGGCGACGTCAGCTCGGACTCGCCCGCCTTGCGTACCGACACGAGGTCGCCGGTGAGCCGGCCGTTCCCGTCCACCGCCGCGTTGGCCTGCGCGATCACGTAGCGCCCTTCCTCGATCGCCGACAGGTAGTGGATCTCGTCGGTCACGCGGTTGTCGACCACCTTGCGGTACGGCGTCTCGAGGAAGCCGTAGACATTCAGGCGCGCGTACAGCGACAGCGAGTTGATCAGGCCGATGTTCGGGCCCTCGGGCGTCTCGATCGGGCACACGCGGCCGTAGTGCGTGGGGTGCACGTCACGCACCTCGAAGCCGGCGCGCTCGCGGGTCAGGCCCCCGGGGCCCAGTGCCGAGACGCGGCGCTTGTGCGTGATCTCGGACAGCGGGTTGGTCTGGTCCATGAACTGCGACAGCTGCGACGACCCGAAGAACTCGCGGATGGCGGCGCTGATCGGCTTGCTGTTGATCAGGTCGTGCGGCATCAGGTTCTCGGTCTCGGCCTGGCCGAGGCGCTCCTTGACCGCGCGCTCGACGCGCACCAGGCCGGCCCGGAACTGGTTCTCGGCGAGTTCGCCCACGCAGCGCACGCGGCGATTGCCGAGGTGGTCGATGTCGTCGATCTCGCCCTTGCCGTTGCGCAGGTCGACCAGGATCCTGATGACCGCGAGGATGTCCTCGTTGCCGAGCGTCATCGGGCCGACGAGATCGTCGCGCCCCACCCGGCGGTTGAACTTCATGCGACCGACCTTCGACAGGTCGTAGGCGTCCTCGCTGTAGAACAGCCGGTTGAACAGCGCCTCGACCGCGTCTTCGGTCGGCGGCTCGCCAGGGCGCATCATGCGGTAGATGGCGATCCGCGCCGCGGTCTGGTCGGCGGTCTCGTCGATGCGCAGCGTCTGCGAGATGTACGGCCCCTGGTCGAGGTCGTTGGTGTAGATCGCGCGGATCTCGCGCACGCTGGCCGCGCGCAGCTTCTTCAGCAGTTCCTCGGTCAGCTCGTCGTTGGCTTTCGCGAGGATCTCGCCGGTCTCGGCGTCGACGACGTTGTGCGCGAGCGCGCGCCCGAGAAGGTAGTCCTCGGGCACCGACACGTGCTTCATGCCGGCCGCCTCCATGTCGCGAATGTGCTTGGCATTGATCCGCTTGTCCCGGCCGACGATGACCTTGCCGTCCCGGTCGACGAGGTCGAAGCGCGCGATCTCGCCGCGCAGCCGCTCGGGCACCAGTTCGAGCTGCGCGCCCTCGTTCATCAGCCGGAAGCTGTCGAACACGAAGAAGTGCGCGAGGATCTGCTCGGGCGTGAGACCGATCGACTTCAGCAGGATCGTCACCGGCATCTTGCGGCGCCGGTCGACCCGGAAGTAGAGGATGTCCTTGGGGTCGAACTCGAAGTCGAGCCACGAGCCGCGATACGGGATGATGCGCGCCGAGAACAGCAGTTTGCCCGAGCTGTGCGTCTTGCCGCGATCGTGCTCGAAGAACACGCCCGGCGATCGGTGCAGCTGCGAAACGATGACGCGCTCGGTGCCGTTGACGATGAAGGAACCCGTGGTCGTCATGAGCGGGATCTCGCCCATGTAGACCTCCTGCTCCTTGACTTCCTTGACGGTCGGCCTGGCCGCCTCGCGGTCCATGATCACCAGGCGCACCTTCGCACGCAGCGGCGCGCAGTAGGTGAGGCCGCGCTGCTGGCACTCCTTGACGTCGAACGGCGCGTTGCCCAGCGCATAGTTGACGAACTCGAGCCGCGCGAACTCGTTGTGCGAGACGATCGGGAAGATCGAGCCGAAAGCGGCCTGCAGCCCCTCGGGCCTGCGCACTTCGGGCGTGACGTCGGCCTGCAGGAACTGCTGGTACGACTCGATCTGCGTCGTCAGCAGGTAGGGCACGTCGAGCACCACGCGCCGCTTGGCGAAGCTCTTGCGGATGCGCTTTTTCTCGGTGAACGAGTACTGGGAAGGGCTGGCCATGAACACTCCGTGTCTTGTTCGGACATGTGGGGCGGAAACGGATCCTGCGACCGGAATTCCGGAGAACGGGGTTTGCCGGCTCGCTGCGAGCCGGCAAGCCGCGGCCTCCGCGGCGGGACGTCCGCGCAGGCGCGAAAACCCGGGACCACCCGCCCGTTCGGGCAGGCGGTGTCCGGGTGTTGCGTGCGCGCGGTGTACAACCCGGGTCTTACTTGAGCTCGACTTTCGCGCCGGCGTCCTCGAGCTGCTTCTTCAAAGCCTCGGCGTCGGCCTTGGCGATGCCTTCCTTGACGGCCTTCGGGGCACCGTCGACCAGGTCTTTCGCCTCTTTCAGGCCCAGGCTGGTGGCCGCGCGAACGACCTTGATGACCTCGACCTTCTTCTCGCCGGCAGCGAGGAGCATGACAGTGAACTCGGTCTGCTCTTCGACGACCGGGGCGGCCGCGCCGGCTGCAGGCGCCGCCACGGCGACGGCAGCGGCGGCGGCCGAGACGCCGAATTTCTCTTCCATCAGCTTGATCAGTTCCGACAGCTCGAGCACCGACATGCCGGCGATCGCGTCGAGGATTTCAGACTTGTTGAGTGCCATTTGGGTTTGACTCCGTTCGATTCGGGATGGATTGCCAGTCCGGTGAGTGAGTGCGTCCGGGGCCGGTGCTCAGGCGCCCGCCTGCTCTTTCTGGTCGCGCAGGGCGGCCACGGTGCGGACGAAACGGCCCGGCACCTCGTTGAGCGTGCGAACGAACTGCGCGATCGGCGCCTGCATCGTGCCGAGCAACGTCGCCAGCAACTCCTCGCGGCTGGGCATCGAGGCAAGGGCCTTCACGCCGCTCTCGTCGAGCACGTTGTCGGCCATCGCCCCTGCCTTCAGGACCAGCTTGTCGTTGTCCCTGGCAAAGGTGTTCAGCACCTTCGCGGCCGCTACCGGGTCGGGCGACATGCCGTAGATGAGCGGTCCGACCATCCTGTCGGACAGCTTCTCGAACGGCGTGCCGGCGACCGCGCGGCGCGCGAGCGTGTTCTTCAACACGCGCAGGTACACCCCCTGGTTCCGCGCCTGCCTGCGCAGCGCGGTGATCGCACCGACTTCCAGACCACGATACTCGGCGACGACGATCGCCTGCGCCTTCGCCACTTCGGCGGAGACTTCGGAGACCACTGCCGCTTTCGCTTCACGGTTGAGAGCCACGGTCTTGCTCCAGGTGTTGGGCGCCGGACCTGCCGGCGCCCGTTGCTACACGGCGACCGAGTGCGAGTCTCGTTGCAACCACAGTCCGCGAGGAACTGGACTTGCGAAAAACTCCCGCTTCGGGACCGCCATCTGCGCAGGGTCGCGGGGAACTCCGCGGATTAAGGCTCCAGGCCGTTCGGCCCTCGGCGCCCTGCGGTCTTTGACAACCCGCCGGCCGGTTGCGCTGGCGACACAGGGCGCCCCCTGTGGCGTCGGCGAGTGCGGCCCGCGGCCCAAAGTTCATTTCATTGCGGCTGCGTGCTCCGCCTCAGGCTGCCGTCGCAGCTGCGGAGAACGCCGCCGGGTCGACTTTCACGCCGACACCCATCGTGCTCGACAGGGCCACCTTGCGCAGGTAGATGCCCTTGGCGCCCTGCGGCCTGGCACGGTTCAGCGCCTCGACCAGCGCCTTGAGATTGGTCTCGAGCTGCTCGACGCCGAACGAGGCGCGACCGATGGATGCATGCACGATGCCACCCTTGTCGGCGCGGTACTGCACCTGGCCGGCTTTCGCGTTCTTCACCGCGTTGGCGACGTCCGGCGTGACCGTCCCGACCTTCGGGTTCGGCATCAGCCCGCGCGGGCCGAGGATCTGGCCGAGCGCGCCGACCACCTTCATCGCGTCGGGCGAGGCGATGACCACGTCGAAATTCAGGTTGCCCGCCTTGACCTGCTCGGCGAGGTCTTCCATGCCGACGATGTCGGCCCCCGCCGCTCGCGCCGCCTCGGCCTTGTCGCCTTGCGTGAACACCGCGACGCGCACCGTACGGCCGGTGCCGGCCGGCAGGACCACCGCGCCGCGCACGACCTGGTCGGACTTGCGTGGATCGACGCCGAGTTGCACGGCCACGTCGATCGACTCGTCGAATTTCGCTGTCGCGCAGCTCTTGACGACGGTCAGCGCGTCGGTGAGCGGCCAGGCCTTCCGGCGATCGACCTTCGCGTGGAGCGCCTTTGCGCGCTTGCCGGGCTTCGCCATTTACAGTCCCTCCACCGTGATGCCCATGCTGCCCGCGGAGCCCGCAATCGTGCGCACCGCAGCGTCCATGTCGGCCGCGGTGAGGTCGGGCATCTTGGCCTTCGCGATCTCCTCGGCCTGCGCCCGGGAGATCGAGCCGACCTTGTCGGAATGCGGCCTGGCCGAGCCCTTCTCGACCTTCGCCGCCTTCTTGATCAGCACCGTTGCCGGCGGCGTCTTCATCACGAAGGTGAAGCTCTTGTCGGCGTAGGCCGTGATGACCACGGGGATCGGCAGCCCGGGCTCGACGCCCTGTGTCTGCGCGTTGAACGCCTTGCAGAACTCCATGATGTTCAGGCCGCGCTGACCCAGCGCGGGGCCGATCGGGGGCGCGGGGTTGGCCTTGCCGGCCGGCACCTGCAGCTTGGCGAAACCGACGATCTTCTTGGCCATTGCTGGCTCGCTCCTGTCTGAGTTCAAGCGCCCGGTCGGCCTTGCGGCCTACTGGAGCTCCTCGTTGCGCGGCGGGGTGAGCCGCCGCGATGAATCAAACCTTCTCGACCTGCCCGAACTCGAGCTCCACCGGCGTGGCCCGCCCGAAGATGGTGACCGACACGCGCAGGCGGCTCTTCTCGTAGTTGACTTCCTCGACGTTGCCGTTGAAGTCGGTGAACGGACCCTCGCGCACGCGCACCATCTCGCCGACCTCGAACAGCGTCTTGGGCCTGGGCTTTTCGGCGCCTTCCTGCATCTGCGCCATGATCTTTTCGACCTCCTTCCCGGAGATCGGAGTCGGCCGGTTGCCGGTGCCGCCGATGAAGCCGGTCACCTTGTTGGTGTGCTTCACCAGGTGCCAGCTGTCGTCGCCCATTTCCATCTCGACCAGCACGTAGCCCGGGAAGAAGCGCCGCTCGGTGGTCTTGCGCTGGCCGCCCTTCATCTCCACGACCTCTTCGGTCGGTACGAGGATGCGGCCGAACTTGCCGGACATGCCGGCGCGATCGGCCCGCTCGCGGATCGCGCGCGCGACGCTCTTCTCCATGCCGGAGTACGCGTGGACGACGTACCAGTGCTTGGACATTCAACCCTTCCAGCCGAGGATGAGGTCGTACAGCGCCCACTCGAGCGACTTGTCGACCAGCCAAAGGAGAATCGCCATGACCACCACGAAAGCGAAGACGATCAGCGTGACCTGGGTCGTTTCCTTGCGGTCGGGCCAGACGACGCGCCGCGTCTCGTTCCAGGAGTCCTTCGAAAAGGCGAAGAAACGCTGTCCGGGGCCGGACATCGAGGCGATCGCCGCGCCGGCCAGCAGGCCGCCGAAGAGCGCGCCGATGCGCGCGATCATCAGCTGCTGCGACAGCGCGTAAAAGCCGATCAGGCCGGCGAGCGCGACGGCCACGGCCAGCGCGACCTTGGCGCGATCGGCGCCGCTGGTCACGGTTTCGACGTTCGGATTGGCCATGAATTGCGGTGCGGCGGTTCGTTGGCAGGGGCAGAGGGAATCGAACCCCCAACCTTCGGTTTTGGAGACCGACGCTCTGCCAGTTGAGCTATACCCCTGCGGAAACCGTCGCTGTCACTGCACGACCCTGGCGACGACGCCGGCGCCCACGGTGCGCCCGCCCTCGCGGATGGCAAAGCGCAGCCCCTGCTCCATGGCGATCGGCGCGATCA
>JAJTYR010000062.1 GCA_021463505.1 Burkholderiaceae bacterium | reverse complement strand
GATCGGCCAGTGCCGTGATCAATGCCGCTTGCGTCTGAGCGGGCCACTGCTCCTGGCGTTCGGCGTCGAGCGCCAGGACGAGTTGCTGACGCGCTCGGCGGATTGTTCGCTTCATCGTTGGTCTCCACGGCTGGTATCGTGGTCGATGATCGCGCAGCGCCTGGGGCTCCCGGCAACACGGCCGATACGAGCACGCTGCGCATCTCCACGAGCGCAGCGGCAGAAACCAGCGGCGGGCCGACCGACATCGCGTTGCAGAGCACCGCGTCGCACATCCAGGCCGGGCACTCGCGCGACATGCCGGTCGGAACGTCGAGATGCACGAGAGCATCGGCGCCGCGGCCGACGCGGCAAAGCAGTGGCACCTGCTGGCCGTGCAGCGGATGCCAGCGGTACTCAACGACTACGGAACGGGAACGGTATGCGGAATGTCGCTTGGTGCCGGCGTCGGTTGACGAACACGAACAGTGCTCCCGACAACGGATCGAGCCCGAGCGCGTGACGCGCCAGCGCGTACAACCCGTCGAAGGACTTGCGCATGTCCACCGGTTGACCGTAGACATGCACGCGCACCGCACCTTCGGGAAAGAACATCAGCCGCGTCGGATCGTGACGACGAGCCCGCCGGCGAGTTCCAGACGGATCTCCACCGTCTCGCTCACCGCGCCCGCGTGCAGCACGCCGGCGTCGACGAATCCGCCGCCTCGTGCATCGAGCGTCGAAGATTCGCCGGTGGCAACGATCTCGTTCAGTGCACCGTCGGCGCGCGTCGCGATCAACGATCGCCAGCGCCCGAAGCTCGATCGACTCAAGCCCTCGCGCGCGCAGAACGCTTCGATACTCATGCCGCTGCGGCGCTGTCGTTCGATCATCATGCGCCAGGCCTGCTCGCTGTGGCGCCGCCAGGATTTGCGCTTGACCCCGGCCGCGACCGAGCTCGCCTCTTCGTTCATCGTCGATCCTCGCTGTGCTTGAACAACGGGATCCAGTGTTCACGACAACTCAAACGCGCGGAAGAACGCCGCCGAGCGAACGCTTACACATCTGCGGCGGGCGTTGCCCGACCACGTGCGCGGCCGTGAGCACCCAGCGGGCCCCGATCGCCACGCCGCTGAACGGCACGCCCTCGACCAGCACGCTGCCCACGCCCGACCAGGGCGAGGTCGGACCGGCGGTGTCCACGCGAGCGGCGGGCGTATCGGGAATGGCGCCGGCCATGATGGCGCAAGCGGGCGACGACAGGACGGCGCCGGTGGCGAGCGCGACGCAGGCGAGGAGGATCTTCAACGGCCGGGGGTGGGCGGTGATCAAGGGGCCAGAGCGCGGCAGGTGCGCCGCACGCCGGTCGAACGGATGGCCGCAGTTTAGCGGGACGCGAGGCGCGCAACTTTTCCCTTGCGCCAGGAGGCAGGAGCACAATCGTGCCTAATGTCATAACCCCGGAACCGCCGACCTGCCAGCATACAAGCGGGCGTCCGTGCCCGTCCGTCCGATCCGGCTGCCCCGAACCGTTCATGATCCGCATCGTCGCCCTCCCCCTGTCGCTGCGCGCCCCGCTACCGGGCCAGGCCACGCGCTGAGCGCCGATGGATCCGCGCTCGCTGGGAGTCTTCGGATTCGGCGCGGCGGCGATCGCCTGGTTGGTGCTCGCCGGCCTGCTCGCCGCACGCCGCGCCTCCGGCGACCGCATCGGCCGGCTGCTCTTCGTGGCTTTCGGCGTGCAGACCGTGTGGGCGGCCTCCATCGCCACGGCCATGGCGCTCGATGCAATCCGGCCTGCGATCGCTGCGGCGGGCCTCCTCGAGACGCTGCGCAGCCTGCTCGAGGAGCTGCGCAGCCTCGCCTGGATCGTCGCACTGCTCTGGCTGATCCCGTCGACCGTTCGGACCGGCGACGACGCCGACGAACCGGGCGCGCGCACCCGCCGGTCGGCCCTGACGATCGTCGCCGGGCTTGCCGCGGCCTCGATCGCGGTGCAGTTCCTGCAGGCTGAACCCACGGTCGGCTACCTGCTGAACACGATGATGGCGGTGGCCGGCCTGGTCTGCGTCGAACAGGCCTGGCGCAACACGCCGCCCGCACGGCGCTGGGCACTGAAGTTCCTGACGATCGCACTCGCGGCGCTGTTCGGCTTCGATCTGCTTATGTACAGCGACGCCATGCTCTACACGCGCCTGGACCCGGCCTGGTGGGCCGCGCGCGGCTTCGCCAACGCGCTGCTGGTGCCGCTGGTCGCGGTGGCGATGGCACGCAACCCGCAGTGGAAGCTCGACATCGCGGTGTCGCGCGGGGTGGTGTTCCACACGGCCGCGCTGTTCGTCGCCGGCACCTACCTGGTGCTGGTGGCCGTCGGCGGCTACTACGTGCGCCACTTCGGCGGCGGATGGGGAACGGTCGCCCAGGCACTGATCGTCTTCGCTGCAGTGGTCGGCCTGGCGGTGGTGCTGGCGTCGAGCAAGATGCGCGCGCGCCTGCGCGTGCTCCTGTCCAAGCACTTCTTCTCGCACCGCTTCGACTACCGCGACGAATGGCTGCGGCTCACGCGCACGCTGGTCGGCGCCCACGCGGACGGCGAGAGCACCGAGCTGCCGCGCCGCGTGATCCGCGCGCTGGCGCAGCCGATCGAGAGCCCGGGCGGTGCCATCTGGCTGCGCGAGGGCGAGGCCTACGTCTGCGCCGACGCCACCGACTACCGCGGCTCGCGGGCGATGGTCGACGCCTCCGAACCGCTCGTCGCGTTCCTGGCCGAGCGCGAGTGGGTGATCGACCTGGTCGAGTGGTCGCAGCACCCGGAGGGCTACCGGGACCTGCCGATTCCCACCGTGCTGCGCGGGCAGGACGACGCCTGGCTGATCGTACCGCTGATGCTCGGCAGCGAGCTGCTCGGCTTCGTCGCGCTCGCGCATCCGTTGGCGCCGGTGCCGCTCGACTGGGAAGTGCGCGACCTGCTCAAGACCGCCGCGCGCCAGGCGGCCAGCTATCTCGGCGTGCAGCGCGCGATCGAGGCGCTGGTGCAGGCGCGCCAGTTCGAATCGTTCAACCGCATGTCCGCGTTCGTGGTACACGACCTGAAGAACCTGGTGGCGCAGCTCGGCCTGCTGACACGCAACGCGCAGCGCCATCGCGACAACCCCGAGTTCCAGGCCGACATGTTGGCCACGGTGGAGAACGTGATGGAGCGCATGCAGGGGCTGCTGCTGCAATTGCGCACCGGCGCACGTCCGGTCGAGCAGCTGGCGCCGGTGCCGATGGCCAGCGCGCTGACCAGCGCGATCTCGGCGCGACGCGGCCTGCGTCCCGAACCGAAAGTGGAGGTCGAAGACAGCGTCGCGCTCGGCAGGGTGCTCGCCCATCGCGATCGCCTGGAGCGCGTGCTCGGACACCTGATCCAGAATGCGGCCGAGGCGGCAGGAGCGTCGGGCACGGTTCGCGTTCGTGCGCGCCGCGACGGCGACGAAGCACTGATCGAGGTCGAGGACGACGGCAAGGGAATGAGCGAGGAATTCGTTCGCATCAGGCTGTTCAGGCCCTTCGTGTCGACGAAGACGCACGGCATGGGCATCGGCGCCTTCGAAAGCCGCGAATACGTTCGCGAGCTGGGCGGCTCGCTCGACGTGCGCAGCCGCGAGGGTGTCGGCACCGTCGTCACGATCCGTCTTCCGCTGATCCGCAACGCGGCGCCGCAAACCACGGAAGCGTGAATGACCGACAAACGCCCCGTGTTGATGATCGTGGAGGACGACACCGGCCTGCAGAAGCAGATGCGCTGGTCGTTCGAGCGCTACGAACCGGTGTTCGCCGGTGATCGCGAGACGGCGCTCGCGACGCTGCGCCGCCACGAGCCGGCCGTCGTCACGCTCGACCTCGGCCTGCCGCCCGACGCCGACGGCACTTCGGAGGGTTTCGCCACGCTTCGCGAGATCCTCGCGTTCGCGCCCGCCACCAAGGTCGTCGTGCTCACCGGGCAGAACGACCGCGACAACGCGCTGAAGGCGGTGGAGGCAGGCGCCTACGACTTCTTCGCGAAACCCTTCGAGGCCGATCTGCTGAACACCGTCATCGACCGCGCGTTCCGGCTCGCGGGCCTCGAACGCGAGAACCGCGAACTGCGCGCCCGCCAGACCAACCAGATGCCGCTCGACGGGCTGATCACGCGCGACCCGGGCATGCTCAAGACCTGCCAGCAGGTCGAGCGGCTGGCGCCCACCGCGGCCACGGTGCTGCTGCTGGGCGAATCGGGCACCGGCAAGGAGGTGCTCGCGCGCGCGCTGCACGAACTCTCGCCGCGCCGCGACAGACGCTTCGTCGCGATCAACTGCGCCGCGATCCCCGATGCGCTGCTCGAATCCGAGCTGTTCGGCCACGAGAAAGGCGCGTTCACGGGCGCGGTCAAGCAGACGCCGGGAAAGATCGAGGTTGCCGACGGCGGCACCCTGTTCCTCGACGAGATCGGCGACCTGCCGGCGGCGCTGCAGTCCAAGCTGCTGCGCTTCCTGCAGGAGCGCAAGATCGAGCGCATCGGCGGGCGCAGCGAGATCGACATCGACGTGCGTGTGGTCTGCGCCACGCACCGCAACCTGCGCGAACTGATCGCGCAGGGCAGCTTCCGCGAAGACCTCTTCTACCGGGTGAGCGAGATCGTGGTCACGATCCCGCCGCTGCGCGAGCGCGCCGGCGACGCCGTGTTGCTCGCGCATGCGCTGGTGCAGCGTTTCGCCCGCCAGGGCGGCTGCCGGCGTCTGGCGCTGGGCGACGACGCGCTCGACGCGATCGCCCGCCACCGCTGGCCGGGCAACGTGCGCGAACTGGAGAACTGCATCAAGCGCGCGGTGATCATGGCCGACGGCACCGCGATCCGTGCCGAAGACCTCGGCCTCGAAGCGGGCGACGAGCCCCCGATCACGTTCAACCTGCGCCAGGCGCGCGAGGAAGCCGAGCGCCAGGCGGTGCTGAAGGTGATGGCGCACGTCGACGGCAACGTCGCGCGCGCCGCCAGTCTGCTCGGCATCAGCCGGCCCACGCTCTACGACCTGCTGAACCGCTTCGGACTGCGCTGAGCGCAGCTGGGCGGACAATGGAAACGGCCCGCGCGAGGCGGGCCGTCGAGCCGGGTAAGCAGCGGTGCAGCGCGATCAACCCGCCCGCTGCTTCGCGCGCCGCCGCCGTGCGGCCATGCCCACCAGCCCCAGCCCCAGCAGCATCATCGCCCACTCCTGCGGCTCGGGCACCGCCTGCGCCATCACCGTGAGCGTGAGGTTCTCGATGTTGAAGTTCTTGCCCGCGCCAACCAGGCCGGCGTCGTCGCCCACCTGGAAGGTGTAGGTCGCATGGTACGCAGTCGGCACCAGCGGCGTCGCCCCGTCGAAACTCACCGAACCGGACGCGGAGCCGCCGCCGGCGATGTTCTGGAAGGTGCCCGTCAGGTTGAACACCCCGCAGTCGCCGCTGCACGCGATGTTCGTGATGTCCATCCCGAACAGCCCGGCGCCGTTGAAGATGTCGAACGCGTAGGGCTGCGATGCCTCGCCCAACTGGAACATGCCGCCACCGAGCGAGCCTTCGAACGTGTTGGACAGCGTGTTGACACCCACCCCCGGGTTGCTCGGCCCGGTGCCGATGCTGCCGTTGGCGTGCGCCTGGTCGGTGTAGGTGTAGGTGACTGTCGCACTGTGGGAACCCGGGTTTGCCGAGATCGTCATCGTCGAGGGTTGAGATGATCCCGACGTTTTGCTGATGTCGACGCTTTCGGACACCGTGCCGGAGACGTTGCCGGTGACGAAGGCCCCCAGATTGGCGGCGCTCACGGTCGCGGTGTTCGTGGAATAGGAGAGCATGTAGCTGTTGCTGCCCGAGCCGACCGGGGACACGACGTTCCCCGTGCCGTTGCCGCTCGCACTCGCGCCGGCGGCGGAATACGTTCCGCTCAGCCGGGCAGTGCCGGTCGAATATGTCCAAATGCTGTTGTCTGTGATCGACGTGCTGGCCGAACTCGCCGCCGAGAAGGTGACGCCCGTGAGCACGCCGCCGCCCGAATACTGGGGCAACGTGAACGACGCGCCGGCCGTGACCGCGCTGCCGTAGTTTCCGTTGTTGGTATTGTCCGTCGCCGTGCCCTGGTTCATCGAAGTAGTAACAACCGTCGCCGCGAAACCGTTCGACGCCCCCGCCAACGCCAGCGCCATCAGGCTCAGTCGAAACACACGATTCGCAATCATCATCCGTCTCCGGAAAATCAGCCGGCTTGCCGGCGCTGCCCTGATCTCGTCGACCCCCGCTCCATGCCGGGGGCGCTGCTGCACACGAATAGAATAAGCAAAATCCGGGCCATGTCTTCCAACCCCTGGTTTTCATCCTGAAGACCGCAGTCGACGACGCACTGCCCGCAAGGGTCTCCGGCGAGAAGCGCGTCGTCGACTGCGGTCCTGGCTGATATCAAAAGGAATTGGCGGTGCGCGATGGTCCTGCGTCGCAGCATTGTAAAAGCTACCGACAACCCCTCGCGTGGCTTCCTTCACACACACACCGCCGGCCTTCCGGGCTAACGTCGTGACCGACTAGAATCACCGCAGATCACTACTGTCCGGTCAAATCACCCGCGCCGAGCCCGAGAACATGCAATGGCGCGGTCTGTAGGCCGATTTGCTTGGGTGCCGCTTTGAACTTCGACTTCATGGAACTGGGTGGCTTCCCGGGGTTGACAACCCGCAGGAGCGCGCGTGAACGTAGGCAAGACCCTGTGCGCCCAGATCGTGGAGTTCGTACCGTGGACGAGTTTCGCGCGCATCGTGCGGCGCTACTCGGGCAATGCGGGCGTGCGCACGTTGTCGTGCGCCGGGCAGTTCCGCGCGATGGCCTTTGCGCAGTCGACCTGGCGCGAGAGCCTGCGCGACATCCAGGCAGATCTCTCGGCCAATACGACCAAGCTGTACGCGATGGGCTTTCGCTCGGCGGATGAACCTTTACGACCCGTACCGCGCCCCTGATTCCGTGACTACCGCTCACGCAGAGTTGCCCCCTCGCCCCCCTCCCCCCGAGGCGATCCGGCGTGGCGCGAGCGTGCTCGGCACCTTCATCGACGCGTCGCCCTGGGACGAAGCCGTGGCCCGCATCGAGCAGTGGGCCGCGGCCCACGAGTCGCGCACCGTCTATTTCTGCAACGTCCATTCGGTGGTGAGCGCCCGCCGGGACATCCCGTTCGCGCGCGCGCTGGCCGGCGCAGACCTGGCCGCCCCAGACGGTGCGCCCATCGCGTGGATGCTGCGCCGGCTGGGCTTCGCAGGCCAGCCGCGAGTGAGCGGTCCCGACCTGATGGCGCACCTGTGCGACCGACTGCGGCACGCTTCGACGCCGGTGTTCCTGTACGGAAGCACGCCCCGCACCCTCGAGCGGCTCCAGCAGCAACTGCGCGCCCGCTACCCCGGGCTGACGGTCGTCGGCGCCATTTCGCCCCCGTTCGGCGCCATCGACGCAGACACCGACGCGGAGCACGTCGCCCGCATCAACGCATCGGGCGCGCGCATCGTGTTCGTCGGCATGGGCTGCCCGAGGCAGGAGGTGTGGTGCGAGGCCCACCGGGGGCGGGTGCACGCGGTGATGGTAGCGGTGGGCGCCGCCTTCGACTTCCACGCCGGCACCATGACGCGCGCCCCCCACTGGATGCGGCGCAACGGGCTGGAGTGGCTGCACCGCCTGGCCTGCGAACCCCGCCGGCTCTGGAAGCGCTACCTGGTCGGCAATACCGTGTTCGTCGTGGGCGCGACCGGGCAACTGATGCGCAGCGCCCGCCCGGCACGCTCCAGGCGGCACGAATCCGATCGCACCTCCGAATGACCAAGACCGCACTCGTCACCGGCATCACCGGCCAGGACGGCCCCTACCTCGCCGAATTCCTGCTTGCCAGGGGCTACACGGTGCACGGCGTGAAGCGCCGCGCGTCGCTGTTCGACACCCAGCGCATCGACCATCTTTACCAGGACCCGCACGAGCGGGGCCGGCGCCTCGTGCTGCACCAGGGCGACCTCACCGACAGTACGAACCTGATCCACATCGTGCAGCAGGTGCAGCCCGACGAGGTGTACAACCTGGCCGCGCAGAGCCACGGGGCGGTGTCGTTCGAGGCGCCCGAGTACACCGCCAACGCCGACGCGCCGGGCACGCTGCGCGGCGAGACCTTCGTCACCCGCAAGATCACGCGCGCGCTGGCGCGCATCAAGCTCGGGCTGCAGGAGTGCCTGTTCCTGGGCAACCTCAGCGCGCGGCGCGACTGGGGCCACGCGCGCGATACGACCGCCCCACCGAGGTGGAGGCGCTGCTGGGCGACGCCACGAAGGCGCTCGCGATGACGCGCCCGGGCATGCTCACACTGCCGCGCATTCCGGCACTGCCGATCCTGATCGGGCTCGCGTGCCTGTACCTGCCCAGCCTCTACAGCCTGGCCCGCACGATCTGGCCCACCGACGAGCAGGGCCACGGCCCGATCGTGCTGGCGGTGGCCGCCTGGCTCGCCTGGCAACGCAGAGACGCGCTGAGCGCCCTGCCCCGCGCCAGCGCGGGCGCGCTGGGCTGGCCGCTGTTGGCGCTGGGCCTGCTGGCCTACGTGCTGGGCCGCTCGCAGAACATCAACACGATCGAGGTGGGCTCGTTCATGATGGTGGCGGTGGGCCTGCTGCTCGTCGAAAAGGGCTGGGCCGGCGTGCGGGTGATGCTGTTTCCGCTCTTCTTCATGCTGTTCATGATTCCGCTGCCCGGGCTGCTGGTGCAGACGGTCACCACGCCGCTGAAGGCCGGGGCCTCGTACGTGGCCGGGCAGATGCTGTACGCGCTGGGCTACCCGGTGGCGCGCAGCGGCGTGATGCTGTTCGTGGGGCCCTACCAGTTGCTGGTGGCCGACGCCTGCGCCGGCCTGAATTCGATGTTCACGCTCGAGGCGCTGGGCCTGCTCTACCTGAACATCATGCGCTACACCTCGCTCGCACGGAACGTGACGATGGCGCTGCTCACGATTCCGATCGCGTTCTGCGCCAACGTGATCCGGGTGATCATCCTGATCCTGGTCACCTTCTATCTCGGCGACGAGGCGGGCCAGGGGTTCCTGCACGGCTTCGCCGGCATGGTGCTGTTCCTGGCCGCGCTGCTGCTGATCCTCACCGCGGACAACCTGCTCGGCCTGCTGCCCGCGTTTCGCAACCGGGCCGCACAGGACCCCGCCCGACGAGGCGCCGGATGAAACGCGAGCTCTGGCTGATGGCCCTGATGCTGTGCGCGTCGTTCGCCGCGTTCGCGCTCACGCCGCGCCAGCACCTGGCCGACGTGAAGCCGAGAATCGACCTCGAGCAGCAGATTCCCGCCGAGTTCGGCGACTGGCGCATCGATCGCACGATCGTGCCGATCCTCCCCAGCCCCGACGTGCAGCAGCGGCTCGACGCGCTCTACAGCCAGGTGCTCGCGCGCACCTACGTGAACTCGCGCGGCGACCGCGTGATGCTGTCGATCGCCTACGGTAGCGACCAGGGCTCCGAGGCCACCGCGGTGCACCGCCCCGAGTTCTGCTACGCGTCGCAGGGTTTCGCCGTGGCGGCGGCGGGCGAGGGCGAGCTCGACCTCGGAGGACTGCGTCTGCCGGTGCGCCGCATCGTCGGCACGCAGCAATCACGCGTGGAGCCGATCACCTACTGGGTCACGCTCGACGAGCAGGCCACGCTGCCGGGCTTGCAGCGCAAGCTGATCCAGATCCGCGAAGGACTGCGAGGACGCATCCCCGACGGCATGCTCGTGCGTGTGTCGTCGATCGACGCGAACTCGCAGGCCGCCTACGCCCTGCAGGAGCGCTTCGTGGCCGAGATGCTCGGCAGCGTGCCGGAGGGGGTGCGGGCGCGGTACTTCGGGCGTGGCCCGGGGTGATGCGGCCGGCCTCAGGCCGGCGCGCATCCGACGGTCGGATCGGCCGAGCCCCGCACTCGATTCCGGCGCGCGGCCCAGCCGACCACGCCGATGCCGGCAAGCATCAGCGCCCACTCGCGGGGCTCGGGCACCGCCGTGACCGTGCCGTAGCCGATCAACTCTCCCGTGGAATAGGCAACGACATTGAAGCTGCCTCCGGCGGTGGCGAACCAAGAGGAACCCACCTCGGTGGAGTCCTTGAAGGTCAGTAGCGTTTCCCACGAACCTTGATCGTTGAACTGGGTGGCGTTCCACACGGCCTCGATCAGCGTCGCTTCAGGAGTCGCGAAAGGCCAGGCCTCGCCGCCGTTGCCACCGGCTGCGCCGGGATTCGTGAACAGGACGAGGTGCACCCCCGCAGGCGCCGCGGATTCCATCAGCATGTTCCCTGACCAGTCCTCGACCAGGCCCATCAGGAACGAACCGGTGGGCGCGCTCGGGACGTTCGCCCATGTCGTTCCCAGGTTGGTCGTCTGACCGCCGGATGCCGAGTAAGCCGACGCGTTTCCGCTCCAAGCGTCACCGACGACGAATTCGATGATGTTCGTCACGTCGGGGTAGTCGCCGATCGTCGTCTGGTAGGTCGTCTGCCAATCGGCCGCCTGCGCGTTCGTGGCCGCGAATGCCAGCGCGAGCGCCGACAGGGGGGCTGCGAAACGGGTGATCTTCACGTTGACCTCCTTCGTTCGCGTCGTGCAGCGCCACGCACCGACGCGGCAACCGACAGCCGTCTTTCGGCGGCGTTACTGACCAGAAAACGTTAGCACGCCGGACCGGTGCCGCGCAGCACCCAATTTGAGCGCTCCTCGATTCGGCGAGGGCGGGAGTGGGCGCGTTCATCCTGCCCACGGCCGCAACTCGTGCATGTGCTGGCGCACGTAGTCGAGCACGACGCGGCGCCGTGCCGGTCCGCGCTCGCTGCCGGCTGCCGACACCGGGTCGAACGCCTGTGCGTCCGGAAAGAGTGCCGGCAACACCCTCTGCGCGCGCCCTTGAATCGCGCGCCACCCCTGGCGCACTGCGTTCTCCGACACGTTGAGCGCCGCGGCGATGTCGCGGTCGCTCAGTCCGGTGAGGGCCAGCCGCAGCAAGCGACGCTGCGCGGAGGTGAAGCGCATCGACGGCGGCTCGCGGCGGAACAGCCACAGCGCGTTGGCGTCGTACGCGCGCTCGCCGGCGATATTGCGATGCAATCCCATCAGGAACGGGCGCCGTTCGGACGGCAGCGCGGACACCGAGGCGTGCGCAGCGAAGTCGTCGAGCTGGCGGTAGCCGCCGCCGGCCAGCAAGCGGGCGAAGTGCTCGCCGTAGACTTCCCAGAGCACACTGCGCACGTAAAAGCCGGCATGGCAGAAGAAGAAGGCGGCCATGCCCACGTTCAACGTCGCTTCCAGCCTCGGGTCGTCGGGCGCGCGATGGCGCAACGGATGGTGCAGCAGCAGCACGTCGACGCCGTCGCCGGCGTTGGCGCGTGCGATCTCGTGCTCAGCGAGCAGCGGCGAGGCGCGCGACCCGATGCGCTCGTAGAGCAGCGCCCCCGACCACGGGTGGCCGCGACCGTGCAGTTCGGCGATGAAGTCGTCACGCACGATCACGCTGATCGCGCAGCCCCGAAGTCGGGCTACGGGCGCCGCCGCGATGTCTTCGAGCACGACGAGTTGCACGGCAGGCGAATCGAGCATCGAGCGCCACAGCCCCGGCAACCTGGCCCAGAGGCCCACGCCTGCACGAAAGCACCCTTCTTCGTGCAGCAACGCAACGCAGGCCGGCAGGTCGGCCGCCAAGCCGAGACGGAAACGCAGGCTCATCGCGAAATCGATCGCAAGCGATCATGCCAATGCTACGTCGGACGAGGCGAGGCGTGCGTGATATCGTTCCTCGCACCGCCCGTCGCCGAAGCTATGTTGCGGTGACCCGATAGAGCGCCGCTGAAACCTTTTCGACACGAAGCGCGCATCCTGCCTGGGTGCTGCGTGCATGGAACATAGGGCACACCGGCCGATGCGCATCCTGCTCGTGCACAACCGCTACCGGCAGCGCGGCGGCGAAGACCTGGTGTTCGAGCGCGAGGCGCAACTGCTGCGCGAGGCCGGGCACGAGGTGCAGGCCTACGAACGGCACAACGACGAGATCGACGGCATCGGCGCGGCGAGCCTGGCCGCGCAGACGATCTGGTCGAAGCGCACGGTGGCCGAGGTGGGCGCGCTCGCCGCGCGGTTTCGCCCCGATGTCGCTCACGTGCACAACACTTTTCCGCTGATCTCGCCGTCGGTGTATCCGGCGCTGAGGCGCGCGGGGGTGCCGATCGTGCAGACGCTGCACAACTATCGCCTGGCGTGCCTGAACGCGATGCTGTTGCGCGAAGGCAGGCCTTGCGAGGACTGCGTGGGCAGGCTGCCGTGGCGCGGGGTGCTGCGCAAGTGCTATCGCGACTCGGCGAGCCAGAGCGCGGTGCTCGCGGCGACGCTCGCGGTGCACCGGCAGCGCAGGATCTACCGGCATGTGGACCGCTTCATCGCGCTGACGGCGTTCGCGCGCGGTCTCTTCGTGCGGGCGGGAGTGCCCGCGGAGAAGATCGTCGTGAAGCCGAATTTCGTGCCCGATCGGGGCCGGCCGCCCGAGGGCCGGAGGGAAGGCGTGCTGTACGTGGGGCGGCTCTCGGAGGAAAAAGGCATCGCCGTGCTCGCGCAGGCGGCGCGGCTTGCGCCGCAGGTGCGGATCGACGTGATCGGCGACGGGCCGTGCGCGGGGATGCTGGAGGGGATTCCGAACGTGCGGATGCACGGGAGGCGCAGCAGCGAGGAGGTTCGGCGGGCGATGACGGCGGCGCGGTTTCTGGTGGTGCCGAGCCTTTGGTATGAGGGGTTTCCGATGACGATCGCGGAGGCGTACGAGGCGGGGTTGCCGGTGATTGCCAGCGACATTGGCTCGCTTGGGGAGGTCGTCAGAAACGGCGTAACGGGCATTTCCGTTCCTGCTGCAGATGCGGGGGCGTTGTCGGCACAGTTGGCGGAGAATACTGCGCTTGGCGAGAAAGCCCGGACGATGAGCGCGTCAGCGCGAGCAGAGTACGAGAACGACTACTGCCCGTCGATCGTGCTGGGGATGCTGGAGTCGGTATACCGGGATGCAAGGGCGTATGCGCACGTGGCGTGAGAGCCGAACGAAATCGGCTCGAGCATCCGAATCGGGCAAAACGGACGCTCATGAGCCCATGAGGCAACGAATCGGCATCAGCAACCGCAGACTCGGCCGGGTACTTCGTACGGCCTTGGCGGCGTGCACGATCGGCGCCTGTGTATCCGCATGCGGCACTGCCGAGCGCACCGCGGGCTCCCTCGGCACTTCTCTGCATGCAGAGAGGGATTTCCATTCGGTCGGGGCACAGTCCCGGGATGGTGACCCGGATTCGTCGGTCAGCCCGTTCGTTACGGTCGCCGATGGCCATCTGAGTCGTAACGGGCAGCGGCTCAGGCAGTGGGGGGTAAACCTTCAGTCGGGCATGTTTCGCAGCTATTCCGAAATCGACCATCTCGTCGACAGACTCCACGCCCTGGGATTCAATGCAGTGCGGTTGTGGCCCACTGCCGGCACTTTCTACACCAGCACCGCGTCAGGCGTGATCGCCAACGAGAGCAGGCAAGGCGACGGCTCAGCCCTGGATCGATTCGACTATCTCGTCTGGCGCCTGGGCCAGGCGGGCATGACGATCCAGATGACGATGCTCCACTACCTGGATCTCCCGATGCTCCGGGCTTCCAGGCCACTGCGAGATGCCGCACTGGTCTCGCCGACGATGACCGACGCGGAGCTCAGGCGCCTCCACGGTTTCGCGCCTTACGTCTCCGACGTTTATCGGTCCGTGCTCGAAGACCACATGCGGCACGTGCTCCGGAGGGTGAATCCCTATACCGGTCTCAGGTACGCCGACGAGCGTTCGGTCAGCGCCTGGGAACTGGCCAACGAAGCCAATCTCGTGACCTGTGCGCTTTCTTCCGACTGCCTGCGCACCCAGCCGGCAATCATCCGCGCGAACCTGGCGCGGGCGTGGCGCATGTCTCCGTTGAATCCCGGCGCGGCCGGGATTCCGGATGACCTGGAGAAGAGTACCGACGCCCTGAGTGCAGCGTATCGAAGATTCGTGGCACTGCGATTCGTGCAGATCTCGAACGAATTGAAGCAGCATGCGGTGCGAGTGGGCGGCCCTGCTTCCGGAGTCGCGGCACAGCCTTTCATCTTCAGCACCGGCCCCGGCACCCCGATCGCCGCAGCGCACTTCGCGTACGGTTCCGGCGACGTCTTGTCACTGGGCGCATACCACAGCCCGCTGACCCGTTCGAATGGCCTGTATGGAACGCCCTGGCAGCCCATCTCGACGGGTGGCCCCCCGATTCCGTTTCTCGAATACGCGCGAATCGATCGCAAGCCCTTCGTGGTCTACGAAACGAGCTTCTTTCGTCCGTACCCGTATCGCGCCGAATGGGGCCCGGTGATGGCCGCGATCGGCCTTCAGCAGGACTGGGATGGCGTCTTTCTCTACACCTACGGTCAGCCGTGGGCGATTTACGAGGGCGAAGGCCGACCCTCCCAGTACGGCCGGCGCCCGCTGCCGGTGCCAGTGAGCGGTCGCGCAGGCTCCTACTACGGGAATCACGACTACGGATTCCATCACGGAGGCGACCCGATCGTGATGGCTTCCTGGAGCATCGGCGCACGCCTCTTCGCCGACGCGGATGACTCCACTTTCCAGAAGAGGCCCACTGCCGTTTGGGACATACCACTGGATGGCGCCTTCAGGCCGGGGCATGGATACCCTGCGGCCATGTTGCAACCGTCGAACCGGATCGACCTCCCGCGCGCCAGAGCCGTGAGTCTCCGATTCGTCGAGTCGGGCAGCGAGGTTCGCTGCTCGCCTTGCTCGAGCGGAAACCCGGTTGCGGCCGATACGAGCGCCATCCGCTGGAGCGATTCGCAACTGCGCATCGAAACGGCCGGTGGCGCGGCGGTCGCAGGTGTGCTGAGCCCATCGTCCGGCATCGCCTTGCCGAACGGGATCACGGCAGCCGCCGAAAGCGAAGGATTCGGCGTGATCGCGGCGATACCACGCCGCGATGCCGCAAGTCACGGGATCCGGTTGTACGTTCTCGGCAACGCACAAAATACGGGCCACCTGTTCGACGGTGCCCTGGTCGACTTCCGATCACCCGCCGGCGCGCTGCGCGGCTCGCTGGTTCGCGGCGAGCTTCCGCTCGTGTTCACGGGCGCGGACGTGAGCTTCTCGTTCGATCGGCCAGAATGGTCGATACGCGAAGCAGACTTCGGTCTGCGATACGTCACGAGCACACGGCAGTTCGACGGTCGATACAGATGGTTCGCGAATCGAGGTCTATTTCTTGCGGAGATCTCGCCGACGCCGTGATCCCCACCCAAACCCGGCGTGGGCGCGCAGCGTCGCAGCTCGGCCTCGGCGTAGCTCTTGTGCCAACTGTCATCTGAAGGACACGTGCCGTGACCACTTGATCGTTCCCAGCGCGCGCTGCGTCTTAGTACAGATCAACCGGAGAACTCGTATGACCAGATGGTTCGTTCGCACGACGGCAGAAGAACGGCAGTGGGAAAAAACTGATGAGGTCATCACTTCGGCTCACGACCACCTTGCCAATACCCACCGGAGAGTTCACTTCGGCCCTAAAGATGGCAAGTGCCTGCTCGGGCTTGCAACCCAGCATGATGTCGAGATCACTTGTGTCAGAGCGCGGATGGGGAAAGGTTTCGTAGTTGCGCAGCACGCACCAGGCAATACCTTGTTCATCAAGGCTTGCCGTGAACCGCCTAACCACATCGATCAGGGGCGGACTATGCATGTTGTCTGGCGCTATGCAGTGGGTTAGGGCAGCTTCATCCGTTGCCGCGCAAAATCAACCTGCGAAGGGCGCCATAGCCTTTTTCAGGCAGCAATGCGCGCAACCCTTGCTTGGCCAGATATTCCAGCCTGCGCCGCCGTAGCGATTTGAGCGTGACCAGATCGGTGAACACCTGGTCGGTCATGCCGGCCAGAATGTTGTTGCGCCGGTAGAGGCCACTGGACTTGCCGGCTATCTGATTGACGCCCCACCCAGTCGTCATCAGGTGGCGATAGCCGGCTTCCTTCGACATGGCGGCCACGCGCGCGTCATAGCCGCCGCCCGGAAAGGCAAGGCAATCCACTGCTTCATGGAGGATTGCCTCCAAGCGCTGTTTCGAGTGCACAAGCTGCTCGCGGGATTCTGTCTCGGGGAGCGTATTGAGGCGGACGTGCCGGTGGGAATGGGATCCGATGCGCATGCCCATGTCGCGCAGGCGGCGGATGTCGTCTTCGTCCAGATAGCCTTCGCGACCGATGTTGGCGGTGGAGATGAAGAACATCGCCGTCATGCCGTGCCGCGCCAGAACCTCGGCATTGACCAGGTCGCTCTTGAAGCCATCATCGAAGGTAATGCCTAGTTGGTAACCCTCGACATCGGCACCATTTGCCAGAACACGGGCGCTGGCCACCGTGACGCCGGCCTGGCGGATGAGTTCGACATGGTGGGCGAATTGGTCGAACGTGAGGACATGCACATCCTCGCGATCAGGCTGAGGCGCGGTGCGGTGGTAGGTGATGAACTGAATGCGCATGAAGGGTTGCTTTAATCTTACTGTGTCATAAGAGGAGTTTTCCGCTTCGCTGGCCGCAGTGCGGGCAGCGGCCGAGGCGATGGATGAGTCGAACGCTGAGCAGGTGGCGAATCG
>JAJTYR010000061.1 GCA_021463505.1 Burkholderiaceae bacterium | reverse complement strand
TCGCCGCTCTGCGGCGCCGCGCCGCAGAACTCGGCTTCGCGGTTACGCCCACGGCCGCAACTGCATAAATGCCTCAGCCGTGAACTTGTTTCTCAGGAGATTCCAATGACCGAGCGCATCGACAAATTCGGCCTTCAGGTGGCCCGCAGCCTTCACGACATGATCGAGCGCGAAGCGCTGCCGGGAACCGGCGTGTCGTCCGACCAGTTCTGGAAGGGGCTGTCCGGGCTGGTCCACGACAAAGGGCCGAAGAACCGTGCGCTGCTCGCCCGGCGCGACGAGCTGCAGGCGAAGATCGACGCCTGGCACCGCGCGCGCCGCGGCCAGCCGCACGACGCCGCGGCCTACACCGCGTTCCTGTCGGAAATCGGCTACCTGGTGCCCGAGGGGCCCGACTTCGCGGTCGAGACCGCCAACGTCGATCCCGAGATCGCGATCATCCCCGGCCCGCAGCTGGTGGTCCCGGTGATGAACGCGCGCTACGCGCTCAACGCTGCCAACGCCCGCTGGGGCAGCCTGTACGACGCGCTCTACGGCACCGACGCGATGGGCGACGCACCGCAGCCCGGCGGCTACGACCCGGTGCGCGGCGCGCGCGTGATCGCCTGGGCGAAGTCGTTCCTGGACGAGGTCGCACCGCTGGCTGCGGCGAGCCACGCCGACGTCACCGCGTACCGCGTGGCCGACGGTGCGCTGGTGGCAGCCACGCCCTCCGGCGACAAGCGGCTGGTCGATCCTTCGCGCTTCGCCGGCCATCGCGGCGACGCGCCGGCGCCGTCGGCGATCCTGCTGGCGAACCACCGGCTGCACGTCGAGATCCGCATCGACCGCAACCATGCGATCGGCCGCACCGACCGTGCCGGCGTGGCCGACGTGCTGATGGAAGCCGCGATCACCACGATCATGGACTGCGAGGACTCGGTCGCCGCGGTCGACGCCGAAGACAAGGCACTTGCCTACCGCAACTGGCTGGGCCTGATGCGCGGCGACCTGGTCGAAAGCGTCGACAAGGGCGGCGGCAGCTTCCAGCGCAGGCTCGCCGCCGACCGCGACTACGTCGGCGCCGACGGCAAGCCGCTCACGCTCAAGGGCCGCTCGCTGATGCTGGTGCGCAACGTCGGCCACCTGATGACCAACCCCGCGGTACTCGATCGCGACGGCAACGAGGCGTTCGAGGGCCTGCTCGACGCGATGTGCACCGCGTTGATCGCGATACACGACCTGCGCAAGCAGGGCGGCGCGCGCAACTCGACCACGGGCTCGATCTACGTCGTCAAGCCCAAGATGCACGGGCCCGACGAGGTCGCGTTCACCGACGAGATCTTCACCCACGTCGAGCGTGCGCTCGGCCTGCCCGCCGACACGGTGAAGATCGGCATCATGGACGAGGAGCGCCGCACGACCGTCAACCTGAAGGAATGCATCCGCGCGGCCAGGCGCCGCGTCGCTTTCATCAATACCGGTTTTCTCGATCGCACCGGCGACGAGATCCACACCTCGATGGAAGCCGGGCCGATGGTGCGCAAGGCCGACATGAAGTCGCAGCCGTGGATCGCCGCCTACGAGCTGTGGAACGTCGACAACGGACTGGCCTGCGGGCTGGCCGGCCGGGCGCAGATCGGCAAGGGCATGTGGGCGATGCCCGACCTGATGGCGGCGATGCTCGAGCAGAAGATCGGCCATCCGCAGGCCGGCGCCAACTGCGCCTGGGTACCGAGCCCCACCGCCGCCACGCTGCACGCCACGCACTACCACAAGGTCGACGTGCTGGCGCGCCAGGCCGGGATCGCGAAAGGCGGCCGGCGCGCGAAGCTCGCCGACATCCTCACGATCCCGGTGGCGAAGTCGCCGAACTGGTCCGACGCCGAGCTCACCGCCGAGCTGGAGAACAACGCGCAGGGCATTCTCGGCTACGTGGTGCGCTGGATCGACCAGGGCGTGGGCTGCTCGAAGGTGCCCGACATCAACAACGTCGCGCTGATGGAAGACCGCGCGACCTGCCGCATCTCCTCGCAGCACATCGCCAACTGGCTGCACCACGGCGTGGTCACGAAAGACCGGGTGATGGAGGTGATGAAGCGGATGGCAGCGGTCGTCGACCGGCAGAACGCCGGCGACCCGTCCTACCGTCCGATGGCGCCCGCCTGCAACGGCGTCGCATTCAGGGCGGCCTGCGACCTGGTCTTCGAGGGCACGAGGCAGCCGTCGGGCTACACCGAGCCGGTGCTGCACCGACGCCGCCTCGAACTCAAGGAATGGCTGTCGAAGCGTTGACGCGAACGAACGCCGTCAAGCCAGCCGTTCGTCCGCCTGCACGCCGGCCCGGTACACCTCGTAGACCAGCACCGGCACGTCGAGGTCGCCGAGGTACTGCCGCACCAGCGGCCTGACGTCGTTCCAGTCGAGACCGCCTACGCCGGTTGCCAGCCGCGGGAGCGCGACGCTGCGGATGCCCCCCTCGCGCACCAGTCGGGCAAGCGCCTTCAGCGCCCGACCCACGTTTTCGAGCGTGGCCTTGCCGGGTTTGCCCGCAGGGCCGGCATGCAGCATGCCCTGCGTGAGCAGGTTGACGATGCCGCGAGCGCCACCATCCGCGCCGACCCCCGACCAGGCCCAGATCCCGCCCGGCTCGAGCGGCCGCGAGTGGATCGCGTGGCGGTAGTCGCGCACCATCGACGGCCAGCGCTCGCGCAACGCCAGCGCCAGGCCGGTGTCGAAATGGTCGTGCGGGGCGATGCCATGGGCGATCACCTGGGCCCGGGAGAGCAGAATGTCGCCTTCGATTTCACGGATCACGTGGGTTCCTCGATCATGGGTTCCGGATACGACGGGTCATCACCGTCGCACGCTTAACATACGCTGTCGGCGCCGGCGGCCCGTGACCGCGGTCAATCGCAGACCGTCTGGCCGAACTCCTCCGGGCGTCGGGGCGGTCGCGGCACGCGCGGCGCCGAGGCTGCCCGGATGGGGCATCGGGAATACGTCTTAAGGGGTATGCGCGAGCGCGCTTATGCCGCTACGATTGGGCTGCGCACGCTGCGGGAAGAACGAGGGAGACACCATGGCCGGAGCGACCGAGGAAGGAGCCATGCGGACCGACGAGGAGGGGTACCTGATCGATCCCTCCGACTGGAATCCGCAAGTGGCGCAGGTGATGGCCCAGCGCGAAGGCGTCGAACTCACCGACGAGCACTGGGCGGTGGTGAAGTTCATGCGCGAATACTACGACGAGCACCAGATCCCGGCCGACGTGCGCTTCGTGATCCGCTTTCTCGCCAGGGAGCGCGGCAAGGGCGACGATGCGCGCAACGCGCTGTTCGTGCTGTTTCCCTACGGCTACGTCAAGCAGGCCTGCAAGATCGCCGGTATGCGCAAGCCGCGCATCTGGAGCACCGGCTGAGCGTCTGACGCACCGCGCGACTCGGCACAAGCCTGCCCCGGCGCGACCCTACGCCTCGCGCATCAGGCGCCAGTAGTCCACCTTCATCGTCAGCGCCGCCCCGGCGCAGATCGACAGGAAGGTGAGGATCGAGCCGAGGGCCAGCGTCGACAGGCCCGACAGACCCTGCCCGATCGTGCAGCCCAGCGCGGTGATGCCGCCGAAACCCATGAGCACTGCACCTGCGAGGTGGCGCTTGAGATCGGTGGCGTCGGGAAAGCTCTCCTCGCGCCAGGTGCGCGAAGCCAGCGCCCAGCCGAGTGAGCCGGCCACGATGCCCAGCGCGGTGGCGATGCCGAAACTCACGTGCCTGCTGGCGTCGCTCCAGAACATCAGCAATTCCAGCGTGTAGGCGTACGGCGCAACCAGCGACAGCGATTCGGCGCGGTTGCTGTTGGTGCCGATGAACGCCTCCTGCAACGTCTCCGGGTGTTCCGCCACGTAGCCGAGGTACCCGGTCGCGTACCAGCCACCCACCACCGTGAGGCCGACCACGATCCCGCCCAGCAGCGGGTCGAAGCCGCGCGCCTCGCGATTGACCAGCACGAAAGCGAGCAGCAGCGCACCGATCACTGGCGGCAGCCAGCCTTCGATGCCTGCCCGATCGGCGCCAAACGCGGCCGCCAGCAGCGTCGGCAGGTCCTGGGTCGTGCCCAGCGGCGTCGACAGCAGGTCGAGTGTGTTCACGCGCCAGACGCCGAACACGCCCTTGAGCGTCACGTATGCCGAGATGCCGAGCACCACGAACACCACCAGCGATTTCAGGTTGCCCGCACCCAGGCGGATCAGCGCCTTGCTGGTGCAACCCGAGGCGAGCGTCATGCCGACGCCGAACAGCAGGCCGCCGACGATGTTCGACAGCCACATCAGATTGGGACCGGTATAGATCGACTTGCGCGTGTCGACCAGGCCGGCGCGCTGCATGGCCCAGACACCGAGGATCGCCACCGCGATCGCCAGCAGCCACATCCGCATCCGCGTCCAGTTGCCCATGTTCACCACGTCGGAGACGGCGCCCATCGTGCAGAAATTGGTCTTGTTGCCGACGAAGCCGAAGACGGCGCCCAGACCGAAGCCCAGCCAGGCGATCAGGCTCGCACTCGGCAGTGCAGTATCCATGGACGCGCTCTCCCCGCTCGCTTCGTGATGACTCGTTCAGTGGGCGAACGCCGCCCGATGCGACGCATGCGTGCCGGCGACACGGTCGTGATACCGGGCGCGCAGCAGTTGTCGCCGACGCTGCGCTGAGTCGACGAAGCCCTCGCGTTCGTGCAGGACGTTGTTGCAGACGACGCCCATACCGGGCTCCAGGCGCAGACTGTAGACCCACGGGCCCCCGCCATCGAGGATCGCCTGCAGAGCCTGTACCGCCGCGCGTGTGGCCGGGTCGTCACGCCAGGCAATGCTGCGCGTGCGCGCCGTGTAGCGCATGTGCAGGTCGCCACCGGGCGCAAGCAGCGAGAATACCGGACCCGGCTGTTCCGGCCGCGCCACCGAAGCGCCACCGTCTGGCGTGTCGCCGTGTCCGGCGTCATCCGCACGCGCCGGAATCGACATGGCATCGGACGCCGAAAGCGCACGTACGTGCGCGGCATCGGCGTCGCGCAACAGGAGGTAGACGATCTCGTGGTCGAGCAGACGACTGCCCCCGCCCTCTTCGGCGCGCTCGACACAGTGCAACAGCATCCCGGCAATCGTGCGCTGCGGCGCATTGTAGTAGCCGTCGGTGTGCCAGCGGATCCGGCGGTTGGTATAGGGGATGTATTCGCCACGCGTGCCGTGCTCGCTCACCGACAGCGTGCTGATGCCGTCCTCGTCAGCCAGCCAGTTGGCGTCGAGACGACGCAGCCCGAGCTGTTCACCCAGCACTCGCGCGACATCCTTGCCTTCGCCGCTGCTGCGAACGACGTAGACCGCCATGTTCGATCTGCGGCAACGCGCGACGATCGCATCGCGTTCGCTGTCGGAGAGGCGGGACGGATCGTCGATTTCGACCAGCAGGTCCTCGGCCCGTCGAGGCACACCTGCGAGTTTCCAGTCGCGCCAGCGCCGGTACGCGTCGTCGTCGTCGAGCGCGAACGGATTGCGCCCGCCCGGCAGGGTTGGAGATGTCGTCATGGCCTACTCTCCTGGCTCGCCTGCCCGTCGCTGCGGCCGGGGTTCGAGCCCCAGCAGCCCGCGCATCGACTTCTCGACCACGTCGACGCACTCGGGCCCTTCGACGGTCATTGCCTGGTCGAGCGCCCAGCGCCGGTCCTCGGCATCGGGCATCGCCTGCATCAGCAGGTCACCGAAGCAGCGCAGCAGCGCGAACTCGGGCCCGTGCGCGTGATACCCGAATTCACCGTACTCGGCGACACGGATGTTGAACCGGTCGATGAAGCGCCTGCGGTAACCGCCGCCGGGGGCCGGGCCGAGCAGGTCGTCGAAGCTGTCCTGGAGCAGTTCTCCGACGCGTGCGACCAGCGCCTGCGTGAACGCCTGGCGCCATTCGGGCGACTGGTTCCTGAGCGCGATCCGGTCGGCCACCACCGTGAGGAAAACCAGCAACTCGACCAGCACCTGCAGGTAGTGCGGACCGGCAGCCACCTCGAAGTGGCCCTTGCGCAGATTCCTCAGCCGTGCGTCGGCGCTGCGCCAGACGATCGACGACAACGCATTGGCGATCTGCTGCGGATCGCGCGGCGTCGCGTCACGGAACCAGTGGGTCTTCAGGCGCATCCCCGGTCGCACGTCCTCACCCTCGAAAGAATATCCCTGCCGACATCATGGCCTGCGAAGATAGAATTCCCATTCGTGCACGCCGGTCTCGACCACGTCCTCGAGCCGGTGCCCGGTGATGCGCGCCCAGTCCTCGACGTCGGCACGCGCACCCGGGCAGTTGCTGACCAGCTTCAGCAGTTCCCCCGGTGCCATCCCCTCGAGCACCTTCTTCGCCTCGAGAATCGGCCCTGGGCAGCTCGAGCCGCGCATGTCGAGGAACACGTTCGGCGCCGGCTCGATGCGACGCCCGCGACGCAGATAATAGGCGGTCGCACCGCTCTCCAGACGTCCGGTCCGGACGACCTGGTTGCCGGTGCGCTCGGCCCAGGTGTGCAGCTCGTCGCTGGTGGCCGGACAATCCGAGATCAGCAGCATCACCTCGCCCTCGGCGAGCTCCATGACGATCTTTTTCGCGCCGATGATCGGACCCGGGCAGCTCACCCCCGACAGGTCGAGCGTGACCCCGGGTCTCGGGGTGAACGTGTCGCTCATGACGAGCCCTCGCGAAATCCACCAGTTGACCGAGGAGCCCACGGCGTCAGTCTATGCCGCTGATGGTCTTGTGCGGCAGGAACAGGCCGTGGCCGAGATGGCGATCGGCGCCAAGTCCGCGCTCCTGCAGCGCCAGCGACTGCTCGGGTCGCAATTCGTGCAGCACGAGTTCGGCGCCGGCAACCACCCTGGCGCCCAGGTTCACCGTCTGCATCCTGCCGCAGATGAAGCGCAGCGGCAGCTGCAGCTCGCCGAGCATCGCCTCGATCGCCTGCTGGTGCGCGAGCGTATCGGCGAGGCCGGTGGCCACGAAATGGGCCGACAGGGTCGGAAACGGTTCGAGCGGGCGCGGGCGCACGTCACCGACCTCGAGCCGTTCGCCACCCACCTCCAGCACCTGGCCGCCGAGCGCCAGCGCATCGTCGAGGCGGTGCACGGGCAGCCGCAGCGCGAGTCGGGCGCGCCGCGACAGCAGCAGGCCGCCGTCGCAGGCCGACCCGCGGATCGCGTGCACGCCGACCTGTGGTTCGTCGGCGAGCCAGGGCAGGCGACCGAGCAGGGCCTCCCAGAGTGCCTGCGCGTAACCGGACGGCAGCCTCGATCCGCAGACGGCGAACACCACATCGACGGCGTGCGCGCTGGTGCCGCTGCCCGGCGCCAGCTGCAGCGGATACGGCGACAGCCTCATTCGCGGTCCCCGCCGGGTTGGGTCTGCGCCCAACGGCTCATGGCGTCGCCCCAGGCCCGTGCCGTGGCCGGGTCGAGGTCGAAAACGGTGAAGCGCCGTCCTTCGCGGATGCGTACCCGCAGCAGGCCCATGCCACCGGCGGCGAAATCGAGCTGCTGCAATTCGATCGCCTGGCCGCCGAGCGGCACATCGAACTGCTCGAAAGGGGTAACGGTGAACTTGTCCATGTCGTGTGCGGATTGGGCATTCTGGCGCGCGCGGCGTCCATAACCAGTGGCGGGGATCGGTCCTACCCCAAACGGGTAGCTGCCCTCCCCCGTCATGTCGACAAGAATAGCCGCGCAGGGGGATGGCCGCTGCCGCATGCGCTTCGTAGCATCGACGCATCGCCCGCCCTGGCTGGTGGTCGCGCGCCACTTCCGGCGCGCTCGGAGGAGATGCCCATGGCAAAGAAAATGCACGACACGCCGATGCTCGACGAACTCGAGACCGGCCCCTGGCCCAGCTTCGTCACCGGTCTGAAGAAGGTGGCGCAGGAGAAGGACTACATGGTCGACGTGCTCGGCCACCTCGAGGCGTCGTACCAGGACATCAAGGGCTACTGGAAGGGCGGCACGATCAGCGTGTACGGCTACGGCGGCGGCGTCATCCCGCGCTTCACCGAACTGAAGGACGAGAACGGCAAGCCGAAGTTCCCCGATGCGGCCGAGTTCCACACGCTGCGCGTGATGCCGCCTCCCGGCATGCACTACACCACCGACATCCTGCGCAAGATGGCCGATATCTGGGATCGCCACGGCTCCGGCCTGATCGCGTTCCACGGCCAGTCGGGCGACATCATGTTCCAGGGCGCCACCTCGGCCAACGTGCAGCCGGCCTGGGACGAGATCAACGAGCTCGGCTTCGACCTCGGTGGCGCGGGTCCATCGGTGCGTACCTCGATGTCGTGCGTTGGCGCGGCGCGCTGCGAGCAATCGTGCTTCGACGAAGCGCGCGCGCACCGCAAGGTGATGAACAGCTTCGTCGACGAACTCCACCGGCCTGCCCTGCCGTACAAGTTCAAGTTCAAGTTCTCGGGCTGCCCGAACGACTGCATGAACTCGGTGCAGCGCGCCGACATGGCCATCATCGGCACCTGGCGCGACAACATCCGCACCGACGACGAGCTGGGCCGCAAGTGGTTCGCGAAGCACGGCATGCACGAACTGGTGAACGACGTGGTCGCACGCTGCCCCACCAAGACGATCCGGATCAAGCCTGCCGACCAGGTCGGCACCGGTGCCACCATCTCGAGCGTGGCGCTCGACGATCAGAATCGCCTGGAGATCGACAACCGCGACTGCGTGCGCTGCATGCACTGCATCAACGTCATGACCGGCGCGCTGGCCCCGGGCAAGGACAAGGGTGCCACCATTCTGGTGGGCGGCAAGCGCACGTTGAAGATCGGCGACCTGATGGGCACCGTGGTCGTGCCGTTCATGAAGCTCGAAACCGAGGAAGATCTCGACAACCTGGTCGATCTCGGCCAGCGCATCATCGATTTCTTCGCCGACAACGCCCTCGAGCACGAGCGCACCGGCGAGATGATCGAGCGCATCGGCCTGGTGAACTTCCTCGAGGGCATCGGCGTCGACGTGGACCCGAACATGGTCGTCACCCCGCGCACCAATCCGTTCGTACGCATGGACGGATGGGACGAGGAGGTCGCGAAGATCAACGAGCGCAAGAGCGCCGCCTGAGCGCCGGGCCGGCGCACACCGAGCCGCTGAGCGAACGAACCGGAGGAACGACGACGATGGACCAGGCTGTGGCACCCCAGGCCGCCAAGGCGGCCCCCCCGACGCCGCGACGCGCCAAAGAAACCGGCGTCCCGGACAACAAGCAGTTCATGCATCCCACGTTGCTGCGCAACTACGGCAACTGGAAATACCACGACCGCCCGCGCCCCGGCGTGCTGCACCACGTCTCCCACACGGGCGAGGAAGTCTGGACGGTGCGCGCCGGAACCGAGCGGCAGATGGGGCTGCCCACGATCCGCAGACTGTGCGACATCGCCGACCAGTACGCCGACGGCCACGTGCGCTTCACGATCCGCTCGAACATCGAGTTCATGGTCGCCGACCAGAAGAAGGTCGCCCCGCTGATCGAAGCGCTCGAGTCCAACGGCTTTCCGGTGGGCGGCACCGGCAACTCGGTGACGATGATCTCGCACACCCAGGGCTTCCTGCACTGCGACATCCCGGCGACCGATGCCTCCGGCGTCGTCAAGGCGCTGATGGACGAGCTCTACCACGAGTTCAAGCACGAGGAGATGCCCAACCGGGTGCACATGTCCACCTCCTGCTGCGAGATCAACTGCGGTGGCCAGGCCGACATCGCGATCATCATGCAGCACACCAAGCCGCCCAGGATCAACCACGATCTGGTCGCCAACGTCTGCGAGCGACCCGCCGTGGTGGCACGCTGCCCGGTGGCCGCGATTCGCCCGGCGCTGGTCAATGGCAGGCCCTCGCTCGAAGTCGACGAGAAGAAGTGCATCTGCTGCGGCGCCTGCTACCCGCCGTGCCCGCCGATGGAGATCAACCATCCGGAGCACTCGAAGGTGGCGATCTGGGTCGGAGGCAAGAACTCCAACGCCCGCGGACGGCCCACCTTCATGAAGATGGTCACCAGCGGTCTGCCCAACAACCCGCCGCGCTGGCCCGAGGTCGGCGAGGTGGTGCGCAAGATCCTGTACACCTACAAGGAAGACGCGCGTCCGTGGGAGCGCATGGCCGACTGGATCGAGCGCATCGGCTGGCCGCGCTTCTTCGAGAAGACCGGGTTGCCGTTCACCAAGTACCTGATCGACGACTGGCGTGGCTCGCGGTCGAGCCTGAACGCGTCGGCGCACATCCGTTTCTGAGGCCCGGCACGCGATGAAGTTCGGCATCCTGGTCAACGAAGGGCCCTACCAGCACCAGGCGAGCGATTCGGCCTACCTGTTCTGCAAGGCCGCGATCGCCAAGGGCCACGAGATCGGCCGCGTGTTCTTCTACCACGACGGCGTGAACAACTCCACGCGGCTCACCGAGCCGCCGCAGGACGATCGCAACATCGTCGCGCGCTGGTCGAAGCTCGCCGAGGAGCACGGGGTCGACCTGGTGGTCTGCGTGGCCGCGGCACTGCGCCGCGGCATCAAGGACGAAGTGCTGGCGCCGGGCTTCCGGATCTCGGGGCTCGGCCAGCTGGTCGAAGCCGGCATCGAGGCCGACCGCCTCGTCACTTTCGGCGACTGAGGCGCGCGATGTCGGAACAGAAGAAGTTCATGTTCGTCAACCGCAAGGCGCCCCACGGCACGATCTACGCGCTCGAATCGCTCGAGGTCGTGCTGATCACCGCGGCGTTCGACCAGGACGTCTCGCTGGTGTTCATCGACGACGGTGTCTACCAGCTGAAGCGCGGGATGCAGACCAGGGGCATCGAGGTGAAGAACTTCTCGCCCACCTACCGGGCGCTCGACGGCTACGACGTCGAGAAGCTCTACGTCGAACGCGAGTCGCTGCAGGCGCGCGGACTGTCCGAGGACGACCTGCTGGTCGACGTGACCGTGCTCGATCGTGACGAATTGTCCGCCCTGATGCAGGAGCAGGACGTGGTATTGAGCTTCTAGACGCGGAGCCCGGCGAATGCTTCACATCGTCAACAAGTCACCCACCGACGGCAACGCGCTCGACAGCGCATTGCGGCTCAGCGCGGACGGCGCGTTGCTGCTGATCGAGGATGCGGTGTACGCCGCCACGCGCGGCAATCCTGCCGAGACGCGCATCCGGGACGCGCTCGGCCGACTGAAGGTCTACGTGCTCGCCCCCGATCTCGAGGCGCGCGGCATGGCCGACCGCCTGAGCGAGGGCGTGACCGCAGTCGACTACGGCGGATTCGTCGATCTGGTCGCCGAACACCCGAACTGCCAGTCGTGGCTCTAGCACGGCACCTGCACGCTGGCCCATTCATCATCCAGGCATACCCAGGGGAGACCGAAATGCCCACTCTCGACGTCCAAGGCAAGCAGATCGAAACCGACGAGGAAGGCTATCTCGTCAACCTGTCCGACTGGGACGAGAACGTCGCTGGCGAAATTGCCAAGGTCGAGAACATCGACATGAGCGATTCGCACTGGGAGGTGGTGAACTTCCTGCGCGAGTACTACGACGAGTTCCAGATCGCCCCGGCGGTGCGCGTGCTCACCAAGGCCATCGGCAAGAAGCTCGGGCCCGACAAGGGCAACAGCCAGTACCTGTACGAGTTGTTCCCGTACGGCCCGGCCAAGCAGGCCTGCAAGATCGCCGGCCTGCCCAAGCCGACCGGCTGCGTCTGAGCGCTGCGCGGGCCGCGCCCGCGGCCGCGCGGCCGCGGGGTCACGTTCGCCCGTGATCGCTGCCAGGAGGAGACGATGCAGGGCTCGACCGCATTCTTCGCGGTGCTGTTCTACTTCGCGACCGTGGTCTGCGTGGCGGGGCTGGTGGTGCGCGTCGTCGACTACGCGCGCACGCCGGCACCGCTGAAGATCCCGACGACGCCTGCGCCGGCCACCGGCGGCGGGGTCGTGTTGCGCATGGTGCGCGAGGTCGTCTTCTTCGAAAGCCTGTTCAAGGGCAATCTCTGGACGTGGGCGTTCGGCTGGCTGTTCCACGCGGGTCTCGCGCTGGTGCTCGCGCGCCACCTGCGCTACTTCACGGAACCGGTCTGGGGCTGGGTCGCCTTTGTCCAGCCCTTCGGCGTGTACGCCGCGTTCGCGATGGCGATCGGGCTGGCGGGGCTGTGGGCGCGCCGCTTCCTGGTCGAGCGGGTGCGCTACATCTCCACCCCGTCCGATCACCTGATGCTCGCGCTGCTGCTGGCGATCGCCGCCTCGGGCCTGTCGATGAAGTACCTGTTCCACACCGACATCGTCGGCGTCAAGGCGTTCTTCCTCGGCCTGATGGTGTTCGACTGGCAACCGCTGCCGCCCAGTGCCCCGCTCTACCTGCACCTGCTGCTGGTGGCCGCGCTGATGATCATCTTCCCGTTCTCCAAGCTGCTGCACGCGCCGGGCCTGTTCTTCTCGCCGTCGCGCAACCAGGTCGACAACCCGCGCGAGTCCCGACATCTGGCGCCGTGGGCCGCGCGCCTCGAGGAGCGCTGAGCGATGGCGGCCGACATCAAGGCACCGGCGCTGCGCGAATTCCCCGAGGTGTCCCCGGCGATCGTGCCGGGCGCGATGGCCGCGAGCCGCCCGTACCTGGCCGCCGAGAAGATGAACGAGGCGCTCGGTTTCCCCGGAAAGGTCTCCGACGACTGGCCGGCGGTGCACGACAGGGCGATCGCGCACATGGGCACGCTGCTGCAGCGCTATCGCTCGCTGAAGGTCTACCTCGACGCCTGCGTGCACTGCGGTTCGTGCACCGACAAGTGCCACTACTTCCTCGGCACCGGCGATCCGAAGAACATGCCGGTGGCGCGCCAGGACCTGATGCGCAGCGTCTACCGGCGCTACTTCACGCTGGCCGGCAAGCTGATGCCGAAGCTGGTCGGCGCGCGCGACCTCACGCGCGAAGTGCTCGACGAGTGGTACACCTACTATAACCAGTGCTCCGAATGCCGGCGTTGTTCGGTGTTCTGCCCCTATGGCATCGATACCGCCGAGATCACGATGGCCGGGCGCGAGATCCTCGACGTCGTCGGCTACGGTCAGAAATACAGCAACGAAATCATCGGCAAGGTCCACAGGATCGGCAACAACCTCGGGCTGCCCGGCCCGGCGCTGGTCGACACGCTCGAAGGACTCGAGGAAGACGTCAGGGAGGAGACCGGCGTCGACGTGCGTTATCCGCTCGACCAGAAGGGCGCCGAGGTGCTGCTGATCACGCCGTCGGCGGACTTCTTCGCCGAGCCGCACGTCGAGAGCCTGATCGGCTACGGCAAGGTGTTCCACGCGGCCGGCGTGAACTGGACGATGTCGTCATACGCCTCCGAGGCTGCCAATTTCGGCATGTTCATCGGCAACTACGAGCAGATGCGGCAGATCGCGCTGCGCATCCGCGAGGCGGCGCTCGAACTCGGGGTCAAGCGCATCGTCGTCGGCGAATGCGGCCATGCCTGGCGCGTCGCCTACAGCTTCTGGAACACGCTCGCCGGCATCGGCGCCGGCGCGAAAGACCCCTTCGCGGTGCAACTGCAGAGCCAGCTCGACCAGCGCTATCGGCAGCCGATGCACATCTGCGAGTTCACCTGGGACCTGATCCAGCGCGGCGCCCTCACGCTCGACAAGGACGCCAACGACCATCGCGTCGTCACCTTCCACGACAGCTGCAATGTGGCGCGTGCCTCGCGGATGGGCGACGTGCCCGGCGGCCAGTTCGAGATCCCGCGCGCGATCGTGCGAGCGACGGTCAACCGTTTTCACGAGATGGCGCCTGGCACCACGCACGAGCAGACCTTCTGCTGCGGCGGTGGCGGCGGCGTGCTCACCGACGAACTGATCGACCTGCGCGTCAAGGGCGCCCTGCCGCGCATGGAGGCGCTCGAGCGGGTCGTGAAGGAGCACGGTGTGAATTTCATGGCGACGATCTGCGCGATCTGCAAGGCGCAGTTCACCAAGGTGTTGCCGTACTACGGCTTCAAGATGGGAATGGTGGGCGGTGTGCACCAGCTGGTGAGCACCGCCATCCGGCTCGGTGCGAAATCCTGACGCGCCATCCGCCTACTGCTTCGGAGAACAGACGATGTCGACGAACGTTGATCACGAGGCCGGCAAGCTCGGCTTCCGGCGCTTCGAGGATGGCGAACACACGTGGAAGAACTTCCGCGACAAGATCTTCGACGCCGACCACTCGCACAAGTGCCCGACCTACGTGCAGGCCACGCCGCCGTGCCAGGCCAGCTGCCCGTCGGGCGAGGACATCCGCGGCTACCTGAACATCGCGCGCGGCATCGAGAAGCCGCCGGCAGGCATGCCCTGGCAGGAATACGCCTGGCGCAGGCTGACGCAGGCCAACCCGTTCCCGTCGGTGATGGGCCGCGTGTGCCCGGCGCCGTGCGAAACCGGCTGCAACCGCAACGCGCTCGAAGACCACGTCGGCATCAACTCGGTCGAGCATTTCCTCGGCGACTACGCCAACCGCAACGGCCTGAAGTACGTCAAGCCCGACGTGTCCACCGGCAAGAAGGTCGCAGTCATCGGCGGCGGACCGGCCGGCCTGTCGGCAGCCTACCAGCTGGCGCTCAAGGGGCACGCAGTCACGATCTTCGACGAGCACGAGGAACTCGGCGGCATGATGCGCTACGGCATCCCGGGCTTTCGCACGCCGCGCGAAGTGCTCGACGCCGAAATCAGCCGCATCCTCGAACTCGGCATCCAGACGCGGATGAAGTGCCGTGTCGGCACCGACGTGACGATGGACGAACTGCGACGCGACTTCGACGCGATATTCCTCGGGCTGGGCGCACAGGGGGGCCGCGCGCTGCCGGTGAAGGACGGCGAGGCGCCGAACGTGGTCACCGCCACCGCGTTCCTGCGTGCATTCAACGACGGACGGCTGCGCCACGTCGGCAAGCGCGTGGTCGTGGTCGGCGGCGGCGACACCTCGATCGACGTGGCCACCGTGGCACGACGCCTGGGCCACCTCGCCAGCTCGAAGCCGACCGACTTCGAGGCCGCGATCGCCGGCCACCTGGCCCACGACGTCGCCGACGTCTCGGCCAAGCAGGGTGCCGAGGTGGTGCTCACCTCGGTGTTCGCCATCGACCGGATGCAGGCGAACCGGCACGAGATCGAGCAGGCACAGGCCGAAGACATCCACATCCGCGGCGGCCTGGTGCCGATCGCGGTCGTCAAGGGGCCGGACGGTCGCGCGACCGCGCTGCGCGTGGCCCGGTGCGAGGCGAAGATGGCCGGGGGCAGACTCGACATCAAGGTCGTCGAGGGCTCCGAAGAAGACATCCCCGCCGACCTGATCGTCTCGGCCATCGGCCAGGCGGTCGACTTCACCGGCCTGGAAACGTTCGACAACGGACGCGGTGCGGTCAACGCCGATCGCAGCTACCAGGTGAAGGACCAGCCCGGTGTCTTCGCCGGCGGTGACGTGATCCGCCCGCACCTGCTGACCACCGCGATCGGCCACGGGTCGATCGCCGCGGACGGGATCGATCGCTTCCTGTCGGGCGAGGAAGCCGGCAAGCGCCCGAAGATCGACGTGCACGCGTTCGACCTGCTGCGCAAATACGTCGAGCGCGGCCAGGAGGTGGGCCAGCTTCACGGCACCACCTGGGGCACCGACAAGAGCAGGGACGCGGTCCACAATTACGACGACCAGTCCGACCGCTACGTGATTCCGCACGAGGAACTGTTCCTCGGGCACTTCGGCTACACGGCGCGGGTCAAACGCAAGTTCATCACGCTCACGAAGGAGAGCGCACTCGGCAACTTCGAGGAGCGCATCGAAGCGCTCAGCGACGAGGAAGTGATCGCCGAGGCCAAGCGCTGCATGAGCTGCGGCCAGTGCTTCGAGTGCGACAACTGCGTGGTCTATTGCCCGCAGATCGCGGTCAAGCGCGTACCGAAGAAGGAGGCGACCATCGGCCGCTATGTCTACACCGACTACGACCGCTGCATCGGCTGCCACATCTGCGCCGACGTCTGCCCGACCGGCTACATCAAGATGGGAATGGGCCAGTAGGGGCGCACAGATGCCGATCGGTCTTCCGACCCGCTGGCTCGCGGCGATCACGGCGGCGCTGTGCGCCGCCGTCTTTGCCGGCGCGGCGCTTGCCGACGGGCCGGCCGGGCGCGTGATCAAACCGTCGATCGCGGTCGACCCCTCGACGCAATGCATCGACAGCCCCGAGGTCATGCGGCGCACCCACATGGACATGCTCAGGCACGAGCGCGACCGCACCGTGCGCCAGGGAATCCGCGGCGAGAAAGTCAGCCTGAACGGCTGCATCGAGTGCCACGCCGGACCGGGCGCCGGCGCGGCCGCCGGCTCGGCGATCGGTTCACCGCAGGCGTTCTGCGAGAGCTGCCACCGCTACGCCGCGGTCACGCTCGACTGCTTCGAATGCCATCAGCCCAGGCCGGCAGGCGCGCAGCCGGCACGCGCGCAGGCTGCACCCGATCCTCGGACGCGTGCCGCGCAGGCAGCGCAGGCTTTCCTCGCGACCACCCTACGGCCAGCCGCGGCAGGAGCGCAGCGATGAACCCGCCGGAGCGCCGCCATCGACGGGACGCACCGCAGAGCGCCGACGCCGGGCCGTCTGGCAGCGGCGCGTCGCGGCGCGCGATGCTGGCGGCCGGCACTGCCGCACTGGCGGGCGTGCTGCTGGCGCCCGGCGTGCACCTGATCGAGG
>JAJTYR010000060.1 GCA_021463505.1 Burkholderiaceae bacterium | reverse complement strand
CGGGCCAGGGAAGTGCGCCGCGCGCTCGAGCGTCTGAAGGCGCAGGTGCGCGCGCGTGTCGAGCATCCGTTTCACGTAGTGAAGAATCTGTTTCGTCATCGCAAGGTTCGCTACAAGGGTCTTGCGAAGAACGGCGCACAGTTGTATAGCCTGTTCGGGTTGGCGAACCTCGTGATCGCGAAGCGCGGCCTCATGGCGTCAAGCGCTCACGGGGAAGATGCGCCCGCATGAAGGAAATCGGGGCCGAGAGGCCGCGGTTCGGCTCGAAAACGGCCGCCATGTCGCTTGGTCGGGTTGGAATATTGCGCATCGTGATATCAGCTACGTCACTCGCTCTTCGTGCTGCTCGTCGGGCCGTTTGTTCAGCGTTTCCCTAGTTCCCATCGGGAGCACTCCCGAGCAGTTCAAGAGCTTTCTTCAGGAAAAGATGACGAGCTATGCGAAAGTCATTAAAGACTCGAATATCAAACCTCAGTAGCGCTGGGCCATAACGTCGCGTGTCATCCCAGTCAGGAAGTCATGAATATCGATTTCCATGCTCATGTGATTCCTCCGGCTTATCTTGATCTCGTGCGCGCCGGGAGGGTTCCGAACTTGAGCGCAACAGCTGTCGCCGGCACTGAAGTATTAGCAATCGAAAGCGGGACTTGCGGCAATGGCCATGGCCCGGTAACACAACGCTTACCGCTCATTCCAGCCTGGCTGGACACCGCGGCGCGCATCGCCGCGATGGACGCATCGCGGGTGGACATCCAAGTGCTCTCCGCTGTCCAGTTCATGTATCACTACTGGCTCGACGCCGAGAGGGCGGCGGTGCTCGCGCGCGTGACGAACGAGGGTATTGCTGCGATGGTGGCGACAAACCCTGCTCGGTTTGCCGGCATGGCCACCGTCCCACTCCAAGACGCAACGCTAGCAATCGATGAACTGGAGTACGCTCATTTTGAGCTAGGGCTGCACGCGGTGGAGATCGGTACGCATATCGATGGGGTGCCGCTCGACGCCCAGGCACTCGAGCCATTCTGGGCACGTGCTGAAGCGCTCGGCTCAGTCGTCTTCATCCACCCGTATGCGCCCCTGGGTGCCGGCCACCTCTGCGACTACTACCTGCGGAACCTTTTAGGCAATCCGTTCGAAACGGCTGTAGCGATCAGCCGGCTGATGTTTGGCGGTGTGTTGGATCGTCATCCACGTCTGCGATTCTGCTTTGCCCACGGCGGCGGCGCGATCTGTTCGGTCATTGGCCGTCTCGACAAAGGGTTCGAAATTGACGGATCATGTCGAGTGAATTGTGCCAGCCGGCCGGCATCTCGACTCGGGCGGCTGTGGTATGACACTGTCACGCACGATGTGGACGCGCTCGATTATCTGATCAGCCGGGTCGGCGCTTCCCAGCTATTGCTGGGGAGCGATTACCCGTTCGCAATCGGCGATCTGGATCCGGTGCGCACTGTGGAGCGACTCGGTATCGACCGGAAATCTCGCGATGCGATCCTGGGCGGGAACGCCGCGACGCTGTTGGGACTGGACTAGATGAACAAGTTGCATAGCGAATGGCTCGGTCAGCGTCTTCCACGCAAGGAAGATCAGCGCCTTCTCACCGGTTCTGGAAAATTCGTCGGTGACTTGTCGCTTCCAAACATGCTGGCCGCGACTGTGTACCGCAGCCCGCACGCGCATGGTCGGATCGTCTCGCTCGATCTCACGCGCGCTCGGCAACAGCGCGGTGTAGTTGCCGTCTTTGGTCCACAGGAGATTGGAGCGGTCGGCGCCATTCCGATGCGCATGTCCCCGCGCAACGGCCTAGACGAATGCCTGCAGCGTCCGATCGCAACCGGTAAGGTGCACTACGTGGGGGAACCCCTGGCGCTCGTCGTGGCGTGCGACCGGTATCGGGCCGAGGACGCATTGGAAGCCATCGACATCGACGTAGAGCCGCTGCCCGTGGTGACCGACGCTCGCGCGGCGCTCCAGCCTGGCGCGCCGATAGTGCACGAGAAGTTCGGCACCAACCTCGCCGAGCGATTGATCATGAACAAGGGGGACGCAGGGCGCGCTCTAGCTACGGCCCCGGTGCGGGTGCGCAAGCGCCTTCGCATCCAGCGGCACACCGGCGTGCCGCTGGAAACGCGCGGCCTATTGGCTGCGTACGATGTCGGTACCCGCACCCTGACGATGTGGGGGGCTACGAAGGTTCCGCATTTCAATCGAAGCGTGCTGGCCCGGCTGCTCGGCCATCCGGAGCATCTCGTGCAGTTAGTGGAAACGGAGGTCGGTGGCGGATTTGGCGTGCGCGGCGAGTTCTATCCCGAGGATTTTCTCGTGCCTTGGGCGGCCATGCGTCTGGGCCGGCCCGTGCGTTGGATCGAGGACCGCTGCGAACATTTCGTAGCGACGAATCACTCGCGGGAGCAGTGGCATGACGTCGAGATCGGAGCCACTTCGGACGGCCGCATCATTGCTATCACGGACACCATCCACGTCGACATGGGCGCCTACATACGAACCCATGGTTTCGTTGTGCCCGACCGCACAGCCGCAATGTTGCCGGGCCCCTACGATATCGAGCACTACCACGCGGAGGTCCTGTGTGCCCTGACCAACAAGACTCCGACAGGAACGTACCGCGGTCCCGGCCGTTATGAGGGAACCTTCGTTCGCGAGCGCATGATCGATGTACTTGCAGCGCGCCTGAAGCTGGATCCCGCGGAACTTCGCCGACGCAATTTGGTGGCGTCGGATGCGATGCCGTATGACGTCGGGTCGACGGCTGATACCGATCCCGTCATCTACGACAGCGGGGATTTTCGCAGCGCGTTTGATGCAGCCATCGAGATGTCCGAGTACGATATGTTTCGACAGGAGCAGGCGATTGAGCGCAGCAATGGCCGCCTGATCGGTATCGGCATCGGCTGCCTGGTGGAGAAATCCGGTACCGGGCCATGGGAATACGCACGGGCGGAGGTTGACAATTCAGGGCATGCGCTCGTCTTTACCGGGCTCACCTGCCTCGGACAAGGCTTGGAGACCACGCTCTCGCAAATTGCCGCCGGGCCTCTGGGCGTGCATCCGGACGCGATCAGCATCATTCATGGTGACACAGCACGGATACCATTCGGTGGCGGGACATGCGGCAGTCGCGGCGCGGTCGTTGGCGGCAGCGCGGTGCATCAGGCGGCCAGCGGCCTACGCGATAAGCTTCTGTCCCTTGCGTCACCTCAGTTGGAACGTCCCGTGGAGCATCTCGTGCTGCAGAACGGGCGGGTGCAGGTACGAGGCGTGCCCGAGGTGGGTCTGACCCTGCGTGAACTCGCGCTCCTGGCCGGACCGGTTCGTGTGCCCGATGGGATGGCTCCGGGACTCTCTGTAGAGGCGTTCTTCAAAGCCCCTATGCGTGCCTATCCCTACGGCACACACATCGCCGTAGTCGAAGTGGACGCTGGTACGGGAGCCGTGCGAGTTCTCCGCTACGTCATGACCTGCGACATCGGCCGCGCCATTAATCCGATGATCGTGGAGGGACAATTGATCGGTGGACTCGCGCAGGGTCTCGGTGGTGCCTTGCTGGAGGACTTGGTGTATGACGAGGGCGGACAGCTTCTGACGGGCACGCTCGCCGATTACTTGCTGCCATCGGCGGCCGAAATGCCGGTTTCCATCAAGTTGCGGCTGCTCGAAGAGGCACCATCGCCGTTGAACCCCCTCGGTCTAAAAGGTGCCGGCGAGACGGGCTGCACCGGCGCCGGAGCTGCCATCGCCAATGCGGTTGCCGACGCGCTCTCCCCGCTAGGCATCGATATCGGTGAACTGCCGCTCACGCCCGATCGTGTCCGCACATTAGTGCGTAAAGCAAGAGCAGTCAGCTCATGAAACCGATTGCTTTCGACTACTTCGATCCCGCAACACTGGCGGAGGCGCTTTCTATTCTTCGCGAGTGTGGCGATGAGGCCAAGGCGATCGCGGGAGGCCAAAGCCTGGTTCCCATGATGAACTTTCGCCTGGTGCGTCCGACAGCGCTGATCGATCTGAACCGCCTGGCGTCGCTGGACTTCATCGTCGAACATCAGTGTGCGGTTGCCATTGGCGCTCTCACCCGGCAACACATCGTTGAGACCTCCGCCATTGTTCGCGCACGTGTGCCATTGCTTGCCGAGGCACTGCCATTCGTCGCCCATATGGCGTTGCGCCGCCGTGGCACTGTTGGCGGCAGTGTGGCGCATGCCGACCCGGCAGCTGAAATTCCGACGGTCCTCGTTGCGCTTGGAGCAACGGTGATTGCGCAAGGGCCGAACGGCACACGCGCCATTCCTGCTGATAAGTTCTTTGTTTCCTATTTCTCCACGGCGCTGAAGTCGGACGAACTGTTGACAGAGTTGCGGATTCCGACAGTTCCCCCCGGGACTGGTAGCGCTTTTCTGGAGGTCAGCCGCCGCAAGGGTAGCCTCGCCCTGGTCTCAGTGGCTGCGGAGATTACGCTATCGCCGGAGGGCATCTGCGAGCGAGCAGCGCTCGCGCTTGGTGGGGTTGGTTCTACGCCGTTCGCAGCGGTGGAAGAGGCGCAGTTGCTGGTGGGCCAAGCGCCGAATCTCCGCGCGTTCCAGGAAGTCGGGCAGCGGGTGGCGGCTCGGATCTCGCCAGACAGCGACCTGCACGGCAGTGCTCAGTACCGAAAGGACGCGGCAGCAGCGTTAGTCGATCGTGCGTTGCAAGCGTCGGCCGCACGAGCGAGCGCGGCGTCGCGAAGTATGGAAAGTCCAAAATGACACAACGAACCATCCGACTGCGCGTCAACGGCCAGTCCTATGAAAGCCAGGTGGAGGCGCGTCTTCTCCTGTCCGACTTTCTGCGCGATCACCTGGGTCTCACCGGTACCCATGTCGGCTGTGAGCATGGTGTCTGCGGGGCGTGTACCGTCTTGATGAACGGGACGACGGTGCGATCGTGCTTGACGTTCGCAATTCAGGCAGGCGGTGCCGAAATCCGCACGGTGGAGGGGATGGCAGAAGGGGCGGTGTTGCACCCGCTACAGCAGGCGTTCCACGAAACCCACGCGCTGCAGTGCGGTTTTTGTTCACCCGGATTTCTCATCGCTCTCGAAGCATTCCTAGCTGAGCATCCGAACCCGACCGACGCTGAAATACGGGATGCGGTGAGTGGAAACCTGTGTCGCTGCACTGGCTATCAGAACATTGAGGAAGCAGTCAGGGTTGTCGTCGCCGGGCGGGTGAAAGAGGCGACTTGAAACACAAACCAACTTTCATCTTAATGAAGGAACTTCATGGAACTCGGAGCTCTATTTTCCTCATCGAAGTCTAACCTTGTCGGGCGTTCGATCACGCCTGAGTATCCATTCGACCACTGGCTGGCGGATGCAGAAGAAATGCTCCGTGCAGTCGAGAAGGCAGGCTTTCGCTATATCGCCGTCACGCACACATACGAGAACAGTTGGGCACATCCGATCGTGCTGCTCTCCCGACTTGCGGGGATCAGCGGGAAGCTTCGGCTATCCACTGAAATCCTGCAGTTGCCGCTGCTCAATCCGATGGACGCGGCGTATGAACTCTCGCTGCTCGACAACATCTGTGGCGGCCGATTAGACATCGGAATCGGGATTGGATACCATCCGAAGGAGTTGCAGGCGATTGGAATCACGCGGGCTGACCGGGTTTCCAGGTTCGAGGAAGGGGTGCAGATCATGCGCCAGTTCTGGAGCGGCGCGCCGGTGCACCACCACGGTAAGTATTTCACGGTGGACGGCTTGCAGCTTGCGGTTCCTCCGGTCCAGAAGCCGTCGCCGCCGCTGTTGGGCTCGTCGCACAGCGATGCGGCGGCGAAGCGCGCAGCTCGCATGCTAGACGGCATCCTCGTCAGCCCACAAGTTACCTTCGCAGACCTCAAGTCACTTATAGACGTCTACAAGGAAGAATGGGCAGAACACCACACGGGAACGCCGACCGACGTCGGCGCTTGGCGAGCGATGATCATCGGCAAGGATCCGGGCGACGCGGCCGCGAAAGGGGTTGCCGGCGGCGAGGTGACCTTCAAGCGTTATGGAGAAGGTGGTATGCAGGAAAAATCCATGCACAAGATCCGCCTCGAGCTGAAGGAGGACGACGCGGCGGACTGGGCCATTCTTGGAAACTACGAAAACCTTCTGGAAGGCCTGCGCCGTTGTCGCGATGAGTTCGGTATCACCCGGCTCACCTGCAACTTCTACAACCTTCCGAAGGATCTGGCGGCCCGCCGGGAGTGGCTGCAGGGTTTCGGCGAACAGGTGATTGCGCGGCTTTGAACAAGCGCTGAGGCGGAAAGACTTGAAGCCCGTTTGGACACTCGCAGAAGAACTCGCCACTGGCAAGACGACAAGCCAGGAATTGGTGGAGTTCGCTCTCGGCCAGATTTCGAACCCATCGGGTGAAGGTCGGCGGGCGTTCCGGCAAGCAAACTTCGAATCAGCATTGGCAGAAGCGAAGACGAGCGACGCGATGCGCGCATCGGGCATCGTCCCGTCGCCGCTGGCCGGCATACCCGTATCCATCAAGGACTGTTTCGATATCGAGGGCGAAACTACGCGCGCCGGATCAATAGTGCTCGGTGACGCCGCTCCCGCCAAGACCGATGCCATTGCGGTCCGGCGGTTGCGCAAAGCAGGGGCGATTATCGTCGGCCGCACCAACATGGTGGAGTTCGCATATTCCGTATTGGGTCTGAATCCCCATTACGGCACTCCGAAGAACCCATGGGATCGGGGCACAGGACGAATACCAGGAGGCTCCTCATCGGGTGCAGCAGTCTCGGTCGCGGACGAGATGGCTGCGATTGGCATCGGGACCGACACCGGAGGGTCGGTGCGCATTCCCGCCGCTCTGTGTGGCGTGACCGGATTCAAGCCGACTGCGAGCCGCATACCCACAGGTGGAACCTTTCCGTTATCAAGAACCCTCGACTCCATTGGATCCATTGGATCCAGCGTAGCCTGCTGCGCGCTCGTTGACAGCATTCTCGCGGGAGATGTGACACTCGCTCCGCTGAAACCGCCGCCTTTGACGGGACTGCGGCTGGGTGTCGTTCAAGACTATGTGCTCGATGCGTTGGATGACCAGGTTGCCGCATCCTTCGATGCGGCGCTCATCAAGCTCTCGAAAGCCGGTGCAAGCCTTACTGGCATACGGTTCACCGCGTTGCAGAGCCTGCCGGAGATTAACCGGTATGGAGGATTGGTGGCGGCCGACGCTTACGCCACACATCGAGACGTGATCGAGCGGCGCAAGGACGACTACGACCCGAGGGTTGCATCACGCATCATGCGCGGCGCTGAGATCAGCGCGGCAGACTACGAAGAAATCCTGAGACAACGCTCGGCGATGATCATGGAAAGCACCCGCATCGCTGCGCCTTACGATGCGCTGCTAATGCCTACGGTCGCGACGCTCGCCCCTGCGATCACTGCGCTTAACGTCGATGACGAACTTTATGCGAGAAGCAACATCGCTATTGGGCGCAATGCGCGCATCGTCAATTTTCTCGACGGTTGTGCCATTTCGATTCCATGCCACGATCCCGGCGAAGGCCCAGTGGGGCTCATGATCGTCAGGCAAGGCGGTGAAGACCGTAGCTTACTGGCGGTCGGGCTGGCGCTGGAGACGGCACTGCGCCAGTAGCGCGTGGCCCCATGCGAACTATGAGCATGCTATCGAGATTTCGTTTGGTCATAGCGCATCACAGGATCACTTCACGTGCAGTATCTTAGGCCCTCCAATCTGCACGAGGCAATACGCCTCAAGAACGAAACCGGCTATACATTGCTCGCGGGGGGCACTGACATTTATCCCGGTCTCGAGAACGGCACTCGGCCAGCGGGGTTGATCGATATCTCAGGCTTGCCCGAACTGTCAGGGCCCGTGCGATCAGATGAGTACTGGTGGACCATCCCCGCGATGACAACCTGGAGCGCGCTGGCCAATATGACTTTGCCTCGCCAGTTTGATGTAGTCAAAGAGGCTGCAGCGAAGATTGGCGGGCGGCAGATTCAGAACAAAGGGACCATCGGTGGGAATATCTGCAATGCTTCGCCAGCGGCGGACGGGGTGACCGCGCTGATGGCTCTTGACTCGCGGGTCACGGTGGTTGGACGCGAGGGATCCCGAGAGATGACATTGGAGAGTTTCGTACTCGGTAATCGCCACACGTCACTCAAGAAAGACGAGATCTTGCTCAGCATCGGGGTGCCAGCGGCACAACATCGTCATTCATCCGTGTTCAAGAAGTTGGGGAGCCGCCGCTACCTGGTCATCTCACTGGTGATGGTTGGCGTCTATGTGGCGCTGGACGACGTCCGTCAGCTTTCGCGTGTTGGCATTTGCGTTGGTTCGTGCGGGCCTCGCTCGGTTCGACTGAAGGCCGCAGAAGAGAGGCTGCTGGGAATGCAGCTCGATGAGGCGGCGGAGTTTTCGTTGAAACCACAGGAATTGGCGCCGTTGTCGCCCATCAGCGATATTCGTGCGACCGCTTCTTTCAGGCTAGCCATGGCAAGAACGCTGGTCGACGAAGGAATTCGTGATGTGGTCGGGAGTTTGATCGATGACTGAGTATGGCCAGGAGGAAGGCTTCAAGGCGGTGCTGTCCGTCAATGGCACGAAACGGCAGGTGCACTGCCGTGATGGCGGTCGCCGGCTTTCCGATGTCTTACGAGACGACCTGAAGCTGACGGGTACCAAGGTGGGGTGCAATTCCGGCGATTGCGGCGCCTGCACGGTGCTGCTGGATGGGGCACAGGCGTGCAGCTGCCTCGTATCGGTGGCACAGGCTGAAGGCAAGGCTGTGCTGACGGTGGAAGGTATCGAGAAAGATTCACGACTCTCGGGCTTGCAGGACGTATTCGTCAGTTCTGGTGCAACCCAGTGCGGCGTCTGCGCGCCGGGCATGCTGATGGCCGCAGCGGAAATCGTGCTTGATCCCACCGTCCGATCAAGAGACAGGATCGTCGATCGTTTTGGAGGAATCCTGTGCCGATGCACTGGATACATCAAGATCGTCGAAGCAGTCGAAAGGTACTTGGGACTGCGTGCGCCCCTGTCTGTCGAAAAGCCTTCACGCGGACGCGCTGTGGGTTCTCGAATTCAGAAAGTTGACGGCGCTGCCAAAGTGACCGGCCGCGCCCTGTTCGGCGCAGACGCGGTGATGGAAGGCGCCTTGCAGCTAAAGGTCATACGATCACCACATGCGCACGCCCGCTTCCAAATCCGGGATCTCAAACAATTATACGTCGAGAATCCGGGAATTCGTCGTGTTTTCACTGTCTCCGATGTTCCCGGAAGCAATGTGTATGGCACCGTTGCTCGCTTTAGGGATCAACCGGTTTTTGCCGACGGATACGTCCGATACATGGGAGAGCCGATCGCCGCTATTGTGGGCGAAAAGAGCGCCATAGCTGCTTTCGACTCATCGCTGTTTCCCGTCGAATGGGAGCCGCTCCTGCCGCTTACCGGCGTCGCCAACGCTCTTGCGGAGGACGCACCTTGGCTTCATGCCGATCGCCCTGGCAACTTGCTGATGCAAGTCAACCAGATCAAAGGCGACGTGCAGGCTGAAGCGGGCGTGGTTTCGGTCGGCGGCAGCTTCGTTACCTCTTTCGTGGAGCATGCGTATATCGAACCCGAAGCGGGGGTTGCGCGGCGCATAGGCGATCGCCTTGAGATGGCCGTCTCCACACAGGCGCCCTATCTCAACCGCGACGAAATTGCGTGGATACTCGGCATTCCAGCTGAAAATGTCAGGATCATTCCCACAGCCATAGGAGGAGGCTTCGGAGGCAAGATCGACATGTCGCTGCAACCGCTGATCGCAGTTGCCGCTTGGCACATGACGCAACCTGTGGCGTGCGTCTACTCCCGTGCTGAGAGCATGCGCGCAACGACCAAGCGGCATCCTGCTGCCATCAATGCGACGTTGACCTGCGATGATCGGGGCCGATTGAGAACGTATTCCATGAATGCAGATTTCAACACCGGGCCTTACTCATCATGCGGACCCATCGTTGCAAGTAGAGTGCCCATTCACGCGATGGGGCCCTATCGATTTGATGCAGTACGCTGCGTCACGCGCACCATACACACGACAGATGCCGTAGCTGGGGCATTCCGGGGCTTCGGTGTCCCGCAGGCCGCCGTAGTGCACGAAGCTCTAATGGATCGGCTAGCTGACAAGATGGGCATTGATCGGCTCCAGTTCCGGTTGCTCAATGCTATGCGTGCTGGCGATAGAACCTCGACGGGCCAGAAGTTGGAGGACAGCGTAGGCTTGATGGATTGCCTCTCGACCTTGAAGCCTATTTGGGATGCGCAGAGAAAGGATGCTGAAACTTTCAATCGACACAATTCACGAATGAAGCGTGGCGTGGGACTGGGGTGCATGTGGTACGGAATCGGGAATACATGCCAACCCAACCCATCGAGCATGCGGATCGGTCTCGACCGGGAAGCTCGCATCACGCTCTTTTCCGGCGCCGTCGACATTGGACAGGGTGTAAGTACGATTCTTACGCAGATTTGCGCAGATGCATTGAGCGTCCGAACGGACGCTGTGCATCTCGTCGTGGGTGACACGGATAAAACCTTGGATGCGGGCAAGAGTTCCGCATCTCGCCATGCGTTTATCTCGGGAAACGCAGTCAAGCTAGCGGCTTCCCACTTGCTTGGCGAGATCCGGCGGCAGGTTCAGGCACAGGGCGACGCCGAGGTCCATTTCGAGGGCCACAATGTAACGGTGCTGGATGCTGGCGGGGTGAAGAAGCTGAGGCTCTCGTCCATGAGCGCCGATGAGGATGGCATGGTGATCTACGGCATTGGACGTTTCGATCCGCCCACAACGGATCTGGATGAAGACTACCAAGGAATCCCCTACGCCACGTATGCGTTTGGGACCCAGATGGCCTTGGTCGAGGTCGACACCGAACTGGCAACTGTGAATGTCAAGAAGATTTGGGCTGCGCACGATGTGGGACGCGCTCTGAATCCGACCCAAATCGAGGGGCAGATCCACGGGGGCATTGCGCAAGGCCTCGGATTGGCTCTTATGGAGGAGTATTTGCCTGGCAAGACAGACAATCTCCACGATTACTTGATTCCTACTGTGGGTGACATGCCTGAAATCGAAGTTTTCATCATCGAGGCCGCCGAGCCAACTGGTCCATATGGCGCGAAAGGAGTTGGAGAACCAGCGATGATCCCAACGGCACCAGCCATTCTCAATGCAGTGGAGTTTGCCACCGGTGTGCGGCCCACGCATTTGCCGTTGACGCCCTCGAGACTATCGGAACTCCTGCGCACACATGGGTAACGTCGTGCCTCGACACCGACGGGTCATTTCTGCGCGTCATTCGTCATCCTCCGTCGCAACACATGACTAGGTCAGTGCAAACTCGCCCCACACTGGCTATCATCGGCGGCACTGGCGCTCTTGGTTCAGGCTTGGCCATGCGCTGGGCCGCGGCCGGCTACCCGGTGATCGTCGGCTCGCGCTCCGTGCAGAAGGCCCAGCATGCGGCAAGCCGGATCAGATCCGATGAAGGCGTAACGCCCGCGCGCGGAGACAGCAATGTCGCTGCGGCCGCAGCCGCGGATATCGTGATCCTCGCCATCCCCTTCTCCAATCACGATGCGACGCTCGAAGAACTGAAGGAAGCCGTGGCCGGAAAGATCGTCATCGACGCCGTGGTGCCGCTGGTGCCGCCGAAGGTGGCCCAGGTCCAGTTGCCGCCGCAGGGCTCGGCCGGACAGATTGCCCACGAGCGCATCGGCGGCGTAGCGCAGGTGGTTTCTGCATTCCACAACATCGGCGCTGCCAAGCTGCAGGGCGACGGTCCGATCGAATGCGACGTGCTGGTCTGCGGCAACGACAGCCAAGCGCGCGAAACGGTGATCGCGCTTGCAGGTGCCATCGGCATGCGCGGCATCGACGCCGGCCCCATCGCCAACGCAGCCGCTGCCGAAGCGATGACGTCCATCCTGATCGGCATCAACAAGCGCTACAAGGTCGATGGCGCCGGAATTCGCATCACGGGCATTCCGGCGTGAGAACGGCCCTGCCTGCCACATGGAGCGCGTAGCCGTCAGCCTGACGGCGCTCACAGACTTCCCCATGGTGCAGCCGGGGGACGACCTTGCCGCGCTGCTCGTTGCCGGGCTCGAAAAGGACGGCATTGCGCCACGCGATCAGGACGTGCTGGTGCTGGCCCAGAAGATCGTCTCCAAAGCCGAAGGCCGATACGTCCGCCTGTGCGACGTGACGCCCACGCCGCGCGCCGTCCGGTTGGCGGCCGAAACCGGAAAGGACGCGCGCATGACCGAACTGATCCTTCGCGAAAGCAACAAAGTGGTCAAGCACCGTCCCGGCGTGCTGGTGGTCGAGCACCGGCTGGGATTCGTAATGGCTAATGCAGGCATCGATCAATCCAACATCGATCACCCGGACGGGGACGAACGCGCTTTGCTGCTTCCGGTGGATCCCGACGCCACGTGCGTGCGGCTGAAGGCCGAGCTGGATGTCGCATTCGACGCTAACATAGCGGTGATCATCAACGACAGCTTCGGGCGCCCCTGGCGCAATGGTGTCACCGGAGTCGCACTTGGCGCTGCCGGCCTGCCGGCACTGCTTGACGTGGTGGGCACACCCGACCTGTTCGGCCGGCGGATGCGGGTCACGCAGATCGCCGTCGGCGACGAACTGGCCGCTGCCGCCTCGTTGATCATGGGCCAGACGGACGCCGGCAAACCGGTGATTCATATTCGCGGCGTGAAGTGGAGTGCACCAACGCGCCCGGCTGCCGACCTCCTGCGCCCCAGGCAGCAGGATATGTTTCGATGAGGCTCGAGGATCACTCATGACGTCGCCTGAGGGTAGCTTCGCAGGCCCGAACCCGGCCCCCGCGTCGCGGGTGGTAGCGCTGTGCGGCGGCGTGGGCGGCGCCAAGCTCGCGCTCGGCCTCGAATCCGTGCTCGCACAGGGACAGCTGACAATTGGGGTGAATACCGGCGACGACTTCGAATTCCTGGGCCTGTGCATCTCACCTGACCTGGACACTGTGCTGTACACGCTCGCCGGCCTGAGCGATCCTGTGCGTGGCTGGGGCCGATGCGACGAGAGCTGGAACTTCATGGCCGCGCTGGAACAGCTCGGGGGCGAAAACTGGTTTTCGCTGGGCGACCGTGATCTCGCGCTGCATGTGGAGCGCACGCGCCGCCTGCGTGCGGGCGAAACGCTCAGCGCCGTGACGGGCGACCTGGCACGCCGCTTCGGGCTGCGCGCCGAGGTGCTGCCGATGACCGACCAGCCGGTGCACACCTTGATACACACAGCGGAAGGTGCGCTGCCGTTCCAGGATTACTTCGTCAAGTTGCGCTGTGCCCCCTGCGTCACCGACATATCCTTCTCGGGCGCCGCCGAGGCGAGCGCGAACCCTGCCCTGATCGGTGCGCTGGCCGATCCGAAATTGAGTGCAGTGGTGATCTGCCCGTCCAATCCGTTCCTCAGCATCGACCCGATCCTTGCTGTGCCCGGTGTGCGCGCCGCGCTCGAGCGGACGCCCGCGCCCATCGTCGTCGTTTCTCCCATAGTCGGCGGCCGGGCCGTCAAAGGGCCGACCGCCAAGATCATGGGCGAGCTGGGCCTGGCAGTGAACTCAAAGATGATTGCTGCCCACTACGCCGGCTTGATCGACGGCATGGTCATCGACGACAGCGACGCAGCCGATAGCGAACACCTGGGCGTCCCGGCGCATGTCACCCGCACTCTGATGCGAACTGCCGGCGACAAGTGCAAGCTCGCGGGGGCCGTGCTGTCGTTCGCTCGCGCTCTGGACGAGGGCGCGATGCCGCGGCACACCGAAAACGCGTGATGAGCGCATCCGAGCTTTGGGCTGTCATGCCCGTCAAACCGTTCGCCCGTGCCAAGCAGCGGCTCGCACCGCTGCTCGATGCCAATGAGCGAGCAGCGCTGGCATGCGCGATGTTCGAGGACGTGCTCCATGTGCTCGTGTCGAGCCCGTGCGTCGCCGGCGTGCTCGTCGTGACCGGCGATACCGGGGCTGGGATGATCGCCCGCAGAGCCGGCGCCGATGTCTTGTGCGATCCGCCTGAATCCGGGCTGGTGCCGGCAGTTCGTCATGCCGCCCGTACCCTTACTGCCGCACGATGCGCCGGCATGTTGGTCATCCCGGCGGACCTGCCGCTGATCAAATCCGCAGATATCGAATTGATCGGGCGGGGACACCGCACTTCGCCCAGCGTGACGCTCGTGGCGGCGAGCAACGATGGCGGCACCAATGCCCTGGCCTGCTCGCCGCCCGAGGCCTTGCCGATCTACTTTGGCCAGGATAGCTTTCGGCAGCATCGGAGCGCCGCGCTGGCGCTGGGCCTGACGCCCACAGTACTGGCGCTGCCGCGGTTCGGCCGCGACATCGATCGCCCGGCGGATCTGTTTGCCTTGCTCGCGCATCCGTCAGCCACGCGCACATGCACCTACCTCGCGAACAGCGGCATCGCCGACCGCCTTGGTGTGCTGCGGGCATGCGCTCATACAGCCGATCGGCCACATGCATGGCCAGCTGAACGCATCAGCGGCGAACCTTGCCGCACTTTGCCAAAGGAGATCAAGAGTCAATGACGATAACCATGCCTTCACTGAACGAGCAGCTCTCGCGCCGGGACGCATACGGCCTGCTGGATGTTGGCCTCGATGTGCTGCTGCCCGCTGCCGCTGCCCGCAGGGACGCCGCGCACGGCGCAGTCATCACGTATTCGCGCAAGGTGTTCATCCCGCTGACCCAACTGTGCCGCAACGTTTGTCATTACTGCACTTTCGCGCAGTCGCCGCGCAAGGGACAAGCCGCCTTCTTGTCGATCGAGAAAGTGCTGCAAATCGCCCGCGCAGGCACAGTTGCAGGCTGCAAGGAAGCGCTGTTCACCTTAGGCGACAAACCGGAGCTTCGTTACGAGGCGGCACGTAAAGCCCTGGCCGAGACCGGTCACGAAACCACGCTGTCCTATCTGGCCGCAGCCGCGCGTGCAGTCTATCGGGAAACCGGGCTGCTGCCCCACGTCAATCCCGGCCTGCTCGATGCAGGCGAGCTGGCCGCGCTGCGGCAAGTGTCGATCTCGCTGGGCATGATGCTGGAGAGCACTTCCACGCGCTTGTGCGAGCACGGGGGTGCGCATTACGGCTCGCCAGATAAGAACCCAGCGGCCCGCCTGGAAACGATCCGCCTGGCCGGCCAATCGCGGGTGCCGTTCACGACCGGCATCCTGATCGGCATCGGCGAGACTCGCACGGAGCGCCTCGATGCCCTGCTGGCTTTGCGTGACTTGCACCAGCGGTATGGTCATATCCAGGAAATCATTGTCCAGAACTTCCTGCCGAAGAGTGACTCGCTGATGGCCGGCGCGGTCGCTCCGTCGCTAGAGGATCACCTCTGGACCATTGCCGCCGCACGGCTGATTTTCGAGCCTTCGATGAACATTCAAGCGCCGCCGAACCTTCGCGCAAACGCGCTGAAATCACTGATCGATGCCGGCATCAACGATTGGGGCGGAGTATCGCCCGTCACACCCGACCACGTGAACCCCGAAGCGCCGTGGCCGCGCCTTGACGAGCTTTCCATGAGCACCCGGGCAGCCGGCAAGGAGTTGACCGAGCGGCTCGCACTGTACCCGGAGTATGTACGCGAACTCGACCGATGGGCCGATCCCGTCTTTCGCACCGCGGTACTCCATCATGTTGACGGCGACGGCTTTGCGCGCACCGACACCTGGTCGCCCGGCGTTCAAGAGGGCCCTGCGCACGAGGATTTGCGCCTGATCGGGGCCAAGCCGCTTCCCATCGCAGGCGCTGAGGTTCAGAGCATCCTTGGACGCGCAACCGCAGGCGAAACGCTGGCGCAGGTCGAGATCGTGCGACTGTTTCGCGCGCGTGGGGATGAGTTCACTGCCGTATGCGCCGCCGCGGACGAGTTGCGCCGCAAGATGAACGGAGAAATCGTCAGCTTCGTCGTGAACCGTAACATCAACTACACCAACATCTGCTCGTACCGGTGTCAGTTCTGCGCGTTCGCCAAGGGAAAGGGCTCGAAGGACCTTCGCGGCAAGCCGTTCGATCTTCCGCTGGAGGAAATCAAGCGCCGTGTCCGCGAGGCTTGGGATCGCGGCGCCACCGAGGTGTGTATGCAAGGCGGCATCCATCCCTCGTACACGGGCGCCACCTACCTGGAAATCTGTCGCGCAGTGAAGTCCGAGGCGCCGGGCATGCACTTGCACGCGTTCTCGCCACTGGAAGTTTGGCAGGGCGCAAAAACACTGGGTTTGCCCCTTTGCGATTACCTAGAGCAACTGAAGGACGCCGGCCTTGGCACGCTGCCGGGTACGGCTGCCGAAATCCTGGACGACCAAGTGCGCCAGGCGATCTGCCACGACAAGCTCACTACCGCACAGTGGTTGGAGGTGATGCGCGCCGCGCACAGCCTAGGCCTTCGCAGTAGTTCGACCATCATGTTCGGCCACGTCGACAGGTACGAGCACTGGGCGCGCCATCTACTGCGGCTACGCGCGCTTCAAATCGATACCGGCGGTATCACAGAATTCGTGCCGCTACCGTTCGTTCATATGGAATCGCCGATCTACCGCAAGGGCCAAGCGCGGCGCGGGCCCTCTTTCCGCGAGACGGTGCTAATGCATGCCGTGGGCCGCCTCGCGCTGCATCCGGTGGTTTCGAACATCCAGGTGTCGTGGGTTAAGCTCGGCACCGAGGGCGTAAAGGCCTGCCTGCGCGCGGGTGCGAATGACATGGGTGGCACCCTTATGGACGAGACCATTTCCCGTGCTGCCGGCGGATCGCACGGCCAGGAGATGAGCGTAACAGACATGGAAAAGCTGTTGTGCGCGATGGGGCGGTTGCCGCAGCAGCGCAGCACCGAGTACGGCATGCCCCCGCAAGACGCGATGGCCCGCGCGCGCAGTCAGCACGCCGCTGGAACCCGTGCGCACCAGTTTGCGCAAGAGCCAGCCGCCTCGGAGATGGCGGCCGCCGGCGGGTGCGCCGCCTGAGAGCCTGTGAATTTTTCGCCGCGCATGTGCACGAATCGAGTTGAGTAGCGTTGAGTGTCCATGCACACGAGACACGAAGACGAAGTTGGGTCGCA
>JAJTYR010000006.1 GCA_021463505.1 Burkholderiaceae bacterium | reverse complement strand
GGGGGTGTGCTGAGTGGCAGCGGACGCAAGGACTCCGCCATCGAGGCGATGACCAAGAGCGCCGCGCGCTCGATCGGCTCGTCGCTCGGCCGCGAGCTCATCCGCGGCGTGCTCGGCACACTGCTGGGCGGCAGCCGCCGGCGCTGATTGGCGGGGCCCCGGCGGGCGCGAACTGCGCGCGTGGCACCATCGGTCATTTCTTCGGGAGTTCGACGATGGATCTCGGCATCGCCGGCAAGTGGGCGCTCGTCTGCGGCGCCAGCAAGGGGCTCGGCTACGGCTGCGCGCTGTCGCTGGCGCGTGAGGGCGTCAACCTCGTGATCAACGCGCGCACGCCGGGGCCGCTGGCCGAGGCGGCGCAGCGCATCGGCGACGACACCGGTGTCACGGTCGTTGCGGTGGCCTGCGACATCACCACGTCATCGGGCCGCGAGGAAGCGCGGTCGTCCTGCCCCCAGGTCGACATCCTGGTAACCAACGCCGGCGGCCCGCCGCCCGGAGACTTCCGCAAGTTCACGCGCGACGACTGGATTGCCGCCCTGGACGCGAACATGCTCACGCCGATCGAACTGATCAAGGCCACCGTCGACGCGATGATCGCGCGCCGCTTCGGGCGCATCGTCAACGTCACCTCCGGTGCAGTGAAGGCGCCGCTGCACATCCTCGGACTCTCGAACGGCGCGCGCTCGGGCCTCACGGGCTTCGTTGCGGGGCTGGCGCGTACCACGGTGGCGCACAACGTGACGATCAACAACCTGCTGCCCGGTTTTCACGACACCGATCGCGTGCGCAGCGTGATCGGCGCGCAGGCAAAAGCGCAGGGCATCGGCTACGAGGAGGCGCTGCGCCAGCGGCTCGCGACCATTCCGGCCGGCCGGATCGGGGATCCGTACGAGTTCGGCCAGGCGTGCGCGTTCCTGTGCAGTGCACAGGCGGGATGGATCACGGGGCAGAACCTGCTGATCGACGGCGGCGCGTACCCTGGCACCTTCTGATCGACCGATACACGGAGCGAGCATGCCCAAGGCAATCCGGATCCAGCAGACTGGCGGCCCCGAAGTCATGCAGTACGTCGATGTCGACGTTGGCCCGCCCGGCCCGGGCGAGGCGCAGGTGCGCCACGAGGCGATCGGCCTGAACTACATCGACGTCTACTTCCGCACCGGCCTGTATCCGCTGCCGTTGCCGGCCGGCATCGGTCTGGAAGGGGCGGGGGTGGTCACCGCCGTCGGTGAGGGCGTCGGGCACGTCAGGCCCGGTGACCGCGTTGCGTACAGCGGCGTTCCGCCGGGGTCGTACTCCGAGCTGCGCAACATGCCCGCGCAACTGCTGGTGAAACTGCCGCGCGGCATCGGATTCGAGACGGCCGCAGGGATGATGCTCAAGGGCCTGACCGTACAGTACCTGTTCCGCCGAACCTGCAGGCTGCAGAAGGGACAGACGATCCTGTTCCACGCGGCGGCGGGCGGGGTGGGGCTGATCGCGATGCAGTGGGCGAAGGCGCTCGGCGTCACCGTGATCGGCACCGTGGGCTCGGAGGAGAAGGCGGCGCTCGCGCGGCGCTTCGGTTGCGACCACACGATCCTCTACAAGCGCGAGAACATCGTCGAGCGGGTGCGCGAAATCACCGGGGGTGCGATGGTGCCGGTCGTCTACGACTCGGTCGGCAAGGACACGTTCCAGGCATCGATCGACTGCCTGCGCCCGTTCGGCCTGATGGTGAGTTTCGGCAACTCGTCGGGTCCGGTACCGCCGATGGCGCTCACCGCACTGAAGGGTTCGCTGTACATCACGCGGCCGTCACTGATGGCCCACACCGCGAGCCGCACCAACCTCGAGGACATGGCGGCCGACCTGTTCAGGATGGTCGGCTCGGGGAAAGTGCGAATCGGGATCGACCAGCGCTTCCGGCTGGCCGATGCGGTGCAGGCGCACCGTGAACTCGAGGCGCGCCGGACCACCGGCTCGTCCCTGATCCTGCCGTAACGGACGATGACCCGGGTGCACGGTGCGATCCCGCTGGCAGCCGGCGAGCATCGGTCCGCGGCCGGCGCGGCCCGGATGCAGGCGGATGCGGCCGGCTCCCGGGCGGATTCGTCACGGCGCTTCGGCGGCGTCGCGCGCATCCACGGCGACGACGCACTGGGCGTTCTGGCCGGCACGCATGTCTGCGTCGTGGGCATCGGCGGCGTCGGTTCGTGGACGGTCGAGGCGCTGGCGCGCTCCGGCGTCGGACAGCTCACGCTGATCGACCTCGACCACGTCGCCGAGTCCAACGTGAACCGGCAGGTGCACGCGCTCGGCTCGACGCTGGGCGCTGCGAAGGTCGACGTGATGCGCGAGCGCATCGCCGACATCTCGCCCGATTGCCGGGTGAGGGCGATCGACGATTTCGTCACCGTGGAAAACGTCGAGCGCCTCGTGCCCGAGGGCGCGCTGGTCGTCGACGCGATCGATGCGCCACGCGAGAAGGCAGCGCTCGTCGCATCCATGCGCCGGCGCCGCCAGCCGATCGTGGTCTGCGGCGGCGCCGGCGGGCGCACCGATCCGCTGCGCCTGCGGCGCGACGACCTCTCTCGAACGAAGGGCGACGCGCTGCTCGCCGCAGTGCGGGCGCGGCTGCGCCGCGAGTACGGCTTTCCGCGCGAGGCGGCCAAGCGCTTCCGCATCGAGGCGATCTACTCCGACGAGCATCCCGGTCGCGCGGCGCGCGAGGCGGCCTGCGAGGAGGGCGCGCGCGGTGGAGCGCCGCTCGCTTGTGCGGGCTACGGCTCGCTGGTCACCGTGACGGCCACGATGGGGCTTGCCGCCGCGTCCTGGGCAATCGAGCGGGCGCTGGTCGCTGCTGACCGCGCTGTCCGGGGCGCGAAGCATCGTTGACGCCTATCAGATGAATCGCAACATTCGATTGGATGCATTGACCTGAACGCCCTAGACTGGCCACTCCACTCCCACCTCCACCTCCAGCGACAAGGGGTATGGTCATGGCCAGCAGGAAACTCACCACCACCGGCGGCGCGCCGGTGCCCGACAACCAGAACGTGCTGACCGCCGGCCCACGCGGGCCGCAACTTCTGCAGGACGTCTGGTTCCTCGAGAAACTCGCGCACTTCGACCGCGAGGTGATTCCGGAGCGACGCATGCACGCGAAGGGATCGGGCGCCTTCGGCACCTTCACCGTGACGCACGACATCACGAAGTACACGCGGGCGAAGCTGTTCTCGAAGGTCGGCAAGAAGACCGACGTGTTCGCGCGCTTCTCGACCGTGGCCGGCGAGCGCGGCGCGGCCGACGCCGAGCGCGATATCCGCGGCTTCGCGGTGAAGTTCTACACCGAGGAGGGCAACTGGGACCTGGTTGGCAACAACACGCCGGTGTTCTTCCTGCGCGACCCGCTGAAGTTTCCGGACCTCAACCACGCGGTCAAGCGCGATCCGCGCACCAACCTGCGCAGCGCGAGGAACAACTGGGACTTCTGGACCTCGCTGCCCGAGGCGCTTCACCAGGTGACGATCGTGATGAGCGACCGTGGCATCCCGGCCTCGTACCGGCACATGCACGGCTTCGGCTCGCACACCTTCAGCTTCGTCAGCGCGAACAACGAGCGCCACTGGGTCAAGTTCCACTTCACGACACAGCAGGGGGTCAGGAACCTGACCGACGCCGAGGCCGAGGCGTTGATCGGCAAGGACCGCGAGAGCGCGCAGCGCGACCTCTACGACGCGATCGAGCGCAAGGATTTCCCGCGCTGGACCATGTACGTGCAGGTGATGCCGGAAACGGACGCGGCGAAGGTGCCGTACCACCCGTTCGACCTGACCAAGGTCTGGCCGCACAAGGACTACCCGCTGATCGAGGTCGGGGTGTTCGAGCTGAACCGCAACCCGGAGAACTACTTCGCCGACGTCGAGCAGGCGGCGTTCAACCCGGGCAACGTCGTGCCGGGCATCGGCTTCTCGCCCGACAGGATGCTGCAGGGAAGGCTGTTCTCGTATGGCGACGCGCAGCGCTACCGGCTGGGCGTGAACCATTACCAGATTCCGGTGAACGCGCCGAAGTGCCCGTTCCACAGCTACCACCGCGACGGCGCGATGCGGGTGGACGGCAATGCCGGCGGCACGCTGGGCTACGAGCCCAACAGCTACGGCGAGTGGCAGGAGCAGCCCGACTTCCGTGAGCCGCCGCTGGCGCTCGACGGTGTGGCCGACCACTGGAACTACCGCGAGGACGATGACGACTACTACTCGCAGCCGCGGGCGCTGTTCCGCTTGATGACACCGGCGCAGCAGCAGGTGCTGTTCGAGAACACCGCGCGCGCGATGGGCGATGCGCCGATCGAAGTCAAGCGCAGGCACGTCGAGAACTGCACGAAGTGCGATCCGGCGTACGGCGCAGGCGTGGCCCGGGCACTGGGGATCGCCACAAACGGGTAGCATCCCGGCTGCATTCAGCCATCCTGCAGCCTCATGAGCCGACCCGGCACCGTCGCCGTCTACTTCGTCGCATCTCCGCTGCAGTACCTCGCGGCCCGGCGCATCGCCGGCGAGTTCGAGCGTGGCGCGCGGCAGGTTCTGGTCTGGTACAAGCGGGGGCTCGAATCCGTCGTCGAACCCGGGGAGTGGGACGCCTGCGGGTACATGGCCTGGCCGCGACTGGAACCGCTGCCTGGCGCATTCGGTCGCCACCGCCGCCTGCGGGAGAACATCCGGCTGGTGGCTGGCCTCGCCGGGCCATGCGAGCGATTGATCCTGCACAGTGCGGTCTTCGACACCGAGGCGATCAACTATTTCCTGCGCGCGCTGCCTGCCGCGTGCGGTGCACGTGAAGCGCCTGCCCGCATCCTGCCGGACGGCCTGCTCAGCATCCGTCGCTATCCGCTGTCGCTGCCCAGGCGCCTGCTGCAGTATCCGCGCAAGCTGCGCCGGCTGTTCGCGCCGGAACTCGACTACCAGTGCTTCGGCGGCGATCGCATCGGTTCGGACGCGTGGTTCTGTGATCGCATCTACGTGCTGCCCGGGCTGCCGAACGAGTATCCGCCCGCCAGGGTGCGTGAACTCCCGCCGCTGGTCGAGCCGATCGGAGAGGCAAAGCCGTCATCCGGCGAGCGTCGCGCCCTGGTGATCGGCCAGCCGCTGGCCGCGTTTCGCCTGATGGCGCCGGCCGACATCTCCGATGTCACGTCGGGCATGCGCCAATGGCTCGCACGGGAAGGCTTTCCCGTGGTCGACTACAAGCCGCATCCGAAGGACGCTGCGCATGACCTGGCGCATCCCGATTACCGGCTGATCGAGACGGCAGGCGCACTGGAGTCGCACATGGCGCGCACGCCCTACGACGCAGTGATCGGAGTGCGCTCGTCGTCACTGCTGCTGGCGCGGCAGATCTATCCGGCGCGCGTGCGCGTGGTCGCCTTCGGCTGGCAGTGCGTGCGGTTCAGGTCGCAGCAGGAGCGTGAGGACATGCGGCGTGCGTTCGCAGCCTGTGGCGTGGAGTTTGCGTGAGCCGCGCGCCATGGCGCGAGCGGATTGCGCTGGTCAATTCCTGGCTGCTTGCCGCGGTTTTCTTCTGCATTCCGGTGCAGGTGGCGCCGGCCTATCTGTTGTCGGCAGCGATGCTGCTGCTGTGGATGATCGAAGGAGGGCTCGGCCGCAAGCTGCGCGAACTGGCCGCCGAGCCGCTGGTCTGGATCGTTCTGGGCTGCTACGGGGTGCTGCTGCTGTCGCTGCTGTGGAGCGACGACCGCGGCTGGGGCTGGCAGGCGATGCAGCGGCACCGGTTCTTCCTGCTGTTTCCGCTCTACTACAGCGTTGCGCGGCGCGAGCACTTCGGGCGCTACGTCGCGGCCTTCCTGGCGTCGATCGCGCTGTGCGAAGCGCTGGCGTTCTACAACTGGGCGCGGCTGCACGTCTGGCCCGGGCTGCCCGAAGGCATCCAGGTCGAGAAGTCGGTGGGCGACACCGCCCCGTTCGTCGACCGCATCTTCTACACGCCGGTGCTCGCGCTGGCCGGATACCTCGCAGGTCATCGTCTGCTGTTCGACGCGACGACGCTGCGCCGGCGCCTCCTCTACGGCGGGCTGCTCGCGACGACGACACTGAACCTGCTGATCGCCGGCGGCCGTGCCGGCATGGTCGGCTTTCTTGCGCTGCTCGTGTTGCTGGCATTCCAGCGCTTCGCGCGCCGCCCGCTGGTGGCCGGGTCGGTTGCCGCCGCGCTGGTGGCCGCCGTCCTCGTCGGCGGTTATCACGGCAGCAGCTACTTCAAGAGCCGGGTCGACGACGCGATCGACACGTTCGTCCATTACAGGGAGCGTCCCGAGAGCTCGGTGAGCCTGCGCCTCGTCTACGCGCTGAACGCGCTGCGGATCTACGCCGCGCACCCGCTGCTCGGCGTCGGCGTCGGCGACTACCCGAAGGAGTACGAACGGGTCAATGCGGTGCACACGCCGCAGTGGGAGCCCGCGTGGAATCCGCACAACTACTACCTGTTCGTGCTGACGGCCGCCGGACTGCCGGGGGGCATCGCGCTCGCGCTGGTGCTCGGCTACCCGCTGCGCAGGCGCGGGCCGGCCGACGGGCGTGAACGGATCCGTCGTGCACTGCCGGTGCTGATGATCACGATCTGCCTGTTCGAGTCGTACCTGCTGCGCTCGAACGTCAGCATGATGTACATGCTGTTCACTGCCGCGCTGTGGCGCGGTGCGTCTTCCGCGGATCGCGCGCCAGCAGCAGGCCCCCTGCCGCGGCCTGGATGAGGCCGAAGATCCCGTAGAGCACCGACGCGCCGACCGCCGGCGCCACCGGCACGCCGAACGCCGACAACGCCACCACCGCCGCCGCTTCGCGCGTGCCCCAACCGCCGAAGCTCAGCGGCAGGGTCGCCATCAGGAACACGGGCACCGCGGCAGCCGCCCAGCTCCAGGCGGCGAGATCGATGCCCACCGCGCGGCCGGCCAGCGCGAACGCCGCGATCGACAGCGCCTGCACGGCCAGCGACGCGACCAGTTGCAGCGCGAACTGGTGCCAGGCGCCGCGCCGCTTCGCCGCAGCGACGACACGCGCCCGCCAGCCCGCGGCGGGCGCGCGCGAGGTGCCCAGCGCGGCCCCGAGCCTGCGCAACACCACGATGGCCAGCGCCGGCGCCATGAGCACGCAGGCCGCCAGTGTCGCCAGGGCGTCGGCACCCGGCGCACGCAGCATTGCCGGCACGAGCACCTGCGCGGAGGTGCCGGCAACGCCCCAGGCGGCGGCCGCGATTCCCAGCACGACGAGCATCCACAAGCCGCTCAGCCGGTCGAGGAACACCGACAATCCCGCTTCGAGCGCCGCCAGCCCGCGGCGGTTCAGCATCACCGCACGATAGACGTCGCCGCCGACGATCGCGCCAGGCAGCAGTGCATTGATCGCCACGGCGCGGAAGTAGACGCCGGCGGCGGTGGCGGCGTCGATGCGATGGCCCAGCCAGCCGGCCAGTGCCCGCCAGCGCTGGGCCGAGACGAGGTTCGACAGCGTCGACGCGGCGAGCCCGGCGAGCAGCCAGACGGGATCTGCGCCTGCGACGGCATGAACGACGCGCCCGGGGTCGGCCCACCAGAGGATCGCCACGACCAGCAGAGGCGCGACGATGACCCGTGCCCAGACGGCCGCGCGCCCGCGCGTCATCGACGCTTCCGCGCGGATCCGTCCGGCTGGTTCACGATGTGCGCCCGCAGTCCGGGTCGCGCGCGCGTTGCTCGCGCACGAAGTATTGCGGCGTGCCGCGCCCCTCGTGGTAGATGCGCGTGAGCAGCTCGCCGACCAGCCCTGCGACCACCAGCTGCACGCCCATCAGCAACAGCATCACGCCGGCCAGCAGCAGCGGGCGGCCTCCGATGTCCTCGCCGCCCAGCTTCAGCCCCAGCAGCCAGACGAGGATCAGCGCGCCCGGGGCGGCAAGCCACAGGCCTACCGCACCGAAAGCGTGCAACGGGCGCTGCCGGTAGCGCATGAAGAACACGACCAGCACGAGGTCGAGGATCACGCGGAGGGTGCGGTCGATGCCGTACTTCGACACCCCGCGGGTGCGTGCGTGGTGACGCACCGGCATTTCGGCGATGCGCGCCCCGGCGTCGCGCGCGAGCGACGGAATGAAGCGATGCAGTTCGCCGTAGAGCCGGATGCGGTCGACGATCGCGCGCCGGTACGCCTTGAGGGCACAGCCGTAGTCGTGCAGGTGCACGCCGGTCATGCGCGAGATCAGCCGGTTGGCGATCGCCGACGGCAGCCGGCGCGAGAGTGCCTTGTCCTGGCGCTGCTGGCGCCAGCCGGAGATCATGTCGATGTCGTCGTCGCGGTCGAGGCGGTCGAGCATTGCGGGGATGTCGAGCGGGTCGTTCTGCAGGTCGGCGTCGAGCGTCACGACGTAGCGCCCGCGCACACGGTCGAAACCTGCCTGCAGCGCGCTCGATTGGCCATAATTGCGCGCCAGCAACACCGGCCGCAGCCACCGGCGGTCGATCGCGAGCCTGACCAGTGTTGCCGCGCTGTCGTCGCGCGAGCCGTCGTCGATGGCGATCAGCTCGAACGCGCGGCCGGTCGGGCGCATCGCCTGCTCGATGCGCTCGATCAGCTCGGGCAGGTTGTCGACCTCGTTGTAGACCGGGACGACAATGCTGACATCCGGATCGGCGGTGGCAGGCGCGACGGCGACTTCGGAGACGACAGGGCGGGACATGGGATGCTCGGCGCAATGCGGGGAATGTTAACTGATGCGTGAACCGGCTTCGCCTCGATGAACGTGCGTGCCACGACTTCGATCGCCGCGGCCGGGCCATCGGGCCGGCAGTTGTTGCTGCTGATGCTGCTTTATTCCGGTGCGCATCTGCTGTCGCGGGTGCTGGTCTCGGGCGCGCTCGAACTCGACGAGGCCGAGCAGTCGTTGTGGACACAGCAACTCGCCGCCGGCTATGGCGCGCAGCCCCCGCTCTACACCTGGCTGCAGTGGGGCGTGTTCCAGCTCGCGGGGGTCTCGGTGTTCTCGCTGGCGCTGCTGAAGAACATCCTGATCGCACTCACCTATCTGTTCATCTACTTCGCGGCACTGCGCGCGATGCCTGCGCGGCTGGCGCTGCTCGCGTGCGCCGGCATGCTGCTGATCCCGCACATCGGCTGGGAGTCGCATCGCGACCTGACGCACTCGGTGCTGGTCACGACCGTGGCCAGCGCGACGGTTCTCGTGCTCGTGCGGCTGCTCGAGCGTCCCCGTCCGGTGCTCTTCCTGCTGCTCGGCCTCGTCGCCGGGCTGGGCATGCTGTCGAAGTACAGCTATGCGCTGTTCTTCACGGCGCTGGCGCTGGCGGTACTGGCCAGCCCGGAGGGCCGCAAGGTGGCGCTCAGCCCGTGGCTTCTCGCCAGCGTGCTGGTCGCGCTGATCGTGGTTGCGCCGCACGCCTGGTGGCTGCTCGATCACTGGCAGATGGCCAGCGGGCGAACGCTGGCAAAAATGGACGCCCGACCCGGAGCCGTCGTCGGCGCGCTCGGCGGGCTCGGCCGTCTCGTCGAGGCGATCGCCGGTACGCTGGTCGTCCTGGTCGTCGTGTCGGTGACGGTGTTCGGCCGCGATGCGTGGCGCGTGCGCAGCGCCGGACCACGCAATCCGCAATGCCGTTTCTGGCTGCGTTACTTCGTGGCGCTCGCGGTGCTGCTGGCCACGATGGTGGTGCTGGGCGGCGTCGGCAACGTGAAGGGGCGCTGGCTGCAGCCGCTGCTGTGCATGGTGCCGCTCGCCTGGTTCGGCTGCCGCACCGACCTCGGCGCCCATCCCCGGCTGCCGGTGTTTCGCCGCGTCCTGGTTGGCTTCGCACTGGTGTTCCTCATCCTGCTGACGCTGCGCCCGACCTGGGACGGCTGGCGCGGCAGGCCGGGCGACCTGAACCAGCCCGCGGCAGCGCTCGCGCACGCACTGCAGGCGCAAGGCTACGACGGCAGCGGCAGCATCGTCGCGTCCGATCGCGTGTTGGCGGGTGTGCTCAGGGTCCACTTCACGCGTGCGCACGTCCGGACCTGGCCAAACGGGACGCCGCGGCCGCCGCTGGTCGACGACGAAAGCCTCCTGCTGATTGCCGGCGCCGGTCAGGAGGCCTGGCTGCGCGAGCGAGCGGCCGCGCTCGGTCTCGTCGAAGGCGCCGTGGTCTCGGGCGAATTCGAACTGCCGTTCACCCATTCGCGTCCCGGGCAGCCCCGAGCGACCTACCGGTTCGTGCTCGTGCGCGGCCAGTGAGCCATCCGGTGTCGACGCCCGCTGCTGCGCTCACGCGTCGAGGGGCCGGCCCACGCGATCGCTTCAGCCGACCGCGTCCAGTTGTGCGAGCGCGGACCACACTTCGTCGACGTCGGGCATCGTGCCGGCGCGTCCGAAGCTCGCCATCTGCGGCAGCCAGAACGGCTCGGCCCGGAACCGCGGCCAGCGCGGCGTGTCGGGCACCATGAACACCAGCGGGCGCTCGAAGGCTGCGGCCAGGTGTGTGAGGCCGGTGTCCAGGCCGACGACCGCGCGCGCGTGCGCGAGCAGCGTCGCGCACTGCCCGAGACTCAGCCGTTGCGGAACGCGCGCGCGCGGCAGGCCGCCAGCGATCGCCTCGGCGCGCGCACGTTCGGCATCGTTGCCCCAGGGCACCACGAAGTCACGGCCGGCCGAGTCGAGCCGTTGCGCGAGCGCCCGCCAGCGTTCGACCGGCCACTGCTTCTCGGGGCGCGCCGTCATGTGCAACAACACGATCGACCCGGGTGCGAGTGCGCCGCCCGGCATCTGCGCGAGGCCGGCCAGCGGTGGCGGAGCGAGCGCGAAACGCGGCAACCCTTCGACGCGATAGCCGAGTGCCTGTGCGGCCAGCGAGCGCAGCGCGTGGATCGCGTGCTGCTTCTGGTCGACGCGAAAGCGCCGCTGGTAGAGGAGCGCAGCCAATGGCTCGCGCGCGCTCGCGCGGTCGAAGCCGGCGCGCGGACCGCGGCCCTGCAGCGCCAGGAACGCGCTCTTGAGCAGTCCCTGAAGGTCGAGGATCAGGTCGTAGCGACGCACGCGGAACCCGGCGCGAAAACGCGACCACTCGGCGCGCGTGGCGGCCGACAGCGGTGCCTTGCGCCAGCGGCGCAGCGCCACGCGGTGGATCGTGGCGACGCCCGGGTGCAGTGCCGGAAGCTCGGCAAACGGCTCTTCGACCACCCAGTCGACGCGCGCAGCGGGCAAGGCCGTGAGGATGTCGCTGACCACCGGCAGCGCGTGGATCACGTCGCCGAGCGAACTGGTCTTGACCAGCGCCACCTCGAGCGCCGCGGGCGTTCCGGAGGACGGATCCGGGTCGCTCGCGCTCTGGCGCGCGCCGTCCGGACGATCAGCCGCCCGGCATTCGGGCCGGGTCGGTGCGGCGTCCGGGACGCGGGCGCAGGACGATCGCATTCGCAGGCAGCGTCAAGGCGGCAGGGCAGCAAGGCGCCCATGATAATCGCCTGCGTCGCGACGGCTGCGCATCCGTTCCCGCCGAGCGCACAGTCGGCGCTCAGCGTCGGCCGGTGGTCAGCATGACGATCGCACCGATCACGACCAGCGCGCCCGCGATCTGGATCGCGGCGACCTGCTGGTCGAGCACCACCCAGCCGAGGAACAGTGCCGCGATCGGCTCGAAGTTCATCACTGCGGCGTTGTTGACGGCGCCCAGTCTGGGCAGCAGCACGAACAGCGCGGTGATCGCCGACGCGTAGAGTACGGTGAGTGCGGCCAGCGCCGCCCAGCCGATGCCGTCGGCCGGCCAGTCGAACCTGCCGCGCAGCGCGCCGGTACCGATCGCCACCGTGGTCACCACCAGCATCAGCACCAGCGTGCGCAGGCGGCCGTCGGTGCTGCCCAGCCAGCGGGTGGTGAGGTAGAGCGCGCTGGCGAACGAGGCCGCGCCGCCCAGGGCGAACGCCACGCCGACGCCCATCGATGCAGGCGCCAGCGTCGCCGTGCCGGCCGGCGGCCGGGCGAGGCCGGCCACGTCGAGCGCCGCCGCCAGTCCGGCGAGCGCGATCGGCATGGCCACGAAGGCGCGGCGCGAGGGCTGCTCGCCGCCGGCGGCCCAGGACATCAGGCCGAGCATCAGCGGGAACGTATTGAAGGCGAGCAGTGCGAGCGCCACCGGAATGCGCGCGACGGCCGAATACAGGCACAGGCTCTGGATCGCCACCAGCAGCCCGATGCCCAGGGCGCGGCGCAGTGTCGATGCCGGCATGCGCAGCGGCACGCGGGCCCGGGCGAGCAGCACCAGCACGAACAGCGCTGCCCCCATCGAGCGCACGGCCACCGCCGTGGCGACGTTCGCACCGTGGTCGAAGGCGAGACGCGCGGCGACGTGGTTGCTGGCGAACGAGGCCGCGATCAGCAGCAGCAGCGAAACGCCGAGCCAGCGGGGAAGTGGCGTCGGGGAATTCATCGAGCCGCGAGGATATCAGCGCGGCGCTCGCGTCACGCCGTGTCTGCAGCGTCAGGACGGCGGAGGATCGACTCGCGGCAAAGGAACGATTTCGACCGATTCGATCCTGCCGGATCCGTCGTGCCGCAGTCGCAACACGCGCGCCTGCTGCCAGCGCCGCAGCGCGTCGGTTTCGAGGCCGACGTGGGCGGCGACTTCGTCGGTCGTGGTGGCGTGGCGCGTCGAGCGACGCTCCCTGCCGCCAAACCTGATGAAGTTGTACGAGGCCCAGAGCACCAGCGAACCGGCGAGCAGCCCGATCACGAGCGCGTACCAGCCCAGCAGATCGAGCAACGCCGCACCACCGTGCTCGACCACCATTTCCTCGTAGAAACGCGAAGCGCCGAAGGCCCAGCCGAACAGCGCGAAGACCGGCAGCCAGAGGTAGGCCCAGACGGCCCAGAAGAAGGCCGTCAGCCCCGTCGACACGACGCGCTGCGGGGTCGATTGCAGATCAGGCCGATCGATGATCAGCGGTCGGGCAGCAGTCCGCGATCCGGGCTTTTCCATCGTGCTCGCTCTCCCCTGGAACGAAGCAGCGCCCTGGGCACGCCCACCACCGTGGTGAACACGTTGATCGACCAGAACGCCAGCGGGTACCAGATCATCCAGAAGTAATGCCTGAACAGCCCCTTCTCCACGCGTGAATCGAGCAGCATTCCGGTGGCCACCTGAAGAAGGCAGGTGGTGCCGACGACGACACCGTTCCAGTTCGGCAGCAGCGTGGGAATCCCGATCGGCACCGGCAGCCCGAGCACCGTGCCGAGCAGCCAGAGCAGGATCACGCCCATCATCGCGTAGGCCCAGGCGGCACTGACGACGAACTCGGTGAACACCGGCCACATGCGCCGCATGTTCCACGCGTGCAGACCGCGCCAGTTCCTGATCAGCACCTGCATGCCGCCGGTGGCCCACCGCAGGCGTTGCCTCCAGAGGCCGCGGAACGTCTCGGGCATCAGGATCCAGCACAGCGCGTTGGGCTCGAAGCGCACGTCCCAGCGGCGCGTCTGCAGCTTCCACGACACGTCGACGTCTTCGGTCAGCATGTCGGTGCTCCAGTAGCCGACGTCGTGCAGCGCGCGGCGCCTGAAGGCGCTGACCACGCCCGAGACGGTGAACACGCGCCCGTAGGTTCGCTGGGCGCGCTTGATCAGGCCCACGATCGACGAGAACTCGCCGACCTGCAGGCGCCCGAGCAGCGTCGAGCGGGTGCGCACGCGGGGGTTGCCGGTCACGGCGCCCACGCGCGGCGAACGGAAATGCCACATCAGCCAGTGCACCGCCGATGGATCGAGCAGCGCATCGCCGTCGATGCAGACGAGGAATTCGGCGCGGGTCATCGCCGCCGCCGCGTTCAGCGCCGCGGCCTTGCCCTGGTTGTGCGCCAGATGAACGACGCGCAGCGCCGGAAAGCGCCCGACCAGCTGGCCGAGCGCCGCGGCCGTCCCATCGGTACTGCCGTCGTCGACCGCCACCACCTCCAGGTCCGGATACTTCGAGGCCATCAACCATTCGATCGTCTCGACGACGTGCGCTTCCTCGTTGTGGCAGGGCACGATCACGGCCACCGGCGGATACGCGTCCAGTTCGGGCGGATCATCCGGTTTGCCACTGCTGCGTTCGTAGTGGAGCCAGTAGTACAGCGCGCCGGCCATCCACAGGTACGCCATGAACAGCGGGTAGTAGAAGACGAAGCCCAGCAGGGCGTCGGCGGCGGCAGAGAGGTTCAGGCTGCTCATGGTGCTCAGGGCTGCGGGACGGCTTGCAGCGAGAACGCGGGTACGAGTCGACGCAGCGTCGGGGCGTCGCCGTGCGGGTCGTCCGGGTAGTAGCCGATGTGGGTGGCGCCAGCGAGTTCGAGCATCCGGATCCAGCTCGTCAGTTCGCCGTCCGGTACCGGTTGGCCGCCGCGCCAGTCGCGCGCCTGCAATTCGAAGACCGTACGCGCCAGGCCTTGCGGCTGCGCGGCAACCGCCCCGACGAGCGATTCGAGGAAACGCCGTGGCGACTTCGCGCGTTCCAGGTACGGCATCGCCATCAGCGCCGTGAAGTCGTAGGCCTGCAGGAACGCCGGCAGCGATTGCGCGTACCAGTCCTGTGCCGCCGGATCGACGACGGGCGCTGCGTAGAGGTTGCGTGCCGTCTTCAGCGGCGCGTTGAAGGTTTCGGCGGCGGCAGTGAGTTCGCGCGTGAAGTCGACCAGCCATGCGAGCTTGCGGCGCGACCACTCGGCCGCTGCTTGCGGTTCGGCCCTGATCGCGTCGACGGACCCCGGCAGCCCCCATCTGTCGCGATAGACCGCGCGGGCCCATGGGCTGTCGTCCTCGTGGTCGCCGATCAGTGCGTCGTCATGGAACAGCAGTCCGCTGAAGCGCGCATGGCGGCCGAGATCCGCGTAGATCGACGCGATCGCCGCGCGGGCGCGGGCGGAGAACGGCGACAACCGCCGGTAGGTCGTTCCGGCCATGGCGTGCGCCGCCTGAACGAGTTCGTCGCGCGCCGGGTGGCCTTCGGGCAGCCGGAATGCGAGCACCGGCATCCATGCGTAGACGCGCACCCCGACACGCGTCTCGAGTTGCCAGGCGACGCGGTTGAACAGGTCGGCGCGCATCGGCATCTGGCTGTTCGGGAAATACAGCGCGTCGGCCTCGCCGTCGCCGTCCGGGTCGGCGTACGCCTGCAGATAGACGGTGGAAGGCCGGATCGCCCTGATGCGCTCGAGCAGCGCCGACAGGTTGCGCTCCTGCTCGCCCGGGTCGGCGCTGTAGACGTAGTCGAGGTCGACGTGGACGACGCGCTGCGGGGGCTCGGGCCAGACGCGTTCGATCTCGTCGACGAATTCGCCGAGGTTCGGGCTGGGTTCGACGATGATCCGGCGGATCCGGTCGAGCGGATCGCGGGCGGCATTCACGCCTCCTTCGAGCGTGAGCATCAGCGGCATGCCCAGCTCGCGCGCGATGCGCTGCGTCGCACGGTTGTAGCGGCCGTACGGCCAGACCATCGCGCGCGGCGCCTGGCCGGTCTCGCGCTCGATCAGGCGCGCGTTGCGTTGCAGGTCGTCACGGATGCGCCCGAGCCAGGCTTCGTCGTTCTCGTAGTGGCGGGTGGCCGCGTCGTAGATCCTGGCAACCGCGGCCGGTTGGCTGTTGCCCTGCGGGTTGGCGATCACGCCGCGATGCAGCGCGTAGGAGTGCGAGGCCACCTCCACCAGGCCCGAGGCCATCATTTCGCGCACCTGTTCCCAGGACAGGAAGACCTCGCGCGCGACCTGCCTGCCGCCGTAGTCGACCGTGGCGCCGGGCGCGGCGTCCATCCAGCTGCCGACCAGCGCGATCACCGCCGGATAGCCGAACAGCTTGAGCACCGGATAGACGCGGGAGTGGAAATCGGCATAGCCGTCGTCGAAGCTGAGCAGCACCGCCTTCGGCGGCAGCGGGGCGCCGCCTGCACGCGCCTGGGCGATCCGGGTCAGGCTGACGGGGCGGTAGCCGTTTTCGCGCAGCCAGCTGAACTGCGCGACCAGATGCGAGATCTCGATGCCGTAGCGGCCCGCGCCGGGCGCGTCCGCCGGCAGCCCGTCGCCGGAGACTTCGTGGTACGAAAGCGCCAGGAAAGCGTCCGGCGCCATGTCCGCCGCGCGGGCCGACGCCTGTGGCAGCACGAACGACGCAGCGAGCGCTGCCGCCAGCAGGCACAGGCGACGACGCAGCCAGGCGGGTGTCACCTCAGAACCTCCCGTCGAGTGTGAGCGTCGCGAAACTGCGACCGCTGCGCTCGCCGTCGTACGGCCGCAGCAGCCGGCCGATGCCGTAGCGCAGGGACAGGCGGCGATCGATTTCCCGGATGTGCTCGTAGGACAGGCCGAGCACCGCGCCGCTGCCGAAGCCCTCTTGCGAATAGGTGCCGACCGTGGCGGAGGCGCGCTGCCGGAAGCTGCGTTCGTAGCGCCGCCAGGTGAGCCATTCCGCTGCCGCCTCGACGGTGGCAGTGGCGTCGCTCGCGGGGTTGAAGTACGGCGCACCGTCGAGCGAATTGCGCGATGCGCCGAGCCAGGCCGTGGTCTCGAAGCGCCACAGCGGTGTGCTCGTCCAGCGCTCGAACCACGTGAGCCAGCCGCCAGTGCGGTCGTTGCCGTCGCTGAATCCGAGGCGGCTCGCACCCGCGGCGAAACTGCGCGACTCGTTCACTGCGTACCGTACGGTGGCGGCGGCTTCGTTCGCACGCACGCCGACGCGCCAGGCCTGCATCGGCAGGTTGCTCGAAACGCTGCTGCCGAGCAGCCCGAGCGACCAGTGGTCGCCGAACTGCCGGGTCCCGCTCGCTTCGATTCCGGTGCGTCCCGACGAACCGTCGGTCACCGCCGCCGTCAACCTCAGGTCGCGGGCGCGGTACTCGGCGCCGAGCGCTTCGCGGTGCCAGCGCACGGCGTCGCCGGCGAACCCGGCGTGCGCGATCGAACTCTGGGCGAAGACGCGCCACCGATCGGCGAGCGGCTGCGTGTAGACGCGGGCGTCCAGACGCCAGTCGTCGGTTCCGGTGGGCGTGGCATCGCTCGATCGCCCGAAGCCGGCGGTCAGCACGAGCTCGCGCATCCGATGCACGGTCCACAGGTCCTGCGCGCGGACCACGCGGCTGTCGTCGGGGCGACGTTCGACGGCTTCGCCAAGCTGTGCCCGGGCGTCGGCCCACGCATGCACGTCGAGCAGCGGCGCAACGCGTTCGGCGTGCAGTCCGGCGTTGCCGGGATCGGCAGCCAGCGCGCGGCGAAACTCCTCGTCGGCCAGGCGAGGCCAGCCGCGCGCATACGCCACCGATCCGACGGCTTCCCGGGCGGCGGCGCTGAATGGGAATGCGTCGCGCAGCGCGGATGCCCCGCGTTCGGCGTCGTCCAGGCGGTCGCCGTAGACGCGACCCAGCACCGCAGCGGTGCGGGCCGTGACGGCGTCCGCGTTGCCACGCTGCGCCGAACGCAGCGGCGGCGTGCGCGCGGCCAGCGCATCGGCGTGGGCGATCGCATCGTCGAGGTGCTCGCTCTCGACCAGCGCGAAGAACAGGCCGAGCGATGCGGCGAAGTCGTCGGGTTGCGCCTGGAGCGCCTCGCGGTACATCGCCGCCGCCTCTTCGGGCCGCCGCACCGCCAGCATCGCGTCGGCGGCCGACGCGACGGCGTAGCTCGGCACCGCAATGCCGGCGTCACGCATGTCCTGATAGAGCGCGACCGCATCGCCGGGACGGCGACGCAGTTCGAGCGCCACGATACGGTCCGCGAGGCGCCGGCGTTCGGACGCATCGAACGTCGCCGGCGTTGCGCCAGCGGGCCCGCGCAACGCCTCGGCGAGCCGTGCGGCCGCACTTTCGCTGCGCCCGAGCGCGCGGTCGAGCCACGCGAAACGGGCCTCGCCGGACTCGATGCGCTCCTGGATGCGTCCCCAGCGGATCTCGATGGCGGCCTGGTCGTCCGTCATCGCTGCTACCTCGGAGGCCGGCAACAGACCGGGGTGTCGAGCGGCAAAACCGGTCGCCAGAGTGGCTGCACCGAGGCGGGCTGCGGTGCGGGCCAGCCCGGCCTGCGCCTCCTTCGACCGGGGATCGGCCGTGAGCGCTTCCTGGTGCTTCGCCAGCGCAGCAGGCCACTCGCCCGCGGCTTCGGCCACGTTCGCCAGCGCAACCAGCAGGGCTGCGCGGCCGGTGTCCCGGGGCGCATCCGCCAGTGCCTCGTCGAGCAGTCGCCGGGCCTCCGTGTGTCGGCCGCGGTCGGAGACGGTCAGCGCAAGTCCGATCCGGCTCTCCTGGCGCCCGGGGTGCATCGAGACCGCGCGTCGATAGACCGACTCCGCGAGATCGAAGCGCTTCAGGTTTCGTGCCGAGCGGCCGATGCCTTCGAGCACGTACGCGGGCGCATGGGCCAGGTCGAGCCCCGAAGCCCGGCTCAGCGCCTCGGCGTCCCGGCCGGCCCAGCCGAGCACGACGATCCGGTCGAAAGCGATGCGCAGGTCGTCGGGGTGCCGGGCTGCCAGGCGATCGAGCGCAGCGAGCGCATTCGTGTAGTCGCCGCTGCGGGCCTGCGCGATCGCTGCCTCGTGTGCACCCGGGGGTTGCGCGGCAGCCGCAAACGCGAGCGTCGCGCAGAGCACGAGCGCGCAGGCGCCCGGGCACAGGCCGCGGTAGGTTCGAAAGAGTGATCGGCTGGGCACGCGCGGGAAAGACCGTTCGGGACGATGATGGCGAACCAGCCTATCGACGGGTTTGTTGCGGTGCAATGGCCGTGCAGGCGTGCCCCGGGGCAGGCCGCGCGACCGCGCGCGGATCCCCGACGAGCGGGCGCCGGAGTTGCCGGAATGCGACGCTGCCCGGCAGCGCCGGCAGGCCGCAGCAGGTTCTTTACATACCCATAAGAGTATGAGAGCATTATACCCTGTGCAGTATGTCAGGAAGACAGGCACCGAGATGATTGACCGATTCCGAAGGATCACGGTTCTGTTCCCGCCGCTGGTGTGGCTGGCCGCAGCAGCCACCGCTGCGGTGGCGCAGGAGCCGGTGGTGCAGACCGTCGCCGTGCGTGCCGGCGCAGTCGATGTCGGCCTGGAACTCGACGGCACGCTGCAGGCGGTGCGCCAGAGCACGGTGGCTGCCCAGGTGCCCGGCAACGTGGTGCAACTGCTGGTGCGCGCCGGCGATGCGGTGCGCGCCGGCCAGGTGGTCGCGCGCATCGACGAGCGCGACGCGCAGGCCAGCCTGGCGCGCAGCGATGCGGCCGTCGCCCGGTCGCAGGCGGAACTGACCAATGCGCAGGCGCACTACGAGCGCAACCGCCAGTTGCGCGCGCAGGGCTTTGTCAGCCAGGCCGCGCTGGACATCGCCGAGTCGCAGTTCCATGCTGCGCAGGCCGGCCAGCGGCAGGCGCAGGCCGGCCGCAGCCAGGCGGCGCTGGCGCGCAGTTTTACCAGCGTCACCGCACCGTACGACGGCCTGGTGCTGGCGACCCACGTCGAGGCCGGTGATCTCGCCACGCCCGGGCGCGCGATCGTCACCCTCTACGCACCGCAACCGATCCGCGCGCTCGCCTACGTGCCGGCGTCGCAGCAGGCGCTGGCGCGCGGTGCGCCGCGCGTCCAGGTGCGCCTGCCTTCCGGCGACTGGGTGACTCCCGCAACGGTCACGGGCCTGCCGGGTGCAGACCCGGTTTCGCAGACCGTGGAATTCCGGCTCGAACTGCCGGCGGGCGCAGTCGCCGGTGCGGTGCCGGGGCAAAGCGTGCGTGTGCGCTTTGCCGGCGGATCGGCCGAGCGGCTCACGCTGCCGGCGGCGGCGGTCCTGCGGCGGGGCGAACTCATCGGCGTCTACGTTGCGCGCGGCGAGGCGTTCGTGCTGCGGGCAGTGCGCGTCGGCGCCGACCACGGCGAGGCGGGCGTCGAGGTGCTCGCGGGTCTGCAGGCCGGCGAGCGCGTCGCGATCGACCCGATCAGGGCCGGCCTGGCCGGTGCGAAGCCGGCTCCGGTCACTGCGGCGCGCTGACATGGGCGAACACGAAGCGACGAGGCCAGGCGACCCGGCCGCCAGCGCCGCGGAGGTTCCCGCTCTCGGCGTGTCGGGGCGCATCGCGCGCGCGTTCCAGGCCAACGCCATCACGCCGCTGCTCGCGCTGGTTGCGCTGCTGCTCGGCGTGTTCGCGGTGCTGGTGACGCCACGCGAGGAGGAGCCGCAGATCAACGTGACCATGGCCAACGTGCTGATCCCGTTCCCCGGAGCGTCGAGCATCGACGTGCAGAACATGGTGGCGCGCCCGGCCGAACAGGTGCTGTCGCAGATCGCCGGCATCGAGCACACCTACTCGATCGCACGCCCGGGGCTGGCGGTGCTCACCGTGCAATTCCAGGTGGGTGTGCCGCGCACCGAGGCGCTGGTGCGCCTGTACGACGTCCTGAATGCCAACCAGGACTGGCTGCCGCGCGACCTGGGCACCCTCGCGCCGATCGTCCGGCCCAAGGGAATCGACGACGTGCCGGTGCTGGCGGTGACGCTGTGGCGTCGCGATGCCACCTCGGCCGTCGAACTCGAGCGCATCGCGCATGCGCTGGAGGCCGAGCTCGAGCGCGTGCCGGGGGCCCGCGAGGTGCAGACCATCGGCGGGCCCGGGCGCGTGGTGAGTGTCGCGCTCGAGCCCGTGCGGCTGCGCGAACGCGGGCTCGACCTGGCGCAGTTGCGCAAGGCACTGGCTGGCGCCAACCTCGGGATGCCTGCGGGCAGTGTCGTCGATCCGTCGGGCACGGGCATGCTCGAGGTGCAGACCGGTGAATTCCTGCGTTCGGCCGACGACGTGGGCTCGCTGGTGGTCGGCGTGCACGCGGGCCGGCCGGTGTACCTGCGCGAAGTCGCGCGCATCGAGGCGGGCGCGGCGCAGCCGCAGCGTTACGTGTGGTTCTCGCAGGGTGCGGGCGCGAGTGCCGATGGCCGCGATGCGGCGACGACGCCGGCGCAGTCACCGGCCGAGCGGGCTGCCGCGGTCGGGCAGGTCCATCCGGCGGTCACGCTGAGCGTGACCAAGAAGCCGGGCGAAAACGCCGTCGACGTCGCACGCGCGGCACGTGCGCGGCTCGACGAGTTGCGCAACAGTCTGCTGCCGCCGGAGGTCGAGGCCACCGTGACGCGCGACTACGGCCAGACTGCCGCCGAGAAGGCCAACAAGCTGATCCAGAAGCTTGCGTTCGCCACCGGCTCGGTGATCCTGCTGGTCGGCCTCGCGCTCGGCCGCCGCGAGGCGGTCATCGTCGGCGTGGCCGTGATGCTGACGCTGACCGCGACGCTGTTCGCGTCGTGGGCCTGGGGCTTCACGCTGAACCGGGTGTCGCTGTTCGCGCTGATCTTCTCGATCGGCATCCTGGTCGACGATGCCATCGTGGTGGTGGAGAACATCCATCGCCACCAGCAACTCGAGCCGCACGCGCGCCTGGCCGACATCATTCCGCGCGCGGTCGACGAGGTGGGTGGCCCCACGATTCTCGCCACGCTCACGGTGATCGCGGCGCTTCTGCCGATGGCCTTCGTCACCGGGTTGATGGGTCCATACATGAGCCCGATCCCGATCAATTCGAGCATGGGCATGGCGCTGTCGCTGGCGATCGCATTCACGGTGACACCGTGGCTGGCGCTCAAGCTGATGAAGCAGCACGGCGCGGACGCGGGCGCCGCCGCTGCGGCCCCGCAGGCCGCTGCGGCCCGGCTGCAGCGCGTGTTCGTCGCGCTGCTCGATCCGTTCCTGCGCAGCGCCCGCAAGCGCTGGCTGCTTGCCGCCGGCGTGCTCGGCGCGATGGCGCTGTCGGTGGGCCTGGTGGCAGTGCAGTGGGTCGTCCTGAAGATGCTGCCCTTCGACAACAAGAGCGAGTTCCAGCTGGTGGTCGACATGCCGGCGGGTACGCCGCTGGAAGACACTGCCGCCGCGCTGCACGAACTGGGCGCGTTCCTCGCGAGGCAGCCCGAGGTGCGCGACCTGCAGGGCTACGCGGGCACCGCCTCGCCGATCACCTTCAACGGACTGGTGCGCCAGTACTACCTGCGCGCGCAGGCGGAGCTCGGGGACATGCAGGTGAACCTGGTCGACAAGACGCATCGCGACGACCAGAGCCACGCGATCGCGTCGCGATTGCGCCCGCAGCTCGACCAGATCGCCGCGCGCCACGGTGCGCGCCTGAAAGTGGTCGAAGTGCCCCCCGGGCCGCCGGTGCTCTCGCCGATCGTCGCCGAGGTCTACGGGCCGGACGAGGCGGGCCGCAGCGAGCTGGCCACGCGCATCGCGGGCGCGTTCGGCGCGACGGCGCACATCGTGGGCATCGACACCACGGTGACGGAAGACGCGCCGCGCGCGTTCCTGCGGATACAGCGCTCGCGCGCCGAGGTGCTCGGCATCCCGGTGGCGACGATCGCGCAGACGGTGCACGGCGCGCTCTCCGGCGTCGATGCGGCCTGGCTTCACGATGGCCACAGCAAGTACCCGGTTCCGGTGCGGCTGCAGCTGCCGCGCGAGTCACAGGTGGGGCTCGACGCGCTGCTCGCGCTGCCGCTGAAGGCCGCCGACGGCAAGTCGGTGCCGCTGTCGGAGCTGGTGCGCGTGGAGGACGGCGTGATCGACAAGCCGCTCTACACGAAAGACCTGCAGCCGCTGCAGTACGTGCTCGGCGACATGGGCGGCGGCGTCGATTCGCCGCTGTACGGGATGTTCGGCATTCGCGGCGTGCTCGCCGCCGCGGCGCTTCCGGCTGCCGGCGCGCTGGGCGAGTACTGGATCCACGCGCCCGGCGAGGCCTGGAAGCAGTACGCGATCAAGTGGGACGGCGAGTGGCAGGTCACCTACGAGACGTTTCGCGACATGGGCGCCGCCTACGCGGTCGGGCTGATCCTGATCTACCTGCTGGTGGTCGCGCATTTCCGCTCGTACCTCATGCCGCTGATCATCATGACGCCGATACCGCTGACCATCGTCGGCGTGATGCCCGGCCATGCGCTGCTCGGCGCGCAGTTCACCGCCACCTCGATGATCGGCATGATCGCGCTGGCCGGCATCATCGTGCGCAACTCGATCCTGCTGGTCGACTTCATCGAGCTGCAGCTGGCCGAGGGCGCGGGTTTCAGCGACGCGGTGATCCGCTCGGCTGCGGTGCGCGCGCAGCCGATCGCGCTGACCGCCCTGGCTGCGATGATCGGTGCGTTCTTCATCCTGGACGATCCGATCTTCAACGGCCTGGCAGTCGCCCTCATTTTCGGCATCCTGGTGTCGACGCTGCTCACGCTGGTGGTGATCCCGGTGCTGTTCCATGCCGCCTTCCACAGGCGCTACGCAGCGCCCTGACGGCCGTCGTCCACCTTGCCTTGCCTTTCCTTTCCTTCCTCAACTCGGCATGGAGTGTCACATGAACGTCGAACGCATGATCCGCATTTTCGCGGGTTCGTTCATCCTGGTCTCGCTGGCGCTGGGCGTCGAAGGCAGCCCGCTGTTCGTCTCGAAGTGGTTCCTTGCGGTCACTGCCTTCGTCGGCCTGAACCTGTTCCAGTTCGGTTTCAGCAACCGGTGCCCGCTGGGCATGATCCTGAAGCGTCTCGGCGTGCCCGACACGCCGTCGACCTGCGCGCGCTGAGCGCGCCGCGGATCCTTCTGGCGCCACGGGCCCCGCTGTCGCAACCGGGGTTCGTGGCGCAACCCATCGCATCTGGGAGACAATCGAGGTGAACTCCACGAACGACTCCTGCACCATGACCGTACTCAAGGACGAAACCTCGCGCACCGACCTGCTGAACCGCCTGCGTCGCGCCGAGGGCCAGCTTCGCGGCATCCAGCGGATGATCGACGAGGGCGAAGACTGCATGCAGATCGCCCAGCAGATCTCGGCGGTGCGCAAGGCGCTCGACAGCGCCTACGTGCGGATGACGGTCTGCTTCATGGAGCAGGAACTGTCCTCGAGAATGCGTGACGCCAGGGGTCGTCCGGCCGACCTCGGCCAGTTGCTGGGCAACGTCGAGGCGCTGCTGGGCAAGGTCCGGTAAGCGCCGCACCCGCGCGGCGGCGGCGCGTCGCCGCTGCCTGCGGCGGGCTCGTGCTATGGTGGCCGCGCCGACCATCCGCGTGCACCCGCCATGCACTGGCCCTTCTCGCTGTCACCCCTCGAGCACGGCGCCTTCGTCTTCGTGGGGCTGCTGCTCTACGTGCTGGTCACCCGCATCGGCAAGCAGCATCGGCATCCGTCGGCGGCGATCGCCTGGGTGATGTCGATCGCGCTGCTGCCCTATCTCGGCATCCCGCTGTTCCTCGCCTTCGGCACGCGCAAGCTCTCGCGCGCGCTGCGGCGTGCGCCGGTGCGCGTGCCGGCAGCGGGCGCCGCGCACGCCGCCGACGGGCCGCACTGGGCGCTCACGCTGCTGGCCGCCCTCGGCGTGCCACCGCCGGTGCGCAACGCATCGATCGTCTTTTGCGGCGACGGCGAGACGGCGCTGCGCGATTTGATCGCGTTGCTCGACGCAGCGGTGGACCGCGTCGACCTGTGCACCTTCGTGCTGGCCGACGACGCCGTCGGCACCCGGGTGTCGGCCGCGCTGGCGCGCGCCGCCGGCCGCGGGGTGCAGGTGCGCGTGCTGCTCGATGCGATCGGCGGGCTGCGCACCTCGCGGCGTCTGGTGCGCGTACTGCGCGCCGGCGGTGTGCAGGTGCGCTGGTTCATGCCGGTGGTGCGCAATCCGGTGCGCGGTCGCACCAACCTGCGCAACCACCGCAAGCTCGCGGCCGCCGACGGCGAGCGGGTCTGGAGCGGCGGGCGCAACCTGGCGGCCGAGTATTTCCTCGATCTGCCCGGCCGTCCCGCCTGGCGCGACCTGAGCTTCGTCGTTCGCGGCCCGCTCGCCGCGCAGGCGCACGAGACCTTCGAACACGACTGGGCCGACGCGCAAGGCAAGCCGCCGCGCGCGGCGCCGGCGATGATCGCGCCGGCCGACGCCGACGCCGATGCCGGCGCCAGCGCGCAACTGGTGCCGAGCGGCCCGGACCACGCCGACGACACGGTGCATGCGCTGTTGCTCGCGGCCGCGTATCACGCGCGCACCCGCATCCTGGCGGTCACGCCGTATTTCATCCCGGAGGAGGCGCTGCTCGCAGCCTGGTGCATCGCGTGCCGACGCGGCGTGCCCTTGACACTGGTCGTGCCGGCACGCTCGAACCACTGGATGGCCGACTGGGCGCGCGAGCGCGCGCTGCGTGCGCTCGCTGCCGCCGGCGCACAGGTGGTGCTGTATCCGGCGATGATCCACGCGAAGGCGGTGGTCGTCGACGGCCAGCTGGCGCTGTGCGGCTCGGCCAATCTCGATGGCCGCAGCCTGTTCGTGAACTTCGAACTGATGACCGCGTTCTACGGCGCCGGCGAGATCGCGTGGCTGGCGGCGTGGATCGAGGCGCAGGCACGGCAATCGGCGGCCTACGAGGCGCGCCCGCCGTCGTGGGGGCGCGACGTCCTCGAGGGCATCGTCCGTTCGGTGGGGTTCCAGCTGTAGCTGGCGCCCTTGTGTCAGGTGCCGCGTGGCCTGCGCGCGATCATGTTGACCGCGCGCATCGTCATCACCGGCTCGCCGCGCTGGTTGAGCACCTCGATCAGCGAGCGCACCACACCGCGGTCGGGCTTCGAGTCCGACGCGCGCGCACTCTCGATCGTGACCCGCACGGCCAGCGCATCGCCGGGGCGCACCGGCTGCAGCCAGCGCAGTTCATCCATGCCGGGGGAGGCCAGGCTCGAAGCCGGCGACAGGTAGTCGACCGCGTAGCGCTGCATCATCAGGCTGCAGGTGTGCCAGCCGCTGGCAATGATGCCGCCGAAGGGGCCGCGCGCCGCGAACCCGGGATCGGTGTGGATCGGCTGCGGATCGAAGCGGCGCGCGAACTCCAGCACCTCGGCCTCGTCCACCGTGACGGTGCCGAGTTCGTGCACCGTGCCGGGCAGGTAGTCTTCGAACCAGCGCTCGGTCATCGGTCGCTCCTTGCCGGCCTCGGGGAGCCTTGCCCGCGGCACGTGCCGTGCGTGAACAGGCCATCGATCTTACGAGCAGGCCGCGCGCCTGCAAGGGCAATCGATCGCCCGACTTGTCATGCATCAAGACACCGGGACGATCGTGCGCGCGGGCGGGCAATCGCTCCGGGGTGGCCGCCTTGCGCGCCGCGCCGCCGATCGCGCGTCAGTGCACGCCGGCGGCCGCAGCCTGCGGTGCGTCGAGGACGAGCCTGCCGTCCCGCACCGGAATCCGGTCCCCGGGCGCGTGCGCCATGCGCACCGAATCGGTCCGGCCGTTCAGCGTGTACTTCACGTCGTAGCCGATCACTCGCTCGACCGGGCGCTCCACGGTTGTGCAACGCTCTTCGTGCGTCGTGTACGTGTCGCGCTCCTGCATGCCCTTCTGGATGCGATTGCCGGCGTAGCCGCCGCCGACCGCGCCGACGACGGTCGCGAGGTCCCTGCCGCGGCCGCCACCGATCTGGTTGCCGACGACACCGCCGAGGATCGCGCCTGCCGCGGTGCCGGCGATCCGGTGCTCGTCCTTCACCTCGCGCCGGTGCGTGACCGGCACTGTCGTGCATTGCTGTTCCTGCCGCTTCTCGACGTGCCTGACCGGCGTGACCGTGACGACTTCGGCGTGCGCAGGCCCGGTGGCGGTCCTGTAGCCCGCAAGGGCGCCGACCGACAGGGCGGCCGCGCCACCAACCACGATGGCGGTGATCATGGATCTCTTCATGGGTCGTTCTCTCCGTTTCGGGCGCGCCGGGGGCGGCTCGTTCGGCATCGATTGTGACGATCACCGCCTGGCGTGGACGACCGTCGGCGCTGTTCGTCCGGCCGTCGATGCCACGTCGGCCGACTGGCGGCCGACGTCCGGGGCTCGACGGTCGGGGCCGTGCGAGCGCATAGACTGCGCAGATGTGCGGGCGCTACGTTCTCTACGGTCCCGACGATTCGCTGATCGAGGCCTTCGACCTGCGCGACGTGCCGCGCCTGCCGCCGCGATACAACGTCGCGCCGGGCGCCGACGTCCTGGTCGTGCTGCGCGGCACCAGTGGCGAGCGGATCGCGCGGGTGATGCGCTGGGGTCTGGTTCCGGCCTGGGCGAAGGATCCGTCGCCCGGCGCCGGACTGAACAACGCGCGCGCCGAGACGGTGGAGACCCGACCGGCCTTCCGCTCGGCGTTCAGGTCACGCCGCTGCCTGATTCCGGCCAATGGCTTCTACGAGTGGCAGGCGCGCGCGACGCCGAAGGGGCGCAAGCAGCCGTGGTACGTTTCGCCGACCGACGGGCCGTTCTTCGCGTTCGCGGGACTGATGCAGCGTTGGGGGCCGCGCGAGGCGCCGCTGTACACGACCTGCATCGTGACCACCGACGCCAATGCACTGATGGCGCCGATTCACGACCGGATGCCGGTGATTCTGGCGCGCGAAAGCTGGCGCCGCTGGCTCGATCCGCAGACACCATTGCCGGAGCTCCGGCCGCTGCTGCAGCCGGCGCCGCCCGAGGGCATGCAGGCGTGGGCAGTGTCCGTCGCGGTGAGCCAGGCGCGCAACGAGGGGTCGCAGCTGATCGAGCGGACAGCACCCGCGCAGCCCTGATGCGGCGCACTGCAACGGGTGCCGGCGCAATGCAGGCGCGCAACTCCCGAATGGCGCTACCGTGCGGAGCCGCCGTCGGTGCTGCCGTCAGGGGTGCCGTCAGGGGTGCCGTCAGGGGTGCCGCCAGGGGTGCCGTCGAGGAACAGTGCCGGATCGACCATCGCGCGATTCAGGCTGACCGACCAGTGCAGGTGCGGCCCGGTCACGCGGCCGGTGGCCCCGACCGCGCCGATGTGCTCGCCGACGCCAACGACGTCGCCGGGGTTCACCGCGATCGCATCGAGGTGGCAATACATCGTCAGCAGGCCACTGCCGTGATCGAGCCAGATGGTCTTGCCGTTGAAGAAGTAGTCGCCGGTGTCGATCACGCGGCCGGCGGCCGCCGCCACGACCGGGGCGCCGGTCGCGGCCGCGATGTCCATGCCGCTGTGCGGATTGCGCGGCTGGCCATTGAACACACGGCGCAGCCCGAAGGAGCTGGAGCGCTGCCCGGCCGTGGGCTGGCGCAGTCTCAGTGCCTGCGGGAGCGCATCGCTGTGCGTGGCCGCCACGGCGGCCAGATGCGTGCGTTCGCGTTCGTAACGGGCGAGGTCTTCGGCCGACAGGTCGACCTTGCCGGGTGGCACCCGGAGCCGCTGTTCGGCGTAGCGGACCGGATCGATCACGAAGGGTAGCGGAACTGCGGTTTCGCCCGCGCGGCGAACCGTCACGTGGCGCGTACCGGGTTCCACGCCCAGCCCGATGCCCACGATCGCCGTCCATCGCGACGGATCGCCGATGACCAGCACCGGGATCGTGCCGAGCGTCACGCGCGGCGGCTCGGCCGACGCGCCGAGGTCGATGACCGCCACGCCGCCGGGCACGCTGCGATGCTGCGGCAACTCGAGCGCCGCGGTGTGCATCGCGAACAGGGTGGTGATCGCCAGCAGTGCGATCCGGGACAGGATTCGTGACAGTTGCATTCGCGGTCGGCTCGCTCGTCTCGGGCAGCCGCTTCACCGCTCGCATCCGCCAGGGACGCCGGCTGGCGGCGCAACGTCGAAGCCGGCGACGAGGTGGCGCAGTGCGGATTGGCGTGCGAGGGCTGCGTGGAGACTAGCACAGTCGACTTGCGGGAAACGCATTCCCTGCGTGGCCCGTGCGCGCCGCAACGGCTGCACAGCCACTCGGTCGAACGCCAATCGGTGGGGCACGCGCTTTCACTTCGCGCCCGTGGTGCGGCTCGCCGACGCCAGGCTCATCGCCACTACCGCAGGGCCGGGAAATACGGTTCCGGGGATTCCTGACATTAGACTGCCGGCAGGCCGCGGCGAAGCCCGGCCGGAAGGTACCATCGGCCCATCCAGTCGCCCTGTCGTGCCGCAACGAGCGCAGCCATCGTCTCCGGGAACCGCGATGACGGACATCGAGTACTACAACGACCACGTCGTGCGCCTGTTCCTGCTGGCGTCGGCGGTGTGGGGCATCGTCGGCATGCTGCTCGGGATGTACGCGGCGGCCGAACTCGCCTGGCCGGGACTGAACTTCGGTATCCCGTGGATGACCTTCAGCCGGATCCGGCCGGACCACACGTTCGGCGTGATCTTCGCCTTCGGCGGCTCGGCGCTGATGGGCACCTGTTACTACGTCGTGCAACGCACCGGCCACGCGCGGCTCGCGGCCGGACGGCTGGCGGAGTTCACGTTCTGGGGCTGGCAACTCACCTGCGTGCTCGCGATGGCGACGATGCCGTTCGGCATCACGCAGAGCAAGGAATACGCCGAGCCCGAGTGGTTCATCGACATCCTGATGACGATCGTCTGGGTCAGCTTCGGCGTGGTGTTCTTCGCCACGCTGGCGCGCCGGCGCATCCAGCACATCTACGTCGCGAACTGGTACTACGGCGCGTTCATCATCGCGGTCGGCCTGCTGCACGTCGTCAACAACCTGGCGCTTCCGGCGTCGCTGACCAAGTCGTACCCGATCTATTCCGGTGTCGCCGACGCGATGACCCAGTGGTGGTACGGCCACAATGCGGTGGCCTTCTTCCTGACGGCCGGCTTCCTCGGGATGATGTACTACTTCGTGCCGCGCCAGGCCCGGCAGCCGCTGTGGAGTTACCGCTTCTCGATCGTCAACTTCTGGGCCCTGATCTCGATCTACATGTGGGCCGGTTCGCACCACCTGATGTACACCGCGCTGCCCGACTGGGTGCAGTCGGTCGGCATGGCGTTCTCTCTCGTGCTGCTGATGCCGAGCTGGGGTTCCGCCGCGAACGGCCTGTTCACCTTCAACGGCTCGTGGCACCGCCTGAAGACCGATCCGGCGGCGAAGTTCATGGTGATCGCGCTGGTGTTCTACGCCGCTTCGACCTTCGAAGGCTCGATGATGGCGATCAAGACCGTCAACTCGCTGTCGCACTACACCGACTGGACGATTGCGCACGTGCACTCCGGTTCGCTCGGCTGGGTCGCCATGATCACGATCGGCTCGCTGTACGCGATGGCGCCGCGTGCGCTCGGCCGCCCCGCGATGCACTCGCACAAAGCCATGGACCTGCACTTCTGGCTGCACACCGGCGGCACGCTGCTGTACGTGATCGCGATGTGGATCGCCGGCGTCACCGAAGGCATGATGTGGCGTGCCACCGGGCCCGACGGCTCGCTCACCTACGCGTTCATCGACAGCCTGCTGGCCATCAAGCCGCTGTACATCGTGCGCTGGTTCGGCGGCGTCCTGATCTGGCTCGGCATGTGGGTGATGGCCTGGAACCTCTGGCACACGGCCGCGGACGCGCGCAGGAAGCTGATCCGGCCGATACCGGTGCCGGTGCCCGAGCCGGTGTCGCAACAGATCCCGGCGCCGCTTCCGGCTGCCGGTTGAGGAACGCTCATGGCCTACCGGCACTTCGAGTTCATCGAAAAGCACGCGTGGACGCTCGGCATCCTGACTGCCGTGATGGTGTCGCTCGGGGGTCTTGCCGAAGTCCTGCCGCTGTTCGTCGAGGCGCGCAACGTCCGGCCGCCCGCCCACATCAAGCCCTACGAGCCACTGCGACTCGCGGGCCGCGACATCTACGTGCGCGAAGGCTGCTACCTCTGCCACTCGCAGATGATCCGCGCGCTGCGCTTCGAAACGCAACGTTACGGGCGCTTCTCCACGGCCGAGGAGTCGGTCTACGACCGTCCGTTCCAGTGGGGCTCCAAGCGCACCGGCCCGGACCTGGCCCGCGTGGGCGGCAAGTACTCCGACGACTGGCAGCGCATGCACCTGGTGGATCCGCGTGCCCTCGTGCCGGAGTCGAACATGCCCGGTTATCCGTGGCTCGCGACCGCCGGCATCGACGGTGCCGGGATTGCGGGACGGATGCGTACGCTGCGCAAGCTCGGCGACCCGTACACCGATGCCGACATCGCCGGCGCCGCGGCGGCGCTCCAGGACAAGACCGAACTCGATGCGCTGGTGGCCTACCTGCAGGGCCTCGGTGCGGCCAGCGAACCGGAGCCGGCCAGGGCTGCGGCCGCTGCTGCGGTGTCGCTCGCGGAGCGGTCGCCGTGAGTCCGGTCTGGGGTCACCTCGTCGGGGTCTTCACGCTGCTGCTGATGGCGGCATTCATCGGCGTCTGGGTGTGGGCCTGGCTGCCTCGTCATCGGCAGGCGTTCGGCAGGCTGGCGCGCCTGCCGATGCAAGACCGTGGCGCCCGGCCGGGCGTTTCGATTCCATCCACCGACGCGGAGGAGCGCCGATGAGCAGCGGCTGGTCCTGGTGGGTCGTCGGTCTGATCGTCGTCAATTTCGGGCTGACGTTCTTCCTGTTCCTGTGGGCACCGCGCGCCAGGGTGCCGCTGCTGCCCGACGGCACGACCGGCCACGTCTGGGCCAACGGTACGCTGCGCGAGGGCATGAACCGCCTGCCCGGCTGGTGGATCGTCACGTCGCTGGCGATGTATCTCATCGCTGTCGCCTACTTCGTCCTGTATCCGGGCTTCGGCAACTCTCCGGGGGTGCTCGGCTGGACGTCCGGGAAGGAGCTCGCCGCTGCCACGGCCGCCAATGCCGCGCGACTCGACCCCGTGCTCGCGCGCCTCGGCACGATGAGCGTCGAGGCGCTCGCCGGCGACGCGCAGGCGCTCCAGCTCGGCGAGCGCCTGTTCGTCGACAATTGCGCGGCCTGCCACGGCCGGGCGGGTCTCGGCAACGTGCTGCTCGGTGCCCCGAGCCTGGCCGACAGCGACGCGCTCTACGGCAACACGGCCCAGGACATCGCGACATCGATTCGCGACGGTCGCACAGGCGTGATGCCGCCGTGGAACGCGCTGGGCGACGCGACCGTGAAGGGTCTCACCCAGTACGTGCTGGGGCTGTCCGGCCAGACGCACGATGCGGCGATCGCGGCGGTGGGCGAGCCGGTCTTCAAGACGACCTGCAGCGCCTGCCACGGGCCCGAAGGAACCGGCAATCCCCAACTGGGCGCACCGAATCTCACCGACCGCATCTGGCTCTACGGGGGTGCGCCGGCGGCGATCGAAACGTCGATCCGTGACGGTCGCAGCGGGCAGATGCCGGCGTGGCGCTCACGCCTGTCCGACGCCGACATTCACCTGCTGACCGGCTATGTCCATCACCTGTCGCACCGTGCGCAGTGATCCGCCGGGCGATCCGTCGCGCCGCGGCTCCTGGCTGCCGCGCCGTGGCTCCTGGTCCTCGCAGCCGGTCGTCTGGCTGGGCGCCCTGGTGTTCGCCGCTTCGATTGCCGGGTGCATCGGGTTGATCGTCGTCAGCGCGCGCTACGACGACGTGCCCGTTCCCACTCACCGCCGGGTCTTCGGTGTGCCGACGCAGCAACCGGCGTGGTCGTCGCCTTCCGGCTCGGGAGGCCGTGACCATGGTCGAGCCGGGCTGGCCGCCGAGGTACGTGCGGCCGACACCCACCGGACGCCGCGTATCGTCGTCCCGGGTGGCCACGTCGTTCAACCCTGACGGATCCAGGAGAGGGTCATGAGCCTGTTCGACGCCATGAAGGGCGTGCCGTTGCCCACCACCGAAGCCGAACGCAACGAACTCGTCATCACCGAGATCTCGCAGGGCTTCTGGGAATACCACCTCTCGCGCCGCAACAACATCCTGCGCGCACTTTGCAACGCGCCGACCGTGCCGACGGCGATGCCGCTCTCGACCTGGGGCAGCGCAGCCGATCCCGGGCTTCCGAAGAGCCCGAAGTGGTGCGAAGCGTGTGCGCGCATTGCCTGGCCCGAAGCCGGAACCAGCGGTCGGGATACGAAACTCCCCGGCTGAAGTCGGCGCGGCCGCGCCGCTGCGCACGGTGGACCGGGACAAGCGCCGGCAGCGGGCCGACAGCGACACCGCCGTGGCGTACTGGCACGGCTGGCCAAGGAGGAACCGACCGTGAACCGGCACGCATCCCGCCAGCACGATGCAGCCGTCATCGAACTGCTGCGCGAGGATCCACCGTTCGCCGAGGCCAGCGGCATGGCGAACGTCGCTTCGTGTGCCGGCATTCCCCGCGAGAGCATGCACCGGGTGCTCTCGCCCAGGGCCAATCCGAGCCTCGGGACGCTGCCGGCGCCTTCGCCGGCCGGGCGCAAGACCAGGTGATCGAGCAGGACCGAACCGCACATCCACCGGCCAGGATCCGTGACGCCCGCCGGCCAGGATGGTTCACGAGAGAGGGAGCGATACGTCGTCGGCGCCGCGGTCGTGCCAGACGCGGCTTTGCCAATGCACTGCAACCCGATGGCGGCCACACGGCGCGTCGAAGGACAAAGGGGTCGGCGGCCCGAAGTCGCCACTCCCCCTGGATGTCCCTGGATGTATTGGTAGGCCGTACTGGATTCGAACCAGTGACCAACGGATTAAAAGTCCGCTGCTCTACCAGCTGAGCTAACGACCCATTTTGCGAAGCTCGTCATTTTAGTATCGACCTCGAGACGGGTCAAACCACCAGCCGACAAGACTCCCCGAGCCGATGAAGCTGGCCGCCGCGGACGGAGGCGAGGTTGACGATCGAGGGGTCGTGGTGCTGCTTCGGTGCTCCTCCATCACGTTTCCGAAAATGTCTGCAACGTCCGTGACCACCACGCTGAAGCTCACCGAAGCGCTGAAGGCCCGCATCGGGCGGGTCGCCGCCGAGGCGGGCAAGTCGTCTCATGCGTTCATGCTCGAAGCCATCGAGCGCCACACCGCGCTGGCGGAGCGTCGACGCGATTTGGGGCGGGTCGTTGCTTCTTGTCTCCAGCAATCTGCCGTGGATGCCGCAGCCACGGTTCCGCTGATCTCCAGCGCCTTGCAGATACCGAAGCAGCATCCGATGATCGGTCGACCCGTCGAGGCAGGTTTGCGCGTGCTTCGGATTTCGCGCGGGCACCGCGGATACGTGGCGCTGTACCGCCACGACACGGCGTCCGATACGGTCATGGTCCTGGCACTCCGGTATCAGCGTGAGCGGCACTGACATGCACGGCCGCCGTCGGGAGCGCCGCAGCCGGGCGTGCCGTCACGCGCGCGATCACCCGCGTCGTCACCGGTATCGCGTCGGATCCTCCACCGCCGCTGCCACGAATCCCTCGCGCCGGATCCGGCAGGCGTCGCAGCGGCCACAGGCACGGCCTTCGTCGTCGGCCTGATAGCACGACACCGTCATCGAGTAGTCGAGGCCCATGCGGATGCCTTCGCCGATGATCGCTGCCTTCGGCAGCTCGATGATCGGCGTGCACACGCGGATCGGCCGCCCCTCGACGCCGGCCTTCGTTGCGAGGCTGGCCATCCGCTCGAACGCGGCCACGTACTCGGGGCGGCAGTCGGGGTAGCCGGAGTAGTCGACTGCGTTGGCGCCGAAGTGGATTTCGCCGGCGCCGAGCACTTCGGCCCAGCCCAGTGCGATCGCCAGCATGATCGTGTTGCGCGCCGGCACGTAGGTCACCGGGATCGCGTCGGGATGGCCCGGGCCTTCCGGCACGGCGATGGAGGCGTCGGTGAGTGCGGAACCGCCGAAGCGTGACAGATCGAGGTCGACGATCTCGTGGTGTGTCACGCCCAGCGCGGCCGCGATGCGGCGCGCGGCGCGCAGTTCGGCGGCGTGGCGCTGCCCGTAGCGCAGCGACAGTGCGTGGCATTCGCGGCCCTGCTCGCGGGCCAGCGCCAGCACGGTGGCCGAGTCGAGTCCGCCCGAGAGCAGGACGACGGCGCGCATCAGCGGGCGGCGCGCATCAGCGCGCCGGCAGCCTGGCCAGGCGATCCTTCGCCAGCGGTGCAGCCTGGCTCTGCGGGTACTTCGCGATCACCGATTCGAGCGTGCTGCGCGCGGCGCGTCGGTCGCCGCTCTCGGCCTGCGCGTAGCCGAGATTGAGCAGCGCGTCGGGGACACGCGGGTTGTCGGGGTACTTCGCGATCAGTGCCTGGTGGCTGGCAATTGCGCCCTTGTAGTCTTTCAGCGCGAACTGGCTGCTGCCGATCCAGAACAGCGCGCCCGGCATGTAGGGGCTGTCGGGGTACTGGCCCTGGAACAGCTGGAACGCGGTGAGTGCGCCGCGGAAGTCGCCGTTGCGGAACAGCGCGAGTGCGGCCTCGAACGAACGCTGCTCGGACTGGTCGACGGTGACGGTACGGCCGTCGAGCTGCGTGGTGACCGGCTCGAAGCGCTTGATGCGCGTGTCGACCGTCGCCAACTGGTCGCGCATCTGGCGCTGCAGCGTGGCCAGTTCGTGGGTCTGCACTTCGAGCTGGCCGCGCAGGCGCGCGATCTCCTGGCGTAGCGCATCGAGCTGCGACTGCAATTCGAGCTGCCCGCGCGAGCCCTGCTCGAGCCGCTCGACGCGCCGCGCGAGTTCGTCGAGCTTCTCGTTGGTCTGCTGCTGCAGCACCTGCACGCGGCCCCGGACGTCGAGGATCGCGCGCCGCGCCTCGTCGTCTTCGAACAGCGCGTGCGCCCCCGGCGCCACCGACAGCAGGCCGGCGGCGACGCAGAACGCGCGGAGCGCGCGGTGCCCGATCATTGCGTGCCCCGCTTACTGGTAGACGAGGTCGGCGCGACGGTTTTCGGCGTACGACGCCTCGTCGGCGCCCGTGGCGCGCGGGCGCTCTTCGCCGAAACTCACCGCCTCCATCTGCCGGTCGGGCACGCCGAGCGCCGACATCGCCCGGCGCACCGCCTCGGCGCGCTTCTGGCCGAGCGCGAGGTTGTACTCGCGGCTGCCGCGTTCGTCGGTGTTGCCCTGGATGACGACGCGCTTCGTGTTGTGGCCGAGCAGGTAGCGTGAATGCGCCTCGACGGTGCCGCGGAACTCGTCCTTGATCACGAAACTGTCGAAGTCGAAGTAGATGCTGCGCCTGGCCAGCGGGCTGTTCGGATCGTTGAGCGGATCGGTGGCGCCCACCGACACCTGCTCGACCGCGCGCCCGCTGGTGCCGGCCGCTGCCGCGCCGCCGGCGCCGTTGCGGCTCTCGATCGGCGCTGCACCGCGCATGCTGCCGGCCTCGTCCTCCAGTTTCACGCCGGAGGCGCAGGCGGCCAGCAGCGTCGCCGTGGCGGCTGCCAGGACAAGTCGGATCGTCGGTTTCATTGTGCCCTCTTCGTGTTGACGGTACGTGGTTGCGGGAGTCCGCTTCGCGGTCACTTCGCGAAGGGACCCCAGGTGGGTTCCCGGATGTCGCCGGCGTTCGAACTCAGCCGCTGTCGCACCCGTCCGTCGATGCTGACCGCGACCAGCGAGTCGCGTCCGCCGGCCTGCGTGGCGTACATGACCCAGCGTCCGTTCGGCGCGAAACTCGGTGACTCCTCGCGCCCGGACTCGGAAAGCAGTGTCTCGCCACCGCCGGCGAGGTCGCGCACTGCCACGAGGAAGCGGCCTTCGCGCCGCGTGAGGAAGGCGAGCGTCTTGCCGTCGGGGCTGATGCGTGGGCTGACGTTGTACGAAGAGCCGAAGGTGATCCGCGTGGCGTCGCCCCCGCCGACCGGGATGCGGTAGATCTGCGGCGAGCCACCACGGTCGGACGTGAAATAGATGCTCTTGCCGTCGGGTGCGAACACCGGCTCGGTGTCGATGCCGGCGGAACTCGTGAGCCGGCGCGGCGGACCCGAGCCGTCCGAGCCGATCAGGTAGATCTGCGACAGCCCGTCCTGCGTGAGCGCCACGGCCAGCGTGCGGCCGTCGGGTGACCAGGCGGGTGCGCTGTTGCTGCCCTTGAAGTTGGCCACCGCCTTGCGCTGGCCGGTGGTGAGCGTGTGCACGTAGACGACCGGCTTTTTCAGCTCGAACGACACGTAGGCCAGGCGCGTGCCGTCGGCCGACCACGATGGCGAGATGACCGGTTCGGGTGAGGTCAGCGGCGACACCACGTTCTCGCCGTCCCAGTCGGCGACGTTGAGCCGGTAGCGATTGCCCTGTTTCGAGACGAACGCGATGCGTGTCGAGAAGATGCCCTTCTCGCCGGTGATCTTCTCGTAGACCCAGTCGGCGACGCGGTGCGCGCCGTAGCGCAGGTCGGCCTCGCTCACCACCAGCGACTCGCCGCCGATCGTGCTCTGGCGCACTGCGTCGCTCAGGCGGAAGCGGATGTCGTAGCGCCCGTCGGCGAGACGCGCCACCGAGCCGGCGAGCACCGAATCGACGCCGCGCGCGCGCAGGTCGGGGAAGTTGATCGACGCGGTGTCGGACAGCGTCGCCTGCGGATCGATGACGCGAAAGGCGCCGCTGCGGGAGAGGTCGCCGCGGACCACGCTGGCGACATCCTGCGGGACGCGGCCGTCGGTGGCGAAACTGGCGATGGCGATCGGGTACTGGGTGGCGCCCACCCCGGAAACGTCGATGCGCATCTGGGCGTGCCCGCTGGGCAGGACCAGCGCGAGACACAGCGCCAGGAACAGTCTCCTCATGAAACTCCTCGCGACGGCCAATCGGGGATTATAGCGATGCGTGCAACGAAGCTCGCGCCGCATGGCGGTGTCGTGCGCCGGGTCGCGCGCGTCATCGGTCGTCCTTCGGGCCGCGGGCGATCTCGAGTTCGGGCGGGCAACTGCCGTCGCGTTGCCGCGGCAGTGGCGACGAACGCTGGATGCCGCGCTCGGCCGCCTCGTCCCATGCCGCGATGCCGCTCGAGCGGCGCAGTTTCACCGACGTGATCGTGCAATCGGGCGCCACCTTCACGAGAAACACCGCCTTCGGGTTGCCGGCGAGTTCGGCCGGTATCTGGTACACGGTGTTCGAGCGGATCAGCGCCGACAGGCGCGCGACATAACCGCTGTCGGTGCCGCTGCCGCCGGCGGCACCCGGCGCACCCGGGGTGCCGCCGCTGGCCGCACCTTCGGCAGGTGCGCCGGCCGACGCGCGCAGCCGGTCGAGCCAGGCCTGGCGTTGCTTCTCCTCCTGCTCGCGACGCGCTTTCTCCTGCGCTTCGCGCTTTTCCTTCTCGGCCGCTTCGCGTCGGGCCTTCTCCTTTTCTTCGGCGTCGCGCTTCGCCTGCGCCTCGGCTTCGCGCTTCGCCTTTGCTTCGGCCTCGCGCTTCGCCCTGGCCTCGGCTTCGCGCCTCTCGGCCAGTTCACGTTCGCGCCGCGCCTTCTCCTCGGCCGCCCTGCGCGTCTCGTCTTCCTTGCGGCGGATCTCGGCCTGCCGGCGCGCCTCCTCCTCGCGACGCGCCGCTTCCTCGCGCGCCCTGCGCTGCTGTTCGAGCACGATGTCGGGCTTTTCGACCGGCGGCGCGGGCTCGGGTGTGCGTGCCACCGGCTGCGGCGGTGGGGTCGGCGGTTCGGGGGCGGGGGGGGCCACGGGCCGGGGCTGTGGTTCTACCGGCGTTGCGGGTGTCCACATTTCGGCGGCCACCGGTGCGGGCTTCTGCGTCTGCCAGCGAATGCCGACGAACAGCATCAGCAGCAGCAGGCCGTGCACGATCAGCGCCAGGGCGAACGCGCGCCCGCGCCCCTTTGGTTTCGGCGGCTTGCGCACCGGCCCCGCGCCGCCCGAACGTGGCATCGCCGGGGGCGGGCTGGCAGCAGGGTCCACGGACATCAGGGCGCGCATGCAGGGGTTGCGGGTTCAGCTGGCGGGCTTGACCATCAGTGCGATGCGGCCGACGTTCAATTTCTGCAGTTCGCTCATGACGTCGATGATTGCCTCGTATCGTACCGAGCGGTCGCCGCTGATCACCACGGCCAGCTGCGCATTGTCGCCACGCAATTGCCCGATCGCACCGGCCAGGTCGCCGCGGCCCACGCGGCGTTCGGACGGGTCGCCGGTGTTCACGCCGCGCACCCGGATGTCGCCGGCGGCGCGCACCTGCACCTCGATGTACTGGTCGGGGCGCGTGTTGCCACGGCCGGCGCGCGGCAGGTCGATGGCGGCCGGTGGCAGCAGCGGTGCGGTCACCATGAAGATCACCAGCAGCACCAGCATCACGTCGATGTAGGGCACCACGTTGATTTCGTTGACCAGCTTGCGGCCACGGCCGCCGGAGCGCGAACGGGGGGCCGCGACAGCCATCAGTGCGCCTGCCTTTGCAGGATATTGGAGAATTCGTCGATGAAACTGTCGAAACGGGTCGACAGACGGTCCATGTCGTAGGCGAAACGGTTGTAGGCGACCACGGCGGGGATGGCGGCGAACAGGCCGATCGCGGTGGCCACCAGCGCCTCGGCGATCCCCGGCGCCACCGACGCCAGCGTTGCCTGGTGCACGTTCGCCAGCCCGCGAAACGAGTTCATGATTCCCCAGACGGTGCCGAACAGGCCGATGTACGGGCTGACCGAACCGGCCGATGCCAGGAACGCCAGACTCGATTCGAGCGCATCCATCTCGCGCTGGTAGGCGGCGCGCATCGCCCGGCGCGAGCCGTCGAGCATCGCATTGATGTCGCCGGGCTTTTGCTGGCGGGTCTTCAGGAACTCTCCCATGCCCGACTCGAAGATCCGCGCCAGTGAGCCGTGGTCGTGCCGGTCGTTGCGCACCTGCTGATAGAGGGTGCCGAGGTCGCGATCCTTCCAGAACTCGGACTCGAAGCGGTCGGTGGCGAAGCGCGCTGCGCGGATCGCGAACCACTTGCGGAAGATCACGGTCCAGGACCCGAGCGAGATCAGCATCAGCAGCGCCATCACCAGTTGCACCAGCACGCTGGCGTTGGCGATCATCGAGACGATCGACAGTTCGCTGTTCATTCGCCGTTCACCCGCAGACTGGGGATTGGGGGAGGGGTGCCGCGACCCGCGCGGAGAGCCAGCGTGGGATGCCCGCCGGGCGGCCGTCGTCGCGCCGCACCGCGGCGATGCGCACGGTGGCCGTGACCAGCGCTGCGGGATGCCCGTCGAGGCGCGCGCACTGCCACAGCGTCCACGTGGCGCGCCGCGCCTCGAGCAATCGCACCTCGACCTGCAGCAGGTCGTCGAGCCGGGCCGGGCGGTGGTAGTCGACCGCGATGTCGCGCACCACGAAAACGAGGCCGGACTCGTCGGCAAGTCGGGTGTGTGCGGCACCCAGTGCGCGCAGCCAGTCGGTGCGCGCGCGCTCGAAATAACGCAGCCAGTTGGCGTAGTAGACGATGCCCCCGGCGTCGGTGTCTTCGTAGTACACGCGCACCGGGACCGAGAAGGCCGGTGCGCCGCCTGCGGCACCGGCGCGCAGCGCCGCGGCCCTGGGCGGCGCGCCGGCGACCGTGGCGTGCGGCTTCGGGCTCGCGGCAGCGGGTGCAGTCACCGGCGGATTCTAGCAATGAGCGCTCCGCGACCCCGTGTCGCTGCCGCATCGGTGCAGGGGGGGACCCTGTCCGAAGCGATGTCACCGATCCGCGCCGCTGGCTGCATCGGTGCCTTCGGTCCCCTGCCCAGGCCACAATCCCGGCTCGGGGCCGCCCGGCATGGCCAGGCCGAAGTGACGCCAGGCGGCCGCGGTGGCCAGGCGCCCGCGCGGCGTACGCTGCAGGAATCCCTGCTGGATCAGGTACGGCTCGAGCACGTCCTCGATGGTGTCGCGTTCCTCGCCGATCGCGGCGGCGAGGTTGTCCAGGCCCACCGGGCCGCCGGCGAATCTCTCGACCACCGCCTGCAGCAGCTTGCGGTCCATCACGTCGAAGCCCAGCGCGTCGACATCGAGCATGCGCAGCGCCGCATCGGCCACCGCCGCGTCGATGTGGCCCCGGGCCTTCACCTCGGCATAGTCGCGCACCCGCCGCAGCAACCGGTTGGCGATGCGTGGCGTGCCGCGCGAGCGCCGCGCGATCTCGCGCGCGCCGTCCTCGCTGGTGGGTGCGCCCAGCAGTTGCGCCGAGCGCGCGACGATGCGGGCGAGATCCGCGACGTCGTAGAACTCGAGCCGCGCGACGATGCCGAAGCGGTCGCGCAGCGGGTTGGTGAGCATCCCGGCACGGGTGGTCGCGCCGATCAGCGTGAACGGCTGCAGGTCCAGCTTGATCGAGCGTGCCGCCGGCCCCTCGCCGATCATGATGTCGATCTGGAAGTCTTCGAGCGCCGGGTAGAGGATCTCCTCGATGACCGGCGACAGCCGGTGGATCTCGTCGATGAACAGCACGTCGTTGCGATCGAGGTTCGTGAGGATCGCGGCGAGGTCGCCCGGGCGCTCGAGCACCGGGCCCGAGGTCTGGCGCAGGTTCACGCCCATTTCGGTCGCGACGATGTGTGCGAGCGTGGTCTTGCCCAGGCCGGGCGGACCGAACAGCAGCAGATGGTCGAGCGCTTCGCTGCGGCCGCGCGCGGCCGCGATGAAGATCCCGAGCTGCTCGCGGATCTTTGCCTGGCCGACGTAGTCGGCGAGATTGCGGGGGCGCAGTGCCCGCTCGACCGCCTCTTCGGCCGGCGACTCCGGGGCAGCCGCGATCAGGCGGTCGTGCTCGATCATGACTTCGCCAGCAGCTTGAGTGCCTGCCTGATGCCATCGGAGACCGCCGTGCCGGGCGGCAGCTGGCGGATTGCGGCGGTGGCCTCGCGCTCGGAGTAGCCGAGTGCGAGCAGCGCGTGCAGCACGTCGATGCCCGCCTCGGCCTCGGCGGCGCGCCCGGCGCCGCCGACCTCGGGTGCGAGCTTGCCCTTCAGTTCGAGCAGCAGCCGTTCGGCAGTCTTCCGGCCGATGCCCGGCACCTTCTGCAACCGTCCTGATTCCTGCATCGCCACCGACTGCGCGAGGTCGCTCACCGACATGCCCGAGAGTACCGCCAGCGCGGTGCGCGGACCCACGCCCGGGATGCGGATCAGCTGGCGGAACGCGTCGCGCTCGTCGGCGCGCAGGAAACCGTAGAGCAGGAGCGCGTCTTCGCGCACCACCTGCTGCACCAGCAGCGTGACGCGCTCGCCTGCCGTGGGCAGGTCGTAGAAGGTGCTCATCGGCACGTCGATCTCGTAGCCGACGCCGCCGACGTCGACGAGCAGGGTCGGTGGGCGCTTGTCGAGCAGGGTTCCGTGCAGTCGGCCGATCATGCCGGGGATCTTACCGGAGCCGGCCGCCGCGCATCCGGGTGCCGCCGGCGGCGGCCGTCATGGTCGTCGCGTGCGCGTGGCAGATCGCGCAGGCCAGCGCGTCGGCGGCATCGGTGGAGGGCACGCCCGGCAACCTCAGCAGGTGCTGCACCATTGCCTGCACCTGCGGCTTGGCGGCGCGTCCGTAGCCGACCACCGCCTGCTTGACCTGCAGCGCGGTGTACTCGTGCACCGCCAGGCCGTGCGTGACCAGCGTGGTGATCGCCGCGCCGCGTGCCTGGCCGAGCAGCAGCGTCGACTGCGGATTGACGTTGACGAAGACGATTTCGGCCACCGCGGTCTCGGGCCGGTACTCGGCGATCACTTCGGCCACACCGTCGTGGATCGACTTCAACCGCGGCGGCAGCGCACCGGCCGGGATGCGGATCACGCCGCTGGCGACGTAGCGCAGCGCGCCGCCCTGTGCATCGACGATACCGAAGCCGGTGAGGCGCAGGCCCGGGTCGATGCCGAGGATGCGCACCGCGTGCAGGCTCAGTGCCGGAAGTGCCGCACGCCAGTGAAGACCATCGCGACGCTGCGCTCGTTGGCCGCGGCGATGACCTCGTCGTCGCGTACCGAGCCGCCGGGCTGGATCACCGCGGCTGCGCCGGCGTCGGCGACCACGTCCAGTCCGTCGCGAAATGGAAAGAACGCGTCGGAGGCGACCACCGAGCCGGCGAGCGGCAGGCCGGCGTTGGCGGCCTTGATCGACGCGATACGCGCCGAGTCGATGCGGCTCATCTGGCCGGCGCCCACGCCCAGCGTCATGCCGTCGCCGCAGAAGACGATTGCGTTCGACTTCACGTACTTCGCCACGCGCCACGCGAACAGCAGGTCGCGCAATTGTGCGTCCGTGGGTGCGCGCGTCGTGACCACTTTCAGCTCGCCCAGCGTGACTTCGCGGTTGTCGGCGCTCTGCACGAGCAGGCCCGAGCCGATGCGCTTCACGTCCTGCGCATTGCGGCCGCGCTCCCGGTCGGTGGCGCCGCCGGGCCTGATGCCGTCGAGCGCGATCTCGAGCACGCGCGCGTTGGCCCTGGCCACGAACACCTGCTTCGCCTCGTCGGTATAGGAGGGTGCGAGCACCACCTCGACGAACTGCTTCACGACCGCGCGCGCGGCTTCGCCGTCGACCGGCCGGTTGAACGCGATGATGCCGCCGAAGGCCGATGTGGGGTCGGTGGCGAACGCGCGTGCGTAGGCACTGGCGGCGTCGGCGCCGAGCGCTGCGCCGCACGGGTTGGCGTGCTTGACGATCACGCAGGCCGGCGCCTCGAAGCTCTTCACGCATTCCCAGGCGGCGTCGGCGTCGGCGATGTTGTTGTAGGACAGCTCCTTGCCCTGCAGCTGGCGCGCGGTGACCAGCGAGCCCGGCGCGGGGTGCAGGTCGCGATAGAACGCCGCGCGCTGGTGCGGGTTCTCGCCGTAGCGCAGGTCCTGCAGCTTGACGAAGCGGCCGTTGGCCTGGCCGGGGAACTCGCTGCGGGCGCCGTCCGGGCGCAGCGACGAGAGGTAGTCGGAGATCGCGCCGTCGTAGCGGGCGATCGCGTCGAACGCGGCCACCGCCAGGCCGAAGCGCGTTGCGTCGGCCAGTCCGCCGCTCGCGCGGATCCCGGCGAGCGCCGTGGCGTACTGGCTCGCGTCGGTGAGCACGGCGACGTCGCGCCAGTTCTTCGCGCCCGAGCGCACCATCGCCGGTCCGCCGATGTCGATGTTCTCGATCGCGTCTTCGAGCGTGCAGTCGGGGCGCGCGACGGTGGCCTCGAACGGATAGAGGTTCACCACCAGCAGGTCGATCGGGGCGATGCCGTGCGCCGCGATCGCCGCCATGTGCGCGTCGAGTTCGCGCCGTGCGAGCAGCGCGCCGTGGATCGCCGGGTGCAGTGTCTTCACGCGGCCGTCGAGCATCTCGGGAAAGCGCGTCTGGTCGGCGACTTCGATGACCGGGATGTCCTGCTGTGCGAGCAGCTTCGCGGTGCCACCCGTGGAGAGGATCTCGATGCCCAGCGCGGCGAGCCCGCGCGCGAGTTCGACGATGCCTGACTTGTCGGAAACGCTGATCAGCGCGCGCCGGATCGGCCGGGTCATGGGCGCAGCATTCCGTGCAGTTGCAGCTTCTTGCGCAGCGTGTTGCGGTTGATGCCCAGCATCTCGCTGGCGCGCAGCTGGTTGCCGTGCGCTTCGCGCATCACTACTTCGAGCATGGGCCGCTCGACCGCCTGGATCACCATCTCGTAGATCGAGCTGGGCTGCGTGCCTTCGAGGTCGTTGAAGTAGCGTTCGAGGCTGCGGGCAACTGCGTCATCCAGGGCGGTCTGTCTGGTCATGCTGCGTAGCTCCGCTGGATCCGGGTGTCGTTGGCCGCGCGCCAGCGACCGTCGTGCGCGAGGAAGGCCTCGGCAGCGGCGAGTTGCGCTTCCGCGGTGTCGAGCGCGTTGAAGGCCGCGAGGAACTCGCGCGCGCCCGGTCGGCCCGACAGGTACCAGCCGACGTGCCTGCGGGCGCTGCGAACGCCGCGCTCCTCGCCGTGAAAGGCATAGTGATCGAGCAGGTGATCGCGCAACAGTGCCGCGATCGCCGCATCGTCGGGTTCGGCGGGCAGTTCGCCGGTGGCCAGGAAGTGGGCAACCTGGCCAAAGATCCACGGCCTGCCCTGCGCCGCACGACCGATCATCACCGCGTCGGCGCCGGTGCTGAGCAGCACGTCGCGTGCGCTCCACGGCGAGTCGACGTCGCCGTTGGCGACGACCGGAATCGACACCGCGGCCTTGACCTCGGCGATCGTCGCGTACTCGGCGCGGCCGCGGAACGCGCAGGCGCGGGTGCGTCCGTGCACGGCCAGCATCGCCGCACCGGCGGATTCGAATGCGCGTGCGAGCCGGACCGCGTTGCGCGAGGCGGGCGTGGGGCCGGTGCGCAGCTTCACGGTGACCGGCACGCGGACTGCGCGCACGACCGCCTCGACGATCGCGATCGCCAGCGGCTCGTTGGCCATCAGCGCCGCGCCGGCTGCGATGCTGCAGACCTTCTTCGCCGGGCAGCCCATGTTGATGTCGACGATCTGCGCGCCGCGCTCGACGTTGTGGCGCGCGGCCTCGGCCATCGTCGCCGGATCGGTGCCGACGATCTGCACCGCCCTGGGCTCGATCTCGCCCGCGTGGTCGGTGCGCCGCGAGGTCTGCGGGCTTGCCCGCAGCCGCGGGTTCGATGTGGCCATTTCGGACACCGCGTAGCCGGCGCCGAGCCGCTTGCACAGTTGCCGGAACGGCCGGTCCGTGACACCTGCCATCGGTGCCACGAACACGCGATTGCGCAACGCGTGGGGGCCGATTACGAGGGCAGCCGTGGACATCGCGGACGAAGGGGTTGCAGCAGCGGGACAGGGGAGCGCGATTCTATCGAAATCGGCGCGGCACCAGTAGCGCGCGGGTCGGCAAACACGCAAAAAGAGACGCTCGGTGAAGGACGCGCCCGGAAAGCGCCCCGGAAGATTCAACCGCTGCGCAGCCCGAACATCAGCGATGCGGCGAAGCGATTGCGCGCGGGCGCGGCCAGGTCGAGCACGCCGAGCATCAACGATTCGAGGCGCGCGATCGCGGGATACGTGAAGGCCTGCGCGAGCGCGTCGGTGATCGCGATCGTGATCGCCCGATCGGCGCGGCGGGCACGCGCGAACGCGGCTGCCGCTTCGTCCAGCGGACGATCGGTGGCGCGCAACTCGCCCAGCCGCACGGCGAGTTCGAAGGCGTCGCGCAGCCCCAGGTTCAGACCCTGGCCGGCCACCGGATGCAGCGCCTGCGCCGCGTTGCCGATCGCGATGCGGCGCGGTTCGCTGCCCGGGTTGCGCACCTTGCGCTGCAGCGGTGCGAGCACGCGATCCCCGTCGAGGCGCAATGCGCCGAGCGTGCCGCCGAAGGCGGCGCGCAACTCGGTTTCGAACTGCGCTGCCGCGAGCGCGGCGCGCCGCTCCGACTCGGCCGGACGGGCGCACCAGACGAGCGCGTGACGGCGCGGCTGCGGCAGCGGCAACAGGGCGAGCGGGCCCTCGTCGGTGAAGCGTTCGAAGGCGGTGCCGTGGCCATCACGCCCGGCCACGACTTCGGTGAGCAGCGCCGTCTGCTCGAAGTCGTGCACCTTCGAGGCCGCGCCCGGGTCGCCGTCGGCGGCCACGGTGAGCGCGGCTTCGGCACCGGCGATCCCGCCGGTTCTCGTCAGCCCCGGCCGGGCGGCGAGGGCGTCGGCAAGCGCACGGTGCAGCGGGCCGTAGCGCAGCACGTGGCCGAGCGCCGGTGCGTGCAGGTCGGTGGCCTGCAGCCGCGTGCGCCCGGCGTGCCCGCGCAGCGACGCTTCGACCCGCAGGATGGGGGCCGCCGGCGGCAACGCGGCCACGCGCGACAACAGCTGCCAACTGCCCAGCGACAGCGCGATCGAGCGCGACGCGAGCCAGGCCGGCAGCGCGACGGGGATCGGGTCGATCGCGATCGAGCCGGGACCGAAACCGTGCCGGGAGAGGAACAGCGCCAGCGCCATGCCGACCGGGCCGCGCCCTTCGATGCGGACCACGGCTCGGGGGGTGTTCATCCGCGCATCAGCGCTTCGATGTCGTCGACGCTCGTGGGTGCGTCGGCGGTGATGATCTCGCAACCCGCTGCCGTGACCAGCGCGTCGTCCTCGATGCGGATGCCGATGTCGCGGTACGCGGCCGGCACGTCGTCGGCCGCGCGCACATAGATGCCGGGCTCGACCGTCAGCACCATGCCCGGCACGAGCGTGCGCCACGGCTTGCCGCTGTCGGGCGGCTGCGAGGCCGGCGTCGTGGTTGCCGGCGGCGCTGTGGCCGACGCCGGGGCGCCGGGCTCGCGGTAGTCGCCGCAATCGTGGACGTCCATGCCGAGCCAGTGGCCGGTGCGATGCATGTAGAAGCGCCTGTAGGCGCCGGACTCGATCACGCCCCCGAGGCTGCCCGTGAGCAGCCCGCAGTCGATCATCCCCTGCGCGAGCACCCGCACCGCGGCGTCGTGCGGCTCGATGAAGCGCGCGCCGGGTCGCGTGGCGTCGATGGCCGTGCGCTGCGCTTCGAGCACGATCTCGTAGAGCGCGCGCTGTGGCCCGCTGAAGCGGCCGTTCACCGGGAAGGTGCGCGTGATGTCGGACGCATAGCCGTCGAGTTCGCAGCCGGCGTCGATCAGCAGCAGTTCGCCGTCGGCGAGCCGCGCGGTGTTGTCGCGGTAGTGCAGCACGCAGGCGTTGCGGCCAGCGGCGACGATCGAGCCGTACGCCGGCGACTGCGAGCCGTTGCGACGGAACTCGTGCAGCAGTTCGGCCTCGATCTCGTACTCGTGGTTGCCGGGGCGCGCGGCGCGCATCGCGCGGATGTGAGCCGCCGCCGAGATCTGTGCGGCGCGGCGCATCGTGGCGATCTCGTGGTCGTCCTTCACCAGCCGCATCTCGTCGAGCACGGCGCGAAGGTCGAAGGCACGCGCCGGCGCGACCACGCCGGCGCGTGCCTGCGCGCGCACCGCGCCGAGCCAGCGGTGCACGCGCGTATCGAGCGCCTCGTCGCTGCCCAGCGCGTACCAGAGCGCCGGCCGGTCGGCGAGCAGCTTCGGCATCTCCTCGTCGAGACTCGCGAACGGCAGGCTGCGATCGAAGCCGAAGTGCTCGCGCGCAGCCTGCGGACCCAGGCGCACGCCGTCCCAGATTTCGCGCTCCTCGTTCTTCTCGCGGCAGAACAGGATCGATTCGCTGGACGCGGCATCGACGACGAGCACCACGACGGCCTGCGGCTCCGGAAAGCCGGTGAGATAGTGGAAGTAGCTGTCCCAGCGGTACGGATATCCGCTGTCGCGGTTGCGCGCGACCTCGGGTGCGGTGAACGCGAACGCCACGCCCCCGCCATGGGCGCGCATCGTGTCGGCCAGCCTGTGCCTGCGGGTACGGTGGGGAAGCATCGGGATCCTCGCTCAGGCGCCGTTGCGTGGCCGCGCCTGCCGCATCAATTGTGCATCGAGTTCGGCCAGGCGCTGCGGCGTACCCGCGTCGGTCCAGTGTCCGCCGAAGTACTCCGCGCCCGCCAGGCGGCGTCGCGCGGCCGCACGCAGCAGCGGCGCCAGCGGCGCCTTCGTGCCGGGCGTGATGCCGTCGAACAGCGCCGCACGATAGACGCCGATCCCGCTGAAGGTGAGCCGCGGCGCCCCGTCGGCCAGCAGGTGGCCGTCGCGCAGCGCGAAGTCGCCCTCGGCGTGATGGGGCGGGTTGTCGATCAGCACGCACCAGGCCGCGAGCCCGGCAGCCTGCATCTGCGCGGCGATCGTCGGCGCGCGCGCCGGGTCGAACGTCGTGTAGACGTCGCCGGCCATCACCAGAAAGGGATCGTCACCGAGCAGCGGCAGCGCATTGGCGATGCCGCCGGCCGTCTCCAGTGCCTCACGCTCGGGCGAGTAGCGCACGCGCAGGCCCCAGCGGCTTCCGTCGCCGAGCGCCTGCTCGATCATCGCGCCCAGGTGTGCGTGGTTGATCACGACGTCGACGATGCCGGCGCGCCGCAGCGCCAGCAGCTGCCATTCGATCAGCGCACGCCCGCCGGCGCGCAGCAGCGGCTTCGGGCAGGTGTCGGTGAGCGGGCGCATGCGTTCGCCGCGGCCCGCGGCCAGGATCATCGCGTGCATGGCCGACGAGCCCGCGTCAGAAGGTGTGGCCGGTCGCGCGCGCCGGCGCGCCGCCGACGCCGTGCTCGACGTCTTCGATCAGTCGCGCCAGCGCATCGAACTCGCCATAGCGTCGCGCGCAGCGCAGCGCCTGGTCGAGCACCAGCGGCATGTCGGCGAGATAGCGGTCCTTGCCGTCGCGATGGCACAGGCGCGCGAAGATGCCGAGCACTTTCAGGTGGCGCTGCAGGCCCATCCACTCCAGGTCGCGATAGAAGACGTCGAAGGCCGCGGGCACCGGCAGCGCGCGCCGGCGCGCGCCCTCCCAGTAGCGCGCGGCCCAGTCGAGCTGGCGCTCCTCGGGCCAGGCGACGTAGGCATCGCGCAGCAGCGAGACCAGGTCGTAGCTGACCGGGCCGCAGACCGCGTCCTGGAAGTCGAGGATGCCGGGATTGGCGTCACCCTCGAGCACCATCAGGTTGCGCGAATGGTAGTCGCGGTGCACGTAGACCCGGCCCTGCGCCAGGTTGTTCGCCAGCAGCCGCTCGAACGTGGTCGCAAGGGTGGCGCGCATCGCCGGGCCGGGCGTGATGCCGCGATGGCGGGCCAGGTACCAGTCGGGAAAGAGGCGGAGTTCGCGTTCGAGCAGCGTGCGGTCGTAGTCGGGAAAGACCCCGGGCCGGCTGGCGGCCTGCAGCGCGAGCAGCGCGTCGAGCGCGTCGCGGTAAAGCGCGCCGGTCTCGCCGGTGCCCGCCTGCGACAGGTAGGTGGTCGAGCCGAAGTCGTCGAGCAGCAGGAATCCGCGTTCGAGGTCGGCGGCGCGCACTGCGGGCACGCTCACACCGGCGCCAGCGAAGACGCGCGCCGCGTGCACGAAGGGGCGGCAGTCTTCCATCGGCGGCGGCGCATCCATCGCGATCAGGCTCGGCGCGCTGGCGTGCGCTGCGTCGATGCGGAAATAGCGTCGGAAGCTGGCGTCGTCGGAGGCCGGGCGGATCGTGTCGAGGGCAAGCCCATGATCCGGTCCGAGCGAGGCGAGCCAGCCGCGCAGTTCGGCGAGCCGGGTGTCCTGGGAAGAAGGCGTCATGCGGGAGAGGCGCGCGAAGGGCAGTCCGTATAATAGTCGACAGCCGCTCGCAGTCGCCGGTCATCGCCGGCGAACGCGATCGAAGGGGCTGTCTCCCCGAACCGCCGCGCGCTCCGCCGCGCCACCGAATGCGCGACGCATGCGCCGGACACGCTTCCGCACGACCCCAGTGTACGCTGCGAGCCTGCTCGCCGGGTTGTTCGCATCCGCGATCGCCGTGGCACAGCCGGCAGGCTCCGGCGACGCCGCGACGGGGCAGTCGGCACAGTCGGTGGCGCTGAAGCTCGATCCGCGCCTGGGCGAGGAACGCGCCGCCATCGGCGAGGGGCGCCCGGTGTTCGGGCGTGGCGAGCGCCTGTCGGGACGCACCGGTCGCGAGACCACGCTCGAGGGCGACGCCGAGGTGCGCAGGGCGGGCACGGTGATTCGCGCCGACCGACTGACGTACTACGAGGCCGACGACGAGGTGATGGCCGTCGGCGCCGTCCGGGTCGCCCGCCAGGGCAACGTCTTCACGGGCCCGCAGCTGCTGCTGAAGCTCGATGCCAACGAGGGATGGTTCGAGACGCCGACCTATTACCTCGGACGGTACGGCGGGCGCGGGCAGGCCGAGCGGATGGACTTCCTGGGTCCGGACCTGACGCGGCTGCATCGCGCGACCTACACCACCTGCGAACCCGACAACCCCGACTGGCTGCTGACGAGCGACACGCTGACGATCGACGAGGCCTCCGGCGACGGCACCGGGCGATCGGCGAGCCTGTACTTCAAGGGGCTGAAGATTCTCGGCGCGCCGGTCTTTGCCTTTCCGCTGTCCGACGAGCGGCGCAGCGGCTTTCTCGTGCCGTCGCTGTCGATCAACTCGCGCAGCGGCGGCGAGGTGGTGGTGCCCTACTACTGGAACATCGCGCCGAACCGCGACTTCACCTTCCATCCCGGCGTCAGCGCCCGGCGCGGTGTGCGGCTCGGCGGCGAATTCCGCTATCTCGAACCCACCTACTTCGGCGGCATCGGGTTCGACGTGAATCCGTCCGACCCGAAGACCGGCAGCACCCGCTTCTTCTACGACGTCCACAACACGTTCACCAACTGGAGCGGCTGGGGCGGCAACTGGCTGGTGCGCGGTGTGTCCGACGACGACTACTTCGTCGACTATTCGCGCTCGATCCTGAGCAGTTCGGAGCGCGTGCTGCCGCGCGTGTTCAACGCGTCGCGCTCGCTCGGCGGCGACTGGTCGACGCTGGTCAGCGTGCAGACCTGGCAGGCGATCCTCGACGCCCGCCCCGGCCCGTACGAGCGCGTGCCGCAGGTGCAGTTGCGCAACGTGCAGCGCGACGTGCGCGGCTTCGACGTCGACACGCTGCTCGACGCAACGCGATTCGGCGCGCCGCGCCCGGGGCTGGTCGAAGGCTGGCGGCTGGTGGCCAATCCGCAGTTCAGCTACCCGATCGTGCGGCCGGGCTGGTCGATCGTTCCGAAGGTCTCGCTGCACGCGACCAGCTACCAGTTGACGGATCCGGGTGCGACGTCCTCGTCGAGCAGCCGCGTGGTGCCGACGTGGTCGATCGACGCGGGCATGGTGTTCGAGCGCGCCGCGCATCTCCTGGGGCGCGACGTGACGCAGACGCTCGAGCCGCGGCTGTTCTACGTGCGCACCCCCTACCGCGACCAGTCCCGGATCCCGGTCTTCGACACGACGGTGGCCGACTTCAACTTCGCGCAGCTGTTCTCCGAGAACACGTTCATCGGCAACGACCGCATCGCCGACGTCGACCAGCTGACTGCGGCCGCGATCTCGCGGGTGATCGATCCGTCGAGCGGCGCCGAGCGCTTGCGCTTCGCCGTGGGCCAGCGCCTTTATTTCTCCGGGCAGCGCGTCGCGATTCCCGGCATGCCACCGCGCACCGACGAGCGCTCCGACGTGCTGCTGGCCGCGGCCGGCGAGTTCGGGGGCGGCATGAGCTTCGACACCGGCCTGCAGTACAGCGTACGCGACGGCGGCATCCCGAGGTTCTCGGCACTGTGGCGCTACCTGCCGCCGGACGGACGCATCCTGAACCTGGGCCTGCGTTACCGGCGCGACGAGCTCGGCCAGCTCGACACCTCGTGGCGCTGGCCGGTGGCGCCGCGCTGGGTCATGCTCGGGCGACTGAATTACTCGTTTCTCGGCAACGGGGTCGACCCGATCAGTCAGGTGCCCAACGAGCGCGGCGTGATCGAGGCGGTGCTCGGAGTCGAGTACAGTTCGTGCTGCTGGGGAACGAGTTTCGTGCTGCAGAGGTTCCGCACGGCGCAGGGACAGTCCACGACTGCGTTTTTTCTGCAGCTCGAACTCAAGGGTCTGGCCCGGATCGGCTCGGATCCCTTTGGTATATTGCGACGGAACATTCCGGGCTACCGCCTGCCCCACGACCGGCCCGAGCTGCCGTCGCGCTACTTCGGTTACGAGTGATGCTTCGACACCTGTTTCCCGATTTCGTCGCCCGCACCGGCGGCGTCGCGCGCGCACTGTCACTGTTCGTCGCGCTTGCGCTGCCCGGCTTCGCGTGGCTGGTCGCTGCCGCAGCGCCGGGAGCGGCGGCGGCGCAGCCGGCTGCGCCGCCGGCACGGCCGGCGCCTGCGGCCGGCGCGGCAGCAGGCATCGCAGCGCGCCCGATCGACCGGATCGTGGCGGTGGTCAACAGCGAGGCAATCACCGCCGGCGAGCTGGCGTTGCGCATGAAGACGATCGAACGACAGCTGCGCGAGCAACGCATCGAGACGCCACCGGCCGACGTCCTCGAGAAGCAGGTTCTCGAGCGCCTGATCGTCGACCGCGCGCAGATCCAGGCCGCCCGCGAGGCCGGGATCCGCATCGACGACGCGCAGGTCGACCGGACGATCGCCACGATCGCGCAGGAAAACCGGATGACGGTGGCGCAACTGCGCGAGCGTGTCGAGCACGACGGCACCGGCTTCACGCGCCTGCGCGACGACGTGCGCGACGAACTCATCCGGAGACGCCTGCGCGAACGCGAAGTCGACAGTCGTGTGCAGATCAGCGACGCGGACGTCGATGCGTTCCTCGCCGCGCAGCCCGAGGGGTCGGGAGCGGGCGCCGAGTTGCACGTCGCGCAGATCCTGCTGGCAGTGCCCGAGGGCGCCACGGCCGAGCAGATCGAGCGTCAGCGCCAGCGCGGCGAGGAAGTCATCCGCCAGTTGCAGCGGGGCAGCGATTTCGCGCGCCTGGCGGCAGCGTTCTCCGATGCGCCCGAGGCGATGAGCGGTGGCTCGCTCGGCTGGCGCGCCGCCGGGCGCCTGCCGCAATTGTTCGTCGATGCGACGGCCCGGCTCGAGCCGGGGCAGGTCTCGCCGCTCCTTCGCAGTCCCGCAGGTTTTCACGTGGTGAAGCTGCTCGAGCGGCGTGCCGCCGCACCCCAGGGCGCGAGCAGCGTACCGGTCACCCAGACGCACGCGCGCCACATCCTGATCCGCCCGAACGAACTCGTCACCGAAGACGAGGCGTTGCGCCGCCTGAACGACATCCGACGCCGCGTCGAGGCCGGCACCGGCGACTTCGCCGAGCTGGCACGACAGTACTCGGTCGACGGCAGCGCGGGTCGCGGTGGCGACCTGGGCTGGATCCATCCCGGCGACACCGTGCCGGAATTCGAGCGCGCGATGAATGCGCTTGCGCCGGGCCAGATCAGCGGTCCGGTGCGCACGCCGTTCGGCGTGCACCTGATCCAGGTTCTCGAGCGGCGCACCGACGCGGCGTCGCCCGATCGCATGCGCCAGGTGGCCCGCCAGGCGCTGCGTGAGCGGCGCATCGACGAGAACTACCAGGACTGGCTGCGACAGCTGCGCGATCGCACCTGGGTCGAGTACAAGCTGGAAGGCTGACGGCGGCGGCCGTCCTCGCGTGGGTCACGCCGCCGGACACGTCGCGCGCAGGCGCTTCGGGCAGCACTTCCTCGTCGATGCATCGGTGATCGACGCAATCGTCGCGGCGATCGATCCGCGCGAAGGACAGGTCATCGTGGAGATCGGCCCGGGGCTGGCGGCGCTCACCGCGGCCCTGCTCGGACGCGTGCGGCACCTGCATGCCGTGGAGATCGATCGCGACCTGGCGGCGCGGTTGCAGCGCCGCTGGGGTCCCGATCGCCTGGGCCTGCACCAGGCCGACGCGCTGCGGTTCGACTTCTCGCGCATCGCGCCGGGCGACGGCGCCGCGCCGCCGCTGCGACTGGTCGGCAACCTGCCGTACAACATCTCCAGTCCGCTGCTGGTGCACCTGCTGGCGTTTCGCAGCCGGATTGCCGACCAGCACTTCATGCTGCAGAAGGAGGTGGTCGAGCGGATCGTCGCCGGGCCGGGCGGCAGCGGGTTCGGGCGTCTGTCGGTGCTGCTGCAGGCGTACTACGACGTCGAGGCGCTGTTCGCCGTGCCGCCGCAGGCGTTCGCTCCGCCGCCGGCGGTCGAATCCGCGGTGCTGCGCATGACGGTGCGCCGCGCCGTGGCGGACGACGAGACGGCGCCGCTGCAGCGTCTGCTTGCCGCCGGCTTCGCGCAGCGCCGCAAGATGATCCGCAAGACCCTGCTGCCGTGGCTTGCCGCGCGCGGTGTGCCTGCGGTGCACCTCGATCCGGCCCTGCGCCCCGAGGACCTCGGGGTCGCGACCTGGCTCGATCTGGCCAGGCGGTTGCGCGAGGCCGAGGGCCGGTAGCGCGACTGCCGGCGTGCACGGCAGCCGGCGCGGCTGCGCCGCGGGTGCGCAGCGCGCGGTGTGCCGCAACGCGCTCAGCCGCTTTGCCCGTCGCGACGCTCGATCAACTCGATCTTGTAGCCATCGGGATCCTGCACGAACGCGATCACCGTCGTGCCGCCCTTCACCGGGCCGGCCTCCCGAGTCACCTGTCCGCCACCCGCGCGGATGCGCGCGCAGGCAGCGGCTGCGTCGTCCACTTCGATTGCGATGTGGCCGTAGCCGGTGCCGGGCTCGTAGTGCCCGACGCCGTAGTTGAAGGTGAGCTCGATCACCGCGTGGGCGGCCTCGTCGCCGTAGCCGACGAAGGCGAGCGAATACTTCTGCTCGGGGCGATCGGTGGTGCGCAGCACCTTCATGCCCATCAGCCGCGTGTAGAAGTCGATCGAGCGCTGCATGTCACCGACTCGCAGCATGGTGTGAAGGATTCGCATGCGTGCATCCTTTCCTGTGAACGGGGGGAATGCGACCTATCCGACCGGCGTGTCGTCCGGAAAGTCGCGCAGCCAGGCGCGTGCGCGCTCGAAGTCGGGGAACAGCTCGCCCACGGTGGCCCAGAAGCGCGGTCCGTGGTTGAGTTCCCGAAGATGCGCGAATTCGTGCGCGATCACGTAGTCGACGATCTCGGGTGGAAAGTGCACGAGCCGCCAGTTCAGACGGATCGTGCCGTCGGACGTGCAGCTGCCCCAGCGGGTGCGCGCCGACGACAGTGTCCATCGGCTCGGCGAGCATCCCAGCCGCTGCGCGAACACCGCAATGCGTTCGGCGAACAGCTCGCGCGCGCGTGTCTGCAGCCAGGCCTGGACGCGATCGCGCAGCTGCTCCTCGCCGGCCTGTGGCGGCAGGCCGACGCGCAGCAGCGCGCCGTCGCGCGCGATGCCGCGCGCGCCGGCATCGACCGACAGCACGAGGCTGGTTCCGAGGTAGCGCAACGTGGCCCCGTGCCGCCAGCGGATCCTGAGCCGCTCGCGACGCGCCTCGTGAGCGCGCCACTCGACGAGCTTGCGCAGGATCCAGCGCGCCTTCTCCTGCAGCGCGCGCTCGACCTCGGCGATCGGCACCCAGCGCGGCGCGGTGACGCGCAGCCCGCGCTCGTCGATCACGAAGCCGATCGTGCGCCGGCGCGAGCGCCGCAATTCGTAGTGCACCGCCTGCTCGCACAGCATCGTCGAGCGCACGCCGGTGCAGACGCGTGCCGGAGTGTGCGGCGTCACCGGCGGCGAAGCGAACAGCGGCAGGCTCGGCTGCAGTGTGGCGTCGGCGCCCGGTTGCGCGCGCAGCGCGAGGTCGCCCGCCACGTCGCGCATGCGAGCGCCGCTTCGTTCGATGGAGTGCCTCAAGCGATCGGATCCTTCGTCGCGCCGCTGCAGGCCTCGTCACGATACAGATGCGGACTCAGGCGGCACATTTCGGATTCTATCCAGCCTTCGACTGCGTCGTTCAGTTCCTCGGCGCTCCTGCCGGTGCTTGCGATCGGCGGGCCGATCGAGACGGTGATCAGGCCGGCTCGCAGCAGGAACTTCCGGCGTGGCCAGCACTCGCCGGAATTCACCGCGATCGGCACGACCGCGGCGCCGGTGCGCACCGCGAGTCGCGCACCCCCGGTCTTGTACTTTCCCCGTGAGCCGGCACGCGTGCGCGTGCCCTCGGGAAAGATGATGATCCAGCGGCCTTCGGCGAGCTTGCGTTGGCCCTGCCGCACCACCTGTTCGAACGCGTCGTTGCCGCGACTGCGGTCGATGTGGATCATGCCGAGCAGCCCGATGCCCCAACCGAAGAAGGGCACGTACAGGAGTTCGCGCTTGAAGACGTAGCACAGCTCGCGCGGCATGAAAGCGGGAAAGAACAGCGTTTCCCAGGTGGACTGGTGCTTCGACAGCAGGATGACCGGTGCGTCGGGAAGATTGTCTGCACCGATGACGCGATGGCGGATGCCGACGATGTGACGCGCTCCCCAGATCACCAGGCGCGGCCACCCGACAGTGAGCCGATAGCGCCAGTGAAGCGGCAGCGGCGCCCACAGCAGGCACAGCACCGCGTAGGGCGCGAGAGTCACCGCCTGGAACAGCACGAACAGGGCCGAGCGCAGCGCCCGACACGCCGTGCCCGCACCCCGCATCAGGGCGCCAGTTCGGCGGCGACCGCGGCGAGATCGACGCGCACCACGGTGTCGGGCGGCAGGCCGCCATTGGCCAGCGTTGCCTGGCCCTTGCCGGTGAGCACCAGGATCGGCCGGCAGCCGGCCGCATGCGCGGCCTGCAGATCGCGCAACTGGTCGCCGATCGCGTGGACTTCCGCGGGTGTTGCCCGGAACCGGCCGAGCACCTCGAGGAACAGCCCCGGCCTGGGCTTGCGGCAGGCGCAGCCGTCGTCGGGGCCGTGTGGACAGAAGAAGATCGCATCGATGCGTCCGCCGGCGGCAGCCACCGTCTGGAGCATCTTTGCGTGAATCGACGCCAGCGTTGCGAGGTCGAACAGGCCGCGGGCGATGCCCGACTGGTTGGTGGCGACGACGACCCGATAGCCCGCGCGCGACAGGCGCGCGATCGCCTCGAGGCTGCCGGGCAGCGGCCGCCACTCGTCGGCGTTGCGGATGCAGGCGTCGCTGTCGCGGTTGATGACGCCGTCGCGGTCGAGGATGATCAGCTTCACGACTGCGCGCCCGGCTCAGGCGGACGACAGCTTCGAGATGTCCGCGACCTGGTTCATCAGGTGGCGCAGTCCGGACAGCAGCGCGAGCCGGTTGGTGCGCACGCGCGCGTCCTCGGTCATGACCATCACGTCGTCGAAGAAGCGGTCCACGGGATCGCGCATCCGTGCCATCAGGGTCAGCGCGCCGGTGAAGTCGGCCGTGGCCATTCGCGCCTCGACCTGCGGCCCGAGTTCGGCGATGTGTTCGGCCAGCGCGCGTTCGGCCGGTTCGGAGAACAGCGTCCGGTCGGCCGCGCCACCGATGCCGTCACCGGCCTTCTTCAGGATGTTGACGATGCGCTTGTTCGCGGCGGCCAGCGCCTGCGCTTCGGGCAGCCTGGCGAATTCGCGCACCGCTTCGAGTCGCGCTGGCACCAGTGCGAGGTGCATCGGCCGTTGCTCGAGCACCGCGGCGATCTCCTGCGCCGCGAAACCGCGTTCGCGCAGGTAGCCGGCCAGTCGCTCGTGAAAGAAGGTCTCGAGTTCGACGTGCGCGTGGGTGACGCGATCGCCGAACGCGCGGAACGCGGCGTCGACCAGTGTGTCCAGCGGCAGCCCGAGGCGATGCTCGACCAGCATGCGTATCACGCCCAGGGCGTGGCGGCGCAGCGCGAACGGATCCCTGTCGCCGCCGGGCTGCTGGCCGATGCCGAACATCCCGGCCAGCGTCTCGAGCTTGTCTGCGAGTGCGAGCACGGTGCCGGTCTCGGTGGCAGGCAGCGTGTCGCCCGCGAAGCGCGGCTGGTATTGCTCGGCGATGGCGCGCGCCACGGCCTCGGGTTCGCCGTCGTGGCGCGCGTAGTAGGCGCCCATCACGCCCTGAAGCTCCGGAAACTCGCCCACCATCCCGGTGAGGAGGTCCGTCTTGGCGAGCAGCGCGGCACGGTCGGCCAGCGAGGTGTCGGCGCGCAGGCGCGTCGCGACTTCGCGCGCGATCGATCGCACGCGTTCGACGCGATCGGCCTGCGTGCCGAGCTTCGCGTGGTAGACGACGGATGCGAGCCGGCTCACGCGTGCTGCGAGCGGTGTCTTGCGGTCCTGTTCGAAGAAGAAACGGGCGTCGGCCAGCCGCGGACGCACCACCCGCTGGTTGCCGTCGATGATGAAGCGCGGGTCGTCGACCTCCATGTTCGAGACGATCAGGAACCGGGGCAACAGCCGCCCGCCCGGCTCGAACAACGGAAAGTACTTCTGGTTGGTGCGCATCGTCAGGATCAGGCACTCCTGCGGAACGCGCAGGAACTCGCTCTCGAACTCGCCGACGTAGACCGCCGGCCACTCGACCAGGGCGGTGACTTCGTCGAGCAGCGTGGCCACCTGGGCCTCGTCGCCGAGCGAGGCGCCCAGCGCGGCGGCGCGTCCGCGCAGCAACCCGTCGATGCGATCGCGGCGCGCCGCGAACGACGCGAGGACGCGCCCGTGCGAGGCGAGCGTCGCTTCGTAGATGGTGGCGTCGGTGATCGCGAGCGGGCCGTCGCACTGGAAGCGGTGTCCGCGCGTGACGCGCCCCGAGCGCAGCCCGAGCGCCGCCGCGTCGACCACGCGTGAGCCGTGCAGCACGATCAGCCCGTGAACCGGTCGCACGAAGCTGACCGTGGTCTGCCCGTCGGCGAGCTGGTATTGCATCGTCTTCGGGATGGGCAATGCCGCCAGCGCCTGGGCGATGACTGCGTCGATGACGGCATCGAGCGAAGCGCCGTGCACCCTGCTGCGGTACCAGAAGCACTCCTGCCTGCCGTCTCCGGCGCGGGTGAGCGAAGCGATCGGTGCAGCCTGTTTCTCGGCCCACTTGAGCAGCGCCTGGGTGGGTGCGCCGGCGGCGTCGAGCGCCACCTTCACCGAGGGTCCCTTCACCTCCACGGTGCGATCGGGCGCCTGCGCGGCCACGGCGTCCACGCGCACCGCCAGGCGCCGCGGCGTTGCGAAGCCCTCGGCGCGTGCGTCTTCGGCGGCCAGTCCGCGGCTGCGCAAGCCATCGGCGATGCCGGCGCGGAAGGCGTCGCCGAGGCGTTGCAGCGCTTTCGGCGGCAACTCCTCGGTGAACAGTTCGACCAGCAGCGGTGCGCTGGCGGCGAGGCGTGCGTCGTTCTCAGACGGCATGCGCAGGGGCCCGGAACATCGGAAAGCCGAGGCGCTCGCGCGCCTCGAAATAGGCCTGTGCGACCGCGCGCGCGAGATGACGCACCCGCCCGATGAAGGCGGCGCGCTCGGTCACCGAGATCGCGCCCCGCGCATCCAGCAGGTTGAAGCAGTGCGAGCACTTCATCACCATTTCGTAGGCCGGCAATGCCAGGCCGGCGGCGATCAGCCGCTTCGCCTCGCCCTCGTGGTCGTCGAAGTGGCGAAACAGCATGGCGGCGTTGGCGTGCTCGAAGTTGTACGCCGACTGCTCGACCTCGTTCTGGTGGAATACGTCGCGATAGCTGACGCCGTCGGTCCAGGCGAGGTCGAAGACGCTGGCGACACCCTGCAGGTACATCGCGATGCGCTCGAGCCCGTAGGTGATTTCGCCGGTGATCGGCTGGCACTTCAGCGAGCCGACTTCCTGGAAATAGGTGAACTGCGTGACCTCCATGCCGTTGAGCCAGACTTCCCAGCCCAGACCCCATGCGCCGAGCGTGGGCGACTCCCAGTCGTCCTCGACGAAGCGGATGTCGTTCACCGAGGTGTCGATGCCCAGCGCGCGCAGCGAGCCGAGGTACAGGTCGAGGATCTCCGGCGGCGAGGGCTTGAGCACGACCTGGTACTGGTAGTAGTGCTGCAGGCGGTTCGGGTTGTCGCCATAGCGACCGTCCTTCGGGCGGCGTGACGGCTGCACGTAGGCGGCGCGCCAGGGCTCGGGGCCGATCGCGCGCAGGAACGTCGCGGTGTGGAAGGTGCCGGCGCCGACTTCCATGTCGTACGGCTGCAGCAGGGCGCAGCCCTGACTGTCCCAGTAGGCCTGCAGCCGCAGGATCACCTGCTGAAAAGTGAGCATCGGCACGGAGACGCGCGAAAAGCCGTCATTCTAGCGGGTTCGGGTCCGTCGACCGGCGGCGCGCGGCGAGGCAGGACAGCGCGCCGGACAGCGACAGCGCAAAGCCCAGTGCGAGCGGCACGGCATTGCCCCAGCGTGCATACGGCGTGAGCCCGGTGCTGCCGCGGATCGTGAGTGCGAGCGCGCCCGCGGTGTAGGTCGGCAGCGTGTCGGTGACCTGTCCGCGTGCGTCGATCGCAGCGGTCACGCCGGTGTTGGTGGCGCGCAGCATCGGCCGCGCGAGTTCGATCGCGCGCATCCGCGCGATCTGCAGGTGCTGCGGCAGCGCGTGCGAATCACCGAACCAGGCGATGTTGCTCACGTTCACGAGGATCGTCGCACCGTCGCGCACCTGTGCGGCGAGTTCCTCGCCGAACAGGTCTTCGTAGCAGATGTCGAAGGCCACCTTCTGGCCGTCGATCACGAGTGGCGGCTGCGTCGCCGGGCCGCGCCCGAACTCGCCCAGCGGAATCCGCATCAGTGCGACGAACCAGCCGAATCCACGCGGGATGAATTCGCCCAACGGCACCAGGTGACGCTTGTCGTAGCGCGCCGCGATTGCGCCGTCGCGGTCGATCACCGCGACGCTGTTGGTGAGCCGCGGAGCGTGAGGCTGGCCTGCCGCGGGCTGCCCGGGCAGCGGCATGCCGATCGCCACCAGGCCGCCGCTTCGCTCCAGGTGGGCAAGCAGCGCGTCGCGCAACGTCGCGGGCGTGGCCGACCACGGCACGGTCCATGCGGTTTCGGGCAGCACGGTCAGGTCGGCATCGACGCGCAGCAATTCGCTCACGTAGGCCTGCATGGCAGCCAGGCTGCGCAGCGGGTCGAACTTCATGTCCTGCCCGACATTGCCCTGCAGCAGCCGCACCGTGAGGTCGCGGCCGGTTGCCTGCGACCACGCACGGCCCGACGACGATACCCCGACGAGCAGCGGTGCAAGCGCCAACGCCGTGGCGACCGCGAAGGACGTCGCGGGTGGACGGCGCACGAGCGCGCCGAGGCCGAACGCCGACAGCGCCGCGAACGCGCACACGCCGTACACGCCGACGACCGGGGCGAGTGCGGCCAGCGGCCCGTCGACGTGTGCATAGCCGATGGCCAGCCACGGAAAGCCGGTGAACAGGTAGCCGCGGGCCATTTCCGACAGCGCCCAGCAGCCTGCGAAGACCAGGCTCGCGGCCGCCAGCGCGCACGGCCCAGGCGCTGCCGGCGCCAGACGTGCAACGCGCGCCGCGCGCAGCGTCAGCGCGCACACCGCGGCCGGAAAAAGTGCGAGATACGCGCCGAACAGCAGCAGTGCGAGTGCGGCGATCGGCGCCGGCATGCCGCCGTAGCGATGCATGCTGACGTAGAGCCAGGCCACGCCGGCCACGAACCAGCCCGATCCGAATGCCAGCCCGAGCACGGCGGCGCGCGCTGCGCTGCCCGCCGTGCCTGCGTGTGCGCGCAGCAGCAGCACGACCAGCACAGCCAGCGTGGCGCTTTGCAGCCACCACGCGCCGGCCGGCGCGAAGCTGGCAGCGTGAACGATGCCTGCGGCCAGTGCCGCCAGGACCCCCTGCGCCGGGCGCAGTTGCACTTCGGGCTCAGCGAACACCCGGCTCGGGCTCTTCGCCCGGCGGCGCGGGCAGTCGTTCGGCGAGCAGCAACTGCGCCTGCCGCGCGTCGGCGCGCAACACCTCGAAGCGGATGCCGTCGAGGTCGACCTGTTCGCCGCGCCGCGGCACGCGCCCGAACTGCTCGGTGACGAGTCCGCCGACCGTATCGAACTCCTCGTCGGACAGGCGCGCGCCCACGGTCTCGTTGAACTGGCGAATGGCGGCGATCGCCCGCACGCGGAAGCGCGGCCCGTGCCCGCCCGGCTCGAGCGGCACGATGTGGTCGCTCTCCTCGTCGAAGTCGAACTCGTCTTCGATGTCGCCAACGATCTGCTCGAGCACGTCCTCGATCGTGATCAGGCCGGCGGTGCCGCCGTATTCGTCGACGACGATCGCCAGATGAACGCGATTGCCGCGGAAGTCGCGCAGCAGCACGTTCAGCCGCTTCGACTCGGGAATGAAGACCGCGGGGCGCAGCAGGTCGCGAACATCGGCGCGCTCGTCGGTGTACAGCCGCAGCAGTTCCTTCGCGTGCAGGATGCCGAGCACGTTGTCGCGGTCGCCTTCGACCACCGGGAAGCGCGAGTGGGCGGCCTCGATGACCCGCGGCAGGAACACCTCGTGCGGCTGGCTGATGTCGATCACGTCCATCTGTGCGCGCGGCACCATGATGTCGCGCGCGGCAAGCTCGGACACCTGCAGCACGCCTTCGATCATCGACAGCGCATCGGCGTCGAGCAGTGCGCGCTCGTGCGCCTGCCTGAGCACGCCGAGCAGCTGGTCGCGGTCTTCGGGAACGCGCAGCAGCAGCGCCGCCAGGCGTTCGAGCATGGGTCGTCGATGTTCGCTGCCCGAATGGGGGCCGGACATGGGATGGGAGCAGGTTGGCGTGCGTCCGAGCATACCCGAACGTCCGGTGTGCTGCCAGGCACGCAGCAGGCTCGCGACAGCACCTGGCGGGCGCAGCCGCTCTCGCGCCCCGCGCGCCGGATCCTCAGTCGCGCACCTGAAACGGATCGGCGATGCGGAAGCGCGCGAGCAGCGCGACTTCGGCGGCCTCCATGCGTCCGGCCTGCCCGGGCTGCTCGTGATCATGGCCGCACGCGTGCAGTACGCCGTGGATCACCAGATGCGCGAGGTGCGCGGCCGGCGCCTTGCGCTGCGCGCGCGCCTCGCGCAGCACCACCGGCACGCAGATCACGACGTCTGCGCTCACCCGTCCGTGGTCGCCGGGATAGGAGAAGGTGAGCACATTGGTCGCGTAGTCGCGATGCCGGTAGCGGACATTGAGCAAGCGGGCTTCGCGTTCGTCGACGAAGCGCAGGGTGATCGTGGCGTCGGCATCGATGGCTGCCGCCACCCAGCGACGCAGCCGGGCGCGTGAAGCGGGCAGCTCGCGCACGCCGTCGCCGAGCTGGATCGACAGCGACAGCGACCGCACCACCGGGCGCGGCACCGCAGGCCCGCGGCGCCGCACCGTGTCGCGTTCATGCCTGGCCGGGGTTCGCGCGCTCATAGGCATCGACGATGCGCGCCACCAGCGGATGGCGCACCACGTCGGAGCTGTCGAACTCGGTGAACGCGAGTCCGCGCACCCTGCGCAGCAGTCGTCGGGCTTCGATCAGGCCCGATGCCTGCCCTTTGGGGAGGTCGATCTGCGTCATGTCGCCGGTGACGACGGCGCGCGAGCCGAAGCCGATGCGCGTGAGGAACATCTTCATCTGCTCGGGCGTGGTGTTCTGCGCCTCGTCGAGGATGACGAACGAGTTGTTCAGCGTGCGCCCGCGCATGTAGGCGAGCGGGGCAATCTCGATCGCCTGCTTCTCGAACATCCGTGCGGTGCGATCGAAACCCAGCAGGTCGTAGAGCGCGTCGTAGAGCGGTCGCAGGTACGGGTCGACTTTCTGCGCCAGGTCTCCGGGCAGGAAGCCGAGCCGCTCGCCGGCTTCGACCGCCGGCCGCGTCAGCACGATGCGCTGGATGGCATCGCGCTCGAGCGCATCGACCGCGCAGGCCACCGCAAGGTACGTCTTGCCCGTGCCGGCGGGACCGATGCCGAAAGTGATGTCGTGCGACAGGATGTTGCGCAGGTACTCGCGCTGGTGCGGCGTGCGTCCTTGCAGGTCGGTGCGCCGCGTGTGCAGCACCGGCGAATCCGCCTCGACCGCCGCGGGCGCCGCGCGCGGCGGCGCCTTCAGCTCGACCAGGCCGAGTTGCACGTCGTCGAGCGTCAGCGCGTGCTCGGCACTCGCATAGAAGTGCTTCAGCGCGGCGACCGCGCGGCGCGACGCGGACGTGGGGCCCTCGACGCTGAAGCTGGCGCCGCGGCGTGCGATGCGCACGTCGAAGGCTTCCTCGATCTGTCGCAGGTTCTGGTCGAGCGCACCGCACAGGTTCGCCAGTCGGCGATTGTCGACGGTCTCGGGGGCGTACTCGATCGGGCGGGATCTCAACGGGATGTTCCGGGATGCGTCACGGTTGCGCGGGCTGCTGCGCGAACACGCCGACCCCGGAGATTGTAGAGCCGCTGGCTGGCCCCTGGATCTGGTAACTCAGTCCAAGGCGGGCGGCATTCGGGCCGAACAGACCGCCTTGCACGCCGACCGTGCAGCCCGCGGCGCTGCAGCCGAGCGGCCCGGTGCCGGTCTGGGAAACCGGCAGGTTGCCGTTGAACGAGTAGCCGGCGGCCGTGGAGAGCGTGCTCTGCGTCGGAGCGAAGGCGCCGCCAGGCGTCGAGAAGCCGTAGGCGCCACCGCCGATCGTCACATGGCCTTCCAGGCCGATCCGCGCGGGCTGACCGGGCCCGAAGGCGACGCCGGCCATGCCGGTGAATACGCCCGGAGACACGCCGCCGGTGCTCAGCGTCGGCGCGCTGGCGCCGATCAACGGGTAGGCGAATTCCCCTTGTGCGGGAACCGTGGCCGAGGGCACGCCGACGAGATAGTGGACACCGTCGTTCGGAGACAGATCCCGATTCGTCAGGTTCGCCAGCAGTCCCTGGGCGTGCAGCGTGCCGTTGGTCCAGCGGCCCCAACTGACGAATGCGTCGGCGCCTGCCTCGGCAGCCGATGCAGTGCCTCGCGACAGGCAGTAGGAGAGGAATCCGCAGGTGCCATTGGCGTTGAAACCGACCGACTCGAGGCGGCCTTGCGCGTCGAGCTTGAACGAGTTGCCCGCCGATGTGAGTTGCGACCAGTCGAAAATGCCGAATACGCGTGGCAGACCGCGCAGCACCAGCATCCGAGACTCGCCGATCGTCCCATCGCCGGACAACGGCGGTTCGTCGGTGCCGCCGGTGCCACCCGTGCCGCCTGTGCCGCCGGTGCCGCCGGTGCCGCCGGTGCCGCCGGTGCCGCCGGTGCCGCCGGTGCCACCCGTGCCGCCGGTGCCACCTGTGCCGCCGGTGCCGCCGGTGCCGCCGGTGCCGCCGGTGCCATCCGTGCCACCCGTGCCATCCGTGCCACCCGTGCCACCCGTGCCACCCGTGCCGCCGGTGCCACCCGCGCCGCCGGTGCCACCTGCATCGCTACCGGACCCGGTCGAACCGTCCCCACCCGGCGACGGGTCTGATCCTCCGGCGTGTGCCAGATCGATCACCGCAACAAGCGCGCCGTCGCCACCGCGCTGTTCGTTCGGGGACACGGCTTGCGCGGGGCCAGGCAGCCAACCCGAGCGATCCGTGCGTGAGTTGCCCGCGGACCTGGTGTCCAGCGTGCCGACACTGCCGGTTCCGTCGATCATGATCGGCGGCAGGGGAGCGGTGCTTTGCGCATCGGCATCGAGGTTCCCGGCTGCGCTCTGAGCACCTGCACCGGCAGGCGTGCCGACCGGTCTGCCGGTTATCGGCCCACCTGCAGACCCCGCAATCGCAATGCCGGGTGTTGCTGCAGCGCTGCCCGGAGCCGTCGGCGATCGGCCGACCGACAGCGACGAGTCCGGAATCGCCGATTCGCCGGCGCTGGTGGAAGCACCCCGGAAGCCCGGTCCCGATGGCGCCGTTGCGGGAGCCGCGCCGGCACCCGCGATGCGGCCTGCGGCGTTGGCTACGTCGACAGTGCCCACCGACTCGTTTGCAGCGCGGTGCGCGCCGGCAACCGGTGTACGGCCCTCGGCGGACACAGCCTTCGTGGTTGCTGTGCCCGTGGGTCTGTCGTCCCGCGACGTGGCGGCGACCGCCGCCGGCGTGTGGCCGCCTTCACCTTCCGGCGGCCGGTAGTGACTGATCGGTCCGAGCACCGGCCCCTGGTCGGTCATGCGTGGCGCGGCATCCGGGCTGTCGGCCGCGGCCGACTCGCCTTCGCCGACCTCGACGGCGCCACCGCGGGTAGCCACCACGATGCGGCCGCGGGTCACCGACACACGAAGACCTTCACGCGGGCCGGGGGTGCACCGCGGATCGCAGGCGGTCTGCTCGGCAACATACTCGGTTCCGCGCACGCCGACGGTCGCCGTTGGTGTCTGCATCCGGTAGTCGTCATGGTTGCGCTTGCCGATCGCACCGGTGATCGTGCGCAGCGCGCCGCGCACCAGGAAATAGAAGCCGCGCTGGCGGTCGCTGTCGTAGCGGTAGTCGTCGATGCGGAAGGTCGTGGCCGGCTGCAGCGAGAAGATCCCGCCATCGGTGAAGCGGAGCTGGATGCGGCCATCGCTGCCGGTGCGGATCACGTCACCGCTCTCGAATTCGCTGCCGCGCGAAACCGGGGCGGGCGCCGTCGCACCGCGCTGCACGGTAACGCTTCCCGACGCGGCCAACGCCCGTGCGTCGGCGCCGAGGGCTGGCTGCATGTGCGCTGCCCAGCCCAGCAGCGCGAGGCAGGCGGTCACCACCCACGCGGCGGGGCTGCGGCGCGCGAGCGCGCCCGAGCGTGCGTGCGAGGCCGTCATCGTCACTGGAAACGGTAGCGAAGCGTCACGCCGGCCTGCGCGCGCCTGAAGTCGTTCGGGTCGAGCGTCGAACGGTTGCGGGTGAAGGTGATGGCCGGAGCCACCGACCAGTCGCGCGCAAGCGCGCGCTCGGCACCGATGCGCAATTCGGTCTGGCGGTCGCTGCGCGTCACGCCGAAGATCGGCTCGATGCCGTCGAAGTCGCGCGCCTCCCAGGAGAGCGCGGTGAATCCTCGCCAGCCCTGACCGATGCCCATGCCGAGGGCGGCGCGAGCGCCGTGGAAGTCGTACGACAGATTGTCCAGGCTGTGCCGCGACGTCTCGGTGCCCGCCTGGATTCCGGCCACGACGATCGGCTGGCGGGCGCCCTGGAGCACGCGCGCGAAGGTCAGCCCGAGCGCACGGCGCCGGGCGTCACGCAGCGGTTCCCCCGGGAAATCGAGCGCGAAACCCTGTGCGTAGATCCCGACCTGGGTTCGTGCGTCGAGGTCGCATTGCCATTGGCCGAGCACGCCCAGGGCGCTGCGGAAAGCCGAAGCGTCCAGTTGCAGATGCTGGTACTGGGCAAGCATGTTGAACTGGTGGCAACCGGTGCGGAAGGCGAACCCCGAGGAAAGATCGAACTGGTCCTGATCGAGTGTATGCGCGCCCGGGTAGCGACGCAGCGAGGCACGTCCTCCGACCGTCCACTGCCAGCCGCCGCCCATCGGGACGGTCCAGTTTAGGGCCAGGGCGCCGGCGAGAACGGAACTATTCCTCGGAAGGCTGATCCCCAACGGAATGACCGCGGTGCCGTCGGCGAGCACCCACTGACCGGTCGAGGAACCGAAGTTCACGTTCGAGTCGTGTCCAGCCTCGATTTCGACAAGTCCGGCAAATCGGGGCTGCGTCGCATCGTCGGTGCGCCGGATGGCGTCGAGATACTGCCCGATCACCTGCCGCGCCTGTTCGGGGATGGTTTGCGCGGCAACGGTCTCGAACTCGCGCCGGGCGTTCTCACGCTCGCGCAGCGCGAAGTAGGCGCGCGCGATCTCCGCGCGCGCCTGCAGGAAGTCGGGGCGGGCCGTCAATACGCGTTCCAGGGCGATGACTGCCTGGCCTGGCTCGCCCGAGTCGAGTGCGGCCAGGCCCAGCAGGTAGTCGAAGTCGGGATCGCCGCCGTAATCGGCGATCCGGGCTTCGAGCAGGCGCAGCGCGACGCCGGGCTGTCCGCTGTCGATCAGTCTGCGCGCCTGCGCGAGCAGCGGGCCGGGCAGCATCGGGCCGCCGGGCGTCTTGCCCGCGGCCGCAGGCAAAGACGGTTGGCTGCCCGCGGGTGGTGCGAGTTGCGCGAGCGTGGGTGGCGAGGAGCCAGCGAGCGCGTGCGTGACCGCACAAGCGAGGGCGGCCGCCAGCGCAGCCCATGCAGCGCGTGACGGCAGGCGCAGCCAGGCCGCGCGTGGGGACGCGCGCGCGGCCGATGACATCGCGACCGGCTTCATTGCGCGCCGGTAACGCTTTCGCCGCGCAGCGAGTGGGGCAATGCGGTGGCGATCCGCACGTCGACGAACTGGCCGACGAGCGGTTGCGGACCGGCAAAGTTCACGACCCGGTTGTTGCTGGTGCGTCCGGCGAGTTCGCCGGCATCGCGGCGCGAGGGCCCTTCGACGAGCACGCGCTGCACGCTGCCGACCATCGCTTCGCTGATGCGCCGGGCGTTGGCGTCGATCGCCGCCTGCAGCCGTTGCAGTCGCTCGAGCTTGACCGCCTGCGGCGTGTCGTCGGCGAGGTCGGCCGCAGGCGTGCCGGGGCGTGGGCTGTAGACGAAGGAGAACGAGCTGTCGAAGCCGATTTCCCCGGCCAGGCGCAGCGTCGCATCGAAATCGTCGGCCGTCTCGCCGGGAAAGCCGACGATGAAATCGGTCGACAAGGCGATCCCGGGGCGTGTCGCACGCAACCGGCGCACGATCGACTTGTATTCGAGCACCGTGTAGCCGCGCTTCATGGCGGCAAGGATGCGGTCCGACCCCGACTGGACGGGCAGGTGGACGTGGTCGACCAGCTTCGGCAGCCGCGCGTATGCATCGACGAGCCGCGGGGTGAATTCCTTCGGATGCGACGTGGTGTAGCGCACGCGATCGATGCCCGGGATCTCGGACACGTATTCGAGCAGCAGTGCGAAATCGGCGGGCCCGCCGCCGGAAATCGTCGCGCGCCAGGCGTTCACGTTCTGGCCGAGCAGCGTGACCTCGCGCACCCCCTGGCCCGCAAGCCCGGCGATCTCGACGAGCACGTCGTCGAGCGGGCGCGACACTTCGTCGCCGCGCGTATACGGCACGACGCAGAAGCTGCAGTACTTGCTGCAACCCTCCATGATCGACACGAACGCCGTGGCGCCCTCGGTGCGCGCCGGTGGCAGGCGGTCGAACTTTTCGATCTCCGGAAAGCTCACGTCGACCTGCGGCTGGCCGCTGGCGCGGCGCCGCGCAATGAGTTCGGGCAGCCGATGCAGCGTCTGCGGGCCGAACACCAGGTCGACATACGGCGCGCGCGCGACGATCGCCGCGCCCTCCTGGCTGGCCACGCAGCCGCCGACGCCGACGATCAGATCGGGCCGCTGGCGCTTGAGCGCGCTGATGCGACCGAGATCGGAAAACACCTTCTCCTCGGCTTTCTCGCGCACCGAGCAGGTGTTGAACAGCACGATGTCGGCGTCTTCGGGGCGGTCGGTCCTGCGCGCGCCCTCCGATTCGGCGAGCACATCGGCCATCCGGTCCGAGTCGTACTCGTTCATCTGGCATCCGAACGTGCGGATGTAGAGCCGGGCGGTCATGCGCGGCGCCTGGTGCGGCACGGAGCCGGGACTCGCGGCGACTGCAGCGGCATGGTCGGTGCGTGCCTTCGTCGGCTGCATGAGAGAGGGTGGTGGCGCATCAGGGACTCGAACCCCGGACCTGCGGATTATGATTCCGTCGCTCTAACCAACTGAGCTAATGCGCCAGCGAACCCGCGATTCTACGAATCCGGGCTTGCACTGTCAAAGCGCACTCCAGGCGCCTGCTGCGTTCGGGTGGGCTGCGCGCGTCTCATTCGCCGGGCTTCGGGAAGCGTACGGATACGCGTGTGCCGGCGCCGTGCCCGCGCTCGGCCGGCCAGGCGATGCCGGCGTCGATTTCGACCCGGGCACCGTGCTGGGCGGCGATCTCGCGCACGATCGACAGCCCCAGTCCGCTGCCGTCGCCCGGCGCGCCCGGCATCCGGTAGAAGCGCTCGAAGACCATTTCACGCTCGATCGCCGGAATCCCGGTCCCGTCATCCTCGACCTGGAGCACGATCTCGTCGGCATCCGTGAAGGTGCGCACGGTGACGACGCCGCGCTCGGGCGTATAGCGCAACGCGTTGTCGATCAGGTTGGCGACCAGCTCGCGCAACAGGATCGGCTGCCCGCTGATCGTGGCGGCAGCTTCGTCGTCCTCGATCCCGAAATCGATGTGCCGTGTCAACGCCTCGTCGGCCCATTCCGGCGCGAGCGTGCGCACCAGCCGGTGCAGGTCCAGTGTCTCCATCGCCGTCGCGTCGCGCAGATTCTCGGTGCGCGCCAGCGACAGCAGCTGGCTCACCAGGCGCGCGGTGCGCGCGGCGCTGCGCACGAGTTGCATGAGGCTGCGCTGCAGCTGTCTCGGGTCGGACTCGCGCATGGCGAGTTCGGCCTGCGTGCGCAACCCGGCCAGCGGCGTCTTCATCTGGTGCGCGGCATCGGCGATGAAGCGCTTCTGGGCGCCGAGGCTGAGCGCCTGGCGCGCCAGCAGATCGTTGAACGCGTCGACCAGCGGCGCGATCTCCTCGGGGGCGCCGCGCGGGTCGATCGGCGACAGGTCGTCGGGCCGCCTGGCGCGAATCTGGTGCTGCAGCGACTTCAGCGGAGCCAGGCCTCGTGACAGGCCGAACCAGACCAGACCGAGCGCCAGTGGCAGGATCAGGAACTGCGGGAAGATCACACCCTTGATGATCTCGTTGGCCAGCCGGCTGCGGCGTTCCAGCGTCTCCCCGACCTGCACCAGCATCCAGCGTCCGCTCGGCCCGCCTGCCGGCGAGGGCTTCAGCAGATAAGCGTAGGCGACCCTGAATTCCGCGCTGTGCATGATCGCATTGCGCAGCTTCACCTGCGCGACTTCAGGGAAGTCGTACAGACGCGGACGCGGCAGGTCGGGGTCGCCGGCGATCAGTGTCCCGTCGGTGTCGATGATCTGGAAGTGCGCCCTGCCGTCCTCGTCGCCCTGCAGCAGGTGGGTTGCCGTCACCGCGAGGGGTTCGGGTGCCTGCGCGGCCGCAGCGGCCTTCACGTGCTCGAGGAGCACCAGCGTGCGATCGGAGAGCGAGCGATCGAACGGGACGTCGGCCAGCGATCGCGCCACGAGAAAGGTCACGGCCACCGAAAGCGGCCACAGCAGCAGCAGCGGTGCGAACATCCAGTCGAGGATCTCGCCGAACAGCGAACGCTGCTCGCGCGAGACGGGCGGCTCGCGCCGGCCGGCGCGCGGGCGCGTCTTGCGATCGGCAAGGCCGGGTCGACGCGGCGTTTCGCGCGTCGCGATCAGGTCGCCGAGTACCGACGGCGCGGTATCGACGGGCTTCATTGCTGCGCCGCGGTTTCCACCGGCCGCTCGAGGCAGTAGCCGAGGCCGCGAACGGTGGCGATGCGGATTCCGCATCCGTCGAGCTTGCGGCGCAGCCGGTGCACGTAGACCTCGATCGCGTTCAGGCTGATCTCGTCGCCCCACTCGCAGACGTGATCGACGATCTGCTCCTTGCTGACCAGCCGTCCCATGCGCTGCATCAGCACTTCGAGCAAGCCGATCTCGCGTGCCGAGAGCTCCAGCGGGTGTTCGCCGAGGAACGCGGTGCGACTGACCTGATCGAACGACAGAGACCCGCAGTGCAGCCGGCTGCTGCCGCTGCCCATGCTGCGGCGGACCAGCGCACGCACCCGCGCCTCGAGTTCGGAGAGCGCGAATGGCTTGGACATGAAGTCGTCGGCGCCGAGGTCGAGCCCGCGCACCCGCTGTTCGACCGAGTCGGCAGCCGTCAGGATGAGCACCGGCACCGCGCTATTGCGCGCGCGCAACCGCTCGAGGACGCGCAGTCCGGGCAGCCCGGGCAGGCCCAGATCGAGGATCAGGAGGTCGTACGGTTGGGTCGACAGCGCGGTGTCGGCGTCACGCCCCGATGCGACGTGATCGACGGCGTAGCCCGTGCCGCGCAGCGAGCGCGACAGGCCGTCGGCCATCACCTGATCGTCTTCGGCGAGAAGGATGCGCATCCGGAACCCGTCGACGCCGCGCTCGGCGGCCCCGGATGCAAGTGTAGCGCCGCGTCGCTCAGCAACGGGCGAGGGCGTCGCGCAGCGCGTCGCGGGTCGTCCGGGCGACTGTGGCGGCGGCCGGGCCGAAGTCGTCCGTGCGGCTCGCATAGAGGATCGCGCGCGAGGAGTTGACGATCATCCGTCGCCCGCCGGCGCGCACCGTGGCCTCGATGTCGCCGCCCTGGGCGCCGATGCCGGGGACCAGCAATGGCAGTTCGCCGGCGATCCGGCGTACCTGCGCGAGTTCGGCGGGAAACGTGGCACCCACCACCAGGCCCAGCTGGCCGTTGCTGTTCCACGGACCCGCGGCGAGCCGCGCGACCCGCTCGTAGAGCCGCTCGCCGCCCACGTCGAGTGCCTGCAGGTCGCCGCCGCCGGAATTGGAGGTGCGACACAGCAGGATGATGCCGCGATCGTGCCAGGCGAGCCAGGGTTCGAGGGAATCGAAACCCATGTACGGGTTGACCGTGACCGCGTCGGCCCGGTAGCGCTCGAACGCCTCGCGGGCATACTGCGCGGCGGTGGCGCCGATGTCGCCCCGCTTGGCATCGAGGATGACCGGCTTGCCGGGGTGCGCGCGGTGAATGTGCGCGATCAGTTCCTCGAGCTGGTCTTCGGCGCGTGCGGCGGCGAAATAGGCGATCTGTGGCTTGAACGCGCAGGCGAATTCGGCAGTTGCGTCGACGATCTCGCGGCAGAATGCCAGGATTGCGTCGGGGCGGCCCGCGAGATGCATGGGCAGCCGCGACGGATCGGGATCGAGGCCGACGCACAGCATCGAATCGGCCTGCGCCCAGGCAGCCTGCAACGAAACGACGAAGCTCACCCGTTCTCCCTCCGTTTTCGACGACCCCATTCTATCCAGACGATGAACGAACCGCTTCGCCTGGCGCCGCGCGACCTCTGGCTGCTGGCGCTGCTGACGCTTGCGTGGGGCCTGAACTGGCCGGTCATGAAGATCGGCGTGACCGAACTCGCTCCGATGAGTTTTCGCGCGTTGAACATGGTCGGCGGGTTACCGCTGCTGGCGTTCATTGCGCGCATTCGCGGCGTGTCGCTGCGCGTGCCACCGGGCGAGCGCGGCGAGCTGTTCCTGCTCGCCCTGACCAACATGGTGATCTGGGTCGTCCTGTCGATCTACGCGCTGAAGCTGCTGTCGTCGGGACGTGCCGCGATCCTCGCGTACACGATGCCGGTCTGGGCGGCCCTGATCGGCATCGTGCTCTATGGCGAGCACCCATCCAGGCGGCTGTGGATCGGTGTTGGCGCCGCGGCGCTCGGCGTGGTGCTGCTGCTGGGCGGTGAGATCGGAGCAATCGCCGGCCGCCCGCTGGGGACGCTGCTGATGCTTCTGGCGGCGGCGATCTGGGGATTGGGTACGCACCTGATGCGCCGCAGGCAGACGCGGGTACACATTCTCGCCATCACCTTCTGGTCATTGGCAATCGGTCTCGTCGTCTGCGGGGGCCTGGCGCTGGCATTCGAGCGCGACAGCTGGACGCGCACGCCGGGTGCGGGCGGGTGGGGTGCGATCGTCTACAACGCCGTCGTCGTCTTCGGCTTCGCGCAACTCGTCTGGTTCCGGCTCGTGTCGATCCTTCCTCCGGTGATGAGCGGGCTTTCGGTCATGCTGATTCCGGTGATTGGCCTGTTCTCGGGAATCGTGATGCTCGGCGAGCGGCCGGGCTGGCAGGACTGGATCGCCCTCGTGGTGGTGCTGATGGCGATGGCCAGCGTGCTGCTGCCCGCCGGCCGGACCGACGCGACGCACTGATCGCGGGTCGGGCCCCGGCCGCGCCGACGGTGCGCAACCCCCGGGGGGTTCAGGGTCCGAGCGGGGCTTCGTTCTCGAAGCGGTCTTCGGGCGCCACCGGCATCGAGTCGGCGCCCGCGGAGAATGCGGCACCCGGGTAGCAGCGCAGCATGTCGTCGCGCACCTGCTGCAACGGCAGGTCGGACCAGGTGCCGTGGTCGGCCAGATACTGCATGTGCAGCCGGCCGTGCGCGTCGTGTTCCTGGTAGAGCGCATCGTCGAGGCCGTCGAAGTCGGTGGGGCGCACGCCGAAGCGTTCGCACAGTTCGATGTTGAAGGCGGGCACTGCCTTGACCCAGCGCCCCTCGATCAGCAGCGCGGCGTACCCGTGGTCGTAGAAAATGTCGATGCCGCCCATGCGGGCGCGCAGCTTCTCGGTGTTCAGGTGGTTGACCACGTCGGCCAGGCCGATTGCCGATGCGATGCCGACGGCGCGCGCGCACGCCGCGAGCAGGCCGGCTTTCGAGACGCACCAGCCATGGCCGTCGCGGATCACCTGGCTGGCGCGATAGGCGGCGGGCTCGTAGCTGATCCGGTACGGGTCGTAGCGGATGCCATCGCGCACCGCGTAGAACAGGCGCACCGCGCGCGTACGCGCATCGCGCGCGCCGCCGATGGCGTCGCTCACGAAGCGGCGGACCTCCGGCGACTCGTAGTCGAGAAAATCGGTCCGGGCGAGATACGGAGCGAGGGCCGGCCCCGCCTGCGAGACGCCGGGCAGCCCCGGCAGGTGAAGCACGTTCATCGTTGCTCTCCTCGCTGTCATTGTAGCGGCGTCGTCCACAGCCCCCGAGGTCGGGCGCGATCCTCCGCTACGATTGGGCCGTCCCGAGAAACCGTCCGGAGCCCGGCTGCGCATGCGCGGTGTGGTTCCGCACGATATCCCGGCACGATCCCGGCACACCCGAAACAGAGGTGAATCATGGTTACTACGAAGAAGACGCTCCTGGCATGCATCGTCGCGTTCTCGGCGCTGGCCGGCTGCGCCAACATGAGCGAGACGCAGCAGCGCACCGCGATCGGCACCGGCGTTGGTGCGGTGGTGGGCGCCGCGCTCGGCAGCGCGGTGGGGGGCAGCGGCGGTGCGACGCGCACCGGCGCGGTACTCGGCGCGGCGGCCGGCGGCATCGGCACCTACGTCTGGTCCCGGCGCATGGAGGAGCAGAAGCAGGCCATGGAACAGGCCACCGCCGGTACCGGCGTGGGCGTTTCGCAGACCGCCGACAACCAGCTGAAACTCGACATTCCAAGCGACATCTCGTTCGACACGGGTCGCGCCGAGATCAAGCCGGGCTTCCAGCCGATCCTGGATCGTTTCGCACAGACGCTGAATGCGAACCCGGCCACCACGGTGCGCGTCGTCGGTCATACCGACAGCACCGGGACCGATGCGATCAACGATCCGCTGTCGGTGAACCGCGCCGCCAGCGCGCGCCAGTACCTCGCGTCACGTGGCGTCGATGCAGCACGCATCGCGATCGACGGCCGCGGTTCGCACGAGCCGATTGCCGACAACAGCACGGTGGCGGGCAGGGCGAAGAACCGCCGCGTCGAGATCTACGTGGCCGAGGCCGCGCCGCGCTGACGATCGGTCGGCCGCGCGCGGTGCCTGGCCGGCGGGCCATGAAGGCGCGAGCCCGCGCGCCGCTCCCTGCCGATAAAAGGAAGAGGCCCGCATCGCGCGGGCCTCTTCGGTGTTGCCGGCAAGGGTGGCGGCCACCGGGCCGCCACTGCGGAACCTACATGTCCATGCCGCCCATCCCGCCCATGCCGCCCATGCCGCCGGGCATGCCGCCAGCGGCCGGCTTGTCTTCCGGCGCTTCGGCAACCATGGCCTCGGTGGTGAGCATCAGGCCGGCGACCGACGCGGCGTTCTGCAGCGCGGTGCGCGCCACCTTGGTCGGGTCGACCACGCCCATGTCGACCAGGTCGCCGTAGGTGGCGTTGGCCGCGTTGTAGCCGAAGTTGCCTTTGCCCTCGAGCACCCTGGCGACTACCACGCTCGGCTCGTCGCCGGCGTTGGCGACGATCTGGCGCAGTGGCTCCTCGACCGCACGCATCACGATCCGGATGCCGGCTTCCTGGTCGCTGTTGTCGCCCTTCACCTTGATGTTGGCGCGGGCGCGCAGCAGCGCGACGCCGCCGCCGGCCACGATGCCTTCCTCGACCGCGGCGCGGGTGGCGTGCAGCGCGTCTTCGACGCGCGCCTTCTTCTCTTTCATCTCGACTTCGGTGGCGGCACCGACGCGGATGACGGCCACGCCGCCTGCCAGCTTGGCCACGCGCTCCTGAAGCTTCTCGCGGTCGTAGTCGCTGGTGGCTTCCTCGATCTGCGCGCGGATCGCCTTGACGCGGGCCTCGATGGCCTTGGTGTCGCCGGCGCCGTCGATGATCGTGGTGTTCTCCTTCGCGACTTCGATCCGCTTGGCGCGGCCGAGGTCCTGCAGCGTGGCCTTCTCGAGCGACATGCCGGTCTCTTCCGAGATCACGGTGCCGCCGGTGAGGATCGCCATGTCTTCGAGCATTGCCTTGCGGCGATCGCCGAAGCCCGGCGCCTTGACCGCGACGGTCTTCAGGATGCCGCGGATGTTGTTGACCACCAGTGTCGCGAGCGCCTCGCCCTCGACTTCCTCGGCGATGATCAGCAGCGGCTTGCCCGCCTTGGCGACCTGCTCGAGCACCGGGAGCAGCTCGCGGATGTTGCTCACCTTCTTGTCGTGCAGCAGCACGTACGGGTCGTCGATCACCGCGACCTGCTTGTCGGCGTTGTTGATGAAGTACGGCGACAGGTAGCCGCGGTCGAACTGCATGCCCTCGACGATGTCGAGTTCGTTCTCGAGCGACTTGCCGTCCTCGACCGTGATGACGCCTTCCTTGCCGACCTTCTCCATCGACTCGGAGATGATCCGGCCGATTTCCTCGTCGGAGTTCGCCGAGATCGAGCCGACCTGCGCGATTTCCTTGCTCGTGGTGCACGGCTTGCTGATCTTCTTCAGCTCCTGGGTCAGTGCGGCCACGGCCTTGTCGATGCCGCGCTTGAGGTCCATCGGGTTCATGCCCGCGGCGACGTATTTCATGCCCTCGCGCACGACCGCCTGCGCCAGCACGGTGGCGGTGGTGGTGCCGTCACCGGCGGCGTCCGAGGTCTTGGAGGCGACTTCCTTGACCATCTGCGCGCCCATGTTCTCGAACTTGTCCTTCAGTTCGACTTCCTTGGCGACCGACACACCGTCCTTGGTGATCGTGGGAGCACCGAACGAGCGCTCGAGGATCACGTTGCGGCCCTTCGGGCCCAGCGTCACGCGCACCGCGTTGGCGAGGAGGTTGACCCCGCTGATCATGCGGCTGCGGGCGTCGTCGGAAAAGAAAACCTGCTTGGCTGCCATCTGCTTGTTCTCCTGGAACCGGTTGATTCGTGTGGCTTACTCGACCACGGCCATGATGTCTTCTTCGCGCATCACCAGCAGTTCGTCGCCATCGACCTTGACGGTCTGGCCGCTGTACTTGCCGAAGAGCACCTTGTCGCCGACCTTCACGGCGAGGGGGCGGACCTTGCCGTCGTCGCCCACCTTGCCGTTGCCGATGGCGAGGACTTCGCCCTGGTCCGGCTTCTCGGCGGCGCTCTCGGGGATCACGATGCCGGACGCGGTCTTGCGCTCGTTGTCCAGGCGTTTGATGATCACGCGATCATGCAGCGGACGGAGTTTCATGCGGATTAGCTCCCAGGTTGTTGAAAATGAAGAAAGTGACGAGCCGGACGGCCGGCTTGCGGTATTCCGGCGGGTGGGCGCGGGACGCTGCCCCTGAACGCGGCAACGTCTCTGTCAGCACTCATCGCTGGCGAGTGCTGATTATAGAGGCTTACGGCCGGGATTTCAAGGGACAGGACGCCGCGGAAGGGCGCGGTGTGCCCCGTCAGGCAGGAAAACGGCCGCACGGATGCGGCCGTTCGTCGCCATGCGCGCGCCGGCCTTCCCCGGAGGTCGGCCGGCACTGCAGCGCGGTGTTACAGCGGACGGATCGCCGAGGCCTGCAGGCCCTTCGGGCCCTGCTTGACCGCGAATTCGACGCGCTGCGCCTCCTGCAGGGTCTTGAATCCGCTGCCCTGGATCTCGGAGAAGTGCGCGAAGAGATCCGCGCTGCCGTCATCGGGGGCGATGAAGCCGAAACCCTTGGACTCGTTGAACCACTTGACCACGCCGGTCACTCGATTGCTCATGGTGCGCTCCATTCGATACGCGTTGGGATATACACCGCGAGCGAACCCGCCGCGGCGGCAGACGAATCAAGAGGCACAACCAGGTATTCGAGACGCGCTGCGCTGAGGCAGGCCGGCTTGACACGCAAAGATGATCAACTTGAACTGAATGCGGGGCGCACAGTAACCGATCCCGGAGGTCTTGTCGAGCGATTTCCGTTGCGCGGCCGGTGCCTGGCGCTATTCGGGTCCGACCTCCAGCGCCACCAGGAAGCGCGACACCATGTTGTAGGTGGCCACGGTGCCGACGAACTCGACCCGTTCGCGCGCCGGCAGCGCGCGGGCCAGCGCCTCGAAGCTCGCGTCCGACACCGTCACCGCGAGAGTCATCTCGATGGCCACGGCGAGTGCCGCGCGCTCGGTGGCGTCGAACAGCGCGTCGTTCACCTGCGCGCGCTGCGGGTCGCGCAACGCCTCGAGCTGCCCGGGCGTGCCGCCCGCCTTCAGGAACTCGGGCGCGTGGTGATGGAATTCGTAGTCGGCGCGGTTGAGCACGGCCACCACGCACATCGCGAGTTCGCGCAGCTTCGCGGACAACTGCAGCTGCGTGCGGATCGCGCCCAGGTGGGCGTTCCAGCCTGCTGCCATCTCGGGGCTGTGCAGCAGCATCCGGTCGAGATTGAGCAGGCTGCCGCCGCGGCGTGCGCGCACCGCCTCGACGATCGCGCGCGGCTCGGTCAGGTCGGAGGCAACGTAGGGAACGCGTGGCATCGGCGGGATCCTGGAGAGCGGGTGCCGGCGCACGCAGCGGCTGCGATCAGGCGATGCGCGAGTACGAGGCGCCGCCGGGCGCCTGCGCAAGGTGTCGATCGAAGGCCATCGCGGCCGCGCGCACCAGCAACCGGCCGCGCGGTGTCACCTCGACGCCGCGCTCGTCGACACGTACCGCACCCGCCTCGGCGAGCGGTGCGAGCGCCTCGATCGACCCGGCCAGCCAGCGCCGGCTGTCGATGCCGCGGCGCGCGTCGAGCACGGCGAAGTCGATCCGGAAGTCGCACATCAGCGCGTTGATCGCGTCGCGGCGCACGAAGTCGTCGGCATCCAGCACAATGCCGCGCACCACCGGCAGTTCGCCGCGCTCGATGTGCCGGTAGTAGCCGTCGAGCAGCTTGTCATTCTGCGCGTAGACGTCGCCGACCGAGGAGATCGACGAGACGCCGAGCGCGATCAGGTCGCCGGCATCGTGCGAGCAGTAGCCCTGGAAATTGCGATGCAGGCGTCCTTCGCGCTGCGCGATCGACAACTCGTCGTCTTCGCGTGCGAAGTGATCGAGGCCGAGGTGCCGGTAGCCGGCAGCCGCGAACATCTTCACCGCCGACTCGAACATGCGCGCCTTTTCTTCCGACGACGGCAGGTCGGCCTCGGCAATGCGCCGCTGCGGCTTGAACAGCGCCGGCAGGTGCGCGTAATGGTAGAGCGCGATGCGCCCCGGCGCGGCGGCGATCGTCTTGCGCAGGGTCTCCTGGAAGCCGACGTGATGCTGTCTGGGCAGGCCGTAGATGAGGTCGACGTTGATCGAATGGAAACCGGCCCCGCGCGCCGCCTCGATCAGTTCCAGCGTCTGCTCGTACGGCTGGATGCGGTTGACCGCCGCCTGCACGACCGGATCGAAGTCCTGGACGCCCAGGCTGACGCGATTGAACCCCATCGAGCGCAGCGCGCGCACCCGCTGCGGGCCGACCGTGCGCGGGTCGATCTCGATCGAATATTCGCCGTCTTCGCGAAAATCGAAGGCGCGGCGCAGCATGTCGATCAGGGCGCCCAGTTCGGCGTCCGGCATGAAGGTGGGCGTGCCGCCGCCGAAATGCAGGTGACTGATCGGCTGCCCGCGGCCGGTGAGCGCGGCCACCAGTCCGACCTCGCGTTCGAGCGCCGCCAGATAGGGGAAGACCTGCTCGACGTGGCGCGTGCCGATCTTGTTGCAACCGCAGTAATAGCAGATCGACCGGCAGAACGGGATGTGCACGTACAGGCCCAGCGGTTCGCCGTGGCGCGCGGCGCGCGTCGCCAGCGCCTGCGCATGACGCTCCGCGCCCACGCGCTCGTCGAACCGGTCGGCCGTGGGGTAGGACGTGTAGCGCGGCCCGCGGCCGCCGAAGCGGCGCAGCAGTTCGTCGTCGATGATCAGGGGCTCGCTGGTCTGGTGCGTCATGGCGCTCGATCCGGTGGCGTCACAGTCGCGCAAGTCTTTGCCGTCATTTTCGCATTCGCGGCACCCAGCGTCTAATCCGGGGACATTGCCGACACTGCAGGAGGGACGAGGTGAACGGGTTCGTCCGCTTCGGAATCGCCACTGGCATCGCCACGAGCGGCACCATGGCCCTGCCGGTGCGCCGCTCAGAGACCGAGTTCACTCCAGATCGCGTCGATCCGCTTCCTGACCGCCTCGTCCATCGCGATCGGGCGTCCCCAGTCGCGCGCGGTCTCGCCGGGCCACTTGGCGGTGGCGTCGATCCCCATCTTCGAGCCCAGGCCCGACACCGGAGATGCGAAGTCGAGGTAATCGATCGGCGTACGCTCGACCAGCGTGGTGTCGCGTGCCGGATCGACGCGCGTGGTGATCGCCCAGATCACCTCCTTCCAGTTGCGCACGTCGACGTCGTCGTCGGTGACCACGATGAACTTCGTGTACATGAACTGGCGCAGGAAGCTCCAGATGCCGAACATCACGCGCCGGGCGTGTCCCGGATATTGCTTGCGCATCGACACGACCGCCAACCGGTACGAGCATCCCTCCGGCGGCAGGTGGAAGTCGATGATCTCCGGGAACTGCTTCCTGATGATCGGCACGAACAACTCGTTCAGCGCGACGCCGAGCACCGCCGGCTCGTCGGGCGGCTTGCCGGTATACGTGGAATGGTAGATCGGGTCGCGGCGCATCGTGATGCGCTCGATGGTGAAGACCGGAAACCAGTCCTGCTCGTTGTAATAGCCGGTGTGGTCGCCGAACGGTCCCTCGATCGCCATCTCCCAGCCGTTGCGTGCAGCCGGTGGAAGCTCGCGCGACCAGCCGAGCGCTCGTGCATTGGCCAGCGTGGCCCCGGCGTCGGGATCGGGACGGATCGAACCTTCGAGCACGATCTCCGCGCGGGCCGGTACCCTCAGCGGGTTGCCGATGCAGGCCGCGAGTTCGGTCTTCGCCCCGCGCAGCAGACCGGCAAACTGGTATTCGGACATCGTGTCCGGCACCGGCGTCACTGCGGCGAGCGTGGTCGCCGGATCGGCGCCCAGCGCCACCGCGACCGGGAACGGCTCGCCCGGACGGCGCGCGGCGTGTTCGCGGAAATCGAGCGCGCCGCCGCGGTGCGCGAGCCAGCGCATGATCGTGCGGTTCGGCCCGATCACCTGCTGCCGATAGATGCCGAGGTTCTGCCGGTCCGCAAGCGGGCCGCGCGTTACCACCAGCCCCCAGGTGATCAACGGCGCCGCATCGCCGGGCCAGCAGGTCTGCACCGGCAGTCGCGCGAGGTCGACCGCGTCGTCTTCGCGCACCACCTGCTGGCACGGCGCATTGCCGACGTCACGCGGCGCCATGTGCATCACCTGACGCAGGACGGGCCACCTGTCCCACGCATCGCGCAGCCCCCTGGGTGGTTCGGGCTCCTTGAGGTACGCAAGCAGTTCACCGATCTGGCGCAGCGCATCGAGTGACTCCGCGCCCATGCCGAGCGCGACGCGTTGCGGCGTACCGAACAGGTTCGCGAGCACCGGCATGTCGAATGGGCGCGATGCGTCGTGTGGGCGCTCGAACAGCAGTGCCGGTCCTGCCGCGCGCAGGACACGATCGGAGATCTCGGTCATCTCGAGCCGTGGCGACACCGGCGCAGCGATCCGCTTCAGCTCGCCGATCGCATCGAGTTGCTGAAGGAAGTCACGCAGGTCGTTGTATTTCACGGGAATACGTCATCGCGGTTTCGCGATGTGGATTGTCGCATCGAATGCATTGCGCATGGCGGGACGCAAAAATTTGACCTTCCCGACCGGCGTCCATAGAATCGCGCCGGGTTTTCGATCTGCCGTCATGAGACCGCGTGTCGAGCGCACCTCATGACGAGTCCCGACACAGACCGGAATCATGCGGCGAGTCCCGCATTGCACGACCGGCAGGCGTCCACGGATCGCCTGTGCGAGACCGACAAGGCCCGCGCCCCTGGTACCGGCGGGCGCAGCAAGGACCGATCGCCTGTTCGGCGAACCGTACGGCGCAAGCCGGAAGGAGGCTCGATGCTCAAGCAGCGTCAGGTCGGTGAGATGTTCGATTCCTGCGCACGCGCCATCGGCGCTGCGCGTCGCCCGGCGTTGGCGGTGCCGCTCGCGATGCTGCTGGTCGCGGGCGCGATGTCCACGTCCCTGCGCGGCGATCCCGGCGCCAGCGCGCCGTCCGAGATCTGGATCGACGCGGGTGTGGCAGTGAATCGCCCGCCGATGTTCGCGAGCCTGTTCACGCCGCGTCACGTGATGCCGCGGCTGGCGTTGCCGTGGGAGTCGTCGTCGGCACGTCGTGACGTCATGGCCAGTCCTGCGGCGCTGCGGCCCGCGTCGCGCGCGCCATCGAGCCTGACGCCGGAACAGCGGAAGATCGCGCAGTTCGTTGCCAGGAAGTACCGGATCGCGATGGCCGACGTTCAGCATCTGGTCGCCTATGCGTACCGTTCGGCGAAGGAGTTCCGCCTCGATCCCCATCTCGTGCTCGCGGTGATGTCGGTCGAGTCGAGCTTCAACCCCGATGCGCGCAGTCCGGCGGGTGCGCAGGGACTGATGCAGGTGCTCACGCGGGTGCACGCGGACAAGTTCGCTCCGTTCGGCGGCGCCTCCGCGGCGTTCGATCCGATGGCCAACATCAGCGTCGGCACGCGGATCCTCAAGGAATACCTGGTGCGCGAGGGCAGCGTCGAGGGAGCCCTGAAGTCGTACGTCGGCGCCGCGCTGCACGAGCACGATTCGGGCTATGGCTACAAGGTGTTGTCCGAGCGCGAGCGCATCTCCGCGGCAGCCGCAGGCCGGCCGATTCCGATCCTGCCGCCGAAACCGTCGGTTGCGGTGGCCGGGGCGGACTCGGGCCCTGCGCGCGCGGCAGCCAGTCCGGTGCTTCCGGCGCCGGCGAACAGCCCGGTGATCGCGCCGGCGACGCTGCGTCAGTCGGACCGCCCGGACACGCCCGCCGGCGCCCCCGACGATGCCTGGCCTGGCGGGGTCGACGCACCGATGCCGCAGCCCACGCCGATGCTCGACGCTGCGGTCGACCTGCCTGCGACATCCACGACTTCGACTGCGGGCGAATCGCTGGCGCGCGCGCAGCGCCGATTCGCGGCGCGAGCGGGCTGATATCCCGGGCGGCGAACGAACGCGCCGCTTCGCGTCAGCCGCGCTGGCCGGCGCGCCCGGGCAGGTAGCGCGCGATCCGCAGCACCGCTTCCTGCAGCCGCTCCATCGAGGTCGCGTACGACAGTCGCAGGTAGCGCGCCGGATCGTGCTGACCGAAGTCCCTGCCCGGGACCACCGAGACGTGGATGCGCTCGAGCAACTCCAGTGCAAACTGCCAGCTGTCGTCGCTGTGCGCGCTGCAGTCGGCCCAGGCGTAGAACGCCCCGTCGGGCGTGACCGGTACCGGCAGTCCGGCGCTGCGCAGCGCCGGCACGATATAGTCGCGGCGCCGGCGAAACTCGTTGCGGCGTTGCCCGTACTCGGCGAGCGACGCCGGCTCGAAGCAGGCGATTGCGGCGTGCTGGGCCAGCGTGGATGCGCAGATGTAGAGGTTCTGGGCGAGCTTTTCGAACACCGGCGTCAGCGCCTCGGGCACCACCAGCCAGCCGAGCCGCCAGCCCGTCATGTGAAAGTACTTCGAAAAGCTGTTCGTGATGACCAGGTCGTCACCGTGCGCGAGTGCGGATCGCGGTGCGTCGTCGTAGGACAGGCCGAGGTAGATTTCGTCGACGATCGTGAAGCCGCGGTGCACCCGTACCGCCTCGATGATGCGGCCCAGTTCGTCGAACGGAATCGACGTGCCGGTCGGATTCGCCGGCGAGGCGATCAGCACACCGCGCGTGCCGGCGCGCCAGTGCCGGTCGAGCAACGCGCCGGTCAGCTGGAAACGGGTCTCGGGACCGACCGCAACCAGTTGCGGCACGCCGTCGAAGGCGCTCACGAAGTGGCGGTTGCATGGGTAGCCGGGATCGGTCATCAGCACCGAGGCGCCCGGGTCGACCAGCGCGCAGCAGGCGAGGGACAGCGCGGCCGACGCCCCCGCGGTCACGATGATGCGCGACGGCGCGATGTCCAGCTGGTAGCGCTCGCCGTAGTCGCGTGCGATCGCCTCACGCAGCGCCGCAAGGCCCGTGGCGGTGGTGTACTGCGTGTGGCCGGCGCGTGCAGCGCGCCCGAGCGCCGCGACCACCGGTGCGGGGGCAGTGAAGTCGGGCTCGCCGATGTTCAGGTGGATGACCGGGTGGCCGGCCGCCTCGAGGGCGGCCGCCCGCTTGGTCAACTCCATCACGTGGAACGGTTCGATCAGCGCGGTACGTCGCGCCAGCGGATAGCGGATGTCCATCGGGCCGCCATTGTAGGCCCTGTCGGCGGCCACTACCGGTAGAACAGTTCCACCAGCCCCATGCCGGTCACCGGCACGTAGGTCACCAGCAGCAGCACCGCGAGCAGCACCGCGATGAACCAGACGTTCGTCCTGGTGACGGCCCAGACGCTCTCCTTCGCGATCGAACACGCCACCATCAGCACGCTGGCCACCGGTGGCGTCTGCTGGCCGATGCCGAGGTTGATGGTGACGATCAGGCCGAAGTGCACCGGATCGATGCCGGCCGCTTTCACCAGCGGCATCACCACCGGCACGACCAGGATGATCGCGGCGGCCGAATGCAGGAACATGCCGAGCAACAGGAACAGCAGGTTCAGCATCGCGAGAACCGCCCATTTGTTGGTGGTGAACGCCATCACCGCCTGCGCGAGATGTTGCGGCGCCTGGACTTCGGTGAGGTAGACGCCGAGCAGCGCCGACGTGGCCACCAGCAGCATGACCACCGCGGTCTGCGAGCCCCCCTCGATCACCGCAGCGCGCAGGTGCGCGAGGTCGAGCTCCCGGTAGACCACCAGGCCGATGAAAAGCGCTGCGACCACCGCAAGTGCGGCACCCTCGGTGGCGGTGACGATGCCACCGAAGATGCCACCCAGGATGATCATCGGCAGGGTGAACGCCCACAGCGCCTCGCGCGCGGTGCGCCGCACTTCGCTCCAGCGGAACGCCTGCTCGATCGGCAGGTCGTAGCGGTGCGCGAACCAGTAGGCCATCGCCATCAGACCGATGCCGCCGATGACGCCGGGGACGATGCCGGCGACGAACAACTGCACCACCGAGGCTTCGGCCATCACTGCGTAGAGGATCATCGGAATCGACGGCGGGATGATCACCGCGAGCGTGGCCGCCGAGGACATCACCGCCGCAGCGAGCGCCGGCGGATAGCCCTTGTTCTTCATGGCCGGGATCGTGATCGAACCGAGCGCGGCCACGTCGGCGACGGCCGATCCCGAGATCTCGGCGAAGAACAGCGATGCGCCGATCGACACCATCGCCAGTCCGCCGCGCACGAAACCGAGCAGGGCGGTGGCGAACGCGATCAGGCGCGAAGAGATGCCCGAGGCGTTCATGATCGCGCCGGCGAGGATGAACAGCGGGATCGCCAGCAACGGGAAGTTGGTCGCGGCGTTGTACACCACGATGGGAAGGTTGGGCAGCGCCGCCGTGCCCTGCACCAGCCAGATCGCGGCGATCGCAACCACGCCGAGCGCGACCGCGATCGGTACGTTCAGCAGCACCAGGCCCAGCACGCAGGCGAACAGGAGCAGCATCTCCACGTTCGTGGCTCCTCGGGATGTCGTCGTATTCGTGGGCGAGCGCAGCGGGCGCTCAGTGGGAGGCTTCGCGTGCAGCGCCCTCGGCGGTGGCCCCGTGCGCGCGCTCGGCGCGCGCCCAGGCCAGCGCCTCGGGCAGGGTCAGCAACTCGGCGACGATGATCAGCAGCGCCGAGACCGGAATCACCGACTGCGCGTACGAGACCGGCACCGAAGGCAGGCTCACCAGCGTGTCGGTGGCGAGCACTTCGAGCACCTGCCAGCCGATCACGCCGAGCAGCGCGAAGAACCCGATCACCAGCGCCTCGACCACGATCGTGACCGTCAGGCGCGGGCCTGGCGGCAGCATCGCGACCAGTTCCGGACAGCTGATGTGGCCGCGCTTCGCCGCTGCGTAGGCCGAGCCGTAGAAGGTGAGCCAGGCGAGCAGGATCGAGGCGACTTCGTCGTACCAGACCAGCGAGTGGCCGATCGTGCGGAAGACGACGCCGACCGTGACTTCGACGGCCAGCACCGTCATCAGCCCGATGACGATCCACTCGAGGATGCTCTCGTAGAGCCTGCGCAGCTTCAGCATCGGAGCGCCTCCCGCCGGAGCGCAGCCGTCACTTGCCGAGCTCGATCGCGCGATCGATCATCTCCTTCGCTCCCGCGACCGCCTTGCCGAACTCCTCGTAGGTCGGCTTGCTGGCCGCGATGAACGCGTTCTTGTCGACCTCGTTGACCTGGATGCCGCTCGCCCTGATCTTCTCCAGCAGCTCGGTCTCCTGCTTCTGCGCCGTCCCGTAGACGTAGGCCTGCGTCTCTTTCCCGACCTGCTCGAGGGTGGCGCGCACGTCGGCCGGCAGCGTCGCCCACTTGCGCGCGCCCGCCGTCAGGTAGCCCGGCGTGTAGACGTGGCCGGACAACGACAGGTACTTCTGCACTTCGTGCAGCTTGGCGCTGAAGATCTGTGTCAACGGGTTCTCCTGTCCGTCCATCACCCCGGTCTGCAGCGCGGTGAACAGCTCCGAGAACTTCATCGGGCTCGGGTTCGCGCCGTAGGCCTTGAACATCGCGACGCGCCACTTGCCTTCGGGCACGCGCAGCTTGATCCCGGCGAGATCCTCGGGCTTGTGGATCGGCCTGCGGTTGTTGGTGATGTGGCGATAGCCGTTCTCCCAGACGGCCACGATCTTCAGGCCCTTCGCCTCGGCCGCCGGGGCGAGCCTCGACCAGACGATCTCCTTTTCGATCAGGCCCATGTGCCTGCGGTCCTTCACGAGATAGGGCATCTCGAAGATGCCGAAGGAGTCGACTTCGCTGCTCATCACCGTCGAGGGCACCGCCAGGTCGATCGTGCCGAGCTTGAGCTTCTGCAGCATCTCCTTGTCGCCGCCCAGCTGGCTCGAGCCGAATACCACGACTTTCACCTTGCCGGCGAGCTTCGCGTTGGCGCGTCGCGCGAACTCGTCGGCGCTCATCTGGAACAGCGAGCCGGGCTCGCCGACGTGGCCGAGCTTGAGCTCGATTTCCTGGGCGGTGGCGCTCGGCACATCCACCCCGAGCGCGCCGAGCGCGACGGCCAGGCCGAGCGCGGTGCCCAGCGCGCCGCGCAGCGTGAACCGGCGTCGCGCCCCCGGCGGGTGGCCGCCGACAGCGGCGGGGGTCTTGTCAGGGTGTTGCATGGTCACCTCCTTGTTCTCGTCGGGTCGTCGGTGGTCGGATCTCAGGCAGCCTCGCATTCGATGCGCCGGGCCGTCGCGGCCGAGGCGGCCAGGCTGTCCATCGCCGCCTGCACGCCGCCCTTGCGGTGCGGCACGCCGGCCAGCCCCAGCGCCATTTCGACGCCGCACAGCGTGCCCAGCAGCGTCAGGTCGTTGAAGTCTCCCAGGTGGCCGATACGGAACACCCGGTCGGCGAGCCGGCCGAGCCCCTGGCCGAGCGAGAGGTTGAAGTTCCCCAGCGCGATCCGGCGCAGTGCGTCGGCACTGTGCCCGTCGGGCATCAGGACCGCGGTGAGCGCCGGGCTGTGGCCGTCCGGATCCAGGCAGAGGATCTCGAGTTGCCAGCCGCGCACCGCCGCGCGCGCGGCCTCGGCGTGGCGCAGGTGGCGTGCGAACACGTTGCCCAGCCCTTCCTCGAGCAGCATCGCGATCGCTTCGTGCAGGCCGTAGAGCAGGTTGGTTGCCGGGGTCGACGGGAAGAAGCCGTTCGCGTTGGCTGCGAGCATCTCGTTCCAGTCCCAGTACGAGCGCGGCAACCGCGCCCGCCTGGTTGCCCCGAGAGCCTTCGCGCTGATGGCGTTGAACGACAGGCCGGGGGGCAGCATCAGCCCTTTCTGCGAGCCGGCCACGGTGACGTCGACGCCCCACTCGTCATGACGGTAGTCGATCGAGCCGAGCGAGGAAATCGTGTCGACCATCAGCAGCGCCGGATGCCCGACGCGATCGATCGCGCGGCGCACTTCGTCGACGCGACTGGTGACGCCGGTGGAGGTTTCGTTGTGCACCACGCAGACTGCCCGGCAACGGTGCCCGGCGTCGGCCGCGAGACGGGCCTCGATCGCGGCGGCGTCCACGCCATGGCGCCAGTCGCCGGGAATGAACTCGACCGCGAGGCCGAGGCGTTCGGCCATCCGCTTCCACAACGACGCGAAATGCCCGGTTTCGCACATCAGCACCGTGTCGCCGGGCGACAGCGTGTTCACCAGCGCGGCTTCCCAGGCGCCGGTGCCCGATGCGGGGAAGATGATCACCGGGCCTTCGGTCTGGAAGATGCGGCGGATCCCGGCCAGCACCGACTTGCCCAGTTGCCGGAACTCGGGGCCGCGATGGTCGATCGTCGGATAATCCATCGCCCGCAGGATCCGGTCGGGGACGTTGGTCGGCCCCGGAATCTGCAGGAAGTGACGCCCTGAAGGATGCCCGTTCAGGGAAAGACCGTTGGCGAGTTTCATCGTGGGTTCCGCAGCAGGGCATCCGGCCCCGGAAATACTTGCTCCCGTCGATTTTGTATGCAAAATTGCGTGCTGACAAGTCGGGTTTTTACGCTGTTTCGACCATACGTCCTTATTTTGTATGCAAAATTCTGCTGAAACAGCCTTGCTCGACGAGCGTCGTCCGTTGCATGAGGAGGTGGCCGAACGGCTGCGCGAACTGATCACCGAGGGCAGGCTGGCACCGGGCGCGCGACTCAACGAGCGGGTGCTGTGCGAGCAGATCGGGGTTTCGCGCACGCCGTTGCGCGAGGCGTTCAAGGTGCTCGCGGCCGAGCGACTCGTCGAACTGAGCCCGAACCGGGGCGCGAGTGTCGTCGCGCTGTCACGCAGCGACGTCGAGCAGTTGTTCGAGTTGATGGCGGCACTCGAGGCGCTTTCGGGGGAGCTCGCCGCTGCCCGGCGTACCGATGGCGAGGTCGACGAGATCCGGGCTCTGCACTTCGAGATGCTCGCGGCGCACGCGCGCCGCGACCTGCCGGCCTACTACGCGCTGAACCGGCGGATCCACTGCGCGATCAACCGGTGCGCGCGCAACGCGATGCTCACCGAGACCTACGACAGCATCAATTCACGCATCCAGAACCTGCGCTTCCGTTCCAACTTCAACCGTGACAAGTGGGATGCTGCGGTGCGCGAGCACCAGTCGATGCTCGACGCACTGGGTGCACGCGACGGCGTCGCGCTTCGCGCGCTGCTCGACGAGCACCTGCGCCACAAGCGCGACGCCGTGCTCGAGGACTGGCCGACGGCCGATGCACGCTTGCCGGGCTGAGGCGGGCCGCGCGGCGCGATTCACGGCATGAAAACCGGCATGCACACGCGCATCGGGCCGGTGCGCGCCGGGCGCACCCGTCTCGCACAGCGGTTGCGCCGCGTGCTGCGCGGCGAAGTGCTGTTCGACGCGTTTTCGCGCGGCCGCTACGCGACCGACGCGTCGATCTACCAGGTCGATCCGGTCGGCGTCGTCGTGCCCGCCGACGAGGCCGACGTGGTCGCCACGATCGACCTGGCGCGCGAGTCGCGCATCCCGATCCTGCCGCGCGGCGGCGGCACCAGCCAGTGCGGCCAGACCGTGGGCGAAGCGCTGGTGATCGACAACAGCCGGCATCTGAACAAGGTGACCGCGTTCGATCCGCAGGCGATGACGGTCGAGGTGCAGCCCGGGATCGTCCTCGATGCGCTCAATGCGTGGCTCGAGCCGCATGGCCTGTGGTTTCCGGTGGACGTTTCGACGGGCGCGCAGGCGACGCTCGGTGGGATGGCGGGCAACAATTCGTGCGGCTCGCGCTCGATCGCCTACGGCAACATGGTGCACAACGTGCTCGGGATCGACGCGATCCTCCCGGATGGCACTGCCGAACACTTCGGGCCATTCGGCGTCGACGCGAAGCGGCCGCTGAGCTCGGCGCGCGGCGGCGAACTGGCTTCGCGTCTGTTCGCCATCGCCGCGCGCGAGCGCGAAGAGATCGAGCGTCGCTGGCCGAAGGTGCTGCGCCGGGTGGGCGGCTACAACCTCGACGTGTTCCACCCGCAATCCGAGCGGCCCTATACCGCCGATGGTTCGGTCAACCTGGCGCACCTGCTGGTGGGCTCGGAGGGTACGCTCGCGTATTTCCGCCGCCTGGTCCTGAAATTGTCGCCGCTGCCGGCGGCCAGGGTGCTCGGGGTGGTGAATTACCCGAGTTTTCACGCCGCGATGGACAGCGCGCAGCACATCGTGAAGCTCGGGCCGTCGGCGGTGGAGCTCGTCGATCGCACGATGATCGACCTGTCGCGCGCCAACCCGGTCTTCCTGCCGACGATCGAATCGGTGCTGGTCGAACGCGAGGGTCGCGGACCGGAGGCGATCCTGCTGGTCGAGTTCACCGGCGACGAGTCCGCCGCGCTGCTTCCGCGGCTGGCGCAGCTGGACGAGCTGATGGCCGACCTGAGCCTGCCGGGCTCGGTGGTTCGGCTCGTCGACAGGGCCCGGCAGAAGGCGCTGTGGGAAGTGCGCAAGGCCGGCCTGAACATCATGATGTCGCTCAGGGGCGACGGCAAGCCGGTCAGCTTCATCGAGGACTGCGCGGTGCCCCTCGGGCACCTGGCCGAGTACACCGGCCGGCTCACCGAAGTGTTCACGCGCCACGGCACGCGCGGCACCTGGTATGCGCACGCCTCGGTCGGCACGCTGCACGTGCGTCCGATCCTCGACATGCGCCGGACCGGCCCCGACGGCGGCGCCGCAAAGATGCGCGCGATCGCCGAAGAGGCCTCCGCCCTGGTGCGCCAGTTCAAGGGCGCCTGGTCCGGCGAGCACGGCGACGGACTGGTGCGCAGTGAATGGGTCGCGTGGCAGTTCGGACCGAGGCTGACGCGCGCGTTCGAGGAGGTGAAGGACGCGTTCGATCCGCTCGGGCTGATGAATCCGGGCAAGATCGTCCGGCCGCCACGGATGGACGACGCATCGTTGTTCCGCTTCCGCCCGGGTTATGCGCCACGGCCGCTGGAGACCGCACTCGACTGGTCGGCCTGGGACGTGCAGAACGATCCGCTCACCGAGCGCACCAGTGCGCCGGGCACCGGTGGCGATCCCGCGCGCGGTTTCGCCAAGGCGGTGGAGATGTGCAACAACAACGGTCACTGTCGCAAGTTCGACGCCGGCACCATGTGCCCGAGCTACCGCGCGACGCGCGACGAACGCGACCTCACGCGCGGGCGTGCGAACACACTGCGGCTCGCGCTCTCCGGCCAGCTCGGCGAGGATGCGCTGTCATCGCAGGCGATGTTCGACACGATGTCGCTGTGCGTGGGCTGCAAGGGTTGCAAGCGCGAATGTCCGACCGGCGTGGACATGGCGCGGATGAAGACCGAGTTCCTGTACCACTATCGCAGGCGCCATCCGCTGCGGCTGCGCGAGCGCATGGTGGCGTTCCTGCCGCGCTACGCGCCGTGGCTGTCACGACTGCCGTGGCTGGCGAACCTGCGCGATCGGCTGCCGGGCGCGGCCTGGCTGGGCGAACGGCTGCTCGGACTGTCGGCGCGGCGCAGACTGCCCGCCTGGCGCCGCGACGTGTTCACCCGCGATCGTGGCCTGGCGCTCGGGGGCGCCGCGCCGGCGCCGGCAGGCGACGGCCTGGACGTCGTGCTGTGGGCCGACACTTTCGACAACCATTTCGAGCCCGAGAACCTGCGCGCCGCGCGCCGCGTCCTGCAGGCCGCGGGCTATCGCGTGCACGTCGCGCGCGCGGCCGAAGGCGATGCGAATCCGCGCCGGCCGCTGTGCTGTGGCAGGACCTTCCTCGCCACCGGGCTGGTCGACGAGGCGCGCGCCGAAGCGCGGCGCACGCTCGCGGCGCTCGCACCGTGGGTGCAGCGGGGCGTGCCGGTCGTCGGCCTCGAGCCCTCGTGCCTGCTCACGATGCGCGACGAATTCCTGGTGCTGAGGCTTGGCGAGGCGGCCAGCGCGCTGGCCTCGCAGGCGATGTTGTTCGAGGAATTCCTCGCGCGCGAGCACGATGCCGGTCGCCTGAATCTCGCGCTGCGGGCGTTGCCGCAGGCGCGCGTGCTGCTGCACGGGCACTGCCACCAGAAGGCCTTCGACGCGATCGCGCCGATACGCACCGTGCTCGGCCTGATCCCTTCGCTGAAGGTCGAGCTGATCGAGACGAGCTGCTGCGGGATGGCGGGAGCGTTCGGCTACGAGGCCGAGCACCACGACATTTCGATGAAGATGGGCGAGGCGGCGTTGTTGCCGGCGGTGCGCGCGGCCGGCCCCGGCGATATCGTCGTCGCCGACGGCACCAGCTGCAGGCACCAGATCGCCGATGGCGCGAACCGCAGCGCCGAGCACGTGGCGCGCGTGCTCGAGCGCGCGCTCGCGGATCGGGCTTCGTGATTCGTGGCCGGGCTGCGTCGCGTCAGTCGGTGGCGGGGCGCGATGCGGGGCGGGCAGTGCGCCTCGGGTATGCGGGGTGGGCGCCGTCGGGCAATCGGGGCGATGACGGCGGCGGTCGGTGCTTCGCACCGACTTCCCTGCGCGGCTCGCCTCGGGGTCGTGCGGCGCAACTCGCTGCGCTCGCTTCGCGAGCTCCGCTCAAACACAGCGCCGCAAGTCAGAAGTACGGAGCGCGCTTCGCGCGCCGACCCCGAGGCTGCGCTGCTCGGCGCCGCCGACATCGCCCCGATTGCCCGACGGCGCCCGCCCCGCATACCCGAGGCGCACTGCCCGCCCCGCATCGCGCCCCGCCACCGACTGCCGCTCTGGCAGCGTTGCGGGTGTTCGGACCGAAGACGGGGCTGTTGCTCACGAACGCCACGACGGTATCGGCAAAGGCGCGGGCCGGGCGCCGCGGGTGCGCCTTGTGCGCAGCCGAGAAGCGCAGCAGCACCGGCGGCGCGCGCAGCGCGCATCGTCCATCATTCTCGCGGCGATTGTTCGAGCGGAGCTCG
>JAJTYR010000059.1 GCA_021463505.1 Burkholderiaceae bacterium | reverse complement strand
GGCGCCAGGCACACCGGGAGCGATGCGGCACACGCGCCCGCCGATGCGCCCGCCTACGAGACCGTGCTCGACGAGGCCGCGCTCGAACGCTGGATTGTTCGCATCGAGGCCGCCGGGCTGGTTGCGCTGGACACCGAGACTACTTCGCTCGACCCGATGGCCGCGGAGCTGGTCGGACTGTCGCTGTCGGTGGTGCCCTGGGAGGCCTGCTACGTGCCGCTCGCGCACCGCTACGCCGGCGTGCCCGCACAGCTGTCACGCGAACACGTGCTCGCGCGACTGCGCGGCTGGCTCGAAGACCCGGCGCGTGCGAAGGTCGGCCAGAACCTGAAGTACGACGCGCACGTGCTCGAGAACCACGGCGTGCGCCTGGCCGGCATCGCGCACGACACGCTGCTCCAGAGCTACGTGCTCGAGGCGCACCGCAACCACGACATGGACTCGCTCGCCGAGCGCCATCTCGGCCGGCGCACGATTGCCTATCAGCAGGTGGCAGGCAAGGGTGCGAGCCAGATCGGATTCGAACAGGTGCCGATCGAGCAGGCGGCGCGCTACGCAGCCGAGGACGCCGACGTCACGATGCACCTGCACCGCACGCTGTATCCGCGCATCACCGCGCACGAGGCGCTCGCGCGCATCTATCACGAGATCGAGATCCCGGTCTCCGTGGTTCTGCAGCGCATGGAGCGCCACGGCGTGCTGATCGACGCCGCGGCACTGGTTCGGCAGTCTCACGAGCTGGGCCGCAAGATGCTCGAATTCGAGCGGCGCGCGGTCGAGGCCGCAGGTCAGCCGTTCAACCTGAATTCGCCGAAGCAGCTCGGCGAAATCCTCTTCGGGCGGCTGGGCCTGCCGGTGATCCGCAAGACCGCCAGCGGGGCGGCGTCCACCGACGAGGAGGTGCTGGCGAAGCTCGCCGAAGACTATCCGCTGCCGCGCATCGTGCTCGACTGGCGCGCGCTCGCCAAGCTCAAGAGCACCTACACCGACAAGTTGCCGAAAATGGTCGATGCGCGCAGCGGGCGGGTGCACACCAGTTACTCGCAGGCGGTGGCGGTCACGGGGAGGCTTGCGTCGAGCGATCCGAACCTGCAGAACATCCCGGTGCGCACCGCGGAGGGCCGGCGCATCCGCGAAGCCTTCGTCGCGCCGCCCGGTGCGAGCATCGTCTCGGCCGACTATTCGCAGATCGAATTGCGCATCATGGCGCATCTGTCCGGCGACGCGAGCCTGCTGCGCGCCTTCGAGCAGGGCCTGGACGTGCACCGCGCCACCGCGGGCGAGATCTTCGGAATCGCCCCCGCCGAGGTGAGCGCCGAGCAGCGTCGCTACGCGAAGGTGATCAACTTCGGGCTGATCTACGGGATGAGCGCCTACGGGCTGGCGTCGAACCTCGGCATCGAGCGCGACGCGGCGAAGAACTACATCGAGCGCTATTTCGCGCGCTATCCGGGTGTGGCCCGGTACATGGAGGACACGCGTGCGCTCGCGCGCAGCCAGGGTTACGTCGAGACGGTGTTCGGACGGCGCCTGTGGCTGGCCGAGATCAACAGTCCGAACGGCCCGCGGCGCGCTGCCGCCGAGCGCGCAGCGATCAACGCACCGATGCAGGGCACCGCGGCCGACCTGATCAAGATGGCGATGATCGCCGTGCAGCGCTGGCTCGACGACGAGCGCATGGCCTCGAAGCTGGTCATGCAGGTACACGACGAGCTGGTGCTCGAGGTGCCGCAGGCCGAACTCGACGGATTGCGCTCGGCGCTGCCGCCACTGATGACCGGCGTCGCCCGCCTGTCGGTGCCGCTCGAGGTCGAGTGCGGCGTCGGGGTCAACTGGGAACAGGCGCACTGACGCTGCCGCACCCGTACCGGGTCGCGCGCGGCCCGTTCCACGCAGGAGAGAACCGATGCACACGAAGCCCGGACACGATGATGCGCTGGAAGCCGAAACCCGCAGCCTGGTGTCCACGGCGCCGCTCGGGCGGCGCGGATTCGTCGCGGGCTCGCTCGCCAGCGGTTTTGCCGCTGCGGTCGCGCCCGCGGGACCGCTGCTCGCGCAGACGATCACCACCGACGCCGCGGGCCTGAATGCCGGCGAAGTGAAGATCCCGGTGGCCGACGGCCAGGTTCCCGCTTACCGCGCGATGCCCGCCGGCAGGACCGGCCTGCCGGCGATTCTGGTCGTGCAGGAGGTTTTCGGCGTGCACGAACACATCCGCGACATCTGCCGGCGCTTCGCGAAGCTGGGGTATTTCGCGGTCGCGGTCGAGCTGTTCGCGCGCCAGGGCGATCCGGCAAAGTACGCGTCGATTCCCGAGCTGTTCGACAAGGTGGTGTCGAAGGTGCCCGACGCCCAGGTGATGGCCGACCTGGATGCCGCCGCGGCCTGGGCGGCTGCCAACGGCGCAGATCCGGCACGGCTCGGAATCACCGGTTTCTGCTGGGGCGGGCGCATCGTCTGGCTCTACAGCGCACACAATCCGAAGCTGCGCGCCGGTGTGGCCTGGTACGGGCGGCTGACTTCGCAGGCCGGCCCGACCACGCCGACGCATCCGTTCGACGTGGCGGAGAAACTGCACGCCCCGGTACTCGGCCTGTACGGGGGGCAGGACGGCGGCATTCCGCTGACCACCATCGACGAGATGAAGATGCGCCTGTCGTTCGGCGCGGCGGCCTCGAAGGCGTCGCAGTTCGTGGTCTATCCCGACGCGCCGCACGCGTTTTACGCCGACTATCGGCCGAGCTACCGCAAGGAGGCTGCCGAGGACGGCTGGCAGCGATGCCTGGCGTGGTTGCGCCAGCATGGCGCGGGCTGAAGACGCGTGAACCGGCGCATGGCGGGGGTATCCTGAACACCACCTTGTCGATGACGATTCTCGCCACGCTGCTGGCTGGCGCGGCGAGCGTGCTCGCGGCGGCCTGGCTGTCGCTCGGCCTGCTCGCCGGACTCGTGAACCGGCTGGTCAGCGTGTCGGCGGGGCTGCTGCTCGGTTCGGCCGTGCTCAACCTGATTCCGGAAGCATTCGAATCGCACGCCGACCTGCGCGCGCTCGCCTGGACGCTGCTGCTCGGACTGATCGGCTTCTTCGTGCTCGAGAAGCTCTCGGTGCTGCGGCACAGCCACCATCACGAGGGCGACGGTCACGAGCACCACCACGGTCACGACCGCGAGGCCGCCGGGCCCGGCGGCATGCTGATCCTGGTCGGTGACGGCATCCACAACTTCGCCGACGGCGTGATGATCGCTGCGGCGTTCATCGCCGATCCGGCGCTCGGCTGGCTGACCACCGCGGCCATCGCGGCCCACGAGATCCCACAGGAGATCGGCGACTTCATCATCCTGATCAACGCCGGCTACACGCGCGCGCGCGCGCTGCTGTACAACGTGCTGAGCGGCCTGTCGGCGGTCGTGGGCGGCGTGCTGGGCTACCTGTCCCTGTCGCGCGCGCAGGGTCTGCTGCCCTACGTGCTGGTGCTCGCTGCCGCCAGCTTCATCTACGTTGCGCTGGCGGACCTGATCCCGGACATGCACCGCGAGACGCGCCGTCGCGGCGAGTGGGTGGGGCAGTTCGTGCTGATGATGGCCGGTGTCGCGGCGATCGCGTTCATCACCGGTGCCCTGTACGGGCACTAGGGCCTGTTGTCGAGTCGTCGTCGCGTGAGCGCCTGGCGTGCTTTGGGGTCGAGGGTCTGCAGGAGGCGCCGCGTCCTGGCCGGCCACGGCGTCTGGTCGACGCGCAGCGGCTGCAGCTGCTGGCCCTGGCGTGCGAGCCGGCCGAAGATTGCGGCTGTGCCACCCCGACGCTCGACGAGTTGTGCGAGCGGGCCCTGGCGCATGGCGTGGTCGAGCGCATCAGCCGCAGTCACCTGCAACGCATCTTGCAGGCCATCGAGCGCAAGCACGCAGACCGCCCGCCGCGGTCCGGTCATGCGCGTCGGCGCGGGTTCGGATACATTCGACACGGCACGCAGGCGCTGACGGCGGCGCTCGATGCGCACTCGGGGCGGGTCGTCGCCAGCTGCATCGAGCGGCGCACCCAGGGCGACTTCGTGGCGTTCATGGAGAGGGTCGCCAGCGCCTACCCGAGGGGCACCGTGCACGTCATCCGGGACAACCTGAACACGCATCGCGCGCACACCGTGTGGGATGAGTTCAATGCCCGTCACGGCCGGCGCTTCGTCATGCACTTCACGCCGCTGCATGCCAGCTGGGTCAACCAGGTCGAGTTGCTCTTCGGCATCTACGCGCGCCGCGTACTTCGCCACGCCAGCCATACCTCTGCCGCGCACCTGCTCCAGCGCACCGAGACCTTCGTCGCCCGGCGCAACGCCGCGCCGCGCCCGTTCAAGTGGACATTCGCCGGCTTCGAGCTGCAAACTGGCGAACCCAGGACGTTCGCCCGGCATGCCCGGACCCCTCGCCAGAACCAACGCCGCTGAGTTGCAGCACCACCTTGCCGGTCTCACCGGTCACACTGCGGTCATCCCTGCGCCGCGGACCTGATCGACCGGGCTCTGCGGTTTGCCCGGCCGCGTGCACCGTCAGCCGCCCGCCGACCACTTGATCTGGAACTCGATCTCTTCTTCGCGGCCGGTTCGTTCGTGTTCGACGTTGAGAATCGCCCGCGCGGGCACGCGGATGCGCTCGCCGGCGATGCGGATCTCGAACCGTTTGCCGTTTTCGATCGCATCGGCCAGACGACGCAGTTTCGCCACGAAGTCCGCTTTCGGATAGGCCTTCTCCACGTCCCTGCGCGGCCTGGATGCTTTGGGTGCGAGCGCCGGCTTGCGGCGCCCGCCGCCCGGGCCGCCACCGGCCGCGCGGTCTGCGGCCGGGCGGCGGGCGTCGACATAGGCCCAGGCCTGCGTGCCCGACGCGAGATCGACGAGGACGCGCCGATAGGCCGGAATCTCGTAACGGTCGGCACGGGCGAGTTCCTCGTCGGTGATCTCGAACACCGTGCCGGGAATGCGATCGGCCGGGTTGCCGCTGAATCCGGCAATCGGGTGATGCGTCGCGCCACTGGTGGCGACGACCTCCCGATTCCCGATTCTGAGCATCGACAGCCGGTAGCCGGGCAACTCGTCGAGGCTTCCTTCGAGAAGCCGTCCGAAGGTGTCGCGCTGCACGTTGTGCTGTTGCAGCGTTCCATAGGAAAAAACGAGAGGCATGGGTGATTTCCTTGTGCACGCCTACGCGATCGCGTCGATCAGCCGCCCGAAGGCGGCCTCGTCGAAGATCGTGTTGTCGAAGCGCAGCAGGGTGGGGAACTCGACCGGATCGGGTTCGAAGCGCCGCTTGCGATATTCGTCCCAGTGCGCAAGTTTGTAGCGGTCGCGCGCGTCGCCGCGGCCGATGATGCGCGCACGCGCAGCGCTCTCGTCGAGCGACACCCAGATCACGTGGATGCGGGTGTCGGCCGGCACGCCGAGCGCGAGCGGGTCGAAGACGCGCTTCGACTTCACTTCGCGCGAAAACGGTCCGACCAGCACGAGGTTCACACCGAGGGCGAGGTTCTCGGCCGCGACCTCGAGCAGGCCGCGGTACTCCTGGTCGCGCAGGTGCTCGAGGAACGTGGGGCTGTCGCGATCGTCGGCATCCCCGGTGAGCAGGCCCATCACTTTCGCGCTGTAGGTGCCGTAGGCCGTGTCCTTGTCGAGTACGCAGAAGCTCTCGCCGGTGCGCGCATGCAACAGTGGCACCGCGCGCTGCGCCAGCGTCGACTTGCCGGTCCCGGCATGGCCGGCGATGAAGACCAGCCGCGCCATCGCCGACTCAGCCTGCGTCGCCGAGCGCCACCGGCCGTGCCGGGTCGGCGCACCATTCGCTCCACGAACCCGGGTACAGCGCACCGCCGGGCAGGCCGGCCATCTCCATGGCCAGCAGGTTGTGGCAGGCGGTGACCCCGGAGCCGCACAGGTGGATCACCGCGGCGGGTGCACGTCCGGCGAGCAGAGCGAGGTACTCCTCGCGCAGCACCTCGGCGGGCTTGAAGCGGCCATCGGGTCGCAGGTTGTGCTGCAGCGGCCGGTTCACGGCGCCCGGAACGTGTCCGGGCACCGGATCGAAGGGCTCGATTTCGCCGCGAAAGCGCTCGGGCGTGCGCGCGTCGAGAATCAGGCGATCGCCGAGCGCCGCCGCCGCGAGGACCGCGTCGACGGCGACTTCCGGGACCAGCGACTTGCGCCGGCTCGAGGTGCCCGGGCGGGCCAGCGCCGGCTCGCGGCTGACCGGATAGCCGGCCTTGCGCCACGCCTGGATGCCGCCGTCGAGCAGCGCCGCCTCCGGGTGGCCCAGCCAGCGCGCCAGCCACCACAGGCGCCCCGCATAGGCGCCGCCGCTGTCGTCGTAGGCGACCAGCTGACGCCCGTCGGACAGGCCGATCGACTCGAGCTTGCGCTGCAGGGTTTCGCGCTCGGGCAGCGGATGGCGGCCGTTGCGGCCGGTTTTCGGGCCCGACAGATCGAAGTCCTGGTGCAGGAAGAACGCGCCCGGAAGATGGCCCACCGCCCAGGCGGCCGGCCCGCTGTCGGGATCGGTGAGGTCGTGCCGGCAATCGACCACCACGCACTGGTCGAGGTGGGCGGCCAGTTCGTCGGCGGTGACGATCGTGTTCCAGCTCATCGGCGATTCTCCGCAGCCGCCGGTGGCCGGGCCCGCAGCCACCGGCGAGAAGATGACAGGTTCAGATGGGGCCGAGCTGGCGCCGCAGGAACTCGTGGAAGTGCTGCATGCCGTCTTCCATCGGGCTCTGGTAGGGGCCGGCATCGTCTGCGCTGCGCCCGAGCAGCGCACGCCGTCCGGCGTCCATGCGCAGCGCGATCTCGTCGTCCTCGATCGCGGTCTCCATGTAGGCGGCGCGCTCGGCTTCGACCAGGTCGCGCTCGAACAGCGCAATCTCCTCGGGATAGTAGAACTCGACGATGTTGGTCGTCTGTTGCGGGGCGCGCGGCACCAGCGTCGAGACCACCAGCACGTGCGGGTACCACTCGACCATCACGTTCGGGTAGTAGGTCAGCCAGATCGCGCCGCGGGCGGGCAGCTTGCCGGCGCCGAAGCGCAGGATCTGTTCGTGCCAGCGCTCGTAGACCGGCGTGCCCGGCTTGCGCAGGCCCTGGAAGAGGCCGACGGTCTGCACCGAGTACCACTCGCCGAACGCCCAGTGCAGGTCGTCGCAGGAGACGAAGTGGCCGAGCCCCGGGTGAAACGGCACGACGTGGTAGTCCTCGAGATACACCTCGATGAAGGTCTTCCAGTTGTACGCGCACTCGTGAATCTCGACGTGGTCGAGCACGTAGCCGTCGAAATCGAATTCGCGCCCGACGTCCAGCGCGGCGAGGTCGCGTGCGACCTCGCGCGGGCCCTCGAACAGCAGGCCGCGCCATTCCTGCAATGGTGTGGCGCCGAGTCTCACGCAGGGCTGCGGGTCGAAGTGGGGCGCCCCCAGCAGCTTGCCCGACAGGTCGTAGGTCCAGCGATGCAGCGGGCACACGATGTTGTCGGCCTGGCCGCGCCCGCGCAGCATCAGCGCCTGGCGGTGGCGGCAGACGTTCGACAGCAGCTCGACCCCGGAGGCGTTGCGCACCAGCACGCGGCCCTCGTTTTCCGCGGTCAGCGCCTGGTAGTCGCCGACCTGCGGCACCATCAGCGTGTGCCCGACGTAGCCGGGACCCTGGCGGAACAGGGTGTCGACTTCGCGTCGGAACAGCGCTTCGTCGAAATAGGCGGAGACGGGGAGCTGCGTGCGTGCGGGGACGAGGAAATCGCGTCGACCCAGATCCGACATCCTGACCCTCCATGCCAGTCGAAGGACGGAACCCAGCCCGGCCTCGGGAGCACCCCGCACCAGGGCAGGCGCGCTCCGGGACGGCGAAGGATACCCCGATTGGCGGGCAAGGCAAGCCCGTGCGCAGGGGGGCGTCCCGGAAATCGGGCCTTCGCGGCGGATCGCCCGAAACGAAAGTAAAATCAACGCTTTGACCTGCTCCGTCAGGCTCCGGATCTTCATCGATGGCCAAGTCCTCCAACCGGGCATCCGGCGACTCCCCGGCCGATGCGTCGGGCACCGATGTCCCCGCGGCATCCCTGCCGCAGGGCGCGGCGCCCGAGTCCTTCGAGCTCGCGCTGGGCGAGCTCGAGCAGATCGTGCAGCGCATGGAGAGCGGCGCGCTGCCGCTCGAGCAATCGCTGGCCGACTACCGTCGCGGCGCCGCGCTGATCGCCTGGTGCCGCAAGTCGCTGTCGGAGGTCCAGCAGCAGGTGCGCATTCTCGAGGCCGATCTGCTGCGTCCGTTCGACGCGGGCGAGGCGGAGGAATCCTGATGACCTGCCGTACCGCGACTGCCGTGCCGGCGGCGAGTTCGCTGCCGTTCGGGCACTGGCTGGTCAGTCGCGGCCAGCGCACCGAGCAGGCGCTCGAACGGGTGCTGCCGCCCGCTACGGCGCATCCGATGCAGCTGCACGAGGCGATGCGCTACGCGGTGCTCGGCGGCGGCAAACGCGTGCGTCCGCTGCTGGTGCATGCCGCCGGCGAGGCGCTGGGCGCGCCGGCAGGCGCGCTCGACTGCGCGGCCTGTGCGGTCGAACTGGTGCACGCCTACTCGCTGGTGCACGACGATCTGCCGTGCATGGACGACGACGTGCTGCGCCGGGGTCGCCCGACGGTGCACGTCCGGTATGGTGAGGCACTGGCGATGCTGGTGGGCGATGCGCTGCAGGCGCTGGCGTTCGAGGTGCTGGCCGCGGCACCCGGACACGGCGCCTCCGCAGCTGCCAGCGCCGCGATGGTCGCCGAGCTGGCGCGCGCGGCCGGCTCCGCCGGCATGGCGGGCGGCCAGGCGATCGACCTCGCATCGGTGGGCGCCGCGCTCGGGCGCGAGGCGCTCGAGGACATGCACCGACGCAAGACCGGCGCGTTGCTGCGCGCCTCGGTGCGGCTCGGTGCGCTGTGTGCGCCGCACGCCGCGGCGACGACGGCCGAGGCACGCGCGTACCGGACGCAGGCGCTCGATGGCTATGCCGATGCGATCGGCCTGGCGTTCCAGGTGGTCGACGACATCCTCGACGTCGAAGGCGATGCGACCACGCTCGGCAAGACCGCCGGCAAGGACGCGCAGCGCAGCAAGCCGACCTACGTGTCCGCGCTCGGTCTGGAGGCTGCGCGCCGGCTGGCCGGCCAGTTGCGCGAGCAGGCGCACGCGGCGATCGCGCCGCTGGGCGAGGCGGCGCGCCGTCTGGGCGATCTGGCCGATCTGATCGTCCTGAGGAAGGCATGACGGAGGCGGCGCAGACCGGCGGTGAACCGGGCGGCACGCCGGACGCCTGGCCGCTGCTCGCGGCGATCGACACGCCGGCCGACCTGCGCGTGCTCGAGCGCGCGCAACTCGCGCAACTGGCGCGCGAGTTGCGCGGCTTCGTGCTCGACTCGGTGTCGCGCACCGGCGGGCATCTGTCGTCGAACCTGGGCACGGTCGAGCTGGCGATCGCGCTGCACTACGTGTTCGACACGCCGCGCGATCGACTGATCTGGGACGTCGGGCACCAGAGCTATCCGCACAAGATCCTCACCGGACGCCGCGAGCGGATGGCGGGGCTGCGCCAGCATGGGGGCATCTCGGGCTTTCCGAAGCGCAGCGAGAGCGAGTACGACGCCTTCGGCACCGCGCATTCGTCGACGTCGATCTCGGCCGCACTCGGCATGGCGGTGGCCTCGCGCAACAAGGGCGAGAACCAGGGCCCCGGACGGCGTCGTCACGTGGCGGTGATCGGCGACGGCGCGATGACTGCGGGCATGGCCTTCGAGGCGATGAACAACGCCGGCGTCACGCCCGACATCGACCTGCTGGTCGTGCTCAACGACAACGACATGTCGATCTCGCCGCCGGTAGGGGCACTGAACCGCTACCTCGCGCGGCTGCTCTCGGGGCGCTTCTACACGAAAGCGCGCGATGTCGGTCGCGCCATGCTGTCGAACCTGCCGCCGCTGTTCGAGCTTGCACGCCGCATCGAGGAGCACGCCAAGGGCATGGTGGTTCCCGGCGGGACGGTGTTCGAGGCGCTCGGCTTCAACTACGTGGGACCGATCGACGGTCACGACCTCGACAGCCTGGTGCCGACGCTGCAGAACCTGCGCGAGTTGCGCGGTCCGCAGTTCCTGCACATCGTCACCCGCAAGGGACAGGGTTACAAGCGCGCCGAGGCCGATCCGGTGCTCTATCACGGCCCGGGACGCTTCGATCCCCGGGAGGGCATCCGCAAGCCGGCCACGCCGTCGCGGCCCACCTACACGCAGGTGTTCTCCGACTGGGTCTGCGACATGGCCGCGCTCGACGAGCGGCTGGTGGCGATCACGCCGGCGATGCGCGAAGGCTCCGGGCTGGTCGAATTCGAGCGGCGCTTTCCGCAACGCTACTTCGACGTCGGCATCGCCGAGCAGCACGCGGTCACCTTCGCCGCGGGGCTCGCCTGCGAGGGGCTCAAGCCGGTGCTCGCCATCTACAGCACCTTCCTGCAGCGCGGCTACGACCAGCTGGTGCACGACGTCGCGCTGCAGAATCTGCCGGTGGTGTTCGCGCTCGACCGCGCCGGGGTGGTTGGCGCCGATGGTGCCACGCACGCCGGCGCCTACGACTACGCCTACCTGCGCTGCATCCCGAACATGGTGGTGATGGCGCCTGCCGACGAGAACGAGTGCCGCCAGATGCTCTACACCGCGTTCCGGCACGATGGTCCGGTGGCGGTACGCTATCCGCGCGGCGCCGGCGCCGGCGTCGAGGTGTCGAAGGACCTCACTGCCCTGCCGATCGGTCGCGGTCAGGTCTGCCGGCAGGGCCGGCGCGTTGCGCTGCTCGCGTTCGGCACGATGCTGGCGCCGGCGCTCGCGGCCGGCGAGGTGCTCGACGCTACGGTGGTCAACATGCGCTTCGTCAAGCCGGTCGACGAGGCGCTGCTGGCCGAACTGGCGCGTGCGCACGAGGCCGTGGTCACGATCGAGGAGCACGTGGTGATGGGCGGAGCCGGCAGCGCGGTCGCCGAAGCGCTCGCGGGCGCCGGTATCGTGCGCCCGCTGCTGCAACTCGGCCTGCCCGACCGCTGCGTCGACCACGGCGAGCAGGCGCTGCTGTTGCGCCTCGAGGGCCTGGACGCCGAGGGCATCGAGCGCTCGGTGCGCGAACGATTCGGCGAATTGCTCGCCGGCGGCGGCGGGCCGCGGCTGGTGCTGCGCCGGGCCAGTTGAAATTGGATACCGACGGAGAACAGCCGATGAACATCCGCGACACTGGCGTGCTGCTGGCCGGCGTGATGGCCGACGTGCAGGGCAGCCCCGACGCGCGCGAACTGCCGATCCAGCGCGTCGGCGTCAAGGGCCTGCGCTATCCGCTGCGCTGGCGCAGCGGCGCAGTCGAGCAGCCCAGCGTCGGTCAGTTCGGCCTGTACGTCGCGCTGCCGGCCGATCAGAAGGGCGCGCACATGTCGCGCTTCGTTGCGCTGCTCGAGGCGCGACTGGCCGATGCGCGGCCGGCGCTCGACGCGGCCGGCATGCGCGCGATGTTCGTCGAGATGCTCGGGCTGCTCGAGGCCGGGCACGGCCGCATCGAACTCGCACTGCCGCTGTTCGTGCGCAAGACCGCGCCGGTCTCGCAGGTGCAGAGCCTGATGGACTACGATCTGTCGATCGTCGTCGAGGGTGGGCCGCACGATGCCGCCACCACGCTGACCGTCGTCGTGCCGTGCACCAGCCTGTGCCCGTGCTCGAAGACGATCTCCGACTACGGCGCACACAACCAGCGTTCGCACCTCACCGTGTCGGTCGAGGCGGGCGCCGCGATCGAGCCCGAGGAGCTGATCGCTCTGGCCGAGGCACAGGCGTCCAGCGAGATCTACGGACTGCTCAAGCGGGTCGACGAGAAGCACGTCACCGAACGCGCCTACGACAATCCCAAGTTCGTCGAGGATCTGGTGCGCGACGTGGCGATGGCGCTGCGCCGCGACGCGCGCGTGCGCCGCTTCGTGGTCGAGGCCGAGAACTTCGAGTCGATCCACAACCACTCGGCGTACGCACGCATCGAGGGCTGAAGCGCCCGGCGCGCGGGTCGAAGGCCGCGCCGCGGCGACGTCAGCGCGTCGGTCGGCGCAGGATGCGCACGTAGATCGACTTTCCGCCGCTGCCGGCCGCGGCCTGTTCGTCCACTTCGAAGTGCGCGGGCAGCGACTTCACGAGGTCGCTGAACTTGCGGTGCCCGTAGAGCCGCGAATCGAAGTCGGGCCGCAGCTTGGTGATGTTGCTGCCGACCGCGCCGAGTTGCGCCCAGCCGCTGTCGTCGGAGACGGCGTCGATCGCGTCGGCGACCAGATCGACCAGCAGCTGCCGGTCGTCGCTGAGCCTGGCGGGCCGCGGCTGTTCGCCCGCGGCGGCGGGCTTGTCCGGTGCGCGGCGCAGCACCTCGGTGTAGACGAATTTGTCGCAGGCCGCGACGAAGGGCTCGGGGGTCTTGCGTTCGCCGAACCCGTAGACCGTCAGGCCGTGCTCGCGCAGCCGCGACGCCAGCCGCGTGAAGTCGCTGTCGCTCGACACGAGGCAGAAGCCGTCGAAGCGTCCGGTGTAGAGCAGGTCCATCGCGTCGATGATCAGCGCGCTGTCGGTGGCGTTCTTGCCTTTCGTGTAGCCGAACTGCTGGACCGGGACGATCGAGTGCTCGAGCAGGATCTTCTTCCAGCTGCCCAGTTGCGGCTGCGTCCAGTCGCCATAGATGCGCTTGACGCTGGCGATGCCGAACTTGGCGATTTCGGCGAGAAGGCCGTCGATCGTCGCAGCCTGGGCGTTGTCGGCGTCGATCAGCACCGCGAGGCGACGCTGCGATTCCTCGGGCGCCACGGACGGTCCGGGACCGGGCAGGGCGGGTTTTCCGGGTGCGGGCATACGGATTCCCTCGCGGCTCAGTCGCGAAAGTTCGTGAACGACAGCGGCACGTCGGTGATGGCCTTCTTCAGCAGCGCGATCGCCGACTGCAGTTCGTCACGCTTGGCGCCGCTGATGCGCACGGCATCGCCCTGGATGCCGGCCTGGACCTTCAGCCTGCTGTCCTTGACCAGGCGCACGATCTTCCTTGCGTGGTCGGAGGACACGCCGTGGCGCACGGTGATCGGCTGCCTGACCTTGTCGCCGCCGGTTTTCTGCACCGCGCCGAAGTCGAGGAAGCGCACGTCGACGCCGCGCTTCGCGCACCGGGCCAGCAGCACGTCGCGCAACTGCCCCAGCCTGAAGTCGTCGTCGGCGAAAGCGGTCAGCTCGCGCTCCTTCTGTTCGATGCGCGCGTCCGAGCCCTTGAAGTCGAAGCGGTTGGCGATTTCCCTGTTGGCCTGGTCGACGGCATTGCGGACCTCGATCGGATCGCTTTCCGAGACGACGTCGAACGATGGCATGGCGATTCCTCCTCGTTGCCCGGCGGGATCGACGGGTCGCATCGTAGGCCATTGTAGAGCCAGCGGTCGCATCCGGCCGGCCGCGCCGCAATCGATTGCCTCAGCGGCGCGCCTCCAGCGCTTCCCAGCGTTCGAGCGCCGCCATCAGCTCGGTCTCGATCGCTGCGAAACGTTCGTTCGCCGCGCGCATCGAGCCGGGATCGCCGCGCCAGCCGGCCGGATCGACCAGTTGTTCGCCCAACCGCTTTTGCTCCGCCTCCAGTGCCTCGATGCGGGCCGGCAGCGCCTCGAGCTCGCGCTGCTCGCGGTAACCCAGCTTCTGTCGCTGCCCGGTTGCGCCGGCGCCGCCGGGGTTCGCCGTGCGTGCCGCCGTCGCGCCGGCCGCCGTTGCGCCGGCCGCGGCCGTGCTCTCCCGGTTGCGCGCCGCTTCGTAGTCGGAATAGCCGCCCGGGTATTCGCGCCAGACGCCGTCGCCGAGCGCGGCGATCGTCTGTGTCACCACGTTGTCCAGGAAGGCGCGGTCGTGGCTGACGATCAGCACCGTGCCCGGATAGTCGGCGAGCAGTTCCTCGAGCAGTTCGAGCGTGTCGATGTCCAGATCGTTGGTGGGTTCGTCGAGCACCAGCAGGTTGGCCGGCCGGGCGAACCGTCGTGCCAGCAGCAGCCGGTTGCGTTCGCCGCCGGACAGCGAACCCACCGACGAGCGCGCGCGCCCGGGCGGGAACAGGAAGCGCTCCAGATAGCTCATGACGTGGGTGCGCCGGCCGCCGATCTCGATCCACTCCGAGCCCGGGCTGATCGTCTCGACGAGCGTGGCTGCGTCGTCGAGCTGCTCGCGCAACTGGTCGAAATAGGCCACCTGCAGTTGCGTGCCGCGGCGCACGCTGCCGCGGTCCGGTGCGATCTCGCCCAGCATCAACCGGAGCAGCGTCGTCTTCCCGCAGCCATTCGGGCCGACCAGACCGACCCGGTCACCGCGCTGCACGATCGCGTCGAAGTCGTGCACGATCACCCGCTCGCCCCAGGCGTGGGTGACGCCGCGCAACTCCACCACCAGGCGCCCCGGGCGTTCGCCTGTGTCGACCGCGAAGTTGACGCGGCCGGCACGCTCGCGCCGCTCCGATCGCTGGCGGCGCAGGGCTTCCAGCCGCCGCACCCGACCCTCATTGCGGGTGCGCCGCGCCTCGATCCCCTTGCGGATCCAGGCCTCTTCCTGGGCCAGCAACCGGTCGAGCTTCGCGTGCGCCACCGCTTCGGCGGCCAGGTCATCGACCTTGCGCTGCTGGTACTGCGCGAAGCGCCCCGGGTACGAGCGCAGCCGGCCGCGGTCGAGCTCGACGATGCGCGTGGCCACCCGATCGAGGAAGCGCCGGTCGTGCGTCACGACGACCAGTGCGCCGCGCAGGCCGCGCAGCAACTCCTCGAGCCAGGCGATCGATTCGATGTCCAGGTGGTTGGTGGGCTCGTCGAGCAGCAGCAGATCGGGGTCGGCCACCAGCGCGCGTGCGAGTGCGACGCGCTTGCGTTTGCCGCCCGACAGCGCGGCGACCGGTTCGGTGCCGTCGAGCGACAGGCGGCCGAGCACGCGCTCCACGCGGTGCGCCGAGGCCCAGCCCCCCTCGACTTCGAGGCGTGCCTGCAGTGCGGCGAGGTGTCCGAGTTGTGCCGGATCGGGATGTGCGGTGCGTGCCAGCGCGGCGGCGAGCGCCTCGTATTGCGTGACCGCCTCGGCCTGGTCCGAGAGCCCCGCGGCCACTGCCTCGAAGACCGTGTGTGCCGGATCGAGCGCCGGCTCCTGCTGCACGAAGGCGATCGACAGCCCTGCCTGCAGCATGACCTGGCCGTCGTCGAACGCGAGCTGGCCGGCGATGCCGCGCAGCAGCGAGGACTTGCCGGTGCCGTTGCGACCGATCAGCGCGACCCGTTCGCCGGCCTCGATCGACAGTTCGGCGCCGTCGAGCAGCGCGACGTGGCCATAGGCGAGGCGGGCGCCCTGCAGCGAAACGAGCGGCATCAGCCCTCGGACTTGCCCGCCTTGCGCGCCCGCCTGTCCGCCGCGGCCTTCTTCTTCGGCGCGGCTGCCCTGTTCGCGGCGATCCGCATGCGCAGCGCGTTCAGCTTGATGAAACCGCCCGCGTCGGCCTGGTCGTAGGCGCCCTGGTCGTCCTCGAACGTGGAGATGCGCTCGTCGAACAGCGAATCGGGCGACTTGCGCGAGACGACGATCACGTTGCCCTTGTACAGACGCACCGTGACCGTGCCGTTGACGTTGCCCTGCGTGTGATCGATCAGTGCCTGCAGCGCACGCCGCTCGGGCGACCACCAGTAGCCGTTGTAGACGATGCTCGCGTAGCGCGGCATCAGTTCGTCCTTCAGGTGGGCGACCTCGCGGTCGAGCGTGAGCGACTCGATCGCGCGGTGCGCGCGCAGCAGGATCGTGCCCCCCGGCGTCTCGTAGCAGCCGCGCGACTTCATGCCGACATAGCGGTTCTCGACCAGGTCGAGGCGGCCCACGCCGTGCTTGCCGCCGAGGCGGTTCAGCTCGGCGAGCAGCTCGTGCGCCTTCATCCGGCGGCCGTTGATCGCGACCAGGTCGCCGGCGCGGAACGCGAGCTCGACGTCTTCGGGCTTGCCCGGCGCCTTCTCGACCGGAACCGTCAGGCGCCACATCCCCTTCGCCGGCGGCTCGGCGGCCGGGTCTTCGAGAATGCCGCCTTCGTACGAGATGTGCAGCAGGTTCGCGTCCATCGAAAATGGCGCGCCACCCCTGCGCTTCTTGAAGTCGACCGGAATGCCGTGCGTGTCGGCGTAGGCGAGCAGCCTGTCGCGCGAGAGCAGGTCCCACTCGCGCCACGGCGCGATGATCTTCACGTTCGGCATCAGCGCGTAGGCGCCGAGTTCGAAGCGCACCTGGTCGTTGCCCTTGCCGGTGGCACCGTGCGAGATCGCGTCGGCGTTCTCGCGCTGTGCGATTTCGACCAGGCGCCTGGCGATCAGCGGCCGCGCGATCGAAGTGCCCAGCAGGTATTCGCCCTCGTAGACCGTGTTGGCGCGGAACATCGGGAAGACGAAGTCGCGGACGAACTCCTCGCGCAGGTCTTCGATGTAGATGCTCCGGACGCCGAACATCCGCGCCTTCTCGCGCGCCGGTTCGAGTTCCTCGCCCTGGCCGATGTCGGCAGTGAAGGTGACGACTTCGCAGCCGTAGGTGTCCTGCAGCCACTTCAGGATCACCGATGTATCGAGCCCGCCCGAGTAGGCGAGCACCACCTTGCCGATCTTTTCCATGAACTGTCGCCGTGTGGGTGCGAAACCCGCGGATTATAGGGTCAGCGCCGGCGCTGCGCTCAGCCCGACAGCGGCAACTCTGCCTGGCGCGCGCCCGCCGGCCGGGCCGCCGCGCCGCTCGCCCCGGCGGCTGACGGCGCGTCGCCGACGCGCGCCAGGCCCGCGACCCCCGCCACGGGGGCCGCGTCATCCCCTTCGCCACCCTCCTTCCCGACCGGCCGGGGGCGGCGGCCGAGGTCCGCCGCTGCGTCGAGGAGCTCGGCTTCCGCGGCCTCAAGCTCTACCCCAAGCTCGGCTATCCGCCCGACCATCCGGTCCTCATGGAAGAGGTCTATCCCTACTGCGTCCGCCACGGGCTGCCGGTCATCTCGCACTGCTCGCGCGGGGGGGTCCGCGGCCGCGGGGTCAGCCGGGCCGAGGCCGACCGCTGGAGCGCGCCCCAGGCGTTCGTCCCCGTCCTCGACGCCTTCCCCGGGCTCCGCGTCTGCCTGGCCCATTTCGGCGGCCAGGCCGACTGGCGGGCCTATGTCGAGGACGGGCTGCCCCCCGACGACCCCGCCGCCGGCGAAAGGAACTGGCAGGTCGCGATCCGGCGCATGATCACCGCCGGCGACGGCCGCGGCGGGCGCCGCTTCCCCGGCCTCTGGACCGACATCTCCTATACCCTTTTCGAGTTCGAGGAGTTCGTCCCCTTCCTGCGGCTCTTCCTCGAGGACGCGCGGCTCGCCGGCCGGGTCCTCTTCGGGTCGGACTTCTACATGACGCGGCTCGAGCGGCTGTCGGAGCGGGCGGTCTGCTTCCGCCTGCGGGTGGCGCTCGGCGAGGCGCTCTTCCGCCAGATCGCCGAGACCAATCCCTGCGCCTGGCTCGGCGA
>JAJTYR010000058.1 GCA_021463505.1 Burkholderiaceae bacterium | reverse complement strand
GGGTGCCGCCGCGTGACGCACCCCCGGGCGCGACGCGTGCCGGGGTTCGAGCCGTGCGATCGCGGGCCACAGCAGCAGCGCGAGCAGTACGCCGGCCGCGCCGGCGAGCGCGGTCGACACCTGCCAGCCGAGCGTCTGCAGGCCCCAGGGCATCGCCACACCCGACAGCGCCACGCCGAGCGGCACGCCGGTCTGCTTGAGCGAGAAGAACAGGCCGCGGTTCGACAGTGGTGCGTGCTGGCCCAGCAGGCTGGTCGACGACGGATTGATCATGCCGTAGCCGGTGCCGATCAGCACCGCGGCCAGCGCCAGCGGCAGCGTGCCGCCGGCGATCGCGATGAAGGCACCCAGGGCGCAGGCGGCCATCGCGCCCTGGCTGACAGTGACTGCGCCCAGGCGCGCGACCCAGCCGCCGCTCGCCAGACCCGAAAGCATCGCCGCGAAGTAGGCGATGCCGACGAACAGCCCGACGCGATCGGCGCTCAGGCCGAGCGAGGGCGCGACGGCGGGGGCGATCACCGAGGGGATGGTGAGGACCATGCTGCCGAGCATCTGCACGGCGAGCGTGGCGGCGAGGGCGAGCAGCGGGCGCGTGACGGGGTTCACCGTTCGCGAGTCTACGCGAGGCGGTGCGCACGACGCGGGATGCGGGATGCGGAACGCAGGAGGCTCGACGTGCGGTGCGTGCTGCGCCGCGCAGGCGAATGTGCGTTACGCTTGCCGCCTGGCGTTTCGAAGAGGAACCGCATGCCTGGCGACCGACGGCTGGCCGCGTCACCTGTCGCGCGTCCGCGCGCGGCGGCGCGTGCCCTGGCGCGGCCGCGGCGCCCGCTCGCGGCGCTCGCGTGGCTGTGGCGCGGGTGGGTGCTCGCCGCGCTCGCCGCGCTCGCCGGTTGCGCGCAACTGGGGCTCGCGCGCGATCCGTTCCCGCCGGTGATCTTCGTGCACGGGCGCGGCGATTCGGCCGCGTCGTGGCAGACGATGATCTGGCGCTTCGAGTCCAACGGCTGGCCGCGCCAGCGCCTGTTCGCGATCGACGTGCCGTATCCGCCCGCCAACGGTGACGGCGCGGCGGCGCAAGCGGGGCGCGCATCGGCGGCCGATCCGATGCAGGTCGTGTCCGACGAAGTCGATCGGATCCTCGCGCGCACCCGCACGGACAGGGCCGTGGTGGTGGGCAGCTCGAGCGACGGGTACGTGGTGCGCAGCGCGGTGAAGAGCGGCGCGGCGGCGAAAGCGGCGTTGCACGCGGCGCTCGTCGAGAGCGTGCGCGGCCACTACGTGCCGCGCAGCCCGTTCAACGACACGCGCACCTTCGAGCGCACCTGGCAGTTCGCGGCGGGCGCGACGCCGCGGCGGCTGGCGATCGTCGCCGAATCGTCACCGGTGCTCGGTGGGCGCATCGAACAGCCCGCAACCCGGCGACCCCTGGCAGGGGCCAGGGTGGAGGTCTACGAAGTCGTGCCGGGCACCGGCGAGCGGCTCGGCGCACCGCTGTACGCGGGCACCACCGGTACCGACGGTCGCTGGGGACCGATGGCGGCGCGCTCGGACGCGCCGTACGAGTTCGTGCTCGCGGCGCCCGGCTTCGCGGTCACGCACGTCTATCGTTCGGCGTTTCCGCGTTCGTCGGACATCGTCGACCTGCAACCGGTGCGCCTGACGGGGGCCGAGCGCGCCGCCGGCAGCGTGGTGATCATGAGCCGGCCGCGTGGCGACTTCGACCTGCGCCACGATCATCTGAGCCTGGACGGCGCCGCCCTGCCGGGCGTGTCGCCCGGGGCGATCGGCGTCTCGGCGTCGACGCTGCTGCTGCCGCCGGGGCCGGTGCGCACCGTGATCGCCGAGTGCAACGGCGAGCGCATCGCGGTGCGCAGCTGGCCGGCGGCGCAGAACCAGGCGGTGATCGCCGAGTTGCACTACTGATACGCCATGTCCCGTTTCTGGAGCGCGCTCGTCGCAGACCTGAGCCCCTACGTGCCCGGCGAACAGCCGCGACTCGGCGGGCTGGTCAAGCTCAACACCAACGAGAACCCGTATCCGCCTTCGCCGGCGGTGGCCGAGGCGATCCGCGCCGCGCTCGGCGCCGACGGCGGGGCGCTGCGCCTGTACCCGGACCCGCAGTCGGCCGTGCTGTGCACGGCGATCGCGCAGCGCGAGGGGCTCGCGCCCGAACAGGTGTTCGTCGGCAACGGCTCGGACGAGGTGCTCGCCTTCGCGTTCCAGGGACTGCTCGCGCAATCACGGCCGCTGCGCTTTCCCGACGTGACCTACAGCTTCTACCCGACCTGGTGCCGGCTCTACGGCATCGCGTTCGAGACGGTGCCGCTCGGCGACGATTTCGCGCTGCGCGTGGACGACTACGCCGGTGGCGGCCCGGTGGTCCTGCCGAACCCGAACGCGCCCACCGGCCGCGCGATCTCGCGCGCGCAGCTGGCGCGACTGGCCTCGGCCAACGCCGACTGGCCGGTGGTCATCGACGAGGCCTACGTCGAGTTCGGCGCCGAGAGCGCGGTGCCGCTCGTCGCCGCGCATCCGAACCTGCTGGTGGTGCGCACGCTGTCGAAGTCGCACGCGCTGGCCGGGTTGCGCGTCGGCTACGCGCTCGGGCAGGCGCCGCTCGTCGAGGCGCTGGTGCGCCTGAAGGACAGCTTCAATTCGTATCCGCTCGACCGGCTGGCGCAGGCGGGCGCGGTGGCGGCGCTGCGCGACGAGTCGTGGTTCGCGCGCGCGCGCGACGCGGTGATGGCCAGCCGCGAGCAGTTGAGCCGCGGGCTCGCCGCGCTCGGTTTCGAGGTGCTGCCGTCGCTGGCGAACTTCGTGTTCGCGCGTCACCCGGGGCACGACGGCGCGGCGCTCGCGCAGGCGCTGCGCGAGCGCGCGATCGTCGTGCGCCACTTCGCGAAGCCGCGCATCGAGCCGTGGCTGCGCATCACCGTGGGCACGCCGCAGCAGTGTGCCGCGCTGCTCGCGGCGGCGCGCGAGATCGTCACGGGGTGCGATCGCCACGGGGCCTGAGATCGTCACGGGGCGCGGTGCGCGCGCAGCCGCTGGCGGTGGCGGTCGAACCAGCGCGCGAACCCGGCGCGCTGCGCCACGTTCATGTGCAGTCCGGCCTTGGTGCGCCGCCACAGCACGTCGTCGGCGCAGGCGGCCCATTCGTGCTCGACGCACCAGGCGACTTCGCGTTCGGTGAGCGCGCCGCCGAAATCGCGGCCGAGATCCGACACCGAGCGCGCGTCGCCGAGCAGTTCGTCGGCGAGCGCTCCGTGGCGCCGGAACAGGGCTTCGAGCAGTGGCCGCGGCAGGGCAGGCCGGCGTGCGCGCAGCAGGTCGGCGGCGATCGCGGCATCGGGCACCGCGCCCGGCAGCAGCGCGCCGTGCGTCCAGTTGTCGCGGCGGGGGTGCAGCCACGGGCGCAGCCTGTCGAGCACCGCCTCGGCCAGTCGACGATAGGTGGTGATCTTGCCGCCGAACACCGCGAGTTGCGCGATGCCGTCGCGCGTGTCGACCACCAGCGAGTAGTCGCGCGTGGTCTGCGACGGATCGCGCGAACCGTCGTCGTCGAGTGCACGCGCGCCGGCGTAGCTCCAGACGATGTCGTGCGCCGCGAGCGGGCGCGCCAGGTAGCGGTTGACCGCGTCGAGCAGATAGCGGCTTTCCCCGGCGCTGATCGCGCGCGCCTCGTCGAGGCTCGTCACCACGACATCGGTGGTGCCGATCAACGTGAAACGCTGCTCGTAAGGGATCATGAACACGATGCGCCGGTCGCGGTTCTGCAGGATCAGCGCGTGCTCGCCGGCATGGATGCGCGGCACGACGATGTGGCTGCCCTTGACCAGTTGCGCCTGCGTCGCGGTGCGCGCGCCGCCACAGGCGTCGAGCACCGGCTTCACCCACGGGCCCGCGGCGTTCACCAGCACGCGTGCGCGCAGGGCGCGGCGCGCGCCGCCCTGCGCCGGTTCGACGCTTGCCTGCCAGGCGCCGTCGTGGCGCTGCGCACCGACGAAGCGGGTGTGCGGCATCAGGGTCGCGCCGTGGGCCTGCGCCGAGCGCAGGTTCAGGATCACCAGCCGCGCGTCGTCCACCCAGGCGTCGGAATACGCGAAGCCGCGCGTGATGCGCGGATCGAGCCCCGCACCGTAGCGATCGGGCGCAAGCCGCACCGCGTGCGAGCGCGGCAGACTGGTGCGTCCGCCGAGATGATCGTAGAGCCACAGGCCCGAGCGGATCCGCCACGCGGGCCGCAGCCCCGCGACCTGCGGCATCACGAAGCGCAGCGGCCGTGCGATGTGCGAGGCGATGCGCAACAGCACGTCGCGCTCGGCGAGCGCCTCGGCCACCAGGCGGAATTCGAAGCGCTCGAGGTAGCGCAGCCCGCCGTGGATCAGTTTGGTGCTGGCCGACGAGGTCGCGCCGCCGAAGTCGCCCTGCTCGACCAGCGCCACGCGCAGGCCGCGCCCGGCGGCGTCGCGTGCGATGCCCGCACCGTTGATGCCGCCACCGACGATCAGCAGGTCGACGTCATGTCCGGGCCGGTTCACGTTCTTGCCGATCGCGGCACCTACACCCCCCAGGTGACGTCCTTGCCCGCCTTGTGGGCCGCTTCGAGCATCTCGATGAACGGAAACGCGCGCTGCGCGAGCGACACCGGGTAGGCGTCGTCGACGGTGGCGTCCGGCGCGCCGGGGCCGGCGCCATCCGCCTCCTGCTCGCGCAGTTCGGCGCGCTCCTCGGCGATCGCCGCGCGCAGCGCCGCCACCGCCGCCGGCATCTGTTCGACGGTGACGATCCCGGTGGCGCCGGGCGTCTTGCCGACGATCTTCAGGATCCATTCGGCCACCGGCTTCGTCATGATGACCGAGCCCGTGGCGCGCGATTTGAATTCGTAGATCATGGCCTGCCTCCGGTTCGTGTCCCGTCCGATCGATGCCCACCCCATTGATACCATTATCGGATGAACCCCCGACCCTGGTGGCGCCGGCGGCGGATGCCGCGGGCCGCGGCCGCGTGGGCGCTCGCCCTGGCGGCTTGCGCGCCCGCACTCACCGCCTGCGCGCCCGACTACAACTGGCGCGAGATCCGCCCGCCGGCCACCGGCTACGCCGTCATGCTACCGGGCAAGCCGGCGTCGATGTCGCGCCCGATCGATCTGGACGGCCTGGCGGTGACGATGGCGATGAGCGGGGCGCGCGTGGGCGAGCAGTCGTTCACCGTCGGCGTGGTTGTCCTGCCCGACGCGCAAGCGGCCACGCGCGCGAAGGCGGGTGCGGCGATGCGCGTGGCGATGGTGCGCAACATCGCCGGCCGCGAGCGCATCGCCGCCGAGGCGGCGGTGCCGGTCGTCGACCCGGCGGGGCGCCCGGTGGCGACGCAGGCGGGCGTGCGCATCGAAGCCTCCGGGCAGCACGGCGATCGCGCGCTGCACCTGTCGGCGCTGTTCGTCGCGCGCGGCAACCGGGCCTGGCAGGCGGTGGTGCTCGGCCCCGAGCCCGACCGCGCGCACGCGCAGGTCTTCACCGATTCGTTCCGGATCCTCGAGTGACGCCGTGAGCAGCGTGGCGCGTTCCGTGCTGCCGGCGCCGCTGGCGATCCGTGTCTTCGCCGCGTTCGCGAGCGGGTACTGCATGTCGTACGCGCTGCGTTCCGTCAACGCGGTGATCGCTCCCGACCTGATCGCCGAGTTCGGCCTGTCGAACGCGCAGCTGGGTTCGCTGTCGTCGGCCTATTTCTTCGCGTTCGCCGCGATGCAGATGCCGCTGGGCATCTGGCTCGACCGCTTCGGTTCGCGCCGCGTGGACGCGACGCTGCTGCTGGTGGCCGCCGCCGGCTGCGCGGTGTTCGCGCTGGCGCACAGCGTGACGCTGCTGTGGTTCGGGCGCGCGCTGATCGGCATCGGTGTCTCGGGCGCCCTGATGGCCTCGCTGCGCGCGTTCCGCTTCTGGTACGTCGAGGCGCGCCAGCAGCAACTGGCGGCCTGGATGCTGGTGGCCGGCACGCTCGGCGCGCTGGCCACGACGGTGCCGGTGCAGCTGGCGCTGCCGCTGATCGGGTGGCGCGGCGTGTTCTGGGTGTCGGCGGCGCTGCTGTGCGCGGCCAGTGCGGCGATCGCGCTGCAACTGCCGGGCGAGCCGGCCGGCGCCGGGCGGCACGACGAGGCGCCGTGGTCGGCCTACCGGCAGGTGTTCGGCGAGCCGTATTTCTGGCGCTTCGGGCTGACCTCGTTCGTCGTGCAATCGAGCTTCATCGCGTTCCAGGGTTTGTGGATCGGCCCGTGGCTGCGCAAGGTGCTCGGCATGGACGCCGACAGCGCGGCACAGGCGCTGTTCGCCTTCAACCTGGTGCTGATGCTCGGCTACCTGGCGCTGGGGTGGGCGGTGCCGTCGCTGGCGCGCCGCGGCTGGACGACCCTGCGGCTGGTCGCCGGCGGCGTCGCGGCGATGCTGGTGCTGGAACTGGCGATCGCGCTCGCGCGCGGCCCGGCCGCCTGGCTGCTGTGGCTGCCGCTGGCGCTCGCGGCCACGATGAACACGCTGTCGCAGACGCACGTGAGCCTGTCGTTTCCCGAGAAGCTCACCGGGCGCGCGTTCACCGCCTACAATCTGCTGACGATGACCGGCATGTTTCTCGCACAGTGGTTGTTCGGCGTCACCGTCGACCTGCTCGGCGATGGTGCGGAACACAGCGAACAGGGCTTTCGTCGCGCGCTGCTGGTCTGGATCGCGCTGCAATGCGTCGCCCTGCTGGTGCTGGTGTTCTGGCGGGTGCGTCCGCCGAGGCCGCCGGCATGAGCGGCGCGGCCGATCCGTCGCGCACGCCGGAGGTGCCGCAGGAGCAGCCGTCGCAGCAGCCGCCCGCGCGCCTGCCGCGCTGGCTGAACGTGCGCTGCACCAGCCGCGGTGGCGCGCGGTTGCACATCCGGCCCCTGCGCGCCGAGGATGCGGCGCGCGAGCGCGCGTTCATCGACGGCCTGTCGCCGGCCTCGCTCAGCCAGCGGCTGCTCGGCACGATCCGCGAGGTGACCGACGAGCAGGTCGCCGAACTGGTGCGACCGGATTGGCCGCGCCGGCTCGCATTGGCGGCGTTGAGCGGCGATGCGATCACGGGTGACGGCATCATCGGCGTGGCGCGCTTCGACGTGTCGGAGCGGCCCGGATCGGCCGAGTTCGCGATCGTGGTGGCCGATCACTGGCAGCGGCGCGGCGTGGGCCACGCGCTGTTTCACAGGCTGGTGCGCGCCGCGCGGCTCGCCGGCTACCGCGAACTGGTCGGCACGACCTTCGCAGTGAACCGCGAGATGATCGAACTGGCGCGCTCGCACGGCTTCGAGGTCGGTCCCGAGGAGGGCGAACCGAGCCTGCGGCGACTGACGCTGCCGCTGCAGGCGGCCTAGCGTTCCTGCAGGTCGCGATCGAAGCGGATCACTTCGGCCGGCTGCGCGAAGGGCGCGTCGCGGTACAGCCCGTTGGCGAGGTTGTGCGGATGGCGCGCCGCCTCGGCGAAGTCGAGCACCGGCGACAGGCAGGCGTCGTGCGCCCGCGCCGCCTGCGCCCATTCGTCGCGGCTGCGCGTGGCAAAGCGCGCGGCGAAGCGTGCGATCGTCGCCGGCCAGCTGGCAGGGCGATACTGGTCGCGCACATCGATCTCGCCCTCGAGCCCGGCGAGCGCCAGCAGTTGCGCGTAGAACTTCGGTTCGAGGGCGCCGACGGCGACGAAGCGGCCGTCGATGCAGCGGTAGACGCGATAGAACGGCAGTGCGCCGTCGAGCACGTTGTTGGCGCGCTCCAGGTTCCAGATGCCGCCGGCCAGCAATCCGTAGAGCATCGGCGTGAGCCCCACCGTGCCGGCGAGGATGCTGGTCTCGACGATGCCCCCGCGTTGCGTGATCGAGCGCTGCACCAGACGTGCGAGCACGCCCACCAGCAGGTGCATCGCGCCGCCGCCGAAGTCGGCTACGAGGTTCAGCGGCGGCACCGGCGCTTCGCGCGCGCCGATCGCGTTGAGCACGCCCGACAGCGCGAGGTAGTTGATGTCGTGGCCGGCGCGCTGCGCCAGGTCGCCATCGCGGCCCCATCCCGACAGGCGGCCGACGACCAGCCGCGGATGCGCATCGAGCAGCGCGGCGGGCGCCAGCCCGAGCCGTTCGAGCACGCCGGGGCGAAAGCCTTCGAGCAGCACGTCGGCGCCGGCGAGCGCGCGGTGCAGCGCGGCGTGGCCGTCGGCCTGCTTCAGATCGACCGACAGCGTGCGCTTGCCGGCGTTGAGCAGGTCGTACTCGGGCTTCACGCCGACGCCCAGACCGGGGTCGTTGGGCGGCGAGACGCGCAAGACGCTGGCGCCGAGCGAGCGCAGCAACTGGCCGGCGAATGGCACCGGGCCGATCGCGTGCAGTTCGACGACCTCGAGACCGGAAAGGGGGGGCGTGGCAGTCATCGGCAGGCGTTCCTGGGGAAGTGAAGTCTGCGCGATCATCGCATTTCGCGCATCACGCGCGCACACCGGGGGTCCGCTTCAGCCTCCCGTGCCGTCGGCGACGGACGCGCCGAGCGCGCGTCGGTACGCCACCGCCTCGGCGGCGTGCCGGGCGGCGATCGTGGAGGTGCCGTTCGGCCCGCCACGATCCAGGTCGGCGATCGTGCGCGCCAGCTTGTGCACGCGATGCAGTGCGCGCGACGACCAGTGCTGCTGGCGTGCGACCCGGCGCAGCAGTGCCGCCGCATCGTCGTCGAGCGTGCAGTGGCGATCGATCTCGGGCGGCGCCAGGTGCGCGTTCGGTTTGCCCTGCCGCGCGAGTTGCCGGGTGCGCGCACGGGCCACGCGCGCGGCGATCGCGGCGCTCGGCTCGCCGTCGGCGCGCTGCATCAGCGTTGCTTCGTCGACCGGCCGCACGCCCAGCAGGATGTCGATGCGATCGAGCAGCGGACCCGACAGCCGCGCCTGGTAGCGACGCACCTGCTCGGGCGTGCAGCGGCAGCGCTCGCTGCCCAGGTAGCCGCAGGGGCACGGATTCATCGCCGCCACGAGCTGGAAGCGCGCCGGGAACTCCACTTGCCGCGCGGCGCGCGCGACGCCGATGCGACCGTTCTCGAGCGGCTCGCGCAGCGCTTCGAGCACCGTGCGCGAGAACTCGGGAAGCTCGTCGAGGAACAGCACGCCGTGGTGTGCCAGGCTGGCTTCGCCCGGCCGCGGGTTGGCGCCTCCGCCGACGATCGCGGCGGCCGATGCGCCATGGTGCGGTGCACGAAACGGGCGACGCCCCCAGTCGGCAGGCGCGAAGCGCCCGGCCAGGCTGGCCAGTGCGGCGGTCTCCAGCGCTTCGTCGCGCGACAGCGGCGGCTGGATCGTGGGCAGGCGCTGCGCGAGCAGCGACTTGCCGGCGCCTGGCGGTCCGACCATCAGCAGGTTGTGTGCACCGGCGGCGGCGATCTCCAGCGCGCGCTTGGCGCCGGCCTGCCCCTTGACGTCGGCGAAGTCACCGTCGGCCGCCGGTGCCGGCGCCCGTTGCGCGGGGACAATCTGCTTCAGAGTGGTCTTTCCCGTGATGTGGGCGACTACTCCTATGAGATCGACGGCGCCCAGCAGGCGCGCGCTGTCGACCAGCGCGGCTTCCGCGCCATTGGCTGCCGGCAGCAGCAGCGTGCGCGGTCGAGCGGCGCGTGCGACCGCCAGCGCCATCGCGAGGGCGCCGCGAATCGGCCGCACTGCCCCTGTGAGTGAGAGCTCACCGACCAATTCAAGTTCATCGAGCGGTGCACTCGGCAGCTGCCCGCTGGCCGCCAGGATGCCGATCGCGATCGGCAGGTCGAAGCGCCCCGACTCCTTCGGCAGATCGGCGGGCGCCAGGTTGACGGTGAGTCTGCGGTTCGGAAAGTCGAAGCCCGCGTGCAGCAGGGCCGCGCGCACCCGGTCGCGGCTTTCGCGGACTTCGGCCTCCGGCAGCCCGACGATGTGGAATGCCGGCAGGCCGTTGCCCAGATGAACCTCGACGCGCACCTCGGGCGCGTCGAGCCCGACGAGGGCGCGGGAGCGGGCGACGGCCAGGGACATCGGAGATCGGGCGGGGTTGCAGAAAGGGATGACGCCCCGCGAGTCTGCGCCCTGAAGCGTGCGCCGGTGCGGCGGCCGGCGATGCCTTCGGGTCGGCCGGAAGGGCGAGCGTGGGGCCGAGACCGCGCCAACCCCGGGGAATCGAGCCGCTCAGGGCGCGGGCCGCTCAGGCTGCGGGCCCCTCATGCTGCGGTCACCTCAGGCCCCGGGCGAGCGCTGCGCGAGCAATTGCTCGAGCTGCTCGACACGTTGCTGAAGCTTCGTCAGCCGCTCGAGCTGGGCATCGAATTCCTCGCGCGTGACCAGGTCGGCGCGCTGGAAGGCCTGCGCGAGCAGCGCCTTCACGTTGCGCTCGATATCCGCGGCGGGGCTGTTGCGCAGCAGCTCGGCGAGGCGCGCCTGCAGGTCGGCGAGCAGCGATGGGGGCGTGGGGGGGATGGCGTTCATCGTCGGTTCGGTCCAGGAGGCTGTCGGGCTTCGGGAAGGGGTCGCACGACGCGGCGTTGCCGAACCCGGTCGATAGCATAGGCCATCGCCCGGAATCGGCGCCGGGGTTCGCCAGCGTTGCGGCCGGCGCACGCGCCCGGTGCGCACCGCGCCCGCAGCGGTGCACCTGCACACGCCGCGCCGGCGCACCACGCTGGCGCAGCGTGCACCACGGGGTCGCCGGACCGACGCGCTCAGTCCGTCCACGCCGGCCGAAGCTGGCGCTGGCACGGTCCATGCTTCGCATCACTCGACGACCGCTGCATCCCGCGCGGTCGCATACCCCGGGAGGTGCGATTCGATGCTCGGCAGGATCCTGATTCCCGCCTTGCTCGCCTGCGTCGCGAGCGGCGGTCTTGCGGGCCATGCCGCCGCACAGGCCGCGGCGGCGCCATCGGTGCACAGTTTCAGCGGCAACCTCGGCCTGGCGAGCCAGTACCGCTATCGCGGCATTGCGCAGACCGACGGTAAACCGGCGCTGCAGGGCGGTTTCGACTACGCGCACGCCGACGGGCCATACGCCGGCACCTGGGCCAGCAACGTCGGCTGGCTGTCCGACGCCGATGCACGCGTCGGCAACAGCCTGGAGTGGGATGTCTACGGCGGTTACCGGCGCAGCGTGGGCGACCTGGGCTACGACGCGGGCCTGCTGTACTACGGCTATCCCGGGCGCTATCCGGTCGCCTTCAATTCGCCGAACACCGTCGAGCTGTACCTGGCAGCGAGCTGGAAGACGCTGACGCTGAAGTACTCGCACGCGCTCACCGATCTGTTCGGTTTCGTCGACAGCCGCGGCGCGGGCTATCTCGACCTCGCCGGCAGCGTCGATCTCGGCCATGGCATCGCGCTGGTCGCGCACGTGGGGCGTCAGTGGGTCCCGGCGGGCTCGACGGGCGGCATCCGGGTGCGCGCGGCGCGCGACTGCTCGTACCACGACTGGCGGCTCGGCCTGTCGGCGCAGGCGGTCGGCCTGAACTGGGCGCTGGTCTACGTCGACACCGACGCCCGGGGCGGTGCCGGCCAGTGCTATCGCAGCGCACCGGGGCGCGACCTCGGCAAGGGCGCGCTGGTGCTGTCGGTCGGCAAGACATTCTGAACGGGAGACGCGCATGAAACTGATCACCGCAGTCATCAAACCCTTCAAGCTCGACGAGGTGCGCGAGGCGCTGTCCGCGATCGGCGTGCAAGGGATGACGGTGGCCGAAGTCAAGGGTTTCGGCCGGCAGAAGGGGCACACCGAGTTGTACCGCGGCGCCGAGTACGTGATCGACTTCATGCCGAAGATGAAGATCGACGTCGCGGTTCCCGACGGACTCGTCGAGCGCGCGATCGAGGCGATCGAGACATCGGCGCGTACCGGCAAGATCGGCGACGGCAAGGTGTTCGTCTTCGATCTCCAGCACGTGGTGCGCATCCGCACCGGCGAAACCGGGGACGAGGCGCTATGAAGACGCGATCCGGTCTCCGCACGGCGGCCTGCGCAACGGGGTTCGCGCCGCTCGCGGCGCTGGCCGCCGCGCCCGTCCCCGACAAGAGCGACGTCGCCTGGATGAGCGTGGCGACGTTGCTGGTGACGATGATGACGATCCCGGGCCTGGCGATGTTCTACGGTGGCATGGTGCGCGCCAGGAACATGCTCTCGATCCTGATGCAGGTGCTGGTGGTGTTCGCGCTCGTCGTCGTGCTGTGGGCGCTGTACGGCTATTCGCTCGCGTTCGGCGGCGACGGGGCGTTCTACGGCAACCTGTCGAAGATCTTCCTGCACGGCATCACCGCCGACTCGACCGCCGCCACCTTCACGCGGGGCGTCGTGATTCCCGAGCTGTCGTTCGTGGCTTTCCAGGCCACCTTTGCCGGGATCACCTGCGCGCTGGTGGTGGGTGCCTTCGCCGAGCGGGCGCGGTTTGCGGCGGTGCTGCTGTTCTCGGCGCTGTGGTTCACTTTCGGCTACCTGCCGATCGCGCACGCGGTCTGGTACTGGGCCGGGCCCGACGCGATCACCGACGCGGGAGCGCTCGAGGCCGTGCTCGACGGTGCCGGGTTCATGTGGGCACGCGGCGCGCTCGACTTCGCCGGCGGCACCGTGGTGCACATCAACGCCGGCGTGGCGGGACTGGTGGGCGCCTGGGTGATCGGCAAGCGCATCGGTTATGGTCGCGAATCGATGGCGCCGCACTCGCTGGTGACGACGATGATCGGTGCGTCGCTGCTGTGGGTGGGCTGGTTCGGGTTCAACGCGGGCTCGAGCCTGGAGGCCAACGGCGTGGCCGCGCTCGCGTTCGTCAACACGCTGCTGGCCGGCGCCGCCGCCACCGTCTCGTGGACGCTGGGCGAGTGGCTCGCCAAGGGCCGCCCGTCGATGCTGGGCGCGGCCTCGGGCGCGGTGGCCGGACTGGTGGCGATCACGCCGGCGTGCGGCTTCGTCGGTCCGATGGGGGCGCTGGCGATCGGCCTGGCGGCCGGCATGGCCTGCCTGTGGGGCGTCAACGGCCTGAAGCGCCTGCTCGGCGCCGACGATTCGCTCGATGTGTTCGGCGTGCACGGCGTGGGCGGCATCGTCGGCGCGCTGCTCACCGGCGTGTTCGCGGCGCCGTCGCTCGGCGGCACCGGTGTCTTCGACTACGTCGCCAACGCCGTCGCGCCCGGCTACTCGATCGTCGGCCAGCTCTGGGTGCAGCTGCAGGGCGTGCTGCTGACGATCGCCTGGTCGGCGGTCGTGGCCTGGCTCGCCTTCCGCCTCGTCGACCGGCTGGTGGGGTTGCGCGTGTCCGAGGAAGACGAGCGCCAGGGGCTGGACATCAGCGCGCACGGCGAGACGGCCTACCACCGCTGAGGCTGCGCGCCGCGCGCGTCCTCGCGCGGCGCGGGCTGCGGGCCGCGGCCATCCGGGCCCGTGGGGGCGGCGCTACAATTCCGGCATCGCCGCCGCCCCACTCCCATGACGCCCCATCTCGTTACCGCGATGTCCGGTCCGCTGCAGGACTTCGAGCGGCGCATCGTCGATGCGACGCCGCGGATCGAGCGCTGGCTGCGCATGGAGTGGCAGGACCACACGCCGCCGTTCTACGCGTCGGTCGACCTGCGCAATGCCGGCTTCAAGCTCGCCCCGGTCGACACCAACCTGTTCCCCGGCGGCTTCGACAACCTGTCGGCGCAGATGATGCCGCTGGCGGTGCAGGCGGCGATGGCCGCGATCGAGAAGTATTGCCCCGAGGCGCGCAACCTGCTGCTGATCCCCGAGAGCCACACGCGCAACAGGTATTACCTCGAGAACGTCCAGCGGCTGTCGACGATCCTGCGCCAGACCGGGCTGAACGTGCGCTACGGCACGCTGAACCCGGAGATCCGCAGGCCCACGAAGATCGAGCTGCCCGACGGCCAGTCGATGACCGTCGAGCCGCTGGTGCGCCGCGGCCTGCGCGTGGGTCTCGAAGAGTTCGATCCCTGCCTGATCCTGCTGAACAACGACCTGTCTGCGGGCATCCCGGAAGTGCTGGTCGACCTGCACGAGCAGGTGCTGTTGCCGCCGCTGCACGCGGGATGGGCAGTGCGGCGCAAGTCGCACCACTTCACGGCCTACGCCGACGTGGCGAAGCGCTTCGCGCGGCAGTTCGACATGGATCCGTGGCTCATCAACCCGTACTTCGCGCACTGCGGCAGGATCGACTTCCGCGCGCGCGCCGGCGAGGACTGCCTGGCCACCCACGTCGAGGCGCTGCTGAAGCAGATCCGCGCGAAGTACCGCGAGTACCGCATCGACGAGAAACCCTTCGTGGTGGTCAAGGCCGACGCCGGCACCTACGGCATGGGCGTGATGTCGGTGCGCGACGCCGCCGGGCTGCGCGAACTCAACCACAGGCAGCGCAACCGGATGGCGGTGGTCAAGGAGGGTCTCGAAGTGCACGAGGTGATCCTGCAGGAAGGCGTGCACAGTTTCGAGACGGTGAACGACGGCGTGGCCGAGCCGGTGGTCTACATGATCGACCGTTACGTCGTCGGGGGTTTCTACCGCGTGCACACGGAGCGCGGCAAGGACGAAAACCTGAACGCGCCGGGCATGCAGTTCGTGCCGCTGCCATTCGCCGCCAGCTGCAACCTGCCCGACTGCGATGCCTCGCTCGAACACGCGCCGAACCGCTTCTACGTCTACGGCGTGGTGGCGCGGCTGGCGCTGCTGGCCGCCTCGATCGAGCTCGAGCAGACCGACCCCGACCCGTCGCGCTACGGTTGAGCGCGACCCTTGCCCACCCCCCCTGCCGCGAGCCTGCACCGATGCGCCTGCTGGTGATCCTCGATCCGCTGTCGACGATCAGGACCTGCAAGGATTCCACCTACGCGATGATGGTCGAGGCGGTGGCGCGCGGCCACGAACTGTTCGTCTGCGAACAGCACGCGCTGTCGCTCGCGCGCGGGCGCACGCTGGCGCGCGTGACGCCGCTGCGCATCACCGACACCACCGGCAGCGGCGCGCCCTGGTACGCGGCGGGCGAGGCGCGCAGCGAGCCGGTCGCCGCGTTCGGCGCGGTGCTGATGCGCAAGGATCCGCCGTTCGACATGGAGTACGTCTTCTCCACCTACCTGCTCGAGCACGCGGTGCGCGAGGGCGCGCGCGTGTTCAACGATCCGCTGGCGATCCGCAGCCACAACGAGAAGCTGGCGATCGCCGAGTTTCCGCAATTCGCGCCGCCGACGCTGGTGACGCGCTCGGCCGACGAACTGCGCGCCTTCGTCGACGAGCACGACGAGGCGGTGTTCAAGCTGCTCGACGGCATGGGCGGCACCTCGATCTTCCGTGCCAAGCGCGGCGACCCGAACCTCTCGGTGATCATCGAGACGCTGAACCAGTTCGGCGCGCGCTCGGTGATGGCGCAGCGCTTCCTTCCCGAGATCGCCGAGGGCGACAAGCGCGTATTGCTGATCGGCGGGCAGGTGGTGCCGTACAGCCTGGCGCGCATCCCGAAGGATGGCGAGTTTCGCGGCAATCTCGCGGCGGGTGGGCGCGGCGTGGCGCGGCCGCTGTCGGCGCGCGACCGCGAGGTCGCCGAGGCGCTGGCGCCGACGCTCGCCGCGCGCGGGCTGCTGCTGGTCGGGCTGGATCTGATCGGCGACTGCGTCACCGAGATCAACGTCACCAGTCCGACCTGCTTCCAGGAGATCCGCCAGCAGACCGGCTACGACGTGGCGAAGCTGTTCGTCGATGAGCTCGAGGCGGCCTGCGCGCGATGATCGGCATCCTGGTCGTCTCGCACGAGCCGCTGGGCACCGCGCTCGTGCACTGCACACGCCACGTCTACGGGCAGTTGCCGCCGCAACTGGCCGCGCTCGACGTGATTCCCGACGAGGATCCGGCGGCTGCGCTGGGCGCCGCCCGCGAACTGCTCGCGCGCATCAACGACGGCAGCGGTGCGCTGGTGCTCACCGACGTCTTCGGCGCGACGCCGTCGCGCGTGGCCATGGGACTCGCGGTGCCGGGCCGCGTGCGCGTGCTGGCGGGCGTGAACCTGCCGATGCTGCTCAAGGCGATCGTCAACCGGCGCATGCCGGTGGACGCGTTGTGCGCGTTGCTCGTCGACAGCGCCCGCAACGCGATCCGTCCCGCGGACACCGAGCCCGATGCTCAGGGCTGAGGTCGTGGTGGTGAACCGGCTCGGGCTGCACGCCCGGCCATCGGCCCGCCTGACCGCGGTGGCCTCGAAGTTCAGGTCCGAGGTCTGGCTGACCAAGGGCTCGCGCCGGATCAACGCCAAGAGCATCATGGGGGTGATGATGCTCGCGGCCGCCCGGGGCAGCACACTGCTCGTCGAGACCGACGGTCCGGACGAGGCCGAAGCGCTCGCGGCGATGAAGAAACTGATCGGCAGCGGATTCGGAGAGGAAACCCAGTCATGACACCGACGGAAGTCTTTCTTGCCGCGCGCGACCTGCTGCTCGCGGCGCGCACCGACTACGACCGCGCCAGCCGCGAGTTCGCCTGGCCCGACATGCCCGAGTTCAACTGGGCGCTCGACCACTTCGACGTGCAGGCCGCGAGCGCCCCCGAGCGGCCGGCGCTGTGGCTCGTCCAGGAAGACGGGTCGGAGCAGCGCGTCAGCTACGCGCAGATGCGCGAGCGCTCGGACCGGGTCGCGAACTTCCTGCGCGGGCTGGGCGTGGCGCGTGGCGACCGCCTGCTGGTGATGCTGCCCAACGTGGCCCCGCTGTGGGAGGTCACGCTGGCGGCGATCAAGCTCGGCGCCGTGCTGTGCCCGACCACCACGCTGCTGTCGGGTGCCGACCTCGCCGACCGGCTCGAACGCGGCCGCATCCGCTGCGTGATCACCGACGCCGAGGGCATCGCGAAGTTCGACGGTCTGGCGCAGCGGTGCATTCGCGTGGCCACCAGCGGCCAGCGCGACGGCTGGGCGCCGTATGCACAGGCCGATGTCGCGTCCCTCGCGTTCGCACCCGACGGTCCGACGCGCCGCGACGACCCGCTGCTGCTCTACTTCACCTCGGGCACCACCGCCAGGCCGAAGATGGTGCTGCACACGCAGCAGAGCTACCCGGTCGGCCACCTGTCGACGATGTACTGGATCGGCCTGAAGCCCGGCGGCGTGCACTGGAACATCAGTTCGGCCGGCTGGGCCAAGCACGCGTGGAGCTGCGTGTTCGCGCCGTGGAACGCCGGCGCCACCGTGTTCGTCTTCAACCAGGCGCGCTTCGACGCGCGGCGCACGCTCGACGCGCTGGTGCACCACAAGGTCACGACGCTGTGCGCGCCGCCCACCGTCTGGCGCGCGCTGATCCTCGAAGACCTGAAGGCCTGGCCGGTGGCGCTCGAAGAGGCGTTGAGCGCCGGCGAGCCGCTGAACCCCGAGGTGATCGAGCGCGTGCGCCGCGCCTGGGGCCTGACGATCCGCGATGGCTACGGCCAGACCGAGACCACCTGCGTCGTCGCCAACTCGCCGGGCCAGCCGGTGAAGGCGGGGTCCATGGGACGCCCGATGCCCGGCTACCGCGTCGCGCTGCTCGACCCCGAGGGCCGCGACGCCGAGACCGGAGAGGTGGCGCTCGCGCTGCAGCCGCGGCCGCTCGGGCTGATGGCCGGCTACGCCGGCGACGAGGCGCGCAACCGCGAGGTGCTCGGGGGCAGCCACTATCGCACCTCCGACGTCGCCAGTCGCGACCAGGATGGCTACCTCTGGTACATCGGCCGCGCCGATGACGTGTTCAAGAGCTCGGACTACCGGATCAGTCCGTTCGAACTGGAGAGCGTGCTGATCGAGCACGAGGCGGTGGCCGAGGCGGCGGTGGTGCCCAGCCCCGACGCGCGCCGGCTGGCCGTGCCCAAGGCGTTCGTGATCCTGCGCCCGGGCTTCGAAGCGGGGCCGGCGCTGGCGCGCGCGATCCTCGCGTTCGTCGCGCAGCGCGTGGCGCCGTACCAGAAGATCCGCCGCATCGAGTTCGCCGACCTGCCGAAGACGATCTCGGGCAAGATCCGGCGCGTCGAACTGCGCGCACTCGAGGGTGTGCCGGCCGAGCGTGCGCGCCGCGCCGGCGAGTACCGCGAGGAAGACCTCTGACCGCCTGAGAGGGTGTAGACGAAATGATCTACGCTGCCAGCCTGGTTGCGAGGATACGCGCTTCGGCCAGCCAGACCCAGGCCAGCGGGGCCCAGGTTGATCG
>JAJTYR010000057.1 GCA_021463505.1 Burkholderiaceae bacterium | reverse complement strand
CTCGCGCTCGGGCGCATCCATCAGGGGCAGCGCCGAGAGCTTCGTCTGCGGTTCGGCCACGATGGCGTCGATCAGCGTGCGCAGGTGCCCCGCCATGCGCTCGATCGTCGCTGCCTCGAACAGGTCGGCGCTGTAGGTCAGGTGCGCGTGGAGGCCTTCGGCGGTCTCGGTCATCACCAGCCACAGGTCGAACTTGGCCGTGCCGTTCTCGAGGGGTTCGAGGCGCGCCGGGCGGCTGCCGATCTGGAACTCGCAGTCGGGCAGGTTCTGCAGGACGAACGCCACCTGGTACAGCGGGTTGCGGTCGATGTCCCGGTCCGGGTTGAGGTGCCGCACCAGGACGTCGAACGGCAGGTCCTGGTGGGTGTACGCGTCCAGCGCGTGCGCGCGCACGCGCCGCAGCAGTTCCACGAACCCCGGGTCGCCCGAGAGGTCGGTGCGCATGACGAGTGCGTTGACGAAGAAGCCGACCAGCTTCTCGAGGTCCGGCCGGCTTCGACCGGCCACCGAGGTGCCGACCGCAAGGTCGGTCTGGCCGCTGTAGCGCATCAGCAGCGTCTGGAACGCCGCCAGCAGCGTCATGTACAGCGTGGCGCTTTCGCGCAGGGCGAGCGCCTTCAGCGCCGCGAGTTGCCGGGCGCCGATGTCGAAGGCGACCGTGCCGCCGCGATGTTCGGCCCGCCCGGGGCGCGGCCGGTCGTAGGGCAGCGCGATCGGTTCGATCCCCGCCAGCCTGCGGGTCCAGTAGTCGAGCGACGGCTGCAGCGCGCCGTCCCTGGCGCGACTGCGCTGCCAGCGCGCGAAGCGCCCGAAGCTCACCGGCAACGGCGGCAACGCGGCCGGGGCGCCGCTCTCGAACGCGTGATACAGCGCGGCGAGTTCGCGTGCGATCACCGATCTCGACCACCCGTCCGAGACGATGTGGTGGACGACGATCAGCAGGACGTAGTCGTCGCCGGCCAGCCGATAGAGCCGCGCACGCACCAGCGGCGCGCACGAAAGGTCGAAGGGTTCGAGCGCGCGCTCGTGCATGCGGCGCGCGAGTTCCTCCTCACGGACACCGGCGGGGATCTGCCCGAGGTCTTCGGTCGGCAGCGCGATCGTCGCGTCGTCGGCCACGTGCTGGCGCGGCTCGCCTTCGTGCTCGACGAAGGCGGTGCGCAGCGGGTCGTGACGTTCGATCAGCGCCTGCAGGCTGCGCTGCAGCGTCTCGGGATGCACACTGCTCAGCCGCGCGTTCAGCGCGATGTTCCACGATCCGTTGGGGCCGGCGAGCTGGTCGAGGAACCACAGCGCCTCCTGGGAGAACGACAGTGGCGCCATCGCTGCGTCGTCGTGGCGAAGATCGGTCGATCCTGTGCTCATTGTCCTGTTTCTGTCGGGCGTGCCGATTGGCGGGCCGCGCGCGCGGCGGCGACCATAACATGGCCCGAGTTTCGCATCGCCGTCGGTGATCGATTGCCCGCCGGTGAGCGACCGGCCCATCCTCCCCGATCGACGGTGCGCGACAATTCGCTGCGGTGTGACTTCGAAGGCGCAGTCGAGGAACGGCGATGCAGGCGGAACAGGTTCGGCGATGACGCACGGCCCCCTCGTGAAGGGCGCCGCGTGGAGCGTGGCCGGCCGGGTGTTCGAACTGGGCGTGGGGCTCGCCGCGGTTGCCCTGGTCGCGCGCTGGGTCGGTCCGGCTGCCTGGGGCGTGTTCTCGCTTTCCTACGTGATCGTCGGTCTGGTGGAGATCGTCGTCTCCGACAGCCCCGGCGACACCCTTGCACAGCGCAGCGAGTTGCGCCGCGGCCACTGCAACGCGACGTTCATCGGCGCCCTGGCCGCCGCGCTCGCCGGCTGGGGGTTGATTGCGGCGGGGGCCACGGACATCGCCCGCTGGCTCAGCGGCGGCAACCTCCTGGCGGAGATCCTGCCGCTGCGCGCGGCCACCCTGCCGCTCACCGCCCTGGCAGTGGTGCCGACGGCGCTGCTGATCCGCGCCCAGCGCATGAAGGCGCTCGCGGGGGCAGGCGCTGCAGCGGGGGTGCTGGCTGGCCTCGTGGGCATCGCAACGGCGTGGGCGGGGGCGGGCGTGTGGAGCCTCGTGGCGATGGAGCTGGCCCGGCAGCTGGTGCAGGTCGTGCTGGTGCTGTGGCTCGCCCGTTGGCGCCCCGGCGTGCGAGCGAGCCGGCGCGACGCGCTGGACCTGTTCGGCTACACCGCCAGCACCTGGGGCGCGCTCGGGCTCGGCTACGCCAACGGGCAGCTGCCGCGGCTGCTGATCGCCTCGGCGCTCGGCACCGAGGCACTGGGCCTGTATGCGCTCGCCGAGCGGATCTACGACCAGGTCTTCGGGTTGCTGATGGCGCCGCTGTATCGGGTCCTGATGCCCGGCATCGCACGCGTGCAGGCCGATCGTGAAGCGGCGCGCGCCCTCGCCGCGACGATGATGCGCGTCGCGGCGTCGATCGCCAGTCCGCTGTACCTCGGGTTGGCCGCCGTCTCGGGGCTGCTGGTGCCGCTGGTGTTCGGCGAGGCGTGGCTCGGAGCGGTGCCGGTCGTCCAGTTGATGATGCTGCTCGGCCTGCGGTCGTCGATGTCGATCGTGCAGATGTCGGTGGTGCGCGGAATGGGGCGGGCGGACTGGCACCTGTGGGCCGCGCTGCTCGGCTTCGCCCTGACGCTCGCGCTCGTGTATGCGGCGCTCGACCATGGTCTGCTGGCCGTGACAGCGGCAATCGTCCTGCGCTCGGTCATCATGTGGTGGCCGTACGCGCGTTTCGTCCGTCAGCTCACCGGACTGACTGCCGGCCAGCAAAGCCGTGCGGTCGCCGGCCCGGGTGTCGCGGCGCTGGCGATGGCCGTGCTCACGGCCGGTTACCTGGCCTGGCTCGGTGCGTCGATTCCCGCGCCCGTGGCGCTCGCCGCTGCAGTGCTGCTCGGGGCGAGCGCATACTACGCGCTGCTCGTGCTGTTCGCACCGGACGCCGCAGCGGTCGCTCGCTCGGCCATCGTTTTGCTGGCGCGACGCGACCGCGACGGGCTGCGCAGGCTGTTCACCGGGGGCTGAAGGGGCAGGATCGAAGACGCTGGCGACAAGGATGATTCAATGACTGTGCAGCGCATCGCGGTAATCCCTGGAGACGGCATCGGCAAGGAAGTGATGCCCGAGGGCCTGCGCGTGCTGCAGGCCGCGGCACGCCGCTTCGACATCGGCCTGCGCTTCGATCACTTCGACTTCGCCAGCTGCGACTATTACGCGCAGCACGGCGCGATGATGCCCGAGGACTGGAAGGCGCGCATCGGCGGCCACGACGCGATCTACTACGGCGCGGTCGGCTGGCCGGCGACCGTTCCCGACCACGTGTCGCTGTGGGGCTCGCTGCTGCTGTTCCGGCGCGAGTTCGACCAGTACGTCAACCTGCGCCCGGTGCGGTTGATGCCGGGCGTGCCGTGCCCGCTGGCGAACCGCAAGCCCGGCGACATCGACTTCTACGTGGTGCGCGAGAACACCGAGGGCGAGTACTCGTCGGTCGGCGGCAGGATGTTCGCCGGCACCGAGCGCGAGTTCGTGCTGCAGGAGTCGATCTTCACGCGCACCGGCGTCGACCGCGTGCTGCGCTACGCGTTCGAGCTGGCGCGCCGGCGCCCGCGCAAGCGGCTGACGTCGGCCACGAAATCCAACGGCATCTTCATCTCGATGCCGTACTGGGACGAACGGGTGGCCGAGATGCAGAAGTCGTATCCGGACGTCGCGGTCGACAGGTACCACATCGACATCCTCACCGCGCACTTCGTGCGCAACCCGCACTGGTTCGACGTGGTCGTCGCGAGCAACCTGTTCGGCGACATCCTGTCCGACCTCGGGCCCGCCTGCACCGGCACGATCGGCATCGCGCCGTCGGCCAACATCAATCCGGAGCGTCGATTCCCGTCGCTGTTCGAGCCGGTGCACGGCTCGGCGCCCGACATCGCCGGACAGGGCATCGCCAACCCGATCGGCCAGATCTGGTGCGGTGCGATGATGCTCGAGCACCTCGGGCACGCGCAGGCGCACGACGCGATCGTTGCGGCGATCGAGCGGGTGACCGCGAACGGCCCGCGCACGCGCGACATGGGCGGCAGCGCATCGACGGTCGAAGTCGGGCGCGCGGTCGCGGCGGCGCTCGAGGCGGCCGGCTGAGCGATCGGCGCGAGCGACTGCGGTAAAGTCGGCGCAGCATGGACGCGCGCCGGATCCTTCTCGACAGCTTCCGGGCCGCGGTGGCTGCGGCCGATCCGCTGCGCGTGCTTGCCCCCGCACTGCCCGAGCACGAGGAGATCGGGCGCGTGCGTCGCACGCTGGCTGTGGGCGCGGGCAAGGCGGCGGCCAGCATGGCGCTGGCGGTCGAGCAGCACTGGCCGGGCGATGCGCCGCTCGATGGGCTGGTGGTCACCCGTTACGAGCACGGCCTGCCGTGCCGGCGCATCGAGGTGGTGGAGGCCGGGCACCCGGTTCCCGATGCCGCGGGCGAACAGGCTGCCGCGCGGATCCTCGAACGCGCCGTGGCGCTCGGCAGCGGGGACCTGTTGCTCGCGCTGGTGTCGGGCGGTGGTTCGAGCCTGCTCGCGCTGCCGGTCGACACGGTGCCGATCGCCGACCTGAAGGCGGTGACGCGGGCGCTGCTCGCCAGCGGGGCACCGATCCAGGAGATGAACGTGGTACGCAAGCATCTGTCGCGCATCCTCGGCGGACGGCTGGCGCAACGCACGCGGGCGCGAGTGCTCGCGCTGGCGATCTCCGATGTCGCGGGCGACGATCCGTCGTCGATCGCGAGCGGCCCGTGTTCGCCCGATCCTGCGACCTATGCCGATGCGCTGGCGATCCTCGCGCGCTGGCGCGTGGATGCACCTGTCCGCGTGCGCGAGCATCTGGCGCGCGGCGCGCGTGGCGAAGTCGACGAGACGCCCAAGCCGGACGATCCCCTCTTCGCGCGCGTCGAGGTGCGGATGGTGGCCACTGCGCATCGCAGCCTCGAGGCGGCGTCGGTGGCGTTTTCGCGGGCCGGCATCCGGCCGGTCGTGCTCGGCGACACGGTGACCGGCGAGGCCCGCGACGTCGCACAGGTGATGGCGGCGATCGCGCGCGAGATCGTCCGTTACGACCAGCCGTTCGCGCGCCCGGTGGCACTGATCTCGGGCGGTGAGTGCACGGTGACGATCCGCGGCCGTGGCCGCGGCGGGCGCTGCACCGAGTTCCTGCTCGCGCTGGCACGCGAACTCGACGGCGTGCCCGGGGTCTGGGCGATCGCCGCCGACACCGACGGCATCGACGGGTCGGAGCGCAACGCCGGGGCGATTCTCGCGCCGGACACGATGTCGCGCGCGTCGGCGGCAGGGCTCGACGCGCGCGCGCTGCTCGACGACAACGACGCCTGGCGTTTCTTCGACGTGCTCGGCGACCTGGTGACGACCGGACCCACCCGCACCAACGTCAACGACTACCGCGCGCTGGTACTGTTACCGGCGCGCGCGGGCTGAGCGCCGCCGGCGCGAGCAGGTGCCGGCGCGCAACGCGCAGCCGCCCGGCCGCACCGGCCGGCACCCCGACACGTCCCACCGGAGCCGCACGTGGACTCGATGACGCTGACCCGCCCCGACGACTGGCACCTGCACCTGCGCGACGGCGACGCGCTGCGCGCAGTGGCCGGCGCGAGCGCCGCGCAGTTCGCGCGTGCCATCGTGATGCCGAACCTGCGCCCGCCGGTGACCACCGTCGAGCAGGCGCTCGCCTACCGGCAGCGCATCATCGCGGCACTGCCCGAGGGCACCGCCTTCGAGCCGCTGATGACGCTGTACCTGACCGACGCCACGCCGGCCGACGAGATCCGGCGTGCGCGCGACCGTGGCGTGGTCGCCGTCAAGCTGTACCCGGCCGGCGCGACGACCCACTCGGAGGCCGGCGTCACCGACCTGCGCCGCACCTGGCCGGTGCTCGAAGCCATGCAGCGTTGCGGCATGCCGCTGCTGGTGCACGGCGAAGTCACCGATCCGGCGGTCGACGTGTTCGATCGCGAGGCCGTGTTCATCGACACCGTGCTCGATCCGCTGCGGCGCGACTTCCCGGCGCTGCGCATCGTCTTCGAGCACATCACGACGCGGCAGGCCGCGCAGTACGTCACCCAGGGTGGCGAGACGCTCGCGGCGACGATCACCGCGCACCACCTGCTCTACAACCGCAATGCGATGTTCGCCGGCGGCCTGCGCCCGCACTGGTACTGCCTGCCGGTCCTCAAGCGCGAGTCGCACCGCCGCGCGCTGCTCGACGCGGCCACCGGCGGCCACCCGCGCTTCTTTCTCGGCACCGACAGTGCGCCGCATGCGGCGCGGCTCAAGGAACACGCCGCCGCGTGCGCCGGTTGCTACACGGCCCCGCATGCGCTCGAGTTGTACGCGGCGGCCTTCGAACAGGCGGGCGCGCTCGGGCGGCTCGAGGCGTTCGCGAGCTTCAACGGACCGGACTTCTACCGGCTGCCGCGCAACACGACGCGCATCACCTTGCGCCGCGCGAGCTGGACAGTGCCGGAATCGTTGCCGTTCGCTACCGAACGTATCGTGCCGCTGGCCGGTGGCGAGACGCTCGCGTGGAAGCTGGCGCGCTGACCCGGCGCCGCCGGCCTGCAGTTCCACCGCATGACCGGGGGCACCGACGTGCCGGCGACGGCGCACCACCCCGCCGATCTCGACGCCGCCTGGTTCGAGCCGTTTCGCCCGTGGGCGGCGCGCAGCGATCCGCGCCCTGCGGGCCGCATCGATCTTGCGCAGCTGAACGCGCTGGCTGCCGCGCGTGGCGTGCGCACCGAAGACGGGCTGCCGCTGTGTTTCATCGATGCGCGCGCGTCATCGGCGGCGGGCTACGAAGCTTCGATCGGCGAATCGGGAGCGGTACCGACGCGTGCCGTCGGACCGGGGATGCTGCACGACTGGTTCAACGCGCTCGCCTGGCTTGCGTTCCCGCGCATCAAGGCGCGACTGAACCGGCTGCACCGTCACGCGCTCGCGGTGCGCGCGCGGGGTTGCGCGGGCGGCGGCACGGTCGGCGAGCGCGGGATGGCACCCTCGTTGCCCGCCGGACGCGGTCTGCTGCGAGACGCGGCGACGCTGCTGGACGAAAGCGGCGCGCTGTTCGTCTGCCGCGATCCGGCACTGGCCGTGGCCCTGCGCAACCGTGACTGGCGTGCGCTGTTCGTCGACCAGCGCGCACGATTCGCCGCCGGAGCCGCGGTGCGCGTGCTGGGGCACGGCCTGTGCGAGAAACTGCGCGCGCCTTACAAGTCCGTGTGCGCGCATGCCTGGCTGGTCGAGCTGCCGTCGGGGCTGCTGGAAGGGGTTCCCGACGAGATTCCCGACGAGACGCTGGATGCAGCGGTTGCGCAGCAACTGCGGCCGGACACGCTGCGCGTGGCGCGCCTGCATCCGCTGCCGCTGCTCGGCGTGCCCGGCTGGTGGCCGCCCAACGCCGATCCGGCGTTCTACGACGATGCGCGCGTGTTCCGGCGCGAACGCCGCGAACGATGAAGAACAAACCCGCCGTCACGGGCGTGGCGGCGGGCTGAGGTGCAAGGCGCCGGCGTTGCCGGCGTCGTGCGCGAACGCGGATCAGACGGGCGGCGTCACCAGAGCCGCGTGGAAGCCGTCCATCGTCGCGACCAGCACGCCGGCGGTGAAGAGATCCTGCACGCTGTCGTACTGGCCTGCACCCGCGCCGAAGGCGACCCCTTCGAGCACCACCGAGCCGAGCGCGGTCGCGGTTCCGGTGCTGGTTTCGCCCCAGAAGCCCAGCTTGACCGAACCGCTGCCGTTGTCCTCCACCGTCAGGTACTGACTGGGGCTCGACCCCTGGACGAAATCCTCGAACGACAGGTTGGTGTCGGCGTTGGACGTGGTCGGTGCCGGATCCGTCGTTCCGACGTTGGCGTCGGCTGGCGGCGCCTGCCAGGGGGCGGTGTTGAAGGTGTCGAGGGCATCGATCAGGACGATCTTGTCGGCGCCGACCTCGAAGTCCTTGATCACGTCGGCACCGTTGCCGGCGCGCATCGAGTAGACGAAGGCGTCGGCGACGTGGTTGGCGGTGGCCGCGGTGTCGCCGAAGGCGCCGCCGTACAGCGTGTCGTCGCCGCCCTGGCCGAAGATCAGGTCGCTGCCCGCACCGCCGACGATCGTGCCGTTGCCGGCGGCGCCGATCGGATCGAGCGTGACGCGATCGACGAACATCGAGTCGGCGTTGCCGTCGGCCTGGGGAATGTCGCTGTAGGCGCGCAGTTCCAGCGCAGTCGTGGCGGCGTTGCCGCCGGTGACGGTCCAGCTCCAGGTCTGGCGGTTCGTGCCCGCGATGTCCGTCACCGTGGGGGCCGTTCCGGACCAGGTGTTGGTCAGGCCGTCGTATTGCGCCAGCAACTGGCCGCCCCAGTACACGCCCATCGACGTGCCATAGTCGTTGTCCGACACCTGCATCGACAGCGTGTATTGGGCCCCCTGGTCGGTGACGACGTCCTGCGAGAGGGTCGCACCGGGCGCGTTCTCGTTGCGCGCCGTCCGCCAGTAGTAGCGCGCACCGCCTCCGGTGTCGTCCTCGGTGCCGAACGCCAGGGCGTTGCCGAGCAGGTTCATGCCGGCGAACACGCCACCGACGTCGCCGCCGCTGTGCTGCGTGACGGGCGTTCCGGACGGGTCGGCCGTGAACTCGGTCGGGGTGTTGCCGACCGTCCAGCCGCCCTGCGCGCCTGCGCCGAACGTGACCACTTCTCCGTCGGCGTTGTAGAGCACGGTCGGGTTGTTCCAGTACTCGAACTGGTAGTTGCGCACCGAGCCGCCGGCGCCGCCGACGAGCACGTCGTTGCCGGCGCCGCCGTCGATGAACGCGGCGCTTCCGACCAGGGTGTCGGCGGCTGCGGTGCCGAGTTCGTACCCGGTGACCGGAGTGGCGGCGCTGGCGTTGCCGGCGGCATCGCTGGCCGTCACCGAACTGGCGGCGCCCGCGGCGAGCGTCCCGGCGGCGAACTGGTAGTGACCGGCGCCGTCGGCGGTGGTGGTCGCGTTGCCCAGCTTGACGGTGCTGCCGGCCAGCGCATCGCCGCTCACCGATCCGTCGGCGGCGGCGACTGCCGTCGGTGCGCCCGGGGCGACCGTGTCGATCGCGACCGCCCGCGTGCCGGCGCTGCTGACGTTGCCCGCCGCATCGCGCGCCGTGGCGCTGATCTCCGTGTTGCCGTCGGCCGGGACTTCACCGGTGGCGAAGGTCACGCTCCAGTTGCCCGAGGCGTCCGTGGTGGCGGTCTTGCTGGTTGTGCCCCAGGTGACGGTCACGGTCGAGCCTGCCTCGGCGTCGCCCGTGACGGCGACCCCCGCAGTGCGCTCGGCTGCGTTCACGACGTTGTCGACCGCGACGGCGTCGACGACCGGCGTCGTCGGTGCGGCCGTGTCGACCGTCACCGCCCGCGTGCCGGCAGTGCTGGCATTGCCCGCCGCGTCGCGTGCGGTCGCGCTGATCGTCGTGCTGCCATTGGCCGGAACCTCACCGCTGGCGAAGTTCACGCTCCAGTTGCCCGAGGCGTCCGCCGTGGCGGTCTTGCTGGTTGTGCCCCAGGTGACGGTCACGGTCGAGCCCGCCTCGGCGGTGCCCGAAACGGGGACGCCCGCCGTGCGCTCGGCGGCGTTCACCGCGTTGTCACCGGCAACGGTCGCGATCGTGGGTGCCGGCGGCGCGGTCGTGTCGGTCGACTTCGACGAGCCGCCACCACCGCCGCCTGCGGCAGCAGCCACCCCGAGCAGCGCCAGGCCGCCGAGGATCGCGCCGGTCGGCACACCGGATGCTGCAGCGGCGGCCGGCGCAGCGCCCGCCGCGCCGGAGGTCGGCCCGTACATCAGCGCCTGGTTCTCGCCCAGCGTGGCGATCGGCGGCGTGGACTGCGAGATCGTCACGGCCTGTGCGCCGTCGGCCGGGTCGATGGCCAGTGCGCACGGTGCGCTCGGCGAGCAGTCGGTGTAGAACTTCGTGATCTCGACCGTCTTGCCGTCGGGCAGGTTGTCGACGACCAGCGAGTCGCCGACCCGTTTCGCGGTGAGATTGGCCGGCGCCTTGCCGGTTGCGGTGTCGACGATGCGCACCTGTCCGCCCGGCCACGCACCGACCCGGGTGGCCTGACTTTCGAGCGGAGTGCGGGCGACGGAACCGTCGGCCTTGGTGATTTCGAGCATCAGCGCCATTGCGGGAATCCTCTAAGCGTTTCGTGAAGGCTGGGTGGGGTGATCGGGCCCGTCGTGCAACCGGGGTGCCATTGCAACATCGCGAGCCTGTGCCCGGCGATGAAGGAAATCACGTGTGCTCCGATCGTCGGTTCGGGTGCTTCGACGACTGGCGCAACCAGCGTAGAATGGCGCCTGGAGCGGATCGGACGACCGCTGGCGGTGTCGCTTCGGCGCATCTGCTGGAGGAAGGTCCGGACTCCGCAGGGCAGGATGCTGGCTAACGGCCAGGCGCCGCAAGCCGCGAGGCCCAGGGCGACGGAAAGTGGCACAGAAAGTACACCGCCCAAGCGGCGGCCGGTTCGCCGGCCCCGACGGCAAGGGTGAAACGGCGAGGTAAGAGCTCACCGCGGACCTGGCGACAGGTCCGGCATGCCAAACCCCATCCGGAGCAACATCGAATAGGCACGCGCGCGGTCTTCGGACTGCACAGGGCGGCCCGCCCGAGCGTGCGGGTAGATGGCTCGAGCGGTCGGGTAACCGGCCGCCCAGACGAATGGTCGTCGCGCCGGTTCGCCGGCGCACAGAATCCGGCCTACAGATCCGCTCCACTCCTTCTCCCACGGGTCCGATGCCCGTCGCCTGCGGGCGATGGCGGGCGCCGGTCGAATTATCATAATTGACATTCGGTTCCGGCGCCAAGTATTTCATTGTGCTGGAGAAATTGTGTTGCGGTTCATCATGATCCTCTTAAGACAACCTTAAGTATCTGTTACGTCAGGGAAAAACCATCGTTCAACTTGCCTTGCCCGCCGCTTTTCCGTAAAGTGCAGATTCGTGTAAAAAAGTGCAAATAAGTGGGGTGTACCGACGGCCATGCCGTCGCTCGCCCCGTTCGAGGGCGGATCGGAAGGCATGTTCCAGGGGAGTTCCGCGCTGTTGCTCGACGCGAAGGGTCGGATGACGATCCCGACGCGGCACCGTGACACGCTTTCTGCGCAATGTGAGGGCTTGCTCACATTGACGCGCCACCCGGACGGCTGCCTGCTGGTGTTCCCGCGGCCGGTGTGGGAGACGCACCGCGAACGGCTCGCGGCGATGCCGATCGCCGCACGCGCCTGGGCGCGCATCTTTCTCGGCAACGCGGTCGACGTCGACATGGACGCCACCGGTCGCATCCTGATCTCGCCCGAATTACGCACCGCCGTGTCGCTGAACCGCGAAGTGATGCTGCTCGGCATGGGCAGTCACTTCGAGATCTGGGACACCGGGACGCTGGCGGCCAAGGAGCGCGAGACGCTTGCCGCCGGCATGCCCGAGGCGATCGCCAGCTTCAACTTCTGACCGGTGACGCCAGATCGTGAGCGTGAGCCGCGCGCGAGCACAACAGTCGGGCCTGGCGCACACCAGCCGGTGCTGCTCGACGAGGCGCTCGACGCGCTGGCGATCCGCCCCGTCGGACGCTACGTCGACTGCACCTTCGGTCGCGGCGGGCACAGCGCCGCGATTCTTGCGCGCCTCGGCCCGGAAGGGCGCCTGCTTGCGATCGACCGCGATCCGCAGGCGGTCGCCGTCGGTCGCGCCTGGCGCGACCCGCGTTTCGCGATCGCGCACGCGCGCTTCTCGGAACTCGACGCGGTGCTCGACGCGCACGGCCTCGCGCAACTCGACGGCGTGTTGCTCGACCTCGGTGTTTCGTCGCCGCAACTGGACGATCCGGCGCGCGGCTTCAGCTTTCGTGACGACGGGCCGCTGGACATGCGCATGGATCCGACGCGCGGATCGTCGGCACGCGACTGGCTGCTGCGCGCAACCGCAGACGACATCGCGAAGGTGGTGAAGGATTATGGGGAAGAACGGTTTGCTGTTCAGATTGCAGACGCGGTTGTTGCTCGCCGCCGGCAGGCCGGCGAACAGGCGCTTCGCACCACCGGAGAGCTTGCCGCGCTCGTGGCGGGCGTCGTCAGGCGGCGCGGCCGGGCGCAGCCGGGCAAGGATCCGGCGACCCGCACTTTTCAGGCTCTACGGATTCACGTCAATCAGGAACTCGAGGAGCTCGCGATAGTCCTTGGCAAGGCGGTCGCGCGCCTGGCTCCAGGGGGGCGGCTCGTCGTCATCAGTTTTCACTCGCTGGAAGACCGGATGGTCAAGCAATTCATCGCCCACGAAGCCGGACGCGACGCTGCGCGCGATCCCGTCACCGGGGCGCCGCGCGACGCGGCTGCGCCGCGGCTGCGCGCGATCGGGAAGGTGCTGCCGCGGGCTGCGCGCGCCGCGGGGGGGGGTGCGCGCGGTCGTGCACGCCTGGCCAATCCGCGCGCGCGCTCGGCGGTGATGCGCGTGGCCGAGCGCAGCTGAACCATCGACGCACGAACGGGGAGACGACGATGACCCGCGCGAACATCCTGCTCTCGGCATTGCTGGTCGCCTGTGCGCTCGGTCTGGTCACTTCGCAGCATCGGGCGCGCAAGCTGTTCGTCGACGTCGAGCGCGCGCAGGCGCAGGCGGCGCAGCTCGAAACGGGCTGGAACCAGTTGCAGGTCGAGCAGACCGCGCTTGCCAAGGCGGCGTTGATCGACACGAAGGCGCGTCGCGAGCTGGCCATGCAGCCGGTGTCGGCCGATCGCACGCTGCACCTGGTCGTCGATCCGGTCGAGCGCACGGTGCGCCTGGGTACGCCGCTGCCGGACATCGCGGCCGCGACCGGCAAGCCGGGCTCGCGCAGCCGGGCGGCAGGAGCGCGTCGATGACACGCCGCTCGAACCGCAACGTGCCGTTCGCGTCGAACCCGCTGCTGCGGGTGAAGCTTCCCGCCTGGCGTTCGCAGGCGCTGATGCTGATGGTGGCGCTCGCGTTCGTCGCGCTGGCGGCCCGGGCGGTGTGGCTGCAGGTGATCTCGCAGGGTTTCCTGCAGAAGCAGGGCGAGATGCGCTATGCAAGGACGATCGAACTGCCGGCCTCGCGCGGCAAGATCTTCGACCGCAATGGCGTGGTGCTCGCGTCGAGCCTGCCGGCACGCGCGGTCTGGGCCATTCCCGAGCAGGTCGAGGCGACGCCGAAGCAGCTCGCGGCGCTCGCCAGGTACCTCGACATCGGCGAGCGCGAGTTGCATCGCAAGTTCGCCGGGGAGGATCACAGCTTCGTCTATCTGAAGCGCCAGGTCGACGCCGTGCTGGCCGAGCGCATCGCCGCGCTGGAGATCCCCGGCATCCACCAGCAGCGTGAATACAAACGCTACTACCCGCAGGGCGAGACGTTCGCTCACGTCGTCGGCTTCACCAACGTCGAGGACGTCGGACAGGAGGGGGTGGAACTCGCGCGCAACCCCGAACTGGCCGGCCGCCCGGGGAGCCGGCGCGTGATCCGCGACCGGCTGGGGCGCGTGATCGAGGACGTCGGCGCCGTGCGCGAGCCCCACAACGGCAGCGACCTCGCGCTGTCGATCGACAGCAAGGTCCAGTTCCTCGCGTTCGACGCGCTGCGCGAGGCCGTGCAGACGAACCGGGCGAAGGCGGGCGCGGCGGTGGTGCTGGATGCGCGCACCGGCGAAGTCCTCGCCCTCGCCAACTGGCCGACCTACAACCCGAACCAGCGCGATCAGCTGTCGGGCGCGCAACTGCGCAACCGTGCGATCACCGACACCTTCGAGCCCGGCTCCACGATGAAGCCGTTCACCATCGCGCTGGCGCTCGAGCTCGGCGAGGTGACCCCGTCCACCGTGATCCAGACCGCGCCCGGGCGGCTGACGATCGGTCCGAACACGATCGGCGACGCACACCCGCACGGACCGCTCACCGTCGAGCAGGTGGTGCAGAAGTCGTCCAACGTGGGCACCGCGAAGATCGCACTGGGCATGCCGGCGCAGAAGATGTGGGAGATGTACACCGAGCTCGGCCTCGGGCAGGCGCCGCGGATCGGCTTTCCCGGCGCGGTGGCCGGGCGCGTGCGGCCGTACCGGAGCTGGAAGCCGATCGAGCAGGCGACGATGTCGTACGGCTACGGGCTGTCGGTTTCGTTGCTGCAGCTGGCGCGCGCCTACACCGTGTTCGCCAGTGACGGCGAGCTGCTGCCGCTGTCGATGACCAAGGTCGACGAACGGCCGATGGGCCAGCGCGTGCTTGCGGCGAAGACCGCGCGCTCGGTCAGGCACATGCTCGAGATGGCCGCTGGTCCCGGCGGAACGGCGCCGCAGGCGCAGATCCCGGGGTACCGCGTCGCCGGCAAGACCGGCACCGCGCACAAACGCGACGACGGCCGCTACGTGAACAGGTATCTCGCTTCGTTCGTCGGCTTCGCGCCGGTCTCCGACCCGCGCGTGATCGTCGCAGTCATGGTCGACGAGCCGAGTGCCGGAAAATATTACGGCGGCCTGGTGGCGGCGCCGGTGTTCGCGCGAATCGCCGGCGACTCACTGCGCACGCTGCGCGTGCCGCCGGATGCGCCGCTGGCGCAAGTGGCCATTCCGGGGCAGGCGGTGAAGGAGAGCATGTGAACGGACAGGCCGGGCAGCAGGCGATGGCAGCCGCTTCGCTCGGGCAGTGGCTGCGCGGGGTGCTTGCCGAAGGCGCGGCGCTGGCGGCCGACAGTCGCGCGGTGCGTCGCGGAGACGGGTTCATCGCCTGGCGCGGCGCGCGCCATGACGGTCGCGACCACATCGGCCAGGCGATCGAGCGCGGCGCGGCTGCCGTGCTCTACGAGGGCGACGCTTCGATCGCAACCGGTGCGGTGCCGAGTCGCGCGGTGCCGCTGCTGCGGCAATTGGCCGGGCCGATCGCCGCCGAATTCTACGGCCGGCCGAGCGAGCGTCTGGAAGTCGTCGCGGTGACCGGCACCAACGGCAAGACCAGCTGCACGCAGTGGATCGCCCGCGGGCTGGCGAACGCCGGTCGCAGCGCTGCAGTGATCGGCACGCTGGGCAGTGGCATCGTGCGCGCCAGCGACGCGCCTGCGGCGCTCGAGACTTTCGGTCTGACCACGCCCGACGCGGTGGCGCTGCAGCGGATGCTCGCGGAATTCGCCGACGCAGGCGTCGAAGTGGTGGCGATGGAGGCGTCCTCGATCGGCCTGGACCAGGGGCGTCTCGATGGCACGCGCATCGGTACCGCGGTGTTCACCAATTTCTCGCGCGACCACCTCGACTATCACGGCACCGAGGAGGCCTACCTGGAGGCGAAGCGGCGGCTGTTCGGACGGGAGGGGCTGCGTACCGCGATCGTCAATGGCGACGACCCGGTCGCGTCGCAGATCCTCGAAGAGCTGCCCGAGTCGATCCAGACGGTGGCGTTCGGGCAGTTGCCCGGCGAGCACGGCTGGCGCGCACGTCGCAAGCTCTCCGCCTACCGGATCGTCGAGGAGCGCGACGCCGCGCTGGTCTCGGTGGGAGGCGACTGGGGCCGTGCACAGATACGGCTGCACACGATGGGCGGGTTCAACGTCGTCAATGCGATGGCAGTCGCCGCAACCTGGCTCAGCCTCGGCGACAGTTTCGACGACGTCATGCAGCGCCTCGAGGGTCTGAGGTCGCTGCCCGGGCGCATGGAGCAGGTGCGCGTCGACGGCGGCCCGCTGGTGGTGGTCGATTACGCGCACTCGCCCGATGCGCTGCTGGTCGTGCTGCAGGCGCTGCGGCCGATCGCCGATGCGCGCGGCGGCGTGCTGTGGTGCGTGTTCGGCGCCGGCGGCGACCGCGACGCGGGCAAGCGTCCGATCATGGGCATGGTTGCCGAGCGCCTGGCCGACCGCGTCGTCGTCACCAGCGACAACCCGCGCAGCGAAACGCCGTTCCGCATCGCCTCGGACATCCGCGCCGGATTCACACGCGAGCCCTGGCTCACCGAGCTCGACCGCGAGGCGGCGATCCGCGGCGTACTCGGCAGTGCCGGTGCGGACGACGTGATCCTGATCGCCGGCAAGGGCCACGAGACCTGGCAGGAGATCGAGGGCCGGCGGCTGCCGTTCTCCGACGTCGAGGTGGCCCGTCGCTGCCTGCGGCAGCGCCTGGAGCAAGTGCGTGTTTGAGTTGCGCCAGGCACTCGGCTGGCTCTCGGCGGGTTGCCTGTACGGTGACGGGGGCGTTCGCGTCGGCGGCGTATCCACCGACACGCGCAGCATCAGATCCGGCGACCTGTTCGTCGCCTTGCGCGGCGAGCGTTTCGACGCGCACGAGTTCCTGGGCAGGGCGCAGGCGAGTGGCGCGGCGGCGGTCGTCTTCGAGCGCTGGATGCCCGGCATCCGCGTGCCGGCGCTGCGCGTCGCCGACAGCCGGCGCGCGCTCGGCGAGATCGCGCGGGGCTGGCGGCGCCGCTTCGAGCTGCCGCTGATCACGGTGGCGGGCGCCAACGGCAAGACGACGGTCAAGGAGATGGTCTCGGCGATCCTCGCCGGGCACTTCGGCGAGACGCACCGCCTGGCCACCCGCGGCAACCTGAACAACGACGTAGGGGTGCCGCTGACGCTGTTGCGGCTGCGCGGCGAGCATCGCGCGGCGGTGATCGAGATCGGCACCAACCACCCCGGCGAGATCGCGTGGCTGGCGTCGGTGGCGTGCCCGACCGTGGCGCTGGTGAACAACGCGCAGCGCGAGCACCAGGAGTTCCTCGACGGCGTCGAGGGCTCGGCGCGCGAGAACGGCGCCTCGATCGCGGCACTGGACGACGACGGCGTCGCCGTCTTCCCCGGCGACGACTCGCAGGCACCGCTGTGGCGCGAGCTCGCGGCGGGCCGCACACGCGTGGAGTTCGGCCTCGATGCAGGCGTTGCCGCGCGCTACGTGGTGCGCGCGGCGCCCGATGCACGCCCGGACGAGTTCGCGCTCGAACTCGCCGGCGAGCGCGTCCAGGTCCGGCTGGCGATCGACGGCGCGCACAACGTGCGCAATGCACTGGCGGCGGCGGCCTGTGCACACGCGCTGGGCATCGGCGCGCAGGCGATTGCCGCGGGACTGGCACGCTCGCGCCCGCCGCCTGGAAGGCTGGCCCGGCTGCGCGGGGCCCACGGTGCGACGCTGATCGACGACAGCTACAACGCGAACCCCGACTCGGTGCGCGCGGCGATCGACGCGCTGGCGGCCTGCGACGGGCGCCGGGTGCTGGTGCTGGGCGACATGGGTGAAATCGGCGCGCACGGTGCGCTGTACCACCGAGAGGTCGGCGCCTGGGCGCGCGAACGCGGCATCACACACCTGCTCGCGCTGGGCACTGCCACGCGTGACAGCGTCGTTTCCTTCGGCGCGGGCGGCGAGCACTTCGACGCGCTCGAGGCGCTGGTGGAGCGCGCGCGCGGGCTGTGCGAGCCCGGGGTGACGGTACTGGTCAAGGGTTCGCGCTTCATGAAGATGGAGCGGGCGGTGGCGGCGCTGGGCGCAACGTCGTCGCAGGAGCAGCACTGATGCTGCTCGAACTGGCGCAATGGCTGGCCAGGGACGTCCGCGCGTTCTCGGTGTTCAGCTACATCACGCTGCGCGCAGTGCTCGCCACGCTCACCGCGCTGGCGATCGGCCTGCTGTTCGGTCCGTCGCTGATCCGCAAGCTGACGGCGATGAAGATCGGCCAGGCGGTGCGCAGCGACGGCCCCCGGACTCACCTGGCGAAAACCGGCACGCCGACCATGGGCGGCGCGCTGCTGCTGATCTCGATCGGTACTGCCACGCTGCTCTGGGCCGACCTGTCGAACCGCTTCGTCTGGATCGTGCTGCTGGTCACGCTCGGCTTCGGCTGGATCGGCTGGATCGACGACTACCGCAAAGTCGTGCATCGCGATCCGAAGGGGATGTCGGCACGCGAGAAGTACCTCTGGCAGTCGGCGATCGGACTGGTCGCCGCGATCGCCCTCGCCTTCGCCGTGCCCGCGCAGTCCAACGAGCAGGCCTGGCTGTTGTTCACCGACTGGGTGCTCGGCGGTTTTCGCACCGGCCTGCCGGCGCAGGCCGACCTGATCGTGCCGTTCTTCAAGCAGGTGGCCTATCCGCTCGGGGTGCTGGGCTTCATCGTGCTCACTTACCTGGTGATCGTGGGCTCGAGCAACGCGGTGAACCTCACCGACGGCGCCGACGGGCTGGCGATCATGCCGGCGGTGCTGGTGGGTTCGGCGCTGGGCATCTTCGCGTACGCGGCGGGCAATGCCGTGTTCGCCCGGTACCTGCTGATTCCGCACATTCCGGGCGCGGGCGAACTCACCGTCTTCTGCGCGGCGATCGCCGGGGCCGGCCTGGCGTTCCTCTGGTACAACGCGTACCCCGCGCAGGTGTTCATGGGCGACGTCGGCGCGCTGGCGCTCGGGGCCGCGCTCGGCACCATCGCGGTGATCGTGCGTCAGGAGATCGTGCTGTTCATCATGGGTGGCGTGTTCGTCGTCGAGACGCTGTCGGTGATGATCCAGGTCGGCTACTTCAAGTACACGAAGCGGCGCTTCGGCGAGGGCCGGCGCATCTTCCGGATGGCACCGCTGCACCACCACTTCGAAGTCGGCGGCGTCAAGGAGAGCCAGGTCGTCGTGCGTTTCTGGATCGTCACGATGATGCTGGTGCTGTTCGGTCTGTCCACGCTGAAGCTGCGATGAGCCCGGCCTTCGACACCGCGCAATTGCACCTGTTCGACCTGAAGGGCCGGCAGGTGCTCGTGCTCGGCCTCGGCGATTCGGGTGTCGCCATGGCGCGCTGGAGCGCACGCCAGGGCGCGCGCGTGCGCGTGGTCGACACACGCAGCGCCGATGGCGCCGATCTGCCGCAACTGCAGGCGCTGCGCAGCGCGGCGGGCGCGATCGAGTATGCGACCGGGCCCGCGTGGAGCGAGCACTGGCTCGACGGTGTCGACCTGGTTGCCTGGAGCCCGGGTCTGTCGATCGAGCGTGGCGAGTCGGCGCGCTTGCACGCACTCGCGCGCGCGCGCGGCATTGCGGTGGCGG
>JAJTYR010000056.1 GCA_021463505.1 Burkholderiaceae bacterium | reverse complement strand
CCTCGTTTGGCGGCCCGGCAGGCCCCGGCGCGGGGACGATCGTAGTGTGAACAGGCCCTGGTCCGATTCGCCGTGGCGAAAGACCTGCGCGAAACCCGCATCGATTCCGAGGTCGTCTTCAAGGGCGGCTTCCTCGAGGTGCGCCGCGACCGCGTACGACTGCCGGACGGCCGGCCGACGAGCCGCGAGTTCGTCGTCCATCCGGGTGCGGCGGCGATGCTGCCGATCTTTCCGGACGAACGCATCCTGGTCGAGCGCCAGTTTCGCTACCCCGTGGGGGTCACCTTCGTCGAAGTGCCCGCCGGCAAGCTCGACCCGGGGGAGAGCGCGCTGCAGACCGCGCGGCGCGAACTGGTCGAGGAGACCGGCTATCGGGCCAGCGAGTGGGCGTTCCTCACGCGTCTGCACACCGCGATCGGTTTTTCCGACGAAGCGATCGACCTGTTCCTGTGCCGCGACCTGGTGCACACCGGACAGGCGCTCGACGACGGCGAATTCCTCGAGATCGAAATCGTCACGCTGGGCTGGATGATGGACGAACTGCGCGCCGGGCGGTTGAGCGACGTGAAGACGCAGATTGGCGTTTTCTGGCTCGATCGGCTGTTCTCGGGTGTCTGGCCTTGGCCGGCATTTGAAAAAACTGAAAAATATAAATAAAACAGCAGGATAATGAATATAGTTAAAGTGTTATCTCGGAATTCGAGCCGATACGGATTCGGGCAGTAAAATCAATGTATTATCAATATGTTGCATTGATTTATTGATTAATGACTTGATATCGACGACAGTCGATCTGATCCGATACAGGGTCGGTTGAATCCGGCGCTGTGGGAGGTCTCTGGCGGAAGCGGTGAGATTCGAACTCACGAACGGTTGCCCGTTGCTGGTTTTCAAGACCAGTGCCTTAAACCGCTCGGCCACGCTTCCGGAAGGCGCTGCCAGTATAGTCGGTGCGTACCCGGCTGCCCCAGCCGGATCCTGCGGCTCGCGCAGGCGTGACGAGGGCGCCATTCGTCGCCCAACACCGGCCTGCTGTCGGACAATGTCAGCGGCAGCACCCGGGTCACGCGTGCATCCGTGACAAGATCCCTTGTATCGGTCGCTGATCGACGGGCCGGCGGCACGCCCGTCCATCTCGACGGCGATCTTCGCGAACAGGGGGGGTCTCCGGGATGCACGGTTCACTGCGCAGGCGTGTCTTGATGCTCGCCTTGCTGGCACTGGGGGCTTGCAGCGGCGATGGCGGCGGCGGTGGGGTCGTCGGCGCGGCCGCACCCTCCGGCACGGGCACGTTGAGTGTGAAGCTTACCGATGCGCCGGCCGGGGCCGGGCTGGCAAGGGTCTACGTCACCATCGAGAGGATCGGTGTGCTGCGGGCCGGTGCCGACCCGCGCTCCGGTTGGTCGGAGATCGTGCTCGATCCGCCCCGCAAGATCGACCTGCTGGGTCTGCGCAATGGTGTGACGGTGGGGCTCGGCGACCTGCAACTCGCCACAGGCAGCTATGCGCGGCTGCGGTTGGTGCTGGGCCGAGGGCCTGCCGACCACACGATCGTGCTGTCCAGCGCTCCCGGCGCGGAGATCGCGATGGGTATGCCGGCCAACCTGCGCGATGGCCTGGAACTGCCTCATCCGTTCCACATCGGCGCCGGGGAGACGGTGGAACTGACCCTCGACTTCGACGCGGCGCGCTCGGTGGTCCTGTCGGACAGCGCACCGGGTATCCTGCCGTCGGAGCCGGCACCCCAGGGATCCGCGGCGGTGGGCAGTGCGATCGCGCCCGCGCCGGGGCCTGTCGTCGACAGCGGTGTCAGGCGCGTGAGCAAACCCGTCGTGGTGGGTTCGTCGGACGTCAGCAAGGCCGACCCGCTGGCGCTGCTCAAGCCGTCGATCGCGGTCATTCCCACGGTCAGCGATGGCCTGCCGGCCAGCGGCGCCGTGACGGGCGCGTTCGACGACGATTCCGCCGACGGTGCGACGGTGTCGCTGCAGACGCTCGACCTGTCGACCGGTGCGGTGGTGGTGAAGCGTTCGACCGTGGTCGAGCGGCGCCGCTGGGTGCTCGATCCGGTGCCGCCAGGTCGCGATTATCGGCTGGTGGTCGCCAGGACCGGTTATCGCACGGTGGTGCTGACGGGCGTGGACGTCACCGCTGGCGCGACCATCGGACCGATCGCGCTGGGCGCCCTGGAAGCGGCGCGCACGCTGCGTGCGGCATCGGGTCGGATCGTTCCGGCCGATCCGGCCGCCGGCAGGGATGCACGGGTGCGAGCGCTGCAGCAGATCGACGCTGCTGCCGGTGTCGCGGGCGCGGTGGTCGTCGAGGTCGCGAGCACGATGACGCCCCTCGACACGGGTGCCTTCACGTTGACGCTCCCCGTCGATGCGGCCCGGGTGGCGCGATTCGCGGCGGGTCCCCTGGCCTACACTTCGGGAGCGGGCGCCGGGTCCTACACACTGCACGCCGATGGCCTGGACGCTGCCACCGGCGGCGGCGTGCTGGCTTTCGACGCATCCGGCGCCGGGCAGTCAGCCGGTCTGGAGATCACGACGCGGCGCTGAGCCGCTATCCTTCGGCGATCTGCAGGGAGCTGTCGCATGAAGGCCGTGTTGTGCAAGGCGTGGGGGCCGCCCGAGTCGCTGGTGATCGAAGAACGGCCGATGCCGGTGCCCGGGCCAGGCCAGGTGCTGATCGAGGTGCACGCGGCGGGCGTGAATTTTCCCGACGCACTGATCATCCAGAAGAAATACCAGCTGCAGCCACCCCTGCCGTTCTCGCCGGGGGCTGAAGTGGCGGGCATCGTGCGCACGGTGGGAGAGGGCGCAAAACCCTGGAAACCGGGCGATCGGGTGATCGCGAACGGGCTGTACGGCGGCTATGCGCAGGCGCTGGTGGCCGACGCGGCGCGCGTGGTGCCGATTCCCGACGGAATGGGGTTTCCGGCCGCATCGGCCTACGTGCTGGCGTACGGCACGGGCCTGTTTGCGTTGAAGGACCGCGCGCGGCTCGCGCCCGGCGAGACGCTGCTGGTGCTCGGCGCCGCGGGCGGTGTGGGCATCGCGGCGGTGCAGATCGGCAAGGCGCTGGGCGCGCGCGTGATTGCCGCGGCCTCGAGCGAAGACAAGCTCGCACTGTGCCGCGAGCACGGCGCCGACGGGACGATCGATTACAGCCGCGACGACCTGCGCGAACGTATCGCGGCGCTCACCGGTGGCAAGGGCCCGGACGTGATCTACGACCCGGTCGGCGGCGCGTACACCGAGCAGGCGTTCCGCTCGATCGCCTGGGAGGGCAGGCACCTGGTGATCGGCTTCGCCGCCGGCGAGATCCCGAAGCTGGCGCTGAACCTGCCGCTGCTGAAGACGGCGTCGCTGGTCGGCGCGTTCTGGGGCGCCTTCGTGCAGCGCGACCCGGCGCGCACGCGCGCGCACCTGCGCGAGCTGTTCGAGCTCTACCTGTCGAAGAAGGTGCGCCCGCCGATCACCAGGAGCTACCCGCTTGCGCAGGCGGCACAGGCGCTGCGCGACGTGATGGAGCGCCGCGTCAAGGGCAAGGTGGTGATCCTGCCGCGCGAGTGATGGCCGTCGCCCCGCTGGGCTATGCTCCGCGCTTCATGTTCGGGGTTCAACCATGAATAAAAAACCTCGGCCCGGCGGCGCGCCGCTGCGCAGTTACCGCTATTACGAGTTGCTGATGGCGGGTTTCGTCACCGTCTACGTCTGCTCGAACCTGCTCGGTCCGGGCAAGGCCGTGCAGATGCAGCTGCCGCTGGCGGGCACCGTCACCTTCGGCGCCGCCGTGCTGTTCTTTCCGCTCTCGTACATCTTCGGCGACATCCTCACCGAGGTCTACGGCTACGCGAAGGCGCGGCGCGTGATCTGGGCCGGCTTCGGGGCGATGGGCTTCGCGGCGTTCATGGCCTGGGCGGTGGTGCAGTTGCCGCCCGCACCCGGCTGGCCGCACCAGTCTGCCTACCAGACGGCGTTCGGCAACGCCTGGCGCGTCGTGCTCGCCTCGCTCGTTGCCTACTTCTGCGGCGAGTTCGCCAACTCGTTCGTGCTCGCGCGGATGAAGCTGATGACCGCGGGCCGCCACCTGTGGGCGCGCACCATCGGTTCGACGATCGTCGGCGAGGGCATCGACTCGATGCTGTTCTATCCGCTGGCGTTCTGGAACAGCGGCATCATTCCCAACGAACTCGTTGTCCAGCTGATGGTCTCGCAGTGGATCGCCAAGACGCTGGTCGAAGTGGCGTTCACGCCGGTGACCTACAAGGTGGTCGGCTTCCTGAAGCGGGCCGAGCGCGAGGACTGGTACGATCGGAACACCGACTTCAGTCCCTTCAGACTCTGATTCCCGCGATGCACGACCTGCTGCTTTCGCTGCGCCTGACGCGGCGCGACTGGCGCGCGGGCGAATTGCGCCTGCTGCTGCTCGCGCTGGTGGTGGCAGTGGGCGCGATCGCCAGCGTCGGCTTCTTCGTCGACCGGATGCGCGGTGCGCTCGAACAGGAGGCGGCGCAGTTGCTGGGCGCCGACCTGGTCATCGGCTCCGATGCCCCGCCCGAGGCGTCCATCGCCGCGGAAGCTGCGCGCCGCGGGCTGCGGGTGGCGCGCACCGTGGTGTTCCCGAGCATGGCGCTCGCGGGCGGCATGCCGCAGCTGGCCTCGGTGAAGGCGGTCAGCGATGGTTATCCGTTGCGCGGTCAGGTGCGCCTCGCCCGGGCTGCGCCGCCCGATGAGCGCAACGAGCCGGGCGTGCCGCCATCGACGAACGGCGCATTCGCGCAGGATCCGGCGGGGCCGGTCGACGCACCAACGGCAGGCGCGCCGGCGCGCGGCGAGGTCTGGCTCGATCCGCAACTGGCGAGGGCACTGGGCGTCGAGCACGGCGGCACGGTGCATTTCGGCGACGTGGGCTTTCGTGTCACGCATCTCATCACGCTGGAGCCCGATCGCGGCACCGGCTTCGTGAATTTCGCCCCGCGCGCGATGTTCTCGCTCGACGACTTGCCGGCCACGCACCTGGTGCAACCCGCGAGCCGGGTGCGCTGGCAGCTGATGCTCGCCGGCGAGCCGCAGGCGGTGGCCGGGTTCGCGCAATGGGCGCAGCCACGGCTGGCGCGTGGCCAGCGCATCGAGTCGCTGGACAGCGGCCGCCCGGAGCTGCGCGCCACGCTCGATCGCGCGAGCCTGTTCCTGTCGCTGGTGGCGCTGCTGTCGGTGCTGATCGCTGCGGTGGCCATCGGGCTGGCCGCGCGTCGCTTCGCCGAACGACACCTGGACGGCTGCGCAGTGATGAAGGCCCTGGGCCTGGGGCAGCGGCGCCTGCTCGGCCTGCTCGGCATGGAACTGCTGTGGGTGGCGTTGGCCGGTGCGGTGCCGGGCGTGGCGCTGGGCTGGGCCGTGCACTTCGGGCTGGTCGCGGCGATCGCCCCGCTGATCGAAGTGCCGCTGCCCGCCGCCAGCGGGCTGCCCGCGGCGCAGGCGTTGATCGCCGCGCTGGTGCTGATGGCGGGCTTCGGCGCCTGGCCCTTCCTGCGCCTGGCGGGCGTGCCGCCGCTGCGGGTGCTGCGCCGTGAACTGGCCGCCGCGCCCGCGTCGGCCTGGATCGCGATCGTGCTCGCGGCGGCGGCGTTCTGCGCCCTGCTGTTCTGGTTCGCGCGCGATCCCCGGCTCGCACTGGTGGCGATGGGTGGCTTCGCGCTGGGCGCACTGGTCGTCGTCGGAGTCGCGTTCGCAGCGATCCGCGCGCTCGACCCGTTGCGTCACGCCGGCGTCGTGACCGGCAGCCCGGCGCTGCGGCTCGCCTTCGCGTCGTGGTCGCGGCGCCAGGCGATGACGGTGACGCAGACGGTGGCGCTGTCGGTGGGGCTGATGGCACTGCTGCTGCTGACGGTGACGCGCACCGACCTGATCGACGGCTGGCGGCGTGCGAGCCCGCCGGACGCGCCCAATCGCTTCGTGGTCAACATCCAGCCGCGGCAGGCGGCCGAGGTGCAGGCAGCGCTCGGGATGGCCGGCGTGCGTGCGCCCGACCTCTACCCGATGGTGCGCGGCCGTCTGGTGACGGTGAATGGCCGGCCGGTGCGTCCGGAGGACTTCGACGGCGATCGTGCGCAGCGGCTCGTCGATCGCGAGTTCAACCTGTCGTATGCCGACGCGCTGCCGGCGCACAACACGATTGTCGAGGGCCACTGGTTCGCGCGCGGTGCGAACGAGGTGTCCGCCGAGCAGGGCATCGTGAAGACGCTTGGCCTGGCGGTCGGCGACGCGCTCGGCTTCGACATCGCCGGCGAGCTCGTCACGGTGCGCCTGACCAGCGTGCGCAAGGTGGCCTGGGATTCGATGAAGGTCAATTTCTTCATGATCCTGGCGCCGGCGGCGCTCGCCAGTCACCCGCGGACGATGATCACCGCGTATCACCAGCCTGCGTCGTCGCCGGATCTCGATCGCGAACTGGTGCGACGCTTTCCGAACCTCACCGTCTTCGACACCAGCAATCTGCTGCGGCAGGTGCAGACGATGCTCGACCAGGTGATCCACGCGGTGCAGGTGCTGTTCGTGCTCGCGCTCGCCGCCGGCGTTGTCGTGCTCTGGGGGGCGCTCGCCAGTTCGCGTGACGAGCGCGTGCGCGAAGCGGGCCTGATGCGCGCGCTGGGCGCATCGGGCCGGCAGCTGGCCTCGGCGCAGCTGATCGAACTGGCGTTCAGCGGCGCACTGGCCGGGGTGCTGGCGGCGGCCGGATCGATCGCGATCGGCTGGGTGCTGGCCGATCAGTTGTTCCGCTTCGACTACCAGCCGCGCTGGTGGGTGCTGGCGGCTGGCGCCGCGATCGGCGCGGCGCTCGCGCTGCTCGCCGGGTGGCTCAGCCTGCGCAGCGTGCTGCGTGTGCCACCACTGGCGACGCTGCGCAACGCCTGATCGACGTCCGATCGATGCCCGCTGGATTCGCAGGCGGGCGCGGCCCCTGCGCTACGGCTTGCGGAACATCTGCTGCGCCGCGTCTTCGGGCAGCCGGCAGATGCGCGCGGCCAGTTCGTAGTGACCGCCACGGCGCTGGCAATCGACGAACGGGTCGTGGCGCGGCGCTTCGGTGGCGCGCGCCGGAGCCGGTGCGCCCGCCGGCCCGCCGGTGCGTTCGATGCCCGAGGCGACGACCTTGGGCTTCCACACCTGCACGCTGCTGGCGCCGGTGCACGGTTCGTCGGAGAACACGATGCGACCGTCGCGGGTGGCGCAGCGGAACACGGTGGCCTCGCCCGCGGCCGGGTGTGCAGCGTCGCCCGCGGCCGGGCTCGCCACGGCGCTGGCAGGGGCGGCGGCCAGGGTTGCCGCAAACAGGACTAGGGGTGCCAGAGCGTGAATTTTCATGAGGGCCTCCTGACGGACATGCCGCGTTTTGGAGCCGACCGACTCCCAAGTATGCTCGCGGATATGGCGTTTTTCGACAAGCCTGACCGAACGTGCCGACCTTGTCCGTGAACGATGTCCTGCCGATCGCCGCGGTGGTGCTGGCGGTGGTGGCGGTGCTGCTGCTGGTGGCGCTCGCGCTGCGGCGCGCGCCCGACCTGGCGCCCGCGCTCGACGAGCTGGCGCGGCTGAACCAGGCGCAACTGCAGCAGCAGCGCGACCTGCGCGACGAAACCGCCTCCCAGGCGCGCGAGAACCGCACCGAGCTCGGCGCCTCGCTGGCCGAGCTGGGCCGCAACCTGACCCACCAGATGGGCACCATTGCCGGCGTGCAGAACAACCAGATCGACGCCTTCGCGCTGCAGCTCGCCCGACTCACCGAAGCCAACGAGCAGCGTCTGGGCGCACTGCGCGAGAGCAACGAGCAGCGGCTCGAGGCGTTGCGCGCCGGCACCGAGTTGCGCCTCGAGGCGCTGCGCGAAACACTCGAGCGGCGGCTGCGCGAATTGCAGGGTGACAACGCGGTCAGGCTCGAGGAGATGCGCCGCACCGTCGACGAGAAATTGCACGCGACGCTCGAGCAACGGCTGGGGGCGTCGTTCAAGCAGGTGTCCGAGCGCCTGGAGCAGGTGCACAAGGGCCTGGGTGAAATGCAGGCGCTGGCCTCCGATGTCGGCGACCTCAAGCGCGTGCTGACCAACGTGAAGACGCGCGGCACCTGGGGCGAGGTGCAGCTCGCGTCGCTGCTCGAGCAGTTGCTGGTGCCCGAGCAATACGCGGCCAACGTCGCGCCGGTACCCGGCTCGAACGAGCGCGTCGAGTTCGCGATCCGCCTTCCCGGACGCGGCGACGAGGCCCCGGTGTGGCTGCCGATCGACGCGAAGTTTCCGCGCGAGGACTACGAGCGCCTGGTGATCGCGCAGGAGAAGGCCGATCCGGTGGCGGCCGAATCGGCCGCGCGCCAGCTCGAGCAGCGGCTGCGGCTCGAGGCGAAGACCATCCGCATGAAGTACGTCGCGCCACCCGACACCACCGACTTCGCGCTGATGTTCCTGCCGACCGAGGGCCTGTACGCCGAAGTGGTGCGCCGCCCGGGCCTGATGGACGAGTTGCAGCGCAGCTGGCGCGTGGTGGTCGCGGGTCCGAGCACGCTCGCTGCGATCCTGTCGAGCCTGCAGATGGGCTTTCGCACGCTGGCGGTGGAGAAGCGTTCGAGCGAGGTCTGGCAGCTGCTGGGGGCCGTCAAGACCGAGTTCGGCAAGTTCGGCGACGTGCTCGCGAAGACCAAGGAGCAGATCGACCGCGCGAGCAGCACGCTGGGCTCGGCTGCGGTGCGCACGCGGGCGATCGAGCGCCGGCTGCGCGACGTGCAGTCGTTGCCCGCGACCACCAGCGCGCAACTGCTCGACGACGACCCGGACGTCGCGCCCTGACGGCTATCCCGACAGTTGCAGCACGCCCAGCGTGATCACCGGGAATGCGATCAGGATCAGCACCCGGATGAAGTCGCTCGCCAGGAATGGCATGACGCCCCGGAACGACTCGGCCATCGGCACTTCGGGCGCGAGCGAATTGATCACGAACACGTTCAGGCCGAACGGCGGCGTGATCAGCCCGACCTCGACCGTGATCAGCACCAGGATGCCGAACCAGATCGCGGCGTGCTCGGGCGTGAGCCCGAAGTCGAGTTTCATCACGATCGGGAACAGCACCGGAATCGTGATCAGGATCATCGACATCGAGTCCATTACGCAGCCGAGCGCCAGGTACATCAGCAGGATCAGTGCGAGCACCGTCATCGGCGCGTAACCGCTGTGGGCGATCGCGGTGGCCGCCTGCGTGGGCATCTGCGTGATCGCGAGGAAGGCGTTGAACAGGTCGGCGCCGATCAGGATGAGGAAGATCATCCCGGTGAGCTTCGCCGTGGAGAGCAGGCACTCGACGAGCCCCTTCAGGCGCATGCCGCCGCGCACGTATGCGATCACGCCGGTTGCCGCCGTGCCCACCGCTGCACCTTCGGTGGGCGTGAAGAAGCCGCCATACATGCCACCCATCATCACCACGAAGACGATGATCACCGGCAGCAGCTCGAACAGGGTGCGGAATTTCTGTGCGAGCGTCGCCTTGGGTCCGGCCGGTCCGGCCTCGGGGTCGATGCGCACCATGATCGCGATGGCGATCATGTAGCCGAGCGCGGCGAGGACCCCCGGCACCATCGCCGCGACGAACAGCTTGCCGATCGATTGCTCGGTGAGGATCGCGTAGATGACCAGCACCACCGACGGCGGGATCAGGATGCCCAGCGTGCCGCCGGCGGCCAGCGATCCGGTGGCCAGCCTGCCGGAGTAGTTCAGCCGCTTCATCTCGGGCAGCGAGACGTGCGCCATCGTGGCCGCAGTGGCCAGCGACGAACCGCAGATCGAGCCGAATGCCGCGCAGGCGCCGATGGCCGCCATCGCCACGCCGCCGCGCCGGTGCCCGAGCCAGGCGGCCGCGGCATTGAAGATCCCGGTGGAAAGCCCGGACGCCGTGGCGAACGCGCCCATCAGCACGAACAGCGGAATCACCGACAGCGAATAGGTGGCCGTCTGGAAGTACGGCGCCGAGTTCATGTAGTTGAGCATCGGTTCGAGGCCCGACACCCGGATGTAGCCGAGGCCGCCTACCAGCAGCAGCGACAGTCCGACGTTCACGCCGATCATCAGCAGTCCGATCAGCACGACGAACATCAGCAGCGAGACCTCCATCCCGCTCATCGGAACTCCCTTCCGCCGCGGGCCACGCGTGCCATGCACACCAGCGTGAGCAGCGCCATCGACGCGACGATCGGCACGAACATCCACCAGGTGGGGATCTGCAGCATCATCGACATGTCGTGGAAGTCGCGCTGGTTGATGCCGCCCAGCGCCAGCCGCCAGGTCATCAGAGCCGCGACGATTGCGAACAGCAGGTCGCTGAGCACCGCCAGCGCGCGACGCAGCGCCTGCGGGAACATGCCGACGAACATGTCGACCACGACGTTGCCGCCGCGCAGGTGGCAGTAGGGCAGCATCGCGAACACCGCGATCGCGGTGCCGCGCTCGGTCAGTTCGAAGTCGCCCACCAGCGGCGAGCCGAAGAAGGTGCGGCTCAGGATGCTGAAGACCGACACCGCGGTGAACGCGAGCATCACCGCGCCGCCGGCAATGGCCAGCCAGGTACAGGCGCGCTCGAGCGCGCGTTCGAGCCCCGGACGGGCCGCCGCACCGGTTTCGCCGGCGCGGCTGCCGCCTTCGCTCATTTGTCGAACTTCGCGATCAGCGCCACCGCTTCGTCGTGAAGCGCCTTGCCGTTCGGTGTGCCGGCAATCCACGCGTCGACCACCGGCTGCGTGGTCTTCTTCCAGCGCGCCTTCTCTTCGGGGGCGAGCTTGGTAATCGTGTGGCCGAGTTCCTTCGCCTGCTGCAGGCCCGGCAACTCGGCGTCGTCCCAGGCCTTGCCGATCTCCTTGATGAAGTTGTCGCCCGAGTTCTTGTCGATGACTGCCTTCAGGTCCGGCGGCAGGCCGTCGTACTTCTGCCTGTTCATCGCCATCAGGAACACGTTGGTGTACAGGCCCGTTTCGGTGTGGAACTTCACCAGCTCGTTCAGGCGCTGTGGCTTCATCACTTCCCACGGCACCGTCACGCCGTCGGCCACGCCGCGCGACAGCGCCTCGTAGGCCTCGGGCAGCGGCATGCCCACCGGTGTGGCGCCCATCAGCTTGAGTGCGTCGCCCACCGGCTTGGTGGGCAGGCGGATCTTCTTGCCCTGCAGGTCTTCCATGCGCGTGACCAGCTTGTCCTTCATGTGGACGAGGCCCGGCGCGTGGCAGTGCAGCAGCAGCGGATGCACGTCCTTGTACTCGTCGCGCATGTGCGCCTTGTAGAACTCCCAGATTGCCTGCGCGGTGGCCGACGCGCTCGAGCCCACCACGAACGGCAGCTCGAACACCGCCGACAGCGGGAAGCGTCCGGGCGTGTAACCGGGCACCGTCCAGACGATGTCGGCCACGCCGGTGCGCACCTGATCGTACAGCTGCGGGGGCTTGCCGCCGAGCTGCATCGCCGGATAGATCTCGCACTTGATGCGGCCGCCGGAGTCCTTTTCGACGCGGTCGGCCCACGGCTGGAAGAGCTTCGTCTGTGCCGGCGCCATCGGCGAGAGGAAGTGCGACATGCGCAGCTTGACCGGCTCCTGCGCGGTAGCGACGCGGGGAAGGCCGGCCAGGCCCAGGCCGAGTGCCGCGCCCGCCTGGAGCGCGCTGCGTCGGGATGCGTTCGTCATGTGTGTCTCCTCTCGTGGGTCCGGTTGTGGGGCCGTTCGTGCGTGCGGCCGGAAGATTGTAGCGGCGCGTCAACCTACCATGCTCAGGCCGCCGCTGACACTGAGGACTTGCCCGGTGACGTAGTCCGAGCGTGAGCTGGCGAAGAAAGTGACCGCGTCGGCGATGTCCGACGGTTGCGCGAAGCGGCGCATCGGGATCGCGCGCAGGAAGGCTTCGCGGTGCTTCTCGGGCACCGCCTGCAACAGCGGCGTGTCGGTGGGACCCGGGCACACGCAGTTGGCAGTGATGTTGTGTCGGGCCATCTCGCGCGCCAGCCCCTTGGTGAAGGCGATCACGCCGCCCTTGGCGCCGGAGTACACCGTCTCGCCGGTGCTGCCGACGCGGCCGGCGTCGCTCGAGACGTTGACGATCCTGCCGCGCTTGCGCTCGACCATTCCCGGCAGGAACGCGCGCACCACGCGCAGCGTGCCCATGAAGTTCAGGTCGACTACGCGCTCGATGAAGGCATCGTCGTTCTCGAGGAAGGGCTGGATCTTCCCCCAGCCGGCGACGTTGGCCACGATGTCGACCCGGCCGTGACGCGCCAGCACCGCGTCGCGAAACGCGTTCACCGAGGCCGCGTCGGTGACGTCGCAGCGCAGGTAGTCGGCGCGCAGGCCGGCAGCGCGCAGCGCCGTCGCGGCCTGTTCGCCCTTGTCGTCGGCGATGTCGCCGAGCACCACGGTGGCGCCGGCCTGTGCCAGCGCCTGCGCGGTGGCCAGGCCGATGCCCGAGGCGGCGCCGGTGACGATCGCAATGCTGTCGTTGAGCTTCATCGTGTATTCCTTTGTGACGGACTGCGGAGTCCTCGAAGCGGCGGGGATCCGGGTGAATCGTTGACTGAATGAATGTTCATTCACGGCGGGAGGATTGTCAATCGCTGCGTCGACATCGGTGCGTCGCCATCCCGGCTTCGACCACCGGCCTCGACGATCGGGCTCGACGACCCGTGTCGGCTGCCGGTTCGTGGCCAGTGTCCGTCTCGATGGTCGGCGGCGTGCCGGGCGGCGGGTTTTTGCGGCTGAAAATATCTTCCCACGATAAGAAATTGACGCGCCGCAACGCACCATCGGTATTTTTCATGGCGATATCTGATATCCCGTCTGGTGGAATACACGCGACAAGCCATTGATGTGAAGCCCGAAAAGGTCTTGTGCGATTTTTGCGAATTACCTGTTGCGCTGCCGCACGTTTTCGGTAATCTGGCGTACATGCATGCGTGGCACTGCCTTCGCCGTTGCACACGCACGCGCCCGTTTCCAACACACCCGACGCTCGAGGAGCCTCTCCATGTCATCCCGTGAACTCGAAGCACAGAAGCTGCAGAAGGAATGGTCGGAAAGCCCGCGCTGGCGCGGCATCCAGCGCGGCTACACCGCTGAGGACGTCGTGCGCCTGCGCGGCTCGCTGCCGGTCGAGTACACGCTGGCCAAACGGGGCTCGGAGAAGCTGTGGAAGCTGCTCAACGAAGAGCCGTTCGTGAACTCGCTGGGTGCGCTCACGGGCAACCAGGCGATGCAGCAGGTCAAGGCCGGACTGAAGGCAATCTACCTGTCGGGCTGGCAAGTGGCGGGTGATGCGAACCTGGCCGGCGAGATGTATCCCGACCAGTCGCTGTATCCGGCCAACTCGGTGCCGGCGGTCGTGCGCCGGATCAACAACACGCTCACGCGCGCCGACCAGATCCAGTGGATGGAGGGCAAGAACCCGGGCGAGTCCGGCTACGTCGATTTCTTCGCACCGATCGTGGCCGACGCGGAAGCCGGCTTCGGCGGCGTGCTCAATGCGTTCGAGCTGATGAAGTCGATGATCGATGCGGGCGCTTCGGGCGTTCACTTCGAAGACCAGCTTGCGTCGGTGAAGAAGTGCGGCCACATGGGCGGCAAGGTGCTGGTGCCCACGCGCGAGGCCGTCGCGAAGCTGGTCGCCGCGAGGCTGGCCGCCGACGTCTGCGGCGTGCCCACGATCCTGCTGGCGCGCACCGACGCGGAAGCAGCCGATCTGGTCACCTCCGACGTCGACGACAACGACAAGCCGTTCCTCACCGGCGAGCGCACCATCGAGGGTTTCTTCCGCGCGAAGAACGGCCTCGACCAGGCGATCTCGCGCGGGCTGGCCTATGCGCCGTACGCCGATCTCATCTGGTGCGAGACCGGCACGCCCGATCTGGACTTCGCGCGCGCCTTCGCCGACGCGATCCACAAGCAGTTCCCGGGCAAGATGCTCGCCTACAACTGCTCGCCGTCGTTCAACTGGAAGAAGAACCTCGACGAGGACACGATCGCGAAGTTCCAGCGCGAACTGGGCGCGATGGGCTACAAGTTCCAGTTCATCACGCTGGCCGGCTTCCACGCGCTGAACTACAGCATGTTCAACCTGGCGCACGGCTATGCGCGCAGGCAGATGAGCGCGTTCGTCGAGTTGCAGGAAGCCGAGTTCGCGGCGGCCGAGCGCGGCTTCACCGCGGTCAAGCACCAGCGCGAGGTCGGCACCGGCTACTTCGACGCGGTCACCACCACCGTCGAGCGCGAGGCCTCCACCGCGGCGCTCGAGGGCTCGACCGAGGACGCGCAGTTCTTCGACGCGAAGACGGGGGCGAAGAAGGCCGCCTGAAAGAGGCACGGCCGGCCGGCGCCGCGGGTTCGCGGCCGGGTCGGGGCGGGAAGGGCCGGCGACTCGATCGCCGGCCTTTTTTTTCGGGCATCCCGGGCGCGAGCGGCAGGATTCGCACGCCGCGCAAGCGCACGATCGGACGATGCGGATCGGCCGATCGACTAGGCACTGCGTCGAATGTTCGCGGCGCGCGCTCGCGCCTATAAATCTCCGTGCGCCTTTCGTCACTTGCACAGGAGATCGACATGAACGCAGACCGCACGCCTTCGATGAACGCACGCGCCCGCAGCGCCTTGCCCCGCGCAGTGCGGTACCAGGCGGGCCAGGGGATGACCGAGTACATCATCGTCGTGGCGCTGATCGCGGTGGCCGCGATCGGCGTCTACACGCTGTTCGGACAGACGATCCGCAACCAGACTGCGGGGCTCGCACTCGAGGTGTCGGGGCAGACGGCTTCCACCGCGATCGGCAACGCGCAGACCAACGCCACGACGGCGTCCACCAACGCCAACGCACGCAAGGGGCTCGACAACTACGATGCGAACAACCACTGACGCGAGCGGCTGCGCCACCCTCTCCCGACACACGGGGTGCTCACGATGCAACCGGTCGGCCAGCGGCGCGCGCAGCGCGGCCAGGCACTGGTGCTCGCGCTGGTGCTGCTGTTCGCCGGACTGCTCGGCCTGTTCTTCATGTTCGGCGCCGGGCAGGTATCGGCCACCAAGCAGCGGCTGAACAATGCCGCCGACGCGGCGGCCTACAGTGCGGCGCTCTGGCGTGCCCGGGTGCTGAACTTCCACGCGTATTCCAATCGCGCGATCGTCGCCCAGGAGGTCGCGGTCGCGCAGGCGGTGACGCTCACCTCGTGGGCGAAGTACTTCGAGCGCTTCGCCACCAACGCGCAGATCCTCGCCACCGTCTGGCCGCCGGTCGCGCCGCTACTGTCGGTGGCCGCATCGGTGGCGTCCACGGCGCGCGAGCTCACCGAGCGCACCGCTGCCGACGAGATCGAGGCGCGCGCCGCCCCCGGCATCGGCTACAAGGCGCTGTTGCAGCGCAGCCAGGAGGCCCTGCAACGGGCCGCCGACACGTTCGGGCTGGGCGCGGTGGCCAACGAAGTGGCGCGTGCGAACGACCCCGCTTTCTTCGCGTTCGCGCTTGGCGATTCCGGCGCGTTCGACCGCTTCACGCGCCGCTACGCGAGCGACGACGACCGGCGCCGCCTGCAGGGTGTGGTGAACGACTCGCTCGACCGCTTCGTGAAGGGGCCGCGCGGCGACGACCAGCGACTGCTGCTGTTGCCGTCGTCGTGCTTCGGCACCACCACGAACATCGATCGCTGGTTTCGCTGGTGGCGCAAGCGCGGCGGCACGCAGATGTCGCCCGATCTCGAGCGCTGGCAGGCGGTCGACACCGGTGCGATCCACGATTACCGGCGTCGCGGCGGGCTGTTCTCGGGCTGCCGGCAACGCGAATGGCTGCCCGTGGGCTGGGGCGCGGCCGAGGCCACCGACCACGCGCCACTGGACACCGTGCTCGGCGATCCGGGCAACACCTGGGACAACACCTGGGACAACACCGGGACCACCTGGCTGGCGTCGCTGGAAATGACGGGCAATGGCTACGCCGGCTTCGAGCGCTACAGCGGCATCGAGCGCGTGCGCGAGCTCGACTATGCCGCGCTCGCCGACCAACGCTTCCCGGTGACGCGGGTGGTGGTGCTGGCGCGCACCGAAGGCAAGCAGGTGCGCACGGCCAATGCGTTGAACGTCGGTACCGGACGGTTGCGCCTGTTCGAGAAATTCGCGGGCAACCGCGTCTGGGCGATGGCTGTCGGCGAAGTCTACTTTCGTCGCCCTCCCGGTGCACCCGAGCGCATCGAGTACGCGAGCCTGTACAACCCGTACTGGCAGGTGCGCCTTGCCGAACCCACGGCCGCCCAGCGCGCGGCGGCGATCGCTTATGCGCGCTGAAGCCGGCCGCCAGCGCGGGCAGGCGCTGGTCGAAACCCTGGTCGCAGCGCTCGTGCTGGTGCCGCTGGCGCTGCTCGCGATCCTGCTCGGCAAGTTCCAGTCGATGCAGCAGGCGACGATTGCTGCCTCGCGCACGCTGGCCTTCGAATGCACGGTGAGGCCGGGCGCCTGTGCGAATGGCGTCTCACAGGCAGCACTGACCGAGGAAGTGCGCCGCCGGCATTTCGGGCGCATCGATCGCGAGGTGCTGAGCCACGACACGATCACCGATCCGGCGCCCGCGGCCGAGCGCAATCCGCTCTGGGTCGACCGGCGCGGCCGGCCCCTGCTCGAGCGCTTCGCCGACGTGGACGTGGCGCTGGCCTTGCCGCGCTTCGATGCGGGGCGCTCCACGGCGCTCGGACGCACCGGTTCGGGTGCGGCGAGCCTGCTCGATCGGTTGGCCGGACCGGCACGCTTCGGGCTGTCGATCAGTGGTGGGCTGGTGGACGCCCGTGTGCGCGTGCGCGTGTCGCCGTCCGAGGCCGGCAACGAGCAACTCGCCCGGCTGGACTCGCTGCCGCTGTCGATGCAGGCGCGCACTGCAGTGCTGTTCGATGCGTGGAATGCGTCGGGACCGTACGGCAGCGCGGCAGGTCGGGTCGAGCCTCGGGTGGAGCAGGGCAGCCGGCTCGATCCGGCTCACCAGGCGCAGATCGCGCCGGGTTACCAACTCACGCGCTGGACGCTCGAACTGATGCGCCTCGCCGGGCTCGAACCGAGCGCAGGTTCGTTCAGGCCACAACACGTGGACGTCGACCGCGTGCCGGACGATCGGATCGCACCATGACGACCGGCGCCGTGCGACGCAGGGTTTCGGGGCCGCGGGTGGCGGGGCTGGTGCTCGCGGTGCCGCTGGCGGCCGCAGGCGCTGCGGGCCTTGCGCCGGAAGGACATGCGCCGACAGCACGGACCGATGGCGCCTTGCCCGGGCTCGACGAACGTCGGATCGTCGTTCCGGCGGGCGCCCTCGCAGGACATGCGGTGGAAGTCAGCGAAGTGGCGAGCCGGCTCGAACCCGCCGAAGCGCTGGCCCGGGTCGAGCGCCACTGGCGCGAGCGCGAAGGCGCGATCGTGCTGCGCGCCGACAGCGGCGCCTGGAACGTGCTGTCACGCCGCATCGAAGGCGGCTACGAAACGCTGCAATTGCGCGTCTCCGTACGCGGTGGCACGGAAGGACTGTTCACGCGTTGGCGCACGCGGGGGAACGGTTCGTCCGACGACGCCGATCGCGACGCCGGGCTGTCGAGGCTGCTGCCTGCCGAGGCCGGGGCCGTGCGCCAGCTCGGTTCGCGCGATGCCACGGCGGGTGGTGTGCGCGCGGCCGACACGTTGATCGGCAGCCTGCCGCACTCGATCGACGAGACGGAACGGCGCATCGAGCTTCATCTGCGAGGTGCCGGATTCGCGCCGATGCGCGCGCCGGAGGCTGCGCGCAACCTGAAGTGGCGCAACGACCGCGCGCGCTTCTTCCAGGCGGGCGGAGCCGAACTGCTGGTGACGCTGCATGCGCAGCCGCAGGGGACGGCCGTCGTGTTGTACCACGTGCGCGTGGTGCGATGAAGGCGCGGCCATGAGAAGGGAGCAGCCATGAGAGACCCCGGGTCGCACCGTCGTTCGATGGCGCGTCGTTCGATGATCGGTCAGTCGATGGTCGAATACCTGATCGTGCTGATGTTCTTCGTGCTGGCGCTCACCGCCGGCCCGCACAGCCCGCTCGAGCGCCTGTTCGAGGCGTTCGGCGATCGCTACGAACGCTTCACTCACGCGATGTCGATGCCATGAACCTGCCGATTGCTCCGCTGAAGCGCGCCTGGACGTTCACCCGGCGCCACCGCAGCCTGGTGCTGTTCGCGTTCGCGCTGGGCTTCGGCGCGCTCGCGGTGTTCGGTGCACGCGGCTACATCGCCGAACGGCTCGAAGTCGAGAGGGCGCGATTGCTGCCGAAGCAGGCAACGGTGGAAGTGGTCGTCGCACGCCGTGATCTGGAGCGTGGCGAACGGGTCGTCCCCGAGAACATGGCCGTGCGCGAGGTGCCGGCCGAGTTCCTGCCGGGGAGCGCGATCCGTCCCGAGCGCTTCGAGCGCTTTGCCGGCGCCCGTCTCGGGCAGCCGATGCGCAGTGGCGAGCCGCTGCTGGCGGGTGCGATCGAGGGCGCTGACGCCGGCAGTTTCTCGAGTCGCATCCGCCAGGGCATCCGCGCGATGTCGATTCTGGTCGACGAGGTGAACTCGGTGTCCGGCATGTTGCAGCCGGGCGATCGCATCGACCTGCTGTTCTCGGTGCGCCCGCCGGCGGCGTCGGGGCAAACGCCCGCGCAGGAAGTCACCGCGACGCTGATGCAGGATCTCGCCGTGCTCGCCACCGGGCGCCAGGTGCGTGCCGGTGGCGACGACGGCAGCGCGGCGCGTCACTTCACTGCGATCACGGTCGAGGTCTCGCCCGAACAGGCGCAGCAACTGATCGTCGCGCAGCGCACCGGAAAGCTCACCGCGATGCTGCGCCACCCGGACGACCGCCAGCCCCTCGGGGTGCGGGCGCTCGACCTGAACGCGCTGCTGGGCATCGCCCGGCGCGAAGCATCGGCGCCAGCCCGGCCGCGGGCGTCGGGGCCGGAGCTGATCGTCGGCGGGCGCGGTGCGCTGGTGGCCATGCGCATGCCGACGATCGACACGCAGGATGACGCGTTGGCGATCCACGCGCACCCACCGGCCGCGGATCCGGTGCCGCGCGCGGAGGCCGCTGCGCGCGGGGCCGCGCTATTCCGGCAAGCGGGAGCCACGACTGCGCAGCCCGACGCAGCGCCGTGGTCGCTGCACCGTTTTGCCCCCGCCGTCGGCTCGGCTCGTGCTCCCGCCGGCGCGGCTGGCGCGCCGGCGTCCGCCGCCGC
>JAJTYR010000055.1 GCA_021463505.1 Burkholderiaceae bacterium | reverse complement strand
CGTGGCCGCGAGCGAGCCGCCGCGCCCGCCGCGCCTGGCTTGGGCGCGCATGCCGTGGTGGGAGCGCGTCGCGCCCGACGCGCAGGCCGCCTTCGAGGCGCTGCGCCAGCGGCTGGGCGAACTGCACGCACCGGTCGAGTTGCCCCCGGTGGCGGCCGAGGCGATCGGCTGGCATCGGCTGGTGATGGAGGCCGACATCGCCGGCTCGTTCGAGGCCGAGTACGAGCGCGGGCGCGCGCACCTGTCGGCGTCGCTCGTCGGTCAGATCGAGCGCGGCCGCCGCGTCACCGCCGTCGACTATCGCAAGGCGCTGGCGCAGGCCGCGCCCCTGAACGCCGCGTTCGCGGCGCTGTTCGAACGCTTCGACGCGATCCTCGCGCCGGCGGCGTTGGGCACCGCGCCGCTGCTCGCCGACGGCACCGGCGACCCGATCGCCTGCACGCTGTGGACCTTCTGCGGGATGCCCGCGGTCAGCCTGCCGCTGTTGCGCGGAGCCGACGGATTGCCGCTGGGTGTGCAATTGGTGGCAGCCCGCGGCGACGATGCGCGGCTGCTGCGCACCGCGCGCTGGCTGATGCGGCATTTTCCCGCCGCCGCCTGATCCCGACCGGCGTACCATTGCGCGTCATGTCTTCGATGCATGCCATCGTGCGCCGGCTCGCTCTGGGGGGAGACCCGCCGGTGCTGCGCGAGGACACGATCTTCATCAAGACGCGCATCGGCCGCGACGAAGCGCGGCGCTCCGATGCCTCCATTCCGCGACGGCTGCGCACCGTGCTTGCACTGGTCGATGGCCGGCGCAGCGTCGGCGAGCTGCGCGCGGCCATCCACAGCTATCGGGGGCTCGACGATGCGCTCGACATGCTGCGCAAGATGGGTTTCACCGAGCCGTTGCCCGAGCGCTGGGATCTTGGCTGACCGGCCCGTCCGGACGAACGCTTGAACCGTCTGCTGGTGATCGCCCACGTGCTGGGCGGGCTGCTCATGGTCTTCGCGGCCACTTTCGCGCTGCCGCTGGCGTGGTCGTTCGCGGTGGACGACGGCGCGCACGCGGGCTTCGTCGTCTCGGGGCTGATCTGCCTGGCCGGTGGCGCGCTGCTGTGGGCGGCCACGCGGCGCTACCGGCGCGAACTCGAGCCGCGCGACGGCGCGCTGCTGGTGGTGCTCGGCTGGCTGCTGATGTCGCTGGTGTCGAGCGGACCGCTGCTGCTGGAGATTCCGGGGATCAGCGTCACCGACGCCTGCTTCGAGGCGATCGCCGGGCTCACCACCACCGGCGCCACCGTGCTGAGCGGCATCGAGCGCCTGCCGCAGTCGGTCAACCTCTGGCGTCACGCGCTGCAGTGGTACGGCGGCATGGGCATCATCGTGATGGCGGTGGCGATCCTGCCGATGCTCGGCGTGGGCGGCATGCAGCTCTTCAAGGCCGAGATGCCCGGCCCGATGAAGGAGCGCAAGCTCACGCCGCGCATCACGCAGACCGCCAAGGCGCTGTGGCTGATCTACATCGGGCTCACCGCGGGCTGCCTGCTGGCGCTGCGCTGGGCCGGGCTCGACTGGTTCGAGTCGATCTGCCACGCGTTCTCGGCGCTGGCGCTGGGGGGCTTCTCCACCCGCGACGCGAGCGTCATGGGCCTGGAGTCGCCGACCGTCGAGGCGGTGCTCTCGGTCTTCATGCTGCTGGCGGTGCTGAACTTCTCGACGCACTTCCTCGCGCTGCGCGAGCGCTCGTTGCGCGTGTACCTGCGCGACGTCGAGGCGCGCTCGACGCTCGCGCTGATCCTCGGCAGCTCGGTTGCGCTGGGCGCGTACCTGTACTGCAACGGCCTGTTCCCGACGCTGTCCGAAGCGATGCGCCACGCGGCCTTCAACACCATCTCGGTGAGCACGTCCACCGGTTTCGCCACGCAGGACTACGCCGCCTGGCCGCTGTTCGCGCAGATGTGGCTGCTGTTCCTCGCCTGCGTCGCCTCGTCGGCCGGTTCCACCGGCGGCGGCATCAAGATGATCCGCGCGCTGGTGCTGCTCAAGCAGACGCGCCGCGAACTCAACCGTCTGGTGCACCCGCGTGCGATCGCGCCGCTCACGATCAACGGCAACGTGGTCGAGAACCGCGTCATCTTCACGATCCTCGGTTTCATGCTGTTGTGGGGCGCCACGCACATCGTGCTCACCTTCGTCATGCTCGCCACCGGGCTCGACTTCATGTCGGCGTTCTCGGTGGTGGTGGCCTCGGTGAACAACCTCGGGCCCGCGCTCGGGCAGTTCGGCCCCAGCGGCAACTACGCGCCGCTGTCCGACTTCCAGACCTGGCTGCTGGCGATCGCGATGGTGGCCGGGCGGCTGGAACTGCTCACCTTCTTCGTGGTGCTGATGCCGGCGTTCTGGCGTCGCTGAAGTCAGGGCGTCACGGCGGTGTGGCGGCGCGACAGGTCAGGAGGACACGGAACGACGTGATTGCGCAGCAGGGTGTGAGGAGGCAGCGGGACGATGTGGCGCCGGGAGGACCGCCGCGACTGCCGGTCACCGTGGTGGCCGGGTTCGCCGGTGCCGGGAAGAGTGCGCTGATCGACCACTGGCTGCGTTCGCGCCCGCCCGGCGAGCGCTGGGCGCTGCTGGCCAATGCGTCCGCCGTCGAACCGGGCGCCGGCCGCTATCGCGTCGTCGGCGGCTGCGCATGCTGCAATGCACAAACGAGCGCTCGTACCGCGCTCGTCCGGTTGCTGCGCGAGGGTCCCTGGAATCGGCTGGTGGTCGAACTGGACGGCGCCGCGCAACCGGCGGCGCTGGTCGACCTGCTGCGCACCCCGCCGTTCGACGCGCTCCTGCTCGTCGACGGCATCGTCAGCGTCGTCGATGCCACCCGCCCGGGGCCCTTCGAAACCGAGCCGATGCACCCGCTGGCGCGGGCGCAGGTGGAAGTGTCCACTCGCATCGTATTGAATTATGCCGACCGACTGACCGAAGCCCGCCGCGCTGCGCTGCTGCGGCGCCTGGCCGACGCCCCGCCGTTCGGGCGCCCGGTCGATCGGTTCGACACCTCGCCCTCGGGCCAACCGACCGATCGGTTCGGCGCCCTGCTCCCCGGCCCGCCGGCCGACAGGCCGGGCGATGCCGCACCCCCGATCGTCGAAGGGCGTTGGCCCGCCGACCAGGTGTTCGATCGCCGGCGATTGCAGGTACACGTCGCCGGCTGGGCCGCCGACCGCACCATCGAGGGACCGCTCGTGCGCGCCGTCGGGGTCTTCCGCACGGAGCGCGACTGGTACCAGTGGCGCTTCGGCAACGGCCAGTCATCATTCGAAGCGTGCGCTTACCGTCTTGAAAACCGGCTCCAGATGGAGTTTGGTGCGGCCACGCCGCTCGCTGCGTGGCGCGCCGCCCTCGACGCCGATCTGGCCGGCGCGCGGATTGCGCTTTCCGGTGACGCATCGCACGGTGCCCGCGGAAGCGTTCGGGTCAGATGACACCAGCGGTTCGCGCATCGGGGAATGCCCGATGCCGCGGCGGGGTGGTCAACCGCGACGCCGTGCGGAGCGTGGATGAGACACGGGGGCGGCCGCCCGTCGGGCTGCCGGGCATGCCGGCAGGGTCGGCTTGAAAGCGGCCCCGCCGGGCACAAACTACGAAGCACTGACGAGGTGCAGCGATGGACATGATCTACAACAGCCCGAGCTACTGCGTGGTCGAGTTCAAGGATTCCGAAGGGCAGGTCGGTGGCTTCGAGATCATGGACAAGCTCGGGCGGCGCGAGATCTACATCGGTGGCGACCTCGCCAACCACTTTCGCAGCGGCGTGCAGGAGTTGATCCGCTCCGAGCCCACCGAGGAGCAGGTCGACGACTTCCTGCGCCGTTTCGAAGGGCTGATGCACCAGCCGATGGTGATGCACTGAACGATCGACCGCCTTCGACGCGGTTCGCGAGCCCCCCGCGGCCCACGCCCGTCAGAACTGCTCCCAGGGCAAGCCCTCGTAGCGCCAGCCGTTGAGCTTGCCGCGCTGGCGCTGGGCGTCGAGGTCGCCCTCGAAGCCGTGCAGCACGTTGTACACCTTTCGGAAGCCCGCTTCCTCGAGTGCCTCGCCGGCCTCCACCGAGCGCTTGCCGCTGCGGCAGATGAGCACCACCGGCCGCTGCATCGAGTGCCCGGCGAGCTTCTTCACGTCGGCAACGAACTCCGGGTTGACTTCCCAGTCGGGCGCATCGACCCACGCGACGTGCATCGAGCCCAGCGCGTGGCCGACGAAGAAATACTCGGCGTCGCTGCGGCAGTCGATGAACAGCACGTCGGGTTGTGTCTGCACGAACTCGTGCGCCTGCCTGGGCATCAGGTGTTCCATGGCGCAATCCTACTCCGCCCACGTCAGGCCGATGCGCCGCGCGCCCGGCTGCCCTCGCCTGCATCCAGGAAGCCGGCCAGCAACTCGACGTACGCCTGCGGCGCCTCGACGAACGGGAGGTGCGCCAGCGTCCACTGCACGTGCCGCGCGCCGGGGATCGCCGCGGCGATCGCCTCGCCCATCGCCGCCGGCGTCGACGCGTCGTCGCGGCAGGTGACGACGAGCGTGGGCGCCACGATCTGCGCCAGCAGCGGGCGCAGGTCCATGTCGCGCAGCGCCGCGCAGCAGCCGGCGTAGCCCGCCGGATCGACCTGCAGCAGCGTCGTGCGCACGCTGTGGAAGCACGCGTCGGCACCTGCGACGAACCCGGGCGTGAAGAAGCGCCCGAGCACCGTGGCGGCGATCGCCGCGATGCCGCCTTCGCGCACCGTGCGGATGCGCTCGACGAAGCCTTCGGGGGCGAGCTTCGCCGACGTGTTCGACAGCACCAGCCGGTCGATGCGCCCGGGCGCGTGCGCGGCCAGCCAGATGCCGATCATGCCGCCGATCGACACGCCGCACAGGTGTGCGCGCGCGATGCCGGCCGCGTCCATCACCGCGAGCACGTCGCCGCCGAGTTGCCCGATCGTGTACTCGCCGGGCCGCGCCGACGACGCTCCGTGCCCCGGCTTGTCGGTGCGCAGCACGCGGTGGCGCGCGAGCAGCCCCGGCATCAGCGGCGCCCACAGCGCGTGGTCGGTGCCGAGCGAATTGAGCAGCACCAGTGGCGGGCGCTCGGGGTGCCCGTCGATGCGCCAGTACAGGCGCGCACCCTCTCGGTCGACGAACGGCATGGCGTGTCCTCTGCGCTGGCCTGTGCGCTGTTCTGGCGCTGGCCTGGCGCTGTTCAGGCGCTGCTCTGGCGTTTTCCGCTTTCCGTTTTTGGCGAGTATGGCCCCGGCGCCGGCCTTCGCGCCAGCCGCGATCGGCTACGCTGTTCACACTGCAATCCTCTGCGCGTCGTCTGGCGCGTCGTGTGAACCGGCCCCGATCCCATGCCGCTGTCCGCCCTGCTGCTCGTCGCCGTTGCCGCCTTCCTCCACGCGTGGTGGAACCTGCTGATGAAGCGCGCCGGCGCCGGCGGGCTGGTCTTCGTCTGGGGCATCTGTGCGGCCACCTCGCTGGTGTTCGCGCTGCCCGTGCTCGCCGTGCTGCGCAGCGAACTCGCGGCCGCCGATGTCGCGATCGGCGCCGCAGTGCTCGTCAGCGCCGCGGTGCACACGCTGTACCTGTGGGTGCTGCAGCGTGGCTACGCGGCCGGCGACCTGTCGGTGGTCTACCCGGTGGCGCGCGGCGTGGGTCCGGCGCTGGCGGCGCTGGGCGCGATCGTGCTGCTCGGCGAGGCCGCGACCGTGGCCTCGATCGCCGGCCTCGCGCTGATCGTTGCCGGCACCTTCACCATCGCCGGCGGCTGGGGGATGTGGCGCGCGCCGGCGCGCCTCGCTGCCGGCATCGCCTGGGGCGCGGCGATCGGCGTCACCATCGCCGTCTACACGGTGAACGACGGGCGCGCGGTGCGCCTGCTCGATGCCGACCCGATCGTGTTCTACTGGCTGGTGAACGTCGTGCAGGCGCTGGCGCTCGCGCCGTGGATCGCGCATCGTGCCGGCGAGGTGCGCACGATGATCGCGCGTCACGGTCGCACGCTGTTCGCGGTGGGCGTGCTCTCGCCGCTGGGCTACATGCTCGCGCTGCAGGCGATGAAGCTCGCGCCAGTGAGTCACGTGGCGCCGGCGCGCGAGTTGTCGATGTTGATTGCCGCTTTTCTCGGCGCGCGCGTGCTCGGCGAAGGCCACCTCGGGCGGCGCGTGGCGGGCGCCGCGCTGATCGCCGCGGGCGTGGCCGCGCTGGCGCTGGCCGGGCGTTGAGAACCGTACGATCCGGCGCATTTGCGCCACAGTTGCGGCCGGATTGTGGTCGAAGGCGAGACAGCCGGTCGGCTGCTGCACTAGCATGGGGAGTCCTTCCGCGCTGCCATCCTTCTTTTGTCCAGGAGCCATCCCGATGAATTCCGAGGCTTCGTTCGTGCGGCATTCGCGCCGCCGGTTCGGCGCGCTGCGCCCGATCGCGCTGACCATTGCCACGCTTGCCCTCGCCGCGTGCGGGGGCGGCGGGGGCGGCGACGACGAGCCGCCGCCGCCCCCGGCACCGCCGCCGGCGGTGCTGCCACAGTCGATCTCGGGCAGTGTCGTCGATGGCTACGTGGCCGGCGCCAGCGTCGAGTGCCGTAAGGCCGGTACGCTGGTGGCCACGGCCACGAGCGGCGCCTCCGGCGGCTTCGCGTTCGCGCTCGCATCGGGGCAGACCTGCGACACCATCGTGGCCCTGGGCGGCATCGACGTCGGCGTCACGCCGAACGATCCGTCCGACGACGTGACGCCGCCCACCGGATTCGCGCGCGCACCGGTGCCCACCGGCAGCACCACCGTCACCGGCCTGATCGTCTCGCCGCTGTCCACGCTGGCGCAGGCGCTGATCGACGGCGGCCGCACCCTCGCCGATGCGCAGGCGCTGGTGAAGACCAGCCTCGGCCTGTCGGCCGGCATCGACCTGCTGCGCGACGACCCGGCCGCCAACGCGGTGCTCTACAGGGCGAACGGCGTGGTGGCGCAACTCGTCGGCCAGCTCGTGGACGCACTGGCGGCCGCCGGCGGCATCGGCAGCGCTGCCGGCCTGAACGCACTCGCCGACGCGTCGTTCGACGCGCTGGCCGCGCGCCTCGCCAGCCTGAAGACGGCCGATCTCACCCCCCTGCCTGGCTCGCTCACGCCGAGCTCGCCGCTGTTCGGCCTGGTGGAGCTGGCGGCCAGCAACGCGAAGAAAGATCCGGCCGTCAGCGGCGCGCTCGCGAGCCTGAACCCCGCCACCTTCGCGGCGCTCGCCAGCCCGATCGTTGCGTCGGCCACCGGCAGCATCAACACGGCCACCGACATCGCCGACGTGGTCGCCCGCGTCCACCGCATCGAAGACCGCGATCGCGCCACGAGCGTGATCGGCGCACTGAGGGGTCTGCTGGACAACACCGCTTCGAACCCGCAACAGGCGCTCAACGAGATCGCCGCGAAGCTGGCCGCGGCCGACGGCGGCGCCGACCAGGCGCTGTCGATCACCATCGACAGCGAGACGCTCACGGCCACCGTTGCGGGCGGGCTGTCGAACTTCGCGCAGCTCGTGAGCGACCAGCTCACGCTGAAGAACCCGCTCACCGCGCCCGTGGCGTCGCTGTCCGACTTCGAGTCGGTCAATGGTGTGACCGTGCCGCAGGAGCTGGTCAGCGTGGGCTTCGCCCTGCAGAAGTCGGCCGTGAACGCGCAGCTTTCGACAACGCCGATGGAAGCGCCGCTGGCGATCGAAGTCACCGACGCCACGCGCGTCTTCCAGGCCTACATCGACCGCGTCGCGTTCAAGCTCGGCGTGGGCGACCAGGTCGAGGCCAGCCTGCCCTCGGGCGCACGGCTCTGGGTCTACGGCAAGACCGCCTCCAGCGAGACCACGTCGCCACTGATCGTCAACCTGGCCGGCGCCGGGCTGCAGATCGTCTCGACGACCGGCGGCGCGATCGCATTCAGCTTCGACAAACTGTTCGAAGTGATCGGTTCGGCCGCCGCATCCGGCAGCGCGCTCGACGTGCTGGCCGCCAGCCGCGTGAGCAGCGGCACCTACGACGTGAAGCTCGTACTCGGCACGCTGCGCATCGCGCGCTCCACCCCGACGCCGGCACTGGCCACGCTGCAGGCATTCGCGCTGCGCGCCGGCGGTCAGTCGGTGACCGGACACGGCTTCAAGGGCAAGGTGAAAGTGACACCGTGACCAACGCCCGCCGTCCGGCGATGCGCGGCGCATTCTCCGCGGCCGGCGCGCTGCTCGCGGCCGCCGCGCTCACGCCGGCGGCCGCGGCGCCCCTCGACTTCACGCTCACCGCGCGTCCCGGGGAGCGCGGCGCGCGTCAGCTCGAAGTGGCCGTCGACGCGATGAACGACACGTTCGACGTCTTCGACGTGCGCGGTCGCGATCCGGTCTACGGCGGCACCAACGTCGGCGACTACCGCGGCGCCCACCTGCGCGGCGGCTGGCGCATCGACGAGCGCTGGTGGGTCGATGCCGCGCTGTGGCGACGACGCATCGACTACCGCAGCGACCGCGGCAGCCTGGGCAGCTGGCAGCTGGCCGTGCAGTATCGCTTCGCGGGTGGTCCAGGCGGCGCAATTGGCGCAGGCGGCGCGGGCGGCGCAGGCGGCGCAGGCGGCGCGGCGGGCACACCCGGCAACGCCACCGCCGCCGACGTCGCCTCGGCCGCCACCGCCTGGGCCGTGCGCGCCAGCGTCTGGAGCAACCGCTCGGGCTCGCTCGACAAGCGCTCGGCCACCTCGCTGGTCGGCTACACGATGGACAGCGTCCACGTCGACCGCCCGCGCGACACGCAGTGGCAGTTCGATCTCATCGGCACCCGCGGCGCAGCCGACGCGTCGCTGAGCTGGTTCGCCGGCATCCAGCGCGGCAAGATCGACTACTCGCGGCTGGGCGGCACCGCCACCGCCGGCACCTGCCCGTACGCGGTGGCGTTCGGTGCCACGCACACCGTGCTCACGCAGACTGCCGACTGCACCGGCAGCGGCGGCACGCTGGCCGCGGGCACGCAGCTGACGCTGGCCAATTCGGTGCTCGGTTTCGACCCGCGCGGCGCGCTCGCCTACACCGCCACCGTGCTGCGTGCCGGTGTCAACGCACACCGGCGCTGGGGCGCGTGGCACCTGCGCGGCGGCCTCGCCTGGGAACACCACGACCGCGGCAAAGTGCTCGAGAACGCCGCGCGCGGCCTGTCGGGCACCTACGACTCGGGCAACCTCGCCGCCGCGCTCGAAGTCGGCTACCGCTTCACGCCCGGGCTCACCGGCTTCGTGCGCGGCTCCGCCTGGCAGCACCAGTTGATGGGTGAAGTGCCGTTCCTGTACAACGCGGTGACGGCGAAGCGCTCGGACCGGCGCTACGGGATCGTGTCGATCGGGGTGTCGGCGGCGTTCTGAGTGTTCGGGCGATCGTCGAGCCGATTTCGCCCCGACCGCGGCCCGGTGCACGGCTCGCGGCATGGATTTCGCCATGACCACGGCCCGGTGCACGGCTCGCCGCATTGATTTCGCCCTGACCGCGGCCTATCGTGGCCGTCATCGAAACGGAGAAACCGATGACCGTCCACCCGCAGGTCGTCCAGGACCTGAACGACTACCTGTCGTTCGAGCTCACCGGGCACCGCCAATACCTGCTGCACGGCGCAACCTGCCGCCACTGGGGCTTCGAGCAACTTGCACAAGCGCAGCTCGCCTACAGCGACGAAGAGACGCGCCACGCCGCGCGCATCATGGCGCGGATCCTGCTGCTGGGGGCGACGCCGCGGATGCGCAGCGCCCGCGACGTGGCCACGGACGCTGCGGCGGCCGGACAGCCGGCAAGTGCCGGCGCGGCGCAGCCCGCGAGCGCTGCCGCCGCGCAACACGCGGATGCAGTCGCCCGGCAACTCGCGCGCGACCGCGACCTCGTGGGTGCCGCGATCGCGCATCTGAAGGGCGCGATCGGTCGCTGCGAGCAACACCGCGACTTCGCCAGCCGCGCCCTGCTCGTCGAGATGCTCGACGACGAAGAACTGCACCTCGACTGGCTCGATCGGCAATCCGGCCTGATCGACAAGCTGGGGCTGCAGCACTACCTGCAGGCGCAGATCTGAACGGCTCCCCAGGTAAATGGTGCCCGAGACCGGGCAGCCGAGCGCGTTCGGCCCGAAGATGTCGAAGCCGGCGCCGCAGTGCCTGCACGAGACCGAAGGCGCGCGCGTGGTCGCGGAAATCCTGTCAGCGCCCGATTCCGGCACGGCCGGGCGCAATGCTTCGATGCAAACCCTGCCGGGTACCGCGCCCGGCTCGCCGACAGGCTCGACGAATGGCTCGAGGCCCCGCAAGCCAGGCAGCCGCTCGGGCACGCTCGGGAAGCGCTCGCCCACCACGCTGGCCTGCACCGCCACCGTGCTGCGTTCGTGTCGGTCGGGGTGACGGCGGCGTTCTGAACCGCGCGCATCAACCCCGGCCGCCCGGCGGGCGCCGACGCGCGCTACGCGAAACCCTCTCGCTCGCCCGGCGAATGGCGCTTGCGCGTTTCTCCGGGCAGCCATTCCGGAATGGCACGGCGCATGAACTCATCGAACAACGGCACGGTGAACGCCGTGTCGCCATGCGCGGGGCTCCGGACCCTGCCTTTGCGGATCAAGCCGCTTCGAAGAGGCCCGACTCTTTCGACTGTGCTTCCAGGCGCCTCGGCCATTGCGCCCCGCCGGTGGGGACCGGCCCCGAGTTCGGCCATCGCTCTCAGGTAATCCTGTTCGCGAAGTACGGGCATCCGTGCGTCACGGCCACGATGCGATCGAGCGCTTCAGCCTCGATGTCTGCGCCTTCGTCGCGTATGGGCTCGCGAACCGCTCGGCGAGCGGCGTCATCGGCCAGCGCCCCGATCGCCGGGTAGTCGAACAGACGCTCGGCGTACGATTTCGCTTCTCCCGCCAATGCGGCTACCGGCGGCAGGCCCGCACCGAAGAGCACCAGCGGCAGGCCCCTCTGCGCGATCCGGTGCAGGGCAACGATCAGCGCGCGCAGGCCTTCTGCGTCGGGGTATTGAACTTCGTCGACAAGAAGGGCGACGCTCGAGTCGGCTGCTTTGGCCGCCTGACCGATCGCGAGGAGGAGTTCCGGAAGGTCGATCTCCAGGTTTCCGCTGTCCGCAGCAGTGCGCTCTTCAGCGCGGGCGCGAGACACTGCGCCAGCCGCTGTCCTTCGGGCGCCTCCAGCATGACCACCTGATCGCCGGGATCCTCGGCAAGTTCGCTGATCCTGTTCAGAAGAACGGTCTTGCCGACGCCACGGAGGCCCAACAGCATCCGGCTCTTTTCAGGCTTGCCGGAGCGCGCACAGTAGCCAGATGGAGGGATCCATCAGTGAATTACCGATCCATTCGATACATGGGCGACGAGTCGGTGCCCATCGACTGCGCCGTAGCGAGATCAGCAACCGCGCAGCCCGCTACCAGATGATGCGCGGGGCCTCACGCCGGTTCGTCCGCAAGCGCAGTGGCGCAGCAAAGGCACTACCCGCTACGGAATGATGCGTTTTCGCTCGGGGAATCCACTCCCCGAGCGAAAACGCATCATTCCGTAGCGCACGGACTTACCCGGGGCGCCGCCTTGCGGCTCGTGCAGCCCCTGTGCCCCCTGCGCAACACCCCGGTACCCACCCCGGCATCCCGCTGCTACCATCCGTTCAACGAATGAACGCATGCCCGCCAACGTGCCACCGCCCGACCCGGTCACGCCCGACGCCGCGCACGACGAGACCCTGTTCAAGGTGATGCGCGCGCTCGAGGCCAACCCGAACACCAGCCAGCGCGAGCTGGCCGAGTCGATGGGCATGAGCCTGGGCAAGGCCAACTACTGCCTGAAGGCGCTCGTCGACAAGGGGCTGGTGAAGGTGCGCAACTTCCGCAACAGCCAGAACAAGCTGGCCTATGCGTACCTGCTCACACCCAAGGGAGTGGCGGCGAAGACGCGGCTGACGGCGCGGTTCCTGAAGAGGAAGGTGGGCGAGTACGAGGCGTTGAGTAGGGAGATCGAGGAGCTGAAACGGGAGGCGAAGCAGTGAGTCGCGCTGGCTGCGCGAAAGTGGCGCTAGACGTGTGCAGATTAGATCGCGCCCCGGCGCTCTTATGTAGTCCAAAAATGGATTCACGACTGCAGGTCTCGGCGTGTCGGCGGTTGCCTTGGCCTCGGTCGCCAGACTCTTGGCCGCGCAGGACGCGTGCCAAGGGCCGAAGAGTGACGGACGTCGAACGAACGGAGGGTCGTTATGCCGATTTCACGAGACGATCAGTGATGGCAATTGCGGGTAGCGCTGATAGCGACGAGCAGTAGGAATGGACGCTGACTTGGCCAATAAGCGGCCCAATTGGCACGAGGTGAAACCAGTAGCGAGAAGCGATCCTGGCGAATCGCGTGCCATTTCAGGGCGACAGACTATCGCACCGATGAGGATCCTCGCAGTAGACACTGGCGCAATTCGTTTCATGACGCTGCGCCAGAGCGCGGCACGCAAGGGCTCGCGCGGGGGACCGGAAATGGTGCGTTGGTGCTGACGAGGCGACTTGCACTGACGTTGGGCGGTTTCGTTTTGCCAACCGCTGCTTCCCTTGTCGCGGTTCCCATTGTCTTCAATAGCCTCGGCCCCGACGGCTTGGGCCAACTGTCGCTCTTCTACGCGTTGGTGACCGCGCTGGCCATCTTGGAGGGTGGCGTCGCGCGGTCGGTTGCATTTCGCGTAGGCGGGGCGATCGCTGAACATCGGGATGGCTATGATCTTCGCGATCTTCTCGTCTGTACAGTTGCGCTGGGTGTGCTTGGCATCGCAATTGGTGGAGGAGCGGCATGGCTGGCTGCCACACTCGGGGCAAGCGCGCTCTACTCCGCTTTGATATGCGTGGCCGGCTTCACGGTTCCTGGAACGCTCATTAACGCCTTTACCGTGTCCGCGCTGCAGGGAGTCGGGCGATTTGGATTGGCGGCTGGCGTGAGTTCTACTACCGCCACAATTTCGCTGGTAGTACCTCCAGTGTCAATAGCTCTTGGGCAAACGCATATCCCAACTATTTGCATCGCGATCGCCGTTACTAGAGCGATCGTGACACTAGCGATTTTCCTGTTGTGTACCACGATCTTCTCGATCGGAAACGCAACGGAGTCACCTGCGCTTCGCAGATACTGGGACACCATGCGCACTCTCTTTGCGATCGGAGTCTCAAGCATTGCCAGCCCCGCAGCGAACTCCTTGGACAGAGTTGTGCTAAGCATCCGCCATGGGGTTTCAGAGGTTGCGTTCTACGCAACCTCCTTCAACATTGTCTACAGGGTCAAAATCCTGCCCCAGTCGCTAATTCAAGTTCTTGCCCCCGGCCTAGCGTCTCAATCGAAAGAGCAGTTCTTCCGGCTCTTTGACCGACTCGCCTGGCCGTCCTCGATCGTCTATGCCGTGGTCCTGTCGTTATTCCCTCCGTTCTTTAAGGTTTGGATGGGAGATGAGTTCGCGGATCGAGCGATTCCGATCTGCTCGATGCTAATGATCGGTTTGTATTTTCAGATCCCAACTTCGTTGCTCGGAGCATGGCTGCAATCAGTTGGGCGGACAGGCAGTGTACTCGTCGTTTCCATGGGCACGCTCATATTGTTCTCAGTGAGCGCTTGGCTCGTCGGCGCGCTAGGAGCGATCGCGGTGGCATCTGCATGGAGCGCGCGCTTGGTGGTCGAAAGCGTCCTGCTTGCGCGAATAGCAGGTGGGACTTCAGAACTGGGCGGCTACGCGCTGCGAGGCGTGCCGCTGTTCGTGATGATGACGGCATTGGAGATTTTCGGGGCTCTTGGAGGGGCAGGCACAGCGCTCGCTCTGGTAATCCTGTTAGCGCCCAAGGCAATTGCCGCGCTTCGACAGCCTAGAGCGCTATGAATACCAGTTCAGCCGCGGCGATCGCCTGGGTTCTCTATCCCCTCGCAACTCTCTTCGTTCCAAACGACTCACTTCGCATTGGCGGAGTCCCGTTCGAGACAACATATCTCATTCTGTTCGTCGGATTCTTTGCGATTGCGATTGGCGGTCGCGTGGCAAGAGAAGTCACGCGCGCGAAACTCTGGCTCGCGTTCTTGGCGGCGGTCGCCATGTCCCTATTGTTGCGCGGCGACGGCATAGGTGCGGCTCGCATTGGGACTTGGTTGCTTGTCTTCGCCGTTACAGTGTTTTCTGCAAGAAATCTCGCCTTTGACCGTGGCGTGACGATCGTTTACAGAGTGTTTGCCCTGACGGTGGTCTTGGCACTACTGCTCGGTTTGATCGACCTGAGCGATGAGCGCGTGGATACATTCGGGTGGACGCATCGAACCGGTCTTGGTTACGCGCTAGTTCCTGCGGCGCTCCACGGTTATTGGCGGATCTTCTCTCAGAAACTGACCAAACAGATTGGCGAGGGGGCACTTCTAATTGCCTTGCTCTGGACGCTCGTGCAGACGAGCGCGCGTGGAGCTTGGCTCGCCTTCGCGCTCGGTGTTGCCCTTGTGACCCTCGTCGAACGAAGAAATCGCCCAGCGTTGGCAATCGTCCTGGCAGCTTCCATGCTGTCAGTTGCCGTATTAACAGCGGCCAGTATTCCCCAGGTAGGCAATCGGATCGCCTCGATCGTGAATACGGGCGCTGGCGCTTCGACCGGATACAGACTGGACGTCTATCTCAGCTCCTTGAGACACGGACGAGCTGCCGAGATGCTCGTCACATCAACGCCTGATATCTCGACGAAATTGTTCGATAACTCGGAAGAGGGATTCAAGTCATACTTGCATGATGAGGTTGCATTGGATTCGGACTTGGTGTGGGCCCTCTTGAACTTTGGCCTCGTTCCATTGCTCCTCTTAGGCGCAGCATTCGTGCAGACCTGCTACCTGTTCATCAAGCAACTTCTGAGCTCGGATGCTCACCCGACAGGTAGGATGGGATTGGTGATGTTTCCGTCGTTTGCCGTTCAGGTATTGCTGGATTCGACCCTAAGCAATGCCTATGGGTGGTTTCAGCTCGGTCTAATTGGCGCAATCGCGTTCGGTTTGAAGATCCAGTGGAAAGCAGGACAGTAGTAATCTTGGGAGGAGCTGCTTGGGCGACTGGTGGTGTCGAGCGATTCTGCCAACGACTCGAACGCATTTTGCGCGACCGCCATTCTGGACCACTGGTGCGCATGCCTGCGAACTCAGCGGTGAATTCAAGGAGTCACGTAGTACTAGTGGCGCGATCTGCAAGGTTCATCGCCGCCGTGGTGGCATGTGCGATGACGCTGTTTAAGCATCGCAAGACGGCAAGCGTATTTGTCAATGTCGGAAATGGATTGGACATAGTCCTCTTGGCACTTGTAGTGAGAATGAGGTTCTCGCCGGTCGTAATAGTCCATACGAGCAGAGGCTGGGCGCATTACCGAAACCGTGTTCTGTCCTCGCTTTTCGCTTGGGCATCGAGGCGCTGCTTGGTATTCGCACTCACGAAGCGACAGGCCGGCTTCCTGAGGGAGTGCAGCGTGTCAGTCAGCGGGATCGCCCCGACATTGTTGTCGAAGGCGAGTCTGGACGTGGCGCGAAGCTGTCGTCATGAGTCACGTCGCCTTGTGTTTGCAGGTCGAATGGTCGAGGAGAAGGGCATTCGGGACTTCGCCCACGTTGTTGTGCGATTTCGTTGTATGCACACAGAATCGCTGGAGTTCTTAGCTGCAGGAGACGCCCGTGACGCGCGTTTGGAGGACCTAGAGGCGCTGCGAGACGCGGAGGTGCGAGTTCTGGGGCCCTTGGACGAAACGGACCTGGCGCGGCTCTTCGCGACCGCATCGGTGCTGGTTTATCCAAGTCGCTCAGATACCTATCCCTTGGTGGTCCTAGAAGCACTGTCATGTGGCGTACACGTCGTCGCGTACCAGACGGAGGCGAATGAAGAGGTCTTGGAGCGATACGGCGGAATGGCGCTTGTTCCGTACGGTGACTCCGAGGCCCTGTTTAGGAGGACTTGCGAACTTCTTGCGTCAGGCGACACAGATAGATCGACCGCGAGCGCGCGAGTACGTGCGGAGCTCTCTGAATTCGCGGCGGCCGAATGGTATGGGCAGTTCATATGAGAACGCGCGTCGTTACATCGGCAAAGCTTGAGGTTCTCTCCGGGAGCGCGGCGTCGACCGTTCAGAGGCTCGCATCATGCCTCCAACGCGGAGAATCCGCACATGTAGTGACGCTCAACCCAGAGATCTTTGTGCATGCTCAGGAAGATGCCGACTACTTGGCGTTGATTCGAGAAGCCACCATCCGTACATGCGACGGCGTCGGGCTCCAAGTGGCGGCTGCCCTGCGGGACCGGGAGCGAATACGGAGGATAACGGGCGTGGACCTGTTGAATGCGGCCATCGCTCAGAAAGAACATCCGGTGCTCTTCATAGGCGCAACAACGCAGTCTCGCGAAGCGGCGGAGGTCATTGCCGCGCGCCGAGGCGCGCGCGTCATTGAGGGAGAGTCGGTGCTGTGCAAGAGCCAGGTGGAGTTGGAGGGGTGGGCACGCAGGGTCGGCGAGAGGCTCTCCGAGCCAGCATTTGCATTTGTGGCGTTGGGTGCCCCGAAGCAGGATTGGTTCATCCGATCGCTGCTAGCGTCCTGCTCCCTGCCGATCGCCGCCGTCGGATGTGGTGGCGCGATTGACTACTTGAGTGGCCAGGCGAGCCTCGCCCCAACGGGGATTCGGCGCCTCGGCCTAGAGTGGGCATTTCGGCTGATGATGGAGCCATCGCGAGGAAAAAGAATGTTTCGGGCGCTCCCGAGATTTCTCATCTCGGAAGTTCTGCTGAGGCGATGAGAGTAACGGTATTCCACAACATGATCGCGCCATATCGGCACGATCTTTTCGCGCAACTCAGCAAGTATGCGCAGTCGCGAGTCTACTATTACACAGACAAGACGAAGGATCGGTTTTGGAGCGTCGCGCGCCCCAATAGCTATTGGAGTGCTGTTCTGCCGAATTTCAACGTTTATCTCCTCGGGCGCCCATTTACATTCTCTTTTGGATTGACCTCGGCGCTTTTCGGCAGTCGACCGGACTATACGGTAACGACTCTTACCCGGGCCAACGCATTGTCGATCTTGCTCATCATCATGCTCAGGAACGTGCTGGGATACAAAGTGGTCCTTTGGGTCGGTGAGCGAGACACGCGCTTTTCAGCGGATGAGCGACTGGTCAGACTCCCGCGTGTTGTGTCGCAGCTATCGAGGCGGTTTTACGCCTACTGTGCGCGAAGAGCTAGCGGTGCGATCTGCTACTCGCCCGCCACAGTGGCATGGGTAAGAAGGCTGTCTGAGTCTCTCCCTGTGATCGTTGGCGGACAGGTGTGCGATCCGCCCGCGATTCCTCCGCGTCTCGTGGTGGACGAGAGCATTCCAAGGCGGGTGATATTCGCGGCGTCGGCAACCGCGCGCAAAGGCTACAAGGATGCGCTGACGGCGTTCGCACGAGTAAAAACCGTGCTCGGCGGCGAGATCGAGTTTCACTTCGTTGGCGATCGAGAGTTCCCAGAGTTGGGTAACTTCGCACTTGAGCAATCCGCGATCGTTCATCCGTACCTCGGTCGAGATGAGTTCTTTGAGCTGCTTAGAAGTATGGACGTGCTGGTACTGCCGAGCGTTCACGATCCATGGGGAAACGTGGTCCACGAAGCCATGTTGGTGGGGACGCCTGCGATTGTGTCGACGGGATGCGGTGCTGCGGGGCTCGTGGAGGACATGGGTCTGGCATTCGAACCAGGGGATGTGGACAGACTTGTTGAGATCCTCTTGTCTTGCCTTGGGAGCAAACAGAAGCGCGAGGACTTGCGGGGGGCAGCCGTTGCGAGAACGTGCGACCAAGGACATGGGCGCTTTGCACGGGCTTTGGTCGATTACCTGCAAGGCTTGGCGTAATGCGGGTATGTGTCCTGCGTCTGGAGCGTTTGTATAGGACTTCGCGCGGTCTCTATGCCCACAGCTCATTCCTGAGGTGGCTTGCCGCACTCGAAGGTAAAGTTGAAGGTCTCGCTGTAATCGCGCCGGTGCTGCAGGGCGACGAAGCTTGGGAAGGGGAGACATGGGCGCCCATCCCATCCACACGACTACTGACCTTGCCGGACTGCAAGGGATTCGCCAAGGCTTTCGCGGCCGCACCGATGATCGCGGTTCGCCTTGCGCGCGCTAGAGCCCTTTCGGACGCTCTGTTAGTGCGGGTGCCAGAGCATGGAAATCTCTTAAACCTCCCGCTGGCGAAGGCGATGTTTGGCCGTCGAGTAGTCGTGTGGCTGGTTGCTGATCGAAATAAGTTGCTGGAAGCCGAGAGGCGGGTCAGGAAGCGTACTGCAAGGTTGGCCGTCGGTTCCTCGCTTAACAGACTAATAGGTGCAATAGAGAAAGCGCTGTGCCGGCGCTCGTATGGCATCGTCAACGGCGAGCACCTGCTCCGCGACACTGGACTAGCATTTCGGAGGTTTACGGAGGTTGAGTCGGCGACCTTCGCAGCGCGTGAGGTTCGGTGCGATCCGAGGTTGGCTAGGGTTGGAGGAACGACCCTTAGGATTCTCTATGTGGGACGGATTTCGCCGGAAAAATCCCTGGAATGCCTAATCGATGCCGTGACGGAGTACAAGCATGCAACAAACGGATGCATTGCCTTAACGTTCTGTGGATCGTCGCATCGGGACTATCAGGACATTCTCATGCGCCGCATACTCAAAAACGGATTGAGCGAATGTCAGTTCCTCGGGCAGATTCCGTTTGGACCGAGACTTTTTGAGCAGTATCGATCGCACGATGTACTGTGCCTCCCCTCTGCGTCCGAAGGGGTGCCAAGAGCCCTGCTAGAAGCACTTGCGTTTGGGCTTCCCGTTATCGCGTCCGATATTCCGCCTTTGAGGCGAATTCTCAACCATCCCAAGGGGGTTTCGGGGCTCTTGTTCCCGCTTGGGGATTCATTGGGAATGGCAGCGTGCCTCGGGACCGTCGCGGAAGACACTGAGAGATACGCGAACTTATCACGAGCAGCGATTGCGCGAGCGCAGGCATTTGGTCTGGAGGAGCAGCAAGCGCGCATGTTGGATCTTATTACGGGAGTCCTCGATGAGGATTGACGGCATTCGGCGGATTGTGGCAGCGCATGCGCCGAACGTTCTGGCAGCTGCGAAGCTGTTGCGGTTGGCGATCGACAGGAAGTCTTTCGTACACTCGGAAGGCCTGTGGCAGGCGCTCAAGCGAGATCGGCCCGTTGACCAATTCGGCCGTCCGGTTCCTTGGGTAAACACAAGCATCCGTGGACTCATTGAGGGGCGGTTGATGCCCGACTACCGCGTTCTGGAGTTCGGGTCTGGGGGGTCAACATCGTTCTTTCAGAGCCGAGTTCGAGAGGTTGTATCCATCGAACACGCTGCGCAATGGGCAGAAGAAGTGACTCGGATGGTCGAGGCGAATGTATCAGTTGTCCTTACAGGCTCCGAAAGCGCGGCTGACTACTTGAATCCGACCCATGATGGTGCGCTGGGTAGATTCGACGTGGTCTTTGTGGATGGGTTATTCAGGAATGAGTGCTGCGAGCGGTCTCTAAGGCTTGTGAATGAAAGAGGTGTGGTTGTACTCGATGATAGTTCGAGGCCAGAGTATCTCGTGTCCCACGAGATGTTTCTTGATAGTGGTTACAAGTCATTGCGCGTTTCAGGAATCAAGCCGTGCGGGATTGGGGCCGACGAGACAACAATCTTCTATCGTTCGGTCAACTGCTTTGATTTCTAGTGACGTGGCGTTGCGGTCCGCGCGATTGTCTCGAAAGCGCTCATCACCGGCATCACCGGCCAGGACGCGGGGGGCCTCGCGCATCGGGCCACCTCGGCGAAGAGCCGAAGTGCGATGGACGCCGCGGGCGGCCGATGCAATACCTGCACGCGCCTGCGGAGCAAGCCCTTCG
>JAJTYR010000054.1 GCA_021463505.1 Burkholderiaceae bacterium | reverse complement strand
GTGCTCGCGGCGCCGCGCGACCCCCGGGTCTGTGCCCACCCCGAGGCGATCGCGCGCGCCAGCCGCGCCGATGATGTGCTGGCGGCGGCGCGAGTGGTTCCCTCGCTCGCGCAGGCGCTGGCTGGCAGCACGCTCGCGCTCGCGGTCAGCGCAGAGACCCGCGAGTTCGGCCCGCCGGCGCAGACGCCCGAAGCGTGCGCGCAACGGGCGCGCGAAGAGCTGAATGCGCACGGCGCGCACCGCGTGTCGTTCGTGTTCGGCGCCGAGCGCACCGGCCTGTCGATTGCCGAAGTCGGCCTGTGCCAGGCGCTGTGCAGCATCCCGGCCGAGGAGGACTACCCGTCGCTGAACCTCGCACAGGCGGTGCAGGTGATCGCGTATTGCCTGCGCGCTCACGCTGGCTCGTCGTTGCCCGCGGCGGCGTGCGCGGTGCCGCTGGCGCAGGGCGCCACCCAGGCACAGATCGAAGCGCTGATGGTGCACCTCGAACGCGCCCTCACCGACATCGGCTTTCTCGATCCGCGTCGTCCGAAGAAGCTGATGCCGCGGCTGCGCCGGTTGTTCGCCCGGGCCCGGCTCGAGACCGAAGAAGTGGCGATCCTGCGCGGCATCTGCACGCGCATCGTGAAGCTGACGAAGGCTGTCCGGTGAACCTGCAACGCATCACGGCGGCACGCGTGGGCGCCCGGGCGCACTTGTCCGCGCCGTCGCCAGGGCGGCTGCAAAGCGCTTAAACTGCACCGTTTCCCCCCGTTCCGGAGAGCACGGATGTTCGAGCGCCTGCGCGAAGATGTCGCGGCCGTCGTCGAGAAGGATCCAGCCGCGCGATCCCGGCTCGAAGTGCTGCTGTGCTATCCGGGCGTGCACGCGCTCGCGCTGCACCGGGTGGCCCGCGCGCTGCGGGATGCAGGCTTGCACACGCTGGCGCGGTTCGTCTCCCAGTGCGCGCGCCTGTTCACCGGCATCGAGATCCATCCCGGAGCGACGATCGGCCGAAGGGTCTTCATCGACCACGGCATGGGCGTGGTGATCGGCGAGACCGCCGAGGTGGGCGACGACTGCACGATCTACCAGGGCGTCACGCTTGGCGGGGTGTCGCTGCACGAAGGCAAGCGCCATCCGACCCTGGAGAAGGGCGTGGTGGTCGGCGCCGGCGCCAAGGTACTTGGCCCGTTCACGGTCGGTGCCGGCGCGCGCATCGGTTCCAATTCGGTGCTGGTGAAGGCGGTTCCGGCCGGCGCGACCGCGGTCGGCATTCCGGCGCGTGTGATCGTCGAGGAGGTCGACCAGCGGCGCGAGGCGCAGGCACAGAAGATGGGCTTCTCGGCCTATGCGGTGACGCAGGGCGGCGACGATCCGCTGTCGCTTGCACTGCACCGCCTGATCGACCACGTCGCTGAACAGGATCGTGCGATCGAGCAGTTGCAGGCGGCGCTGGCGCGACTGGGCGCCGAGGTCACCGAGTCGAGCGAGCCGCTCGATGCGCCGGCGCTGAACCGGATGGTCGAGTGAGCCGCATGCCCGCGTGAGCCGGCCCGCAGCGCGTTCACACCGCGACTGCCGACCAGCCGGAAGCGTCCACCCGCAGAAAGCCGCCGCGTGAGGTGCCGGCGGTGCCCGCCTGCCAGTCGGGCAGCACCCAGCGTCGCGCCGCGGCGCCGTCGAGTTGCCACCGATGGCAGGCCGGCCGATGCGTGTGCCCATGGACCATCGTGCGCACGCCGGCCGTGCGCATGGCGGCTTCCACTGCTGGCTGGCTGACGTCGCCCGGAGCCGTCCCGCCCATCGCGCGCGCGGCCTGCACGCGGCGGCTTTCGCCGCGCAACTCGCCGGCGATGCGCAGCCGCTCGCCGAGCGGGCGGGCGAGGAAGTCGCGCTGCCAGGCGTGCGTGCGCGCCTGGGCGCGCGCGCGCTGGTAATCGGGGTCGTCGGTGCATTGTGCGTCGCCGTGCGCGAGCAGGACCGGCTCGTCGAACAGGCTGACGGTGCAGGGATCGTCGAGCATCGTCGCACCGCTGCGCCGCGAAAACGGCTGCGGTGAGGGCACGGTCGCTGCCTGCGGCGGAAACGCCACATCGAGCAGGAAGTCGCGGTTGCCGCGCATTGCGTGCACGCGCACGCCGCGGGCGGCGAGCGCGGCCAGCTGCCTGATCAGCTGCTGCGCAACGGCGTCGGGCTGGTCGTCGCCCGCCCAGGCCTCGAACAGGTCGCCGAGCAGGAACAGGTGGCTCGCCGCGCGCGCCTGTGCGTCGAGCCGGTCGAAGAACAGCGCCGCGGTGGCGGGGTCGTGATCGCCCAGGTGCATGTCGGAGCAAAACAGCGCAACGTCGTGCGCCGTCTGCCCGACGATGATCACTTGCCGCTGCCGATGACCGCCATCGAATCGATGACGACGGCGTCGACCGGCACGTCCTGGTGGGGGCCGACCGATCCGGTGCGCACCCTGCGGATCGCGTTCACCACCTCCATGCCGCTTACCACCTTGCCGAACACGGCGTAGCCGTGGCCGTCGGGCTGCGGATGGTTCAGGCCGCCGTTGTCGACCACGTTGATGAAGAACTGGCTGGTCGCCGAGGCGGGATCTGCGGTGCGTGCCATCGCGACCCAGCCGGTGTCGTTCTTCAGGCCGTTGCGCGATTCGATCGCGATCGGTGCGCGCGTGGGCTTGGGCCTCATCTGGCCCTTGTACAGATCGGCGGTGAAGCCGCCGCCCTGGATCATGAAGCTGCCGATCACGCGGTGGAAGATCGTGCCGGCGTAGAAGCCGTCGTTGACGTATTGCAGGAAGTTCGCCACGCTGAGCGGCGCCTTGTCCGGATAGAGTTCGATCACGAACTCACCCATCGAGGTTCTCACCTGCACCTGCGGGTCGGGTGCAGCGGTGGCGCCGTCGGGCACGGCGGACAGGGCGACGACGAGTGCGCCGATCAGCGACAGTCTTCCAGTCATCATGGGCTCCGTGAGGTTCGTGAAGCGGGTGCGGCCGGCGCCGCCGATCCGGGCGGAATCTTCGCAATCAGCTCGCGCGCCAGCGTGAGCTTCTCGCGTGCGGCGCGACTGGAGGCATCGGCCTGCACGGCGCGCTGGTAGGCGCGCTCGGCCAGCCGCAGGTGGATGTCGCCGAGATTCTCGTGGGCGAGCGCGTACGAAGGCAGCGCGCGCACCGCGTCTTCGAGCGCGGCGCGGGCGCGGTCGAGCTCGCCGCGTGCCGCGTACAGCACGGCCAGGTTGTTGTGCGGCTCGGGCAACTCGGGAAATTCCTGCGCGAGCGTCTCGAAGGTTTCGATGGCCTCGCCGGTGCGTGCGCTGTCGGCGAGCACCACCGCGCGCTGGAAGCGCAACTGCAGGTCGTTCGGCGTGGTCTTCAGCCCGGTGTCGATCGCTGCGAGCGCCTCGTCGTTGCGATGCTCGGCGAACAGCCTGCGCGCAGTTTCGAGCGCGGCGGTGGTGACGCGGGGCCCGCCGGCCGGCGTGGAAGCGGCGCCGGCCGCAGGTGCGGCGGCACCCTGCGCGTGTGCCGCGCCCGGCCCGGCGAGCGCGCAGAGCGTGGCGAGGCTGGCGAACAGCAGGGTCGACGCTGCTATACTCGATGGCATCCGCGCATTGTATTGCAGGCGGCCGATCGCCTTCCGGCGCATCGCGCCGTGCCGCCTGCCAGGCGCCGGCAGCCCTGCATCCCGAGGCCGGGCGCGCGCGGTGATCCGGACGGCTCCGATCCATGCTCCGACTCTACAACTCGCTCACACGCAGCAAGGAGACCTTCGTTCCGCTCGAGCCGGGCACGGTGCGCATGTACGTCTGCGGCATGACGGTCTACGACTGGTGCCACGTGGGTCACGCGCGCGTGCTGGTGGTGTTCGACATGGTGCAGCGCTGGCTGCGCGCTTCGGGCTACCGGCTCACCTACGTGCGCAACGTCACCGACATCGACGACAAGATCATCCGGCGCGCGCTCGAGAATGGCGAGAGCATCGCGGAACTGACCGCGCGCTTCATCCGCGCGATGCACGAGGACGCCGACGCGCTCGGTGTGGAGCGGCCCGACCACGAACCGCGGGCCACGAAGTTCGTGCCGCAGATGCTCGGACTCATCGACCTTCTCGAGAAGAATGGCCTGGCCTATCGCGCCAGCGACGGTGACGTCAACTTCGCGGTGCGCAGGTTCCCCGGCTACGGGCGCCTGTCGGGCAGGTCGCTCGACGATCTGCGCGCTGGCGAACGCGTCCCGATCGGCGAGTCCAAGCAGGACCCGCTCGACTTCGTGCTCTGGAAGGCGGCCGCGGCCGACGAACCCGACGAGGCGAAGTGGGCGTCGCGCTATGGCCCGGGTCGGCCGGGCTGGCACATCGAGTGCTCGGCGATGGCCACCAGCCTGCTGGGCAGGACGATCGACATCCACGGCGGCGGTGCCGACCTGCAGTTCCCGCACCACGAGAACGAGATCGCACAGAGTGAAGGCGCGCTGAAGTGTCGCTTCGTGCGCTACTGGATGCACAACGGCTTCGTGCGCGTCGACGACGAGAAGATGTCGAAGTCGCTGGGCAACTTCTTCACGATCCGCGAGGTGCTGAAGAAGTTCGACGCCGAGGTGGTGCGCCTGTTCATCCTGCGCGCGCACTACCGCAGCCCGCTCAACTACTCCGATGCGCACCTCGAAGACGCGCGCCTGGCACTGTTGCGTCTGTACGGCGCACTCTCCGACGAGGGGGCGGCCGCGCCGCCGGTGGCGGCTTCGATCGACTGGGGCGAGCCGCACGCGGCGCGCTTTCGCGAGGCGATGGACGACGATTTCAACACGCCGGTGGCGCTGTCGGTGCTGTTCGATCTCGCTGGCGAACTGAACCGCGCGCGCGCCGCATCGGGCGCGGGCGGACCCGATGCCGCCGCCCAGGTGCGCGCGCTCGAGGCGCGGCTGCGCCGGCTCGGCGGGGTGCTCGGCCTGCTCGGGCGTGCACCGTCCGAAGTCAAGCGCAGCGGCCTGCACGGCAGCGACGCGGCGCAGGCCGGCGCCGGCGCACCCGACGATGCGGCGATCGACGCGATGATCGCCGCCCGCGCCGCGGCGAAGAAGGCGCGCGATTTCGCTGCCGCCGACCGCATCCGCGGCGAACTCACCGCGCAGGGCATCGTCCTCGAGGACACGCCCGCCGGCACCGTCTGGCGGCGCTCGTGAGCCGCGCCGCCGCGCCGCGTTCGCCGGGACCTTCGCCCGCGGCATGAAACCGTTCTGGATCCATTCCGGGCTGGCGCTGCTCGACGTCGACGAGCATGGCGGCCTGCAGGTCACCGACGCGTTCCTGCGCGCCTATCTCGAGCGCCCCGAGCTCGCGCCGATCGACGAATCATGCGCGGCCGAACGGGCGCTGCACGCGTCGCTCGTGGCCGAGCCGCGACGCGCGCTCGACGGTGCCGCGGGCGGCGGGCCCGATCCGATCGCCGACGCCGACGCGCGCGAGAACTGGCGGCTGTTCCTGTGCTTTCGCGACCGGCTGCTCGCCGCCCCGAACCTGCAGTCGGCCTACGTGGCGATCTTCGCCGACGCGCAGCACAGCGGGCGCATCGACGTCCCGCCGCTGTTCGTCGAGCAGCTTGCGCAGATCATCGTGCACCACATGCTGGCCGACAGCGAGGACGGCCTGCTGCTGCGGGTGGCCGAGCTGTGGTTTCGCGAGCAGCGCGTGTCGCTGGTCGACAATCGCGTCGTGCTTGCCGACCGCGAAACGGTCGAGTCGCGCGCCGGCGATCCGGGCCTCGGAAACATCGGCCGGCTGCTTGCGCAGGCCAACGTGCGCACGAAGACCGCCGGCGCCGAAACCGATCTCGAGGTGATCGACCGCGTCAACGCAGCCGCGTATTTCGGACGCGACGAGCGCCACGACTTCGCGGTCGAGATCACCCACGGACGCGCCGCGTCGGCGCTGTTCTGCGATCTCGTTCGGCGCTGGATCGGCCACCTGCTCGGCGTGCCGGTGCGTGTGACCACGCTCGCGTCGATCGACGACCCGCGCTGGCGCTGGCACGTCGGGCTGGACGCGCAGGCGTCCGGGCTGCTCGACCGGCTTTACCGCGAGCAGGCGCTTTCGCCCGACGAGGTGCGGCGCATCCTGCTGCTGATGCGGCTCGACTTCGAACGGCTCGAAGACCAGGATCCGGCAGTGGCCGGCAAGCCGGTCTACCTGGCCCTGGCTGCCGACGAACAGGGTGTACTCGGCATGAAGCCGCAGAACCTGCTGTTCAACCTGCCGCTGCGCGGGCACTGATGAAGCCCGATTACTGGGACGACGCCTGCCGGGCGCTGGCGCGACGCGACCGCACGATGGGCCGGATCATCCGCGCCTGCGGCCCGGCGCACCTGGTCTCGCGCGGTGACGCGTTCCAGACGCTGGCACGCTCGATCGTCGGCCAGCAGATCTCGGTGAAGGCCGCGCAATCGGTCTGGGAGCGCCTCGCAGCCAGGGCCGGCGACGTTGCACCGCAGCGCATTGCACGCATGCGCGCCGGCACCCTTCGAGCCTGCGGACTGTCGGGCCGAAAGGCCGAATACCTGAAGGATCTGGCGGCCCGTTTCGTGTCGGGCGAGGTCGATCCGGGCCAGTGGCCGCAGGCCGGCGACGAGGCGATCATCGACGAACTGTGTTGTGTGCGGGGCATAGGGCGCTGGACAGCGGAGATGTTCCTGATATTCAATCTGCTGCGCCCCGACGTTTATCCGGTCGACGACATCGGCCTGCTGCGGGGCATCGGAGCCCAATACCGGGACGGGCGGAAGGTCTCGCGCGACGAGGCTTGCGCGATCGGGGAGGCGTGGCGGCCGTGGCGCACCGTCGCCACCTGGTACCTGTGGCGCAGCCTCGATCCGCTGCCGGTGGAGTATTGATGAAGACCACGTTTCTCGATTTCGAGCAATCGGTCGCCGACCTCGAACAGAAGATCGAGGCATTGCGCTTCGCACAGGAAGATTCGGCGGTGGACATCGCCGAAGAGGTGGCGCGGCTGCAGAAGAAGAGCCACACGCTGCTGAAGGACACTTACGCCAAGCTCACGCCGTGGCAGGTGGCGCTGGTGGCACGCCATCCGCAACGACCCCACACGCTCGACTACGTGCAGGCGATCTTCACCGACTTCCACGAACTGCACGGTGACCGCGAGTACGCCGACGACCCGGCGATCGTCGGCGGCCCGGCGCGCTTCAACGGCCAGCCGGTGATGGTGATCGGCCACCAGAAAGGGCACGACACGAAAGAGCGCGGCTACCGCAACTTCGGCATGCCGCGGCCCGAGGGCTACCGAAAGGCCCTGCGCCTGATGAAGCTGGCCGAGAAGTTCGAACTGCCGGTGCTCACCTTCGTCGACACGCCCGGCGCGTTTCCCGGCATCGGCGCCGAGGAGCGCAACCAGTCCGAAGCGATCGGCCGCAACCTGTACGAGATGGCCGCGCTGAAAGTGCCGGTCGTCTCCACGGTGATCGGCGAGGGCGGCTCCGGTGGCGCGCTGGCGATCGCGGTCGGCGACCTGACCCTGATGCTGCAATTCGCGATCTACTCGGTGATCTCTCCCGAGGGCTGCGCCGCGATCCTGTGGAAGAGCGCGGCGCAGGCCCCCGAGGCCGCCGAGACGCTGGGGATCACCGCGCACCGGCTGAAGGCGCTGGGCCTGATCGACCGGATCGTCAGCGAGCCGGTGGGCGGTGCGCACCGTGATCCGGCGCACATGGCGCAACTGCTCAAGCGCGCGCTCTCGGACGCACTGCGCCAGTTCCAGGGCACGACCCCGAAGGAACTGATCCGGCAACGCCACGAGCGCATCATGCACTATGGCAAGTTCAAGGAGATCGGGCAGGGCTGAAGCCCTGGTCGATGCGGCACTCGTCGAAGCGCTGGGCCGGTTTTCCGATCGCTCGACGCTGCTCGTCGCATTCAGCGGTGGACGCGACTCCACCGTCCTGCTCGACGCACTCGTGCGCCTGCGCGGACCCGCGCAACTGGTCGCCTGGCACGTGCACCACGGTCTGCAGCCCGGGGCCGACCGATGGCTCGCCTGGTGCGAGCGTGAAGCCGCGCGCCAGGGCGTGCGCTTCGGCCACACGCGGCTGGGTGCGGCGCCGCTGCGCGGCGAGAACCTCGAGGCATGGGCGCGCGAAGCCCGTTATGCGGCGCTGTGGGCTGCGCTTGCGCAGGTGCACGGTGCTGCGCTGCTCACCGCGCACCACGCCGACGACCAGGTCGAGACAGTGTTCATGCGGCTCGCGCGCGGCAGTGGTCCCGAGGCGCTCGGTGGCATGGCGCCGGCCGAGCTCCGGCTGCGCGGATGGCTGCTGCGGCCGCTGCTCGGCACGGGGGGCGATCTGATCGGGGCCTGCGCGAAGGGGCGTGCGCTGCAGTGGATCGACGATCCGATGAACGCCGACGAGACGCTGCTGCGCACGACGCTGCGCGCGCGCCTGCTGCCGGCGCTGGCTGCGGTGGCGCCGGGCCTGCGCGGCAACGTGTTGCGCAGCGCCGCGCTGTTGCGCGAGACCGGTCAGGCGTTGCGCGCCGCAGCGCTGGCCGACCTGCAAAGCGCGGGCCTGTCGGGCGACCTGCGCGCGCTCGACCGATGCACGCTGGCGGCGCTGCCGCCATTTCGCCGCAACGCGGCGGTGCGCGAGTGGTGGCGCCTGCTCGGGCTGCCGATGCCCACGCAGGCGCGACTCGCGCAGTGGGTGGCGCAGATGCTCCTCGGCGGCTCCGCGAGTGCGAGCGTCGAGGTCGTGCCACTGCGCTTCCGGCGTTATCGCGACCGCATGACCGTCGAGCGCACCGACGTGCGCGACTGGCACCGTGATCCGCCACCGCCGCTGGCGGTGCGCTGGCACGGCGAGGCGACGATCGAGTTGCCCGGCTGGGCAGGGTGCCTTTCGGTGCGTGCGAGTGACGAACCGGGTGCGCTCGACACCACCTGGCTGGCGGCGCAACGACTCGGGATCCGCTCGCCACCGGCCGGGGCGCGCCTGCGGCCTCGCCGTGGAGGTCCGCGCCGCACGCTGAAGAACCTGTACCAGGAACGCGGCGTGCCGCCGTGGCTGCGCGTCGCGCTGCCAGCGGTGTTCGCCGGCGAGCGCCTGCTCTTTGCTGCCGGCATCGGCATGGACGCTTCGGAGTCGCCCGGCGAGGGCGAGCGGGTGCGCCTGTACTGGTGCCCGGACGATCCCGGCGACCCGCGCGGCGCCGCGTACGGGTCGGGGCCTGCCGTATAATCCCGGGCCTTTCCCGGCCCTGCATCGGCGGCGCCACTCCCCGACAATCATGGCACTGATCGTTCACAAGTACGGCGGCACCTCGATGGGCTCGGTCGAGCGTATCCGCAGCGTGGCCCGCCGCGTCGCCAAGTGGCGCGCCGCCGGCCATCGGATGGTGGTCGTGCCCTCGGCGATGTCGGGCGAGACCAACCGGCTGATCGCGCTGGCGCGCGAGATCCAGACCCGGCCCGACCCGCGCGAACTCGACATGATCGCCGCCACCGGCGAGCAGGTGTCCGTCGGGCTGCTGGCGATGGCACTGAAGGCGCTGGGCACCGACGCGGTCAGCTACAGCGGCTGGCAGGTTCCGGTGCGCACCGACAGCGCCTACACCAAGGCGCGCATCCTGTCGATCGACGATGCGCGCGTGCGCGCCGATCTCGACGCCGGCCGCGTGGTCATCGTCACCGGCTTCCAGGGCGTCGACGATCTCGGCAACGTGACTACACTGGGTCGCGGCGGCTCGGACACCTCGGCAGTGGCGATCGCCGCGGCGCTCGGGGCCGACGAGTGCCTGATCTACACCGACGTCGACGGCGTCTACACCACCGACCCGCGGGTCGTCCCCGAAGCACGGCGTCTCGAGCGCATCACCTTCGAGGAGATGCTCGAGATGGCGAGCCTGGGTTCGAAAGTGCTGCAGATCCGCTCGGTGGAATTCGCCGGCAAGTACCACGTCAGGACGCGCGTGCTCTCGAGCCTCACGCCGCCGGAGATTGCGCTGCAGGTCGAGGCCGTTTCGGGCACCCTGATCACCTTCGAGGAAGACGCAAGCATGGAACAGGCGGTCATCTCCGGGATCGCGTTCAGCCGCGACGAAGCCAAGATCACCGTGATGAACGTGCCCGACCGGCCCGGCATCGCGTTCCAGATCCTGGGTCCGATCGCCGACGCCAACATCGACGTCGACATGATCATCCAGAACCAGAGCGTCGGCGGCATGACCGACTTCTCGTTCACCGTGCATCGCAACGAGTATCAGCGGGCGCTCGAGGTGCTGAACGGCAAGGTGCGCGAGGCGATCAGGGCCGGCGACATCGTCGGCGACCCGAAGATCTGCAAGGTCTCGGCGGTGGGCATCGGCATGCGCTCGCACGCCGGCATCGCCAGCGAGATGTTCCGCACGCTGTCCGAAGAGGGGATCAACATCCAGATGATCTCCACCAGCGAGATCAAGATCTCGGTGGTCATCGAGGACAAGTACATGGAGCTGGCGGTCAGGGCGCTGCACAAGGCGTTCGGCCTCGACCAGCCGGCAGGCGCGCTCGAAGGCTGAGGTACAATCGCGCCCGAGCCGGCATCGAGCGAGCGTTATCTCGATCGAAGCCCGGAGACGTGGCCGAGAGGTCGAAGGCACTCCCCTGCTAAGGGAGCATGCGGCCAAAAACTGCATCGAGGGTTCGAATCCCTCCGTCTCCGCCACGCCGACGCTCCCATGTTGTTGATATTACGGGCGCTACGCTTGAGGGAGAGGCTCCCATCAAGTCGCAGAACGGCAGAACATCGGAATCCGGCCTGATCCGGTCATCCCCCTCAGCGTGGATCAGGATTCCGGACGCAGATCAGTCTGAACAGGATTCGACCTCGACGAGTTAGTCGCATTGACAATGAGGTTGACGCGAAGCTTGACCACGGTCAACCGTTGAGCCCTCCCCGCGGCATAGCGTTGCCGGGTTCTCCGTAACATGGGAACGCATAACAAGCTCGGCCGCCTTCTGGTGCAGCGATGATCGCGCGAATTGCGCGCGATCTTCTGGCTCGCGCAATGTTTGTCTGAGGCCATATCGAGAACACGCGCTTTGCTGTCACGAGGGGCAAGTCGACCCAAGCACGGGCCCTGCGGCGGTCGTCGCTGACCTGCAAGAGTGCGCAAGGGGGCACTGTGATGACGGCATCGATTCGCACATTTTCGGGCGCTATTGCCCTGATTATGGGGTGCCTGCTTCTCGCCAGTTGTGGCGGCGGTGGTGACGGTAGCGAGGCCCTCGACTCGAATGGCACCGATGGGACCGCACCGCCGGCGTCCACCAGCGTCTCGGGCGTAGCCATCGACGGTTACCTTCATCAGGCGCGGGTCTTTCTCGATGTCAACGGCAACGGCCGCTTCGATACGGGCGAGCCGGAATCCCTGACCGACGCGCAGGGCCGCTTCACGCTGACCGCGAGCACGTCGCAAGCCGCTAGTCACGCGATTGCCGCGATGGGCGTTCCGGGCCTGACCATTGATCAGGATGATCCCGGCAAGGCCCTGCCCGGTCCACTATGGCTGATAGCCCCGGTCGGTCATCCTGGCGTGGTCTCGCCGCTCACGACGCTCGTGGCGGCCAGAATGGCGAGCGGAGCAACGCTCGATTCAGCGAAGGCAGTCGTCCAGCAGGATCTCGGCCTCGGGTCGGTGGACGTAATGAAGGATTTCGTCGCTGAAGGGAACAAGGACCCGGGGTACGCGGAAGCGCACAAACTCGCAGGGGCGATCGCCGAGATCCTGATCGAGATCGAACGAGAGTCCACGACGAGCACGACACTGCTCAATAAGCTGGCCGCGCTGGACTCGAGAATCGGAGAACTCATTGTTCCGAACCTTGCGCCCATCAAGGCGGCTCCATCGGTCGCCGGAGCGAGAGCCCTCGTCGTCGCCCTGATGGAGGAGGCTCAACGGATCTACAGCGTTGGCGGTTCACTTTTGGGCCTCAACGGCGACGGTCTCGTCCTTGCCAATGGAACGGACACAGTCAGTCCTGATCGTGGCGCGACGACATTCGTCTTCGCGAGCAGACAAGCGGCTGGCAGTCCCTACAACGTGACGGTCCAGGCTCATCCTGGGGGACAAAACTGCCAGGTTGCGGCCGGCGCCGGGACTGTCCCGAGCCGAAACGTGACGGATATTGCGGTCACCTGCACGAACACCTCGGGGGTATTGAGCGGTGTGATCACCGGACTCTCGACGAGCGGGCTGGTGCTGCAGAACGGTAGCGAAGAACTCCCCATCCCGACAGGGGCGACCACATTCCGGTTCTCGGCACCGATCGCAGTGGGCGCGTCCTATTCGGTCTTCGTGAAGACGCAGCCGATCGGGAAGACCTGCAGCGTGGCGAACGGTGCGGGCAACATGCCCTCGACGGGGGTCAGCGGTGTCCAGGTCACCTGTTCTGCGAATGCCTACCAGGTGGGTGGGACGGTGACGAATCTCATTGGCGCGGGGCTGAAGCTGCGAAACGGTGCTGAAGTCCTGGGCGTACCCGCAGGGAGCACCACATTCACGATGTCGCTGCCCGTTGCCTTCGGCGGCAGCTATTCGATCGCGGTCGAAGCCCAGCCCGTCGGGCAGGTCTGTAGCGCCGCGAATTCGAGCGGCACCATGGGGGCGGGCAGCGTGACGTCGGTACAGATTACCTGCGCATCCAACATGTACACACTGGGCGGAACGATCTCCGGCCTCAAGACCGATGGGCTGGTCCTGCAGAACGGGAGCGAATCGCTGACCGTGCGGGCGGGCAGCAGTTCATTCAACTTCAGGAGTCCCATTGCTTTTGGCGGCACATATGCCGTGACGATCGGCCAGCAGCCGAACCGCTACTCCTGCAGTCTCGAGAATTCGAGCGGAACGATGGGCGGTGCGAATGTCGCGTCGGTCCACGTGACGTGCTCCGCATACCGGTACCGGCTCGTCGATCTGGGCACGTTGCCGGGATGTTCCTATAGTCGTGCCACCGCCCTGAGTTCCGATGGAAAGGTGGCTGGCGACAGCTGCGCTCAGCTTAACAGGTCGCGCGCGTTCCTCTATGCGAACGGGAGGATGCAGAACCTGGGCGTGATTGGCGCGGACGAGACGAGTGAAAGCAGCGCCACCGCAGTAAACAATGCAGGGGTCGTCGTCGGGACATCCACAGGCGATACCCGCGGCTTCATCTGGAACGGCAGGATGGAGCGGTTCCCCGCGGGTGTCCCGGCAGGCACGTTCCCCGGGTTCACGGCGGTGACCGAAATATTCCCGCAGGCGATCAACGATGACGGGGTGGTGGTTGGCCTACTCGATGGCTTGCCACCTCAGCCGGAGTACCCAGGCACTCGTGCGTTCGTGTATCAGTCCGGTGGCTTGCGATACCTCGGGCATAGTGCCGACGGACAGACGATGTTCGGTGCCTACTCGATCAACCGAGAGGGTCACGTCGTTGCCAGGGGTGACTTCATTGACCCCATGCCTTCACCGTACTCGCCTTACGTCGCCCTCTTCGATCTCGGCTCCGGCGCGCCGGGCGTAGTCGTGGGTGCCTTCATACATGCCTGCCAGCCTCGCGTAAGCAATGCCGACGCCATCTTGATTTGTGCAGGTCATGGATATCCGCCCGTGACATTTGTAAGCGTAGGCACGGCTCGCACGCAAATTCCCCCACTCGTTCCAGAGGGTTTCGTAGTGGGGAATGGCATCAACCGCTGGGGCGAGGTGGTCGGTCGCGCTGGCACGCAGAGTGGCGGTTTCTCTGACGGCTTCATCTACCGGGAAGGTGAGACTTTGGCGCTCGACGACCTGCTCGATTCATCGGCCGACGGCTGGCACGTCGTGAGTGCGGCTGACACGAACGACGACGGGCTGATCGCGGCCACCGCCAAGTACAAGGCGGGCAATGATCGCGCGGTGCTGCTGGTTCCGATCCGGTAGTGGCGCGGCTGGCCCGGTCAGGTGCCGGCCCGGAAGGTCGGGACAGACACCGGGGCGGCGCGGGGTTCGCCGCCTCATTGAAGCGGCTGATCGACCAGAATAGTTGCCGATGTCGAAGGTGATGCCGCTGCTGCGCCTCGTTCACCGTACCGTTGAAATCAGCAGTATTGCCCCCAAACGACGAAGCATGGAACGAATCACCTTGAACGTCTCGGCCAGAGTTCGCCCCTGGCCCAGCCGCAGCGTGACCCGGTTGCAGCCGGAAGCTTTCCTCAGTCGATCCGGATGTCGGCGGCGGTGACGATCTTCTGGTAACGGGCCATCTCGCTGGTGATGAACTCCGAGAAGCCCGCCGGCGGGCGATAGTTGACGATGAACCCCTGGCTGGCCAGGCTCTGCCGGACCGCCGGCAGTGCCATGATCCGGCGTGCCGCAGCATCGAGGCGCTCGACGATGGCCGGCGGCAGGTTCGCCGGTGCCCACAGGCCGTACCAGCTGGTGAACTCGAAGTCCTTGAAGCCGGCTTCCTGCATCGTCGGCACGTCGGGCAACAGCGGACTGCGCGTGGCTCCGGTCACCGCCAGTGCGCGCAGCTTGCCGGCCTTGACCAGCGGCAAGGCGGTGATGATCGCGTCCATCTTCGCCGAGACCTGTCCGCCGACGAGATCCTGCAGCGCTGGTGCCCCGCCCTTGTACAGCACGATCGGAACCTTGCCGAGTCCGATTTCGTGGAGGAAATAGGCCGAGGCGAGATGGTCGGCGGCGCCGAAGCCGCCGGTCGCGAAGCTGAAGCGCGACGGGTCGGCCTTCATCGCATCGGCGAATGCGCGCGCGGAGTCGCCCGGCATGCCCGGGTTCACGACGAAGACGAGCGGGCCCTGCGCGAGCAGGCTGATCGCGGTGAAGTCCCTGACTGCGTCGAACTGGATGCTCTTCCTGTGCAGCAGCGGATTGATCGAGTGGATCGACGCGTTGATGTAGAGGGTGTAGCCGTCCGGGGCGGATCGCGCCACCGACGCGGCGCCGATCATGCTGGAGGCTCCGGCCCGGTTCTCGACCACGACCGACTGCTTCAGGTCGTCCTTCAGGTGCTCGGCGAACATCCGGGCGACCCGGTCGACCGGACCAGCGGGTGCGTGCGGCACGACGATCGTGACCGTTCGCGATGGGTACCCCGCGTCGGCCGTCTGGGCGTTCGTGACCCACGCAGTGGCCAGCAGCGCTGCGCCCGTGGCAGCGTGCAGCACGAGCCGTCGTTTCGATCTGTCCATGATCACTCCCGATGATGGGTGCGCAGTCAGGCAGCCTTCAGCGCCACGGACTGCCAGCCGTACTTCCGGTCGAGGCCCAGTTCGCGAACCGCCCGCAATCCCCTGGCCAGCGCCTCGCCCTGCAGTCCGGTGAGCGGCTTTCGCAACTCGCCGGCCGGCAGGCCGACTGCCTTCATCAGCGACTTGATGGCCACCGGATTGATCGCCGAATACGCGAAATGCAGGATCGGCAACAGGTGCAGGTACGTCTCGCGGAAGCTGATCGACACCTGCGGCTCGGACCACGGTCGCGACAGCAACGCCATTTCGGCCGGCGCGATGTTGCCCGACATGTTGGCCGTGCCATGGCCGCCGAGACTCATCGTCGGCACCACCAGGCCGAGGTTCGGTGAATCGCAGCACATCACCGCGACATCGGGGCGTGCGGCGAGCACCTGTGCCACCTGGCCGACCCGGGTCGTCGATTCCTTGTGTACGACGTAGTTCGGATGCCTGAAGATCCGCAGCAACTGGTCCCAGTGCAGGTCCGATTTCACTCTCGGCGGATTGTTGTAGATACCGAGCGGCAGTTCGGTCGCATCGGCCACTTCGAGGAAATACGCCTCGATGTCGGCTTCCGAAGCGCAGATGTAGGACGGCGCCGCCAGAATCGCGCCGTCGGCTCCGTTGGCATGGGCGAATTTCAGGTAGTCGATCGTCGTCTGCGTGTTGTTGCCGGTGCAGCCATAGAAGAACTTCATGCCGCCGACCTTCATCCGGGCCGTCTCGACGATGATCTTCTCGCGCTCCGCCTGCGACAGCATCGACACCTCGCCGGTGGACCCCATGATCAGCACCGCACTCGTGCCATGAGCCCGCTGGAACCCGAGCAGGGTCCGGAATCCCTCGAAATCGACGCTGCCGTCCTTGTTGAACGGGGTGATCAACGCAACGAACGAACCGGTAATTTTCGGCCTGGCCATGCCCTGTCCTCTCGATTCCCTGCGTTCCGGCGCGTGCGGGCGACGCAACGGCCCCGATCATACCTTCAGGCCGCGATCCGTCGCGACTCAGCCGGAACTCTGCCGCAACTCCTTGCGAAACTGCAGGATCCCGCGCACGAACGCGGCCCGGAAGGTCGGCAGGTGTGCGAAGTGGTCCCTGCGCCGAGCCGCCTGGCGCAGCGCGAGCAGTTGCCGCTGCAACTGCACCGATCTCGATTCGGCGAATGCCATGCAGACCGCTTTCCGTCAGAGCGCCCGGCGCACCGCGTCGGCCAGCAGGCCGGCGTCGGCGTTCGGATTGGCGGCGACGTTCCTGAACCAGGGCTCGCCGTCCAGCGTGGTGGTCGAGGTCGATCCGGGCGGCAGCGATTGCCGCACGTGTTCGAACGCCGTGGCCTGCCTGGGGCGCCAGACGACGATGCCGCTTTGCGGCTCGGCCAGCAGCGCCAGGCGCGCATCGTCGTGCACGAACCGCGCGAAAGCGTCGGCGAGGTCGACGCAGTGCTCGATGCGCGCGGCGAGACCCGTCCTGCCCCAGGCGAGGAGGGTCGCCAGCAGCGGCACCGCGGTGGCCCCGTGCGAGCCGAGCAGTCCGACGTTCGGCACCGCCAGACAGGCACCGCCGAAGCTGATCGCGGCGCTGGCGGTCGCATTGTCGCGAAACAGCACCAGCGCAGATTCCTTCGGCTGGAACAGCCACTTGTGGGCCGATACCGCCACCGAGTCGGCACGCTCGATGCCGGCCAGGCGCGGCGCGTGGCGGGTGAGCCGCAGTGGGCCGGCCCAGGCGGCGTCGACATGGGTCCACGCGGCGCGACCCGCCGCGTCGAGTGGGTCGATCGCGCCGGTGCCCGTCGTGCCGGCGGTGAGCACCAGGGCGGCACGCGACAGGTCGGCGGGCAGCGCATCGGGCAGCAGCGCGCCGGTGGCATCCACGGGCAATTGCCGGAAACCCAGCCCGAGGAGGTGGGCCGCCTTGCCGATCGACAGGTGCGCGCTCGTGCTGGCCACGACCTCGCGGACGCCGGCACACTCGCGTGCCGCCCAGAGCGCGGTCAGGTTGGCCACCGTCGACCCCGGCGTCATGTGGCCGCCCGACATGCCGAAGCAGGGCGCCAACCACGCAAGCACCCGGTCTTCGAGTTCCCGGGCCGCGGGTGCGGTGGCCGGATGCAACAGGTTCTGGTTCAACGAGGCGTTCCACAAGGTCGTGGCCCACGCGATCCACGGCGTCGGCGGATCCATGTGCGCGAACGAACTCGGGTGGCCCAGTCGCGCGGCACCACCCAGCACGATCGGCGCGAGCAGGTCGAGCACCGGTCCGGCTCCGAGGCCCGCTTCCGGCAGCCGCTCGGGCAAGTCGAGCGGCGCGCCGCCCGCGTGCTCGCGGGACAGCAAACCGAGCGCCCGAAGCAGCCCGTCGTCACTGGCCAGGAAGTCGCGATCCACGCCCGCGCGCTCCGTCATGGGAACCCGCCGCGAGTCTACCGCGCACGCGCGCACTGTTGCGCATGCGCGCGTGCGCGGCACGCGCCCTTGCGCGGCGCGCGAAGGCCGTATCATTGCGTGCAACCCCGTGAATCAGAAGGAGGGAGTCGCCGTGCCGATCTACGAATACGCCTGCCGTGAATGCGGACACCACTTCGAGACTCTGGTGCGTTCGGGCGATGCGCCCGCGTGCCCGAGCTGCCGCTCGGGCAGCCTCGACAAGCAGTTGTCGGTGTTCGCCACGCCGGCGGCGAGTGCCGCGGCCCCGGGGCCGCTGCCGGGGCCCTGCGGCGCGTGCGGACATCCGGACGGCCCGGGCGGGTGCGCATTCGACTGAATGCATCATCGCGGCTTTTCTGCAGGCACGGACGGTCGGAGCGCCTCCACGTGAACCGGAAGATCAGGATCGGCATTGCCGGTTACGGCAATCTCGGGCGCGGCGTCGAGTCGGCCATCGCGCAGAACCCCGACATGGCGCTGGCGGGCGTGTTCACGCGACGTGATCCCGTGTCGCTGCGCACGCTGGGCGCCCAGGTGCACCGGCTCGACGCGATCGACGCGTTCGTCGCGGATATCGACGTGCTGGTGCTGTGCGGCGGATCGAAGTCCGACCTCCCCGAGCAGGGGCCGGCGCTGGCCGCACGCTTCAACACCGTCGACAGTTTCGACACCCACGCGCGGATCCCCGAGTACTTCGACGTGGTCGACCGCGCGGCGCGCGCCGGCGAACACACCGCGGTGATCGCGGTCGGCTGGGATCCGGGCCTGTTCTCGCTGGCGCGCGTTTACGGCGAATCGGTGCTCGCCGACGGCGCCACTTACACGTTCTGGGGCCGCGGGCTGAGCCAGGGGCACTCCGACGCGATCCGCCGGGTGCCGGGCGTGCGTGCGGGCGTGCAATACACGGTGCCGGTGTCGCAGGCGATCGAGCGGGTGCGCAGTGGCGAACGGCCGGCGCTGTCGACCCGCGACAAGCACACGCGCGAGTGCCACGTAGTGCTCGAAGACGGTGCCGATGCGGCGGCGGTCGAGCGCGCCATCGTCACGATGCCCGACTACTTCGCCGACTACGACACCACGGTGCGCTTCATCGACGCCGCCACTCTGCAGCGCGAGCACTCGGCAATGCCTCACGGCGGCTTCGTGCTGCGCACCGGCAGGACCGGCCCGGACACGTCGCAGGTATTCGAATTCGCGCTGAAGCTCGACAGCAATCCGGAGTTCACCGCCAGCGTGCTCGTCGCGTATGCGCGCGCCGCGTGGCGCCTGGCGCAGCGCCGCGAGTTCGGCGCGCGCACCGTGTTCGACATCGCGCCGGCACTGCTGTCGCCGAAGAGTCCCGCCGAGCTGCGCGCGCAGCTGCTGTAGCAGACACCGGGCTCCGGGATGCGACGTCACCACGCGTCCTTCCTCACGATCCGGCTCGGCGCGAACCGCTGGGATCTGCTCGCGGTGGCGCTGCTTCTCGGCGCGCTCGCGCTGCTCACGGTGGCCGCGCAGCAGATGCGAGCGCCCCTCGTCACGCTCGAAGCCTCGGCGATCTCGCTCGACCCGGGTGAACTTCCCGGCTACGCGCTGCGCACCACGGTGCGCATGTTCGCGGCGATGGGCGTGTCGCTCGTGTTCACCTTCGTGGTGGGCACACTCGCCGCGCGCAACGCGCGTGCGGGAGCGTTGCTGCTGCCGCTGCTCGACGTGCTGCAGTCCGTGCCGGTGCTCGGCTACCTCTCGTTGACCGTCGTGCTGTTTCTCGGCCTGTTTCCCGGATCGGTGCTGGGCGCCGAGCTGGCGGCGATCTTCGCGATCTTCACCAGTCAGGTCTGGAACATGACCTTCAGCTTCTACCAGTCGCTGCGAACCGTTCCGTCCGACCTGTCGGACGCGGCGCGCTCGTTCCGGCTCTCGGCGTGGCAGCGCTTCTGGCATCTGGACGTGCCGTTCGCAATGCCCGGCCTCGTCTGGAACATGATGATGTCGATGTCCGGCGGCTGGTTCTTCGTCGTCGCCTCCGAAGCGATCTCGGTGGGCACGCACACCTTGCCGCTGCCCGGAATCGGTTCCTTCGTCGCAGTGGCGATTGCCCATCGCGACCTGGCAGCAGTCGGCTGGGCGCTCGCGACGATGCTCGGCGTCATCGTGCTGTACGACGCGCTGGTCTTCCGGCCGCTGGTGGTCTGGTCGGAGCAGTTTCGCCCGGGCCCGCTGCGGCCCGAAGGTGCGGCGCGCAGCTGGCTGCTGTCGGCGTGGCGCCGCACCGGATTGCTGCGCAGTCTGGATGCGCGCGTGCGCCGCCTGCTGCGTACGAGCACGATGGGTCGCTTCGAGCGCCTGCGCCGCCTGGCCGCAGCCCCGCGTCGCTGGTCCGCCGCGCTGTTCGACCTCGGCTGGTACGCGACGCTGCTCGCACTGGCTGCCGGCAGTGCCTGGTACGCGGTGCGCCTTTTCGGCATGGTCGATGCCGCCGAGTGGCTGCGCGTGCTTGCGCTGGGTGGCGTCACGCTGGTGCGCGTGCTCGCCCTGACCGCGCTCGCGTTGCTCGTCTGGGTGCCGGTGGGGATCGTGGTCGGACTGCGGCCGCGCTGGACCGCGCGGGTACAGCCGCTCGTCCAGTTCCTCGCGGCGATACCGGCGAATCTGCTGTTTCCGCTGGCGGTGTACGCCATCGTCCGCATGAACCTGAACCCGGAGATCTGGCTGAGCCCGTTGATCGTCCTCGGCGCGCAGTGGTACATCCTGTTCAACGTGATCGCCGGCGCGAACGCAGTGCCGCAGGACCTGCTCGAGATCGCCCGGGACCGCTCGGTGACGCTCGAGGAATACGCGCGGCAGATGATCCGGGCCGAGGAGATGCACGCGGGTGACGTCGATAAGATGCTGCGAAAGCCCGGTGACGTCACCCGGTATGGCGCCTAGGGAAGGTCTGCACGAGCACCACGGGGGGGTCGCGAGGCCCTGGCGCGACGGCACGGATCTTGGCCGACAGCGTCGGTCATCTTGACGTCGTAAGTGGTTGAATCCTGGCGCGCCCGGCAGGATTTGAACGCA
>JAJTYR010000053.1 GCA_021463505.1 Burkholderiaceae bacterium | reverse complement strand
CGCCGCCAGCCGAGCGTGAAGTCCACGCGCTCGCGCTGAAGCAGCGCCAGCCAGTCGTCGGCGAGCGCGGCATCGTCGGCGTCGGCGTCGGCGTCGACGGCGTCCACGCCGTGGTCGTCGGGCTGCGCGATGCGCAGGCCCAGACGGGCGCGCTGCCCCTGCAGCAGCCGCGCGCGACAGAGCGTCGGGAAGCGCCCGAGCACCTCGTTGGCCTGAGCCACCGCACGCTCCGGATCGCCGGCGATCAGCGGCACCAGGCACTCGGCGAACCGCGCCAGGTTCCAGCGCGCGACCTGCGGCTGCCGGCCGAACGCGTAGCGACCATCGTGGTCGATCGAACTGAACACCGCGTCCGGATCGTAGGTCTCGAGGAAGGCGCACGGGCCATAGTCGATCGTCTCGCCCGACAGCGCCATGTTGTCGGTGTTCATCACGCCGTGGATGAAGCCGACGTTCATCCACTGCGCCACGAGCGAGGCCTGCCGGCGCATCACCGCGTCCAGCAGCCCCAGGAAGCGATCGGGTTCGCCCGCGAGCGCCGGGTCGTGTCGTGCGATCGCATACTCGGCCAGCCGGCGCACTTCGTCGTGCTCACCGCGCGCCGCGAAGAACTGGAAGGTGCCCACACGCAGGTGGCTCGCCGCCACGCGCGTGAGCACCGCGCCCGGCAGCACCTGCTCGCGAAACACCTGCTCGCCGGTGGCCGCCACCGCGAGCGCCCGCGTGGTGGGGATGCCGAGCGCGTGCATCGCCTCGCCGATCAGCACCTCGCGCAGCATCGGCCCGACCGCGGCCTTGCCGTCGCCGCCGCGCGAGAACGGCGTGCGCCCCGAACCCTTGAAGGCGAGGTCGCGGCGGCGTCCGTGGCGGTCGACGATCTCGCCCAGCAGCAGCGCGCGGCCGTCGCCGAGCTGCGGCGAAAAGCCGCCGAACTGGTGGCCGGCGTAGACCTGCGCGATCGGCTCGGCGCCTTCCGGCACCACGTTGCCCGCGAACAGTGCCGCCCCATCGGGGCCGGCCAGCGCTGCCGCGTCCAGCCCCAGTTCCCCGGCCAGCGGCACGTTCAGGTACAGCAGGCGCGGCGCCGGCACTGGGTCGGGCTTCCAGGCGACGTAGAAGCCCGGCAGCTCGCGCGCGTAGCTGTTGTCGAAGCCGAAGGCGGGGATGGGCATCGGCGCCGACGTCTACGCGTCGAGCAGCGCGCCGGCGAATTCCTCGGCCGAGAAGGCCTGCAGGTCTTCGATGCCTTCGCCCACGCCGACGAAGTAGACCGGGATCGCGCGCTCGCGACGCGTGAAGGCCAGCGCCGCGATCGCGCCGCCTTTTGCCGTGCCGTCGAGCTTGGTCACGATCAGTCCCGACAGGCCGATCGCATCGTCGAAGGCCTTGACCTGTGCGAGCATGTTCTGGCCGGTGTTGCCGTCGAGCACGAGCAGCGTCTCGTGCGGTGCGCCGTCCATCGCCTTGGCGACGACGCGGCGGATCTTCTTCAGCTCTTCCATCAGGTGCAGCTGCGTGGGCAGCCGGCCCGCGGTGTCGATGATGACCACGCCGGTGCGCCGCGCGCGGCCGGCGCTCACGGCGTCGAACGCCACCGCCGCGGGGTCGCCGCCCTGCTGGGCGATCACGTCGACCTGGTTGCGTGCGCCCCATTCGGCGAGCTGTTCGCGCGCTGCCGCGCGGAAGGTGTCGCCGGCGGCGAGCAGGATCGACTTGCCTTCGCGCCGCAGGTGGTGCGCGAGCTTGCCGATCGAGGTCGTCTTCCCGGCTCCGTTGACTCCGGCGATCATCATCACCAGCGGTTCGGCGCGGTCGATGTCCACCGGCTGCTCGAGCGGCTCGAGCAGTTCGACGAGCAGCGCGCGCAACGCCTGGCGGACCTGCTCGCCGTCGGTGAGGCGCTCGCGGCGCACGCGCTGCTGCAACTCGCGCATCAGCCAGTCGGTCGTGCCCACGCCCGCATCGCTGGCGAGCAGCGCCGCTTCGAGCTCCTCGAACAGCACATCGTCGACGCGCACGTTCGAGAACAGGCCAGCCAGATTGCCGCGGGTTTTCGACAGGCCCGCGCGCAGGCGCTTCATCCAGCCGCGGCGCTCGGGGGCGGCAGGTGCCACCGGTGCAACCGGCGCCTCCGCGACAGCCGGCACCTCCGCGGCAGCCGGCACCTCCACCGCCGCAGGCGTCGTGACGTCCGCCATCGCCCGTTCGTCGGCCGGTGCCGGGGCGCAGGCGGGGGTACCCGCCTCCGTGGGCTTCTTGCGACGTAGGAATCCGAACATGCTTACCTTCTCGGGTGCTTCATTCCGCATTCCGCGGGAGGCATTGATGCACAAGCGTGGCCGACCACAGGGTGGAATGCCGGGCGACTTGTCGCCCAATGCAGTACCGAGCGGCCCCGAGACAGAATATCAAGGATTACTCCGGATCTGACGGGCGCAAAGTGGGCTCCGGTACTCCAGACACCCGACACGCATGCCGGGCAAACCGCACGGATGCGGTGATAAAAGCTGACCATCGGCATATGCGGACCGTCGGACGTGAGAATTACCCTCTTGCCGTAGCCTGATCCCCGCAATATTGTCGTGAGGCGCCACATTGGATCGTTCCTGATGTCCACGAAATCGTCTGGTTTCCTCGTGCCCGTTCTGCCCAGCAATCGACGGTTCGGCTGCGTCTTTGCGGCCATGTTTGCCTTGGTGGCTGGCTACCTCGCGTGGCGCGGGCCTGAATGGCAAGCCTGGTCGGCCCTGACTGTTGCCGCGTTTTTCGCGGTCGCCACGATCCTGGCTCCGCAGGTGCTCGCACCGCTGAATCGTCTCTGGTTCGCGTTCGGAATACTTCTGGGGCGTTTCGTCAATCCGATCGTGCTCGGGGTGATCTTCTTCCTGCTGATCACTCCCGTTGCGCTGCTGGGACGCGCATTCGGACGCGATCCCCTCTCGATGAGGAAGCGGTCCGTTGCGAGTTACTGGACAAGCAGGGATCCACCGGGACCGCCGCCGGAATCCTTCCGGAATCAATATTGAGCACACGCATATGGAATTCCTGAAAGAACTCCTTTCGTTCCTGAGAGCGAGAAAAAAACTCTGGCTCTTGCCGATCATCATCCTGGTGGTCGTCATGGGCGGGTTGCTGATCGTCGCCCAGGGATCTGTATTTGCCCCGTTGATCTACACGCTGTTCTGACGCGACCGCCATGCACATTCTCGGCATATCTGCCTACTATCACGATGCGGCCGCATGTCTCGTGACGGACGGATCGATCGTTGCCGCTGCTCAGGAAGAGCGATTCACGCGAAGAAAGCACGACGCTTCGTTTCCGTCGAACGCCATTACCTGGTGCCTGGCAGAGGCTCGCATTGCTCCTCGGGATCTCGATTATGTCGTCTTCTACGACAAGCCCTTCCTGAAGTTCGAGCGATTGCTCGAAACGTACCTGGCCTTCGCGCCCAGGGGCTTCGGGAGCTTCGCTGCGGCGCTCCCGATCTGGGTCAAGGACAAATTGTTCCAGAAGACCGCGATCTCGAATGCATTGCTGGAACATCTGGATCGGGACACGGATTGGGCCGGAAAGTTGCTGTTCTCGGAACACCACGTCAGCCATGCAGCGAGTGCGTTCTTCCCGTCACCGTTCGAAACTGCTGCCGTTCTCACGATGGATGGCGTCGGTGAATGGACGACGACGTCGCTCGCCATCGGTGAAGGGAGCAACCTGTCCGTGCTCCGGGAGATTCATTTTCCGCACTCACTCGGGCTACTGTACTCGGCCTTTACCTACTACACCGGCTTCAAGGTGAATTCTGGCGAATACAAGGTAATGGGTCTGGCGCCCTACGGCGAACCCAGGTATGCGAAGTTGATTCGCGATCATCTCGTCGACATCAAGGAAGACGGTTCGTTCGCACTCGACATGAGTTATTTCGACTATTGCACCGGTTTGACGATGACGAACGAAAAGTTCGATGCACTTTTCGGTGGATCGCCTCGAAAGCCGGAGACGCCTCTCGACCAGCGTGATATGGACCTGGCCGCTTCGATTCAGGCGATCACTGAAGAAGTGGTGCTGAAACTCGCCAGGGGAATTGCGGCGAGCACCGGGCAGAAGAGTCTGTGCCTTGCAGGGGGGGTGGCACTGAATTGCGTGGCAAACGGGAAACTCCTGCGAGAGAAGGTATTCCGCAATGTCTGGATACAACCTGCAGCCGGAGACGCAGGGGGTGCACTGGGGGCCGCTCTTGGTGCATATCACCTCATGCTCCGACAACCGCGCGTCGTTTCGAGCGGCCTCGATGCGATGAGGGGCTCCTATCTCGGCCCGCAGTTCAGCCAGGCTGAAGTCACGGAGCGTTTGACGCAATGTGGTGCGGTATTCACCACTTGCAGCGATGATGAAGTCATCGAAAAGACGGCGCAGGCGCTGGCGAGTGGCAAGGCCGTGGGGTGGATGAGCGGCCGGATGGAATTCGGACCACGCGCTCTTGGGGGCAGGAGCATCCTGGCCGATCCGCGTTCGCCGATCATGCAGAAGCAGTTGAATCTCAAGGTGAAGTTCCGGGAGTCGTTTCGGCCGTTTGCGCCTAGCGTGCTTCGGGAAGACGTCTCGGACTGGTTCGAGCTCGATTGCGACAGCCCGTACATGCTTCTCGTGGCCGATGTCCTCGACGAGCATCGGAGGACCATGACGCCGCAGGAGCAGCAGCTTTTCGGGATCGACAAGCTCAATGTTTCCCGTTCATCGATTCCTGCGGTCACACACGTCGACTATTCTGCCCGGGTGCAGACGGTGCACCGGGAAACCAACCTCCGCTACCACAGACTGATCGAGCGATTCAAGGAACTGACCGGTTGCCCGGTTTTGGTCAACACCTCGTTCAACGTCCGTGGGGAGCCCATCGTCTGCTCGCCCGAGGATGCGTTTCGCTGCTTTATGGGAACGGAACTCGATGTCCTCGTCGTCGGCAATGCGATCCTGGAAAAGACAGCCCAGTCAAGAGCGTTGGCAGCCGATTATAAGTTCGAGTATGAACTGGACTGAATCGGCGTCCAGTGACACGTTGTCTCTTCTCTGCGTGACGAGCGGAGAACCACGATGGATATGAGCCGTACCCGGTCCTTCGGGCTGTGGACTGCCTCGCTCTTGCTGATGGCCACGATGGTCTACCTCCTGCTCGTGGTCGCCGACTACGTTTTCTTCAAGTATGTCCGTCATCTGTCGGAGCAGTCGGAGCCGGCCCGGATCGAGCAGGCCAGAATTCGCGACGAGGATGGCCCATTGCGGGACGTCGCCAGGCGGAACGGCTTCAAGTCGATGTTCTACCCGGATTCCCTGGATCGTTATCCGGAACTTCAGGCGCTTGCACGAAGACACGGGGTCGCACCCCTGGCGCCGCAACCCGATACGAACATCTACTTCTGCAATGAAGGCTACGGTCTGATCACCTATCGGACAGACCGGTTCGGGTTCCGGAATGACGGTGCCCGCTGGGACTCCAGGGTGGATATCGTCCTGATCGGTGATTCTTTCGTCCACGGCGCCTGCGTCGAGGAGCGCGAAACGATCTCCGGTCAACTTCTGCCCCGCTTCAATGCTCTTAACCTCGGAACCGCCGCAAACGACCCGATTCACTATGCGGCACTGGCTAAGACCTTCGTCCCGGAGATCAAACCGCGCGTGGCCGTGATGGTCTTCTATCCGAACGACAATGATGCCGGGAACACAGGGTCATACTTCTATTCGCATTACTTCGGGAGCAACGGCAGGTACTTCAAGCGCGAGGCTGGCCGCCTGATGCCAGGCGATGAGCTGATGAAGTTCTATTCCGAAGCTCGGGCTGTCATTGAAACCATTATCGGGGAGGAGGACGAGCGGACTGGTTTCTTCGAGCGCGGAAGTCTCCTGAAGAGGATGGTGCCGTATTTTTCGCTTCCCCATATTCGTTCTCAGATCAGGGTGCTCTTCGGATCGCTCGAGCAGGAGATCCCGTTCTCTTCCAGGCTCGCGATCGATACGTTGGTCTCGAGTTGCAGGGAAGCCGGCTGTATCCCCGTGGTCGCCTACATTCCGAACAGCGCGTTCTGGCACGTCGATCCTTTTGCCAAGGGGTATGCGAAGTCGCTGAAGGGCTACGCCGCGGCCAAAGGCGTGCGATTTATCGATGCGACCGAGGTGATCGACGTACGGGGGCGCGAAGACTACGCGATCAAGGGTAGCCATCTGTCGCCTCGCGGATACAGGCTCGTCGCCGGGATGATCAGGGAGGCAGCTGAGCGATCGGGCTATTCTCACTGAGAGCATTGAGTCCCTAAGCCGGATCAGTGTTGACCCCGAACTGGCGCATGAGCCCGAGCGCCGAGAAGTTGTTTCTGGCCTGGGTCAGCAGCTGCATTGCCAGGAACCACCGGGTCAGCGGCAGCTTGCTGGCTTCGAAGATCGTGCCGCTGATCAGGCTGCACTGGTGGGCGCAGTCGCCGCACTGCCAGTAGCGCAGCCCGCCCCGCTCGAAGCAGGTTCGGCCAGCACCCCCGCAGGCCGGGCAGACAAACCCGTCCGCCAGCGCGCAGGCGCGGAATGCCGGCAACGCCCGGAATGGATGTCATTCGACGACGAAGGCGATACCGCCCGGCAGGAGGCAGACGTCCGCCCGGCAGTCTGGCGTGGCGCTCTCCGGTTTCCCTTGGTATAGCTGCCAACTGAACGGTGCATCCGCGTCCTGCGAGTGCTTCGATACAGACCATGAGGCGCCCGCATGCGACGAGGTGATTCCCAGGGCCGGAAGAGATGCAGGCTGCAGTTGTCCGACGGCAGTCGGTTTGATGGTGAGTTGATTGGCGCGCCTCTGTGCACCAGCGGGCAGCTCGTCTTCACCACGGGAATGGTCGGCTACAGCGAGGCGATGACGGATCCCTCCTATTTCGGACAGATCCTCGTCTTCACCTACCCGCTCATCGGCAACTACGGCATTCCAGGGTCGCCGAGGGCGCGCGACTTACCCACCCTGCACGGCTTCGAGAGCGATCGCGTGCACGCGGCCGCCGTCATCTTCGGCTTTGACAGTCCAGAGGCATTCCACTGGAGTTCGATGCAGACAGTGGACGCCTGGCTGACGCGGCAGGGCGTGCCCGGCATCGTCGGGCTCGACACCCGCCATCTCGTGCACCTCATACGCCAGACGCCGGGTCTCCTTGCCAGGGTGGTGCCGGAGGCGCCTGAAGGCGTGAGGTACCCGGGCGACAAGCTCGATGACGCTGCGACCCGGACCTGGTTCGACCCCGGGCAGCACGAAGTCGTCGCGGAGGTTTCGGTACGTGAACGCCGTCTGATCGGCAAGGGCTCGACCCGCATCGGGTTGGTCGATTGCGGCGTCAAGTGGAACATCATTCGCCGGCTGGTCGAACGCGACTGCGAGATCGAGTTGCTGCCATGGGACACCGACCTCGCCGGCATCGACTGCGACGCATGGGTGCTCAGCAACGGACCCGGCGATCCGACGAAGACCGGTGACCTCGTGGCGCGCGTCGCGCGGCTTCTCGAAGGAGATCGTCCGCTCCTGGGCATCTGTCTCGGTCACCAGATCCTGTCGCTTGCCGCCAGCGCCAGGACTTGCAGGATGCAGTATGGCCACCGTAGCCACAACCAACCCGTCTATCTGGTCGGCACGCGCAAGGGCTTCATCACCAGCCAGAACCACGGCTACGTCGTCGATGAGACGTCGCTGACCGAGGACTGGGAGCCGTGGTTCAGGAACGTAAACGACCAGACGAACGAGGGTATCCGGCACAAGTCGAAGTACTTCCGGTCCGTCCAGTTCCACCCGGAAGCGGCCGGCGGGCCGCGCGATACCGACTGGATCCTCGAGGAGTTCGTCGCCGAGGTGACTGCCTGATGCCCATTCGTCCAGAGCTCGAATCGCTGGGACGCGCGCCCCGAGTGCTCCTGCTGGGCTCTGGCGGTCTTTCGATCGGCCAGGCAGGCGAGTTCGACTACTCCGGTACGCAGGCGATCAAGGCGCTGCGCGAAGAAGGCTGCGAGGTCGTCGTGGTCAATCCGAACATCGCGACCGTGCAGACCAACCCCGAGCCGGGCCTGACGGTCTACCTCTACCCGGTCGAACCCGAGTGGGTGGAGAAAGTCATCGCCGCGGAGAAACCCGACGCCATCGTCGCCGGCTTCGGCGGCCAGACAGCGCTGAACTGTCTGATCGCACTGCACGACCGGGGCGTGCTCGCCGAACACGGTGTCCTCAATCTCGGCACTCCCGTCACGACGCTCAGGATGACCGAGGACCGGGACGACTTCGCCCGGAAGATGCGCGAGATCGGCATGCCCGTTCCGCCGAGCCACGCCGTCACGACCTTGAGGGATGCCGAAGGAGCCGCTGACCAGATCGGCTATCCGGTCATCGTTCGCGCGGCCTACGCACTCGGCGGTCTGGGCTCCGGCTTCGCCAGCAACCGCCAGGAACTCGCCGCGCTGGTCGTTCCGGCGCTCGCCAACTCGCCGCAGGTGCTCGTCGAGAAGTCGCTCAAAGGGTGGAAGGAGGTCGAATACGAGGTCATGCGTGATGGCGAGGGCAACATCATCACCATCTGCAACATGGAGAACTTCGACCCGCTTGGCATCCACACTGGCGACTCCATCGTCGTGTGTCCGAGCCAGACGCTCTCCGACGACGAGTACCAGATCCTCAGGAACGCCGCACGGAAGATCGTCGAAGCCTGCGGTATCGTCGGCGAATGCAACGTCCAGTACGCGCTGGATCCGCTCGGTCATGAGTTTCATGTGATCGAGATCAACGCGCGTCTCTCGCGCTCGTCGGCGCTCGCGTCCAAGGCGTCTGGTTACCCGATCGCCTATGTCGCCGCGAAGGTCGTTCTCGGTCACGACCTCCTCGGACTGAAAAACCCGGTCACCGGCGTCACCTACGCCTATCTCGAGCCCGCGCTCGACTACGTGGCGATCAAGGTTCCGCGATGGGATCTCGGGAAGTTCCGCGGAGCCTCCAGGAAGCTGGGTTCGACGATGAAATCGGTCGGTGAGGTCATGAGCATCGGCCGAAGCTTCGCCGAGGCGATCCAGAAGGCGGTGCGTATGGTGACCGAGACCGGTCAGGGTCTCGGCGCATTCCGCGTCGATGGCAGGACGGACAGCGAACTGGCTGGCGCACTGGCGAGTCCAACCGACATGCGCCTTTACGACGTCGTGAACGCACTGCGTCGCCAATGGAGCATCGAGGAGGTCCACGCGCTGACCGCGATCGACAAGTGGTTCCTGGCCCGGCTGCGAGAGGTGACGGATCTCGAAAAGGTGATCGAGGCATTTGCTGCATCCAGCAGCGCACAAGGCCCGAGTGTCGACGCCGACCTGGTGCGTAACGCGCTCTCCGGCGTCGACGAGGTCATGTGGCGAAAGTGGAAGACTGCCGGTTTTGCTGACGAGCAGATTGCAGCCCTGGTCCTCGGCACGGACGCGGCGGGATCCGCGACGCGAATCCAGAAGGCCTCGCACGCCGTGCGTGGACTCCGCAGGCACCTGGGTGTCATCCCGGGGGTCAAGAAGATCGACACGACCGCCGGAGAGTATCCGTCGCCATCGAACTACCTCTACATGTCTTACGGCGGGATGTTCGACGACCCCTTGCCTGACGACGGCAAGACGCCAATCGTCGTGCTGGGCAGTGGTGCCTACCGTATCGGCACCTCGGTCGAGTTCGATTGGTGCGCCGTGAGTTGCAGTCGCGAACTTCAGAAGGCCGGTTACCGTTCGGTCATCATCAACTGCAATCCCGAAACGGTGTCGACCGACTACAACAGCTCTGACCGGCTCTACTTCGAGGAGATGACGCTCGAGCGTCTTCTCGACATCGCCGAGTCCGAGAAGCCGATGGGCATGGTCGTCTCGATGGGCGGCCAGCTGCCGAACAGGCTCGCCTTGCCGCTGGCCGAGTCCGGCATTCGCCTTCTGGGTCACAGCCCGGAGACGATCGACATGGCGGAGAACCGCAGTCTTTTCTCGGCGTTGCTCGACAGGCTCGGGATCGACCAGCCGCGCTGGGTGGCTGCAACGAGCCAGGTGGAGGTCGACCGCTTCATCGACGAAGTCGGATTCCCGGTACTTGTGCGGCCGAGCTACGTTCTCTCCGGCGCTGCCATGCGCGTTGCCTACGACCGGGACTCCCTGGACAAATCCCTGGTGTTCGCCGTCGAAATCTCGAAGGAACACCCGGTGGTCGTTTCGGAGTTCCTCGTCGGTGCCCGTGAGATCGAACTGGATGGTGTGGCGAAGGATGGCGAGATCCTGACTTCAGTGGTGAGCGAGCACGTCGAGAACGCCGGCGTGCACTCGGGCGACGCCACCATGGTCGTTCCGGCGCAGAATCTCTATGTCGAGACGGTCCGCCGGGTCCGCGCCGCTGGCCGGTTGATCGCCGGAGGCTTGAACCTCAACGGACCGTTCAACATCCAGTTCCTCGCCCGCCAGAATCACATCAAGGTCATCGAGTGTAACGCGCGCGCGGCACGCTCCTTCCCCTTCGTCTCCAAAGTCATCGGGCTCAACCTCGCCGATGTTGCAACGGCCGTGTTCATCGGTCACGAACCGAGGATGTACCGGTTTGCGGAGGACGACTTGCCGCACGTTGGCGTCAAGGCGCCGATGTTCAGCTTCACCCGTCTCGCGGGTGCCGATCCGGTGCTGGGTGTCGAAATGGTGTCGACAGGCGAGGTCGGCTGCATCGGCCGTGATTTCCACGAAGCGCTGCTTCTGTCGCTGGACGCGGCGAAGTGCCGACGTCCGGCCAAGGGCGTTCTCGTCTCGGCGGGTCCGGAACACGAGAAAATGAAGTTCCTCGACTGTGCCGCCTATTTCGCGAGGATGGCCTTGCCGATCTACGCGACGGAAGGCACGGCCACGTTTCTCGAGCAGCACGGCATCAAGGCAACGCGCCTCGCCTGGCCGGGCGAGGGTGCTGACGACGTTCTCGGGGCGATCCGCGAAGGCAAAGTCGATCTGGTCATCAACATCCCGAAGAACCTGCAGCGACGGGAAATGAGCCATGGCGCGCGAATCCGCCAGGTCGCGGTGCAGTTCGGCTGCTCGCTCATCACCAATATGGAGACGACGGAAGCATTTGCACAGGCGCTCGCCCGGTATCCTGGCTTCGTGGAGACGCACGAGGTGATGCCGCTGCCGCCGTACCGGCGCTGAGGCAAACCCCGACGACGCAGAAAGCGGAATGTGGCTACACTCGGGTTGGACTTCACCGTAGCCACCGATGCCGCTCGCCTGCACCGCCTCGTCTCCGGGCATGTCTCGTATCTGTCTCGCCTGGGCGTTCGTCGCCATCGTCACTGCCGCACTGCTCGGCGCCTGCGCGCTTCCGGCATCGGTGCCTGCCGGGATGCGTCCCGCGGCTTCCGGCTCCACGTTCGGTGTCGGCGTATTCGAGCGCACGCTGCCCAACGGCATGAAGGTGATCGTGCGCGAAGACCGGCGCGCGCCCACCGTGGTGCACCTGGTGCTGTACCGGGTCGGCTCGATGGACGAGGTGAACGGCACGACCGGCGTGGCGCACGTGCTCGAACACATGATGTTCAAGGGCACGAAGACGGTGCCGGCCGGCGAGTTCTCGCGCCGCGTCGCCGCGCTCGGCGGGCGCGAGAACGCGTTCACCACGCGCGACTACACCGGCTATTTCCAGCAGATCGGCAGTCGCCACCTTCCCGAGGTGATGCGGCTCGAAGCCGACCGGATGTCGAATCTCGCGTTCGCGGCCACCGAGTTCGACAGGGAAATCAAGGTGGTGATGGAGGAGCGGCGCCTGCGCACCGAGGATCGCGCGCAGGCACTGGTCTACGAGCAATTGATGTCCAGCGCGTTCACCGCGTCGCCTTATCGCGTGCCGGTGATCGGCTGGATGAGCGACCTCGAATCGATGCGCGCCGGTGATGCCGCCGCCTGGTACCACCGCTGGTACACGCCGTCGAACGCCGTCCTGGTGGTGGTCGGCGACGTGTCGGGCGAGGAGGTCTGGCGGCTGGCCGAGCGCAGCTACGGGCGCATCGCGCCGCATGCGCTGCCCGAGCGCAAGCCGCAGACCGAGCCGCCGCAGCGCGGCTTGCGCCGCGCCTGGGTGGAGGCGCCGGCCGAAAATCCGTACGTGACCCTCGGGTTCAAGGTGCCGCGGATGGTCGACGTCGAGCGCGACACCGAGCCGTTCGCGCTCGAAGTGCTGTCGGCCGTGCTCGACGCCGACGAGAACGGGCGCCTGACCCGCGACATCGTGCGCGGATCGCGCGTGGCCAATCAGGTGGGCGCCGGCTACGGCCTGGTGGCGCGTGGCCCCGCGCTGTTCGTGCTCGACGGCACGCCGGCGAAGGGGCACGACACCGCAGACGTGGAGCAGGCGCTGCGCGCCGAGATCGCGCGGATCGCGCGCGATGGCGTGCGCGACGACGAATTGCGCCGGATCAAGAACCAGTACGTCGCCGGCGAGATCTACAAGCGCGACTCGATCATGGCGCAGGCGATGGAGATCGGCAACCTGGAGATCTCCGGTTTCTCCCACGGCGATGCCGACCGCATCCTCGAGCGCATCCGCGCGGTCACGCCCGCCGAAGTGCAGGCGGTCGCGGGCAAGTACTTCGGCGACGACGCGCTCACCATCGTCACGCTGCTGCCGCAGCCGCTCGACGGGCGTGCAACGCGCGAGGCGCCGGCCGGCGCGCGCCACCGATGAGGTCCACCGTGCCACCCGTGCCGCCGATGTCTGTCACGCGCTGTCTGTGCCGCGGCGTCGTTCGTCTGCTGGCAGCGTGCGTCGTGCTGGGCGCCCTGACACCGGTCGTGGCCAGCGCGGCGCTGCCGATCCAGCACTGGACGACCGCCAACGGCGCGCGCGTCTATTTCGTGCGCGCCGACGCCATCCCGATGCTCGACGTGAGCCTGGATTTCGATGCCGGCAGCCGCTTCGATCCGCCCGGGCGCGAGGGGCTGGCCGCGCTGACCAACGCCATGCTGGCGCGGGGCGCTGCGGGGCTGGACGAGTCGACGATCTCGGAAGGCTTCGCCCGCGTGGGCGCGCAGCGCAGCGGCGGGGCCGGCGACGATCGCGCCAGCGTCACGCTGCGCACGCTCGCCAGCGAGTCCGAGCTCGACGAAGCCATCGGCCTGCTGGCGCGCGTCGTCTCGCGCCCCGACTTTCCGGCGGCGGTACTGGCGCGCGAAAAGGAACGCACCATCCAGGCGCTGCGCGAAGCCGGGACCAAGCCGGAAACCATCGCGCAGCGTACGCTCGACCGTGCGATGTACGGCAGTCACCCGTACGGTGCGCACGCGGAGCCCGCGTCGGTGACCGCGATCGGCCGCGACGACGTTGCCGCCTTTCACCGGGATCACTACGACGCGCGCAGCGCGGTCGTCTCGATGATCGGGGCGGTCAGTCGCGAGCGCGCACAGGCGATCGCCGAGCAGCTCACGCGTGAGTTGCCCGCGGGTGGTGCGCCGCGCACGATCGGCCCGGTGGTGCCGCCGGCGCAGGCCATCGAGCGTCGCATCGAGCATCCGGCCACGCAGAGCCACATCCTGATCGGACAGCCCGCGCTCGCGCGTGGCGACCCCGAGTTCTTCCCGCTGCTGGTGGGCAACTACGTGCTGGGCGGTGGCGGATTCGTCTCGCGGCTCTACGACGAAGTGCGCGAGAAGCGCGGCCTGGCCTACAGCGTCTACTCGTACTTCTCCCCGATGCTGCAGCCGGGGCCGTTCACCATCGGCTTGCAGACGCAACGCGGGCAGACCGCGGTCGCGCTCGCGGTGGTGCGCGAGACGCTGGCGCGTTTCCTGCGCGACGGCCCCACCGAAGCGGAACTGCAGGCGGCCAGGGCGAACCTCGTCGGCGGCTTCGCGCTGCGCATCGACTCGAACCGCAAGATCCTCGGCAACCTCGCCACCATCGGCTTTTACCGGCTGCCGCTCGACTACCTCGATCACTGGACCGCGCGGATCGAGGCGGTCACGCTGGCGCAGATCCGCACGGCGTTCGCGCGCCACGTGAACGCCGATGCGCTGGTGACGGTGGTGGTCGGTGACGGTGAGGCCGTGGCCGCGCCGCCAGCCTCGGCCACGCCGGGCGCTTCGGCTGCGCCGGATGCGCCGGATGCCCCGGCCGCGCCGGCGACCACCGGTGGCCGCGTCGTCCGCTAGGCGCGCACCGACCGGGCCTGGCTCCGGCCGCAGCGCGCGCACCGGGCATCCGGCGCAGCGCGTGCGCATCGTCGGTGGCCAGTGGAAGCGTACGCCGCTCACGGTGCCCGACGTCCCCGGCCTGCGGCCGACGCCGGACCGGGTCCGCGAGACGCTGTTCAACTGGCTCGGCCAGTCGCTCGAGGGCCGCGCCTGCCTCGATCCGTTCGCCGGCACCGGAGCGCTCGGCCTCGAAGCGGCCTCGCGCGGTGCGTCCCGCGTGGTGATGGTCGAGCGCGACCGCGTCGCTGCCGCGGCGATCCGGTCGATGATCGAGCGTCTGCAGGCCGATGCGGTCGAACTCGTCACGGGCGACGCGTTCGACGTCTTGCGGCGGCTGGCGCGCGCCGGCGAGCGTTTCGACCTGGTGCTGCTCGATCCGCCGTTCGGCGAGGGCCTGGTCGAACGGGCGCTGCCGCTGGTCGAGCCGCTGCTGGCGCCCGGTGCCCGGATCTACGTGGAAACCGACGCACCGCTGGCGCCGCCGCCGGGCTGGCGCCTGGAGCGCGCCGCGCGCGCCGGCCACGTCCACTATCATCTGATGGGTCGTGCCGACGGGCACACACCACGGGGAAGCTGACGATGACCAGGGCGATCTATCCGGGCACCTTCGATCCGCTCACGCGCGGCCACGAGGACCTCGTGCGCCGCGCCGCCGGCCTGTTCGACTCGCTGGTCGTCGCGGTGGCTGACAGTCGCGGCAAGAACCCGATCTTCAGTCCCGACGAGCGTCTCGCGATCGCCCGCGAAACGCTCGCGCAGCACCCGAACGTCGAGATCGTCGGCTTCTCCGGGCTGCTGGTGAACTTCGTGCGCCAGCAGAAGGCCGACGTGGTGATCCGCGGGCTGCGCGCGGTCAGCGACTTCGAGTACGAGTTCCAGATGGCCGGCATGAACCGTCACCTGATGCCCGAGGTCGAGACGATCTTCATGACCCCGACCGACCAGTACCAGTTCATCTCGGGCACGCTGGTGCGCGAGATCGCGCTGCTGGGCGGCGACGTCTCGAAGTTCGTCGCCCCGTCGGTGCAGGAGTGGCTGCGCAAGAAACTGATCCAGCTCGGCGCGAGTCCGGCCTGAGCCGGAGTACGAGCTGCAGATGGCACTGATCATCACCGACGAGTGCATCAATTGCGACGTCTGCGAGACGGTGTGCCCGAATGGCGCGATCTCGCCGGGCCCGGAGATCTATCGCATCGACCCGGATCGCTGCACCGAGTGCGTCGGTAACTTCGACGAGCTGCAGTGCCGGCAGGTCTGCCCGGTCGACTGCATCCCGTTCGATCCCGACCGCCGCGAGACGCACGAGCAACTGCTGGCGAAGCACCGGAGGCTGCAGGGCGAAGATGCCCGCGTGCAGAAGGGCGAGCATGAGCGCTTCGGCAGATGACCGGCCTGGACCTGAGCGTCTGGCGCCACGCCGACGCAGTCACTGAAAGCCTCCGCGCCATGCGTCGGAGTCGCCCGCGTCCGGGAATGTCGAACTACAACCGCTTCATCAGTTCCAGCAGCCGGCGCGCGATCGGCCGGTAGGGCGGCATGAACAGCGCCATGCCGTTCAGGCGCGCCTGCCGGAACACCGGCGTGAGCTTGCTCATCGTGTCGAAGCCCCACCTGCCGTGGTAGTGGCCCATGCCGGACGGACCCACGCCGCCGAAGGGTAGCGCCTCCTGGGTGATGTGCAGCAGCGTCTCGTTGATGCAGGCCCCGCCCACGTGCGTCTGCTTCAGCGCCCACTCGGCGCGCCGCCGGTCGTCGTCGAACCAGTAGAGCGCCAGCGGGTGCGCCATCGCGTTGACGAACGCCACCGCGTCCTCGGGCCGGTCGTAGGGCAACACCGGGAGGATCGGCCCGAAGATCTCGTGTTTCATCGCGACCAGCGAATGCGGCGGATCGACGAGGATCACCGGCCCGAGACGGTGCGCCGCGTCGTCGTGCACGGGGCCCCGGAACAGTTCCACCGACTGCACACCGGCGGCGCTCGCGTCGTCGAGATAGCCGCGGAGCCGCTCGTAGTGGCGCGCGTCGACGATGCTGCAGTAGTCGGGGTCGGCAAGCCCGGCCGGGTACATCGCCTGCGCCTGCGCGCGCGCCTGCTCGACGAAGGCGGCCAACGCATTGCGCGGCACCAGCACGTAATCGGGAGCGATGCAGGTCTGGCCGGCGTTCAACAGCTTGCCGGCCATGATGCGCGTGGCGGCGCGCTCGACAGCATAGCCGGGCGCGACCACCGCCGGCGACTTGCCGCCGAGTTCCAGCGTGACCGGCGTGAGGTGGGCGCTCGCGGCCGCCATCACCTTGCGTCCGACCTCCGTCGAGCCGGTGAACAGCAGATGATCGAAGGGCAGGGCTGCGAACGCCGCAGCCACGTCGGCGCTGCCGGTGACCACCGCGATCTCTTCGGGCGAGAAGCGCTGCGCCACCAGGCGCTGCAGCAGCGCCGAGAACGCAGGCGTGGATTCCGAGAGCTTCAGCATTGCGCGGTTGCCCGCGGCGAGTGCGCCGGCGAGTGGCCCGATCGTCAGGAACAGCGGGTAGTTCCACGGCACGATGATGCCGACCACGCCCACGGGCCGCGGCATGATCCACGCGCGCGCGGGCAGGAACCACTTCGAGACCCACACGCCGCGCGGTTTCATCCAGCGCCGGCCCCCACGCAGCGCAGTACGGATCTCGGCCAACGAAGGGAAGACTTCGGCCACCTGCGTTTCGATGCGTGGCCGTCCGCCGAAGTCGGCGTCGATTGCGTCCTCGATGGCCGTCTCGTTGTCGGCCACGAGCCGGCGCAGGCGTTCCAGCCGGTCACGGCGCACGTCCCACTCCGGGAACGGCGCCAGCCGATGCGCGCTGCGCTGGGCTTCGAGAAGCGTTGCGATGTCGAGGAAGGCGTCGTTTCGGTCCATTTGGTCACCTGTCGCGGCGATCTGGCGCCCGGGGAATTGCACCCTTGGCGTTGCGCCCGAGGCCCGAGGATAGCCGCGCCAGGTCGAGGACGGGCTCCAATTGCGCATCGCTGCCACGCTATGATCGCCCGTTGCGACCGGCTCTCCGTGATCCCCGCGATCGCGGCGATCGCGGTGGCAGTCCGGCAGCCGGGGGATTCGCCATGAGCTTTCTGCTCGCCCTCGACCAGGGCACATCAAGCTCGCGCAGCATCGTGTTCGATGCGGCCGGGCGCGTCGTGTCGATGGCGCAGCGCGAGTTGCGCCAGATCTTTCCGCAACCGGGCTGGGTCGAACACGATCCGGTGGAGATCTGGCGCACGCAACTGGCCACCGCGCGCGAGGCGCTGGCGGAGGCGCACCTGGCGGCCGGGGCGATTGCCGGCCTGGGCATCGCCAACCAGCGCGAGACGACGGTGATCTGGGATCGCGCCAGCGGCCGGCCGATCCACAACGCGATCGTCTGGCAGGATCGGCGCACCGAGCCGATCTGTCGCGAGTTGCGTGACGCCGGCCTGGCGGCGATGGTGGCCGAGCGCACCGGCCTGGTGATCGATGCCTACTTCTCGGGCACCAAGATCCGCTGGCTGCTCGACAACGTCCCCGGCGCGCGCGAGGCCGCGCGCCGCGGCGACCTCGCGTTCGGCACCATCGACAGCTGGCTCGCCTGGCAACTCACCGGGGGGCGCCGGCACGTCACCGACGTGAGCAACGCGTCGCGCACGATGCTCTACGACATCCACCGCGGGCAGTGGGACGACGAGCTGCTCGCCGCGCTCGACGTGCCTCGTTCACTGCTGCCCGAAGTGCTGCCGTCGAGCCACCGTTTCGGCGACACCGACGCCGCGCTGCTGGATGCGCCGCTGCCGATCGGCGGCATCGCCGGCGACCAGCAGGCGGCGCTGTTCGGCCAGGCCTGCTTCGAGGCCGGCATGGCCAAGAACACCTACGGCACCGGCTGCTTCATGCTGATGCACACGGGCAGCCGCTTCGAGCCCTCGCGCAACGGCCTCCTCACCACCGCGGCCGCGCAGCCGGGCGGTGCCAGGCAGTACGCGCTCGAAGGCAGCGTCTTCGTCGCCGGCGCGCTCGTGCAGTGGCTGCGCGACGGCCTGCACGCGATCGAGAGGTCGTCCGACGTCGAAGCGCTTGCGGCGTCGGTGCCCGATGCCGGTGGCGTCGTCTTCGTGCCGGCGTTCACCGGGCTCGGTGCGCCGTACTGGCAGCCCGATGCGCGCGGCACCGTCACGGGCCTGACCCGCGGCAGCACGGTGGCGCACATCGCGCGCGCTGCGCTCGAATCGATCGCTTTTCAGAGCGCCGTGCTGCTCGGTGCGATGGGGCGCGACGCCGGCCAGCCGATCACCGAGCTGCGCGTCGACGGGGGCGCCTGCGCCAACGACCTGCTGATGCAGTTCCAGGCCGACCTGCTGGGCATCCCGGTGGTGCGACCCGAGGTGATCGAGACCACCGCGCTCGGTGCCGCCAGCCTCGCGGGCCTGAGTTGCGGCGTCTACCGGAGCACGACGGAGCTGTCGGGCCAGTGGCGCGCCGAACGCACGTTCGTGCCGACGATGAGCCGCGAGCGCGCGCAGCAACTGATGGGCGGCTGGGAGCGGGCGGTGCGGCAGGCGCTTGCCTTATGATCCGCCGATGCCCGATCCGAAAGACGCACTCGAACGCCTCGCCGACCTGCTGATCGATCCGCCCGTTTCGCTGCGGTTCACTGCCGCAGCGCTGGTGCTCGCACTGATCGCCAACCTCTTCTACCTCGGCGCCAAGCCCTGGGCGGTCGGCTTGTTCCCGCCCCCATGGGACAAACTGGTGCACCTGGCGTTCTTCGGCAGCATCGCCGGCCTGGCGTGGATCGCCTTCGGCGGCCTGGGAGCCGGTGCGCACGTGGGCGCGCTGGCGATCGCCGCCGGCATCGGCCTGCTGGACGAAGTCGCGCAACTGCGCCTGCCGGGGCGCAGCGTCAGCGCCAGGGACTTCGCGGCCGACTTTGTCGGCGCGGCACTTGCGGTGCTGCTGCTGTGGATGCTGCGGACAAGGCGTGCCCGTGCGAAGTGAACCACCCGGCGAGAAGTCCCGATGATGACATGGCGAAAACCTCCAGGGTTGCAGCGATGGCACTCATTGACCCAGTCACCCTACAGTCCAGTCACCTCGGTCCTCATTCCGACCGCTCATCTCCTCCCCGTCGTGTGTGGGGTCAAGCGTCGCGTAGCACGGTCTCCAGCGCTGATTGCCAGTCGGGCATCGTCAGCCCCCAGTCGGCCTCGAGCTTGTCGACGGACAACTGCGAATTCGCGGGACGGCGGGCCGGCAGCGGGTACGCACTCGTCGGGATCGGTTCGATCTTCGGAAGACTGCCCAACCGGAGCGACTCGCGTTGCGCTGGCCGGGTGAAGAGCTTCTCGAGCAGGGTGACCGCGAAGCCGTGCCAGCTGGTGCGGCCTACGCATGACGCGTGGTACACGCCCCGCAGGGGGCGATAGCGCTCCGAGGCCTGGTGTCGATCGATCATGTGTGCGGTCAGATCGGCGAGCGTGACGGCGGGCGTTGGCGCGCCGAACTGGTCGTCGACGACGCGCAGGTCGCCGCCGCGCTGTGCGAGCCGGACCATGGTCCGAAGGAAATTGGCCTCTCTCAAATTCCGAGTGGGTAGATGAGCCCGGATTTTGGCTGGGGTGCGGGGTCAAGGGCGGGCGAAGCCCGGCGTAGCGCACCCTTGACGCCGCGCCCCAGCCGGTACGCTGTCGTCATGGCCGATGCGGCATCCTGTCGCATTGGCCATGACGAGCAGACAGGCGGGTTCCCATGCATGATCGGTTGTTCGAGGCGGCGCTGGGCATTGCCGCGCCCTGGTTCGTCGGCGCGGTGCGGTTCGATGAGCCCACGAAGGTGCTGACCGTGAGAATCGACTTCAAAGCCGGCACGCGCTTCGGCGTCGAGGGCGCCGTCGGCGAGCACCCGGTGCACGACACCGTCACCAAGCGATACCGACACCTGAACTTCTTCCAGCACGAGTGCGTGCTCGAGGTGCGCACCCCGCGCGTGAAGCTGCCCGACGGATCGGTGCGCCAGGTCACGCCGCCGTTCGCCGGCAAGCTCTCGGGCTTCACGCTGCTGTTCGAAGCGCTGGTGCTGATGCTGGCGCGGCAGATGCCGTTTGCAGCGGCCGCGCGTATTACCGGCATCTCGTCGTATCAGGCGCTGACCGTTTGCGAGCGTTACGTCGAGTTGGCGCTCGAGCAAGCCGATTTCAGCCAGGTGCAGGCGCTGGCCATCGACGAGACCTCGCGCGCCAAAGGGCACGACTACATCACGCTGGCGGCCGACGCCGAAGAGCGGCGTGTCGTCGCCGTTACCGAGGGGCGCGATGCGGCAACCGTTGCGGTGATCGCGGATGAGCTGGCCGCACACGGCTGCCCGTCCGAGCAGATCAAGTCGGTGAGCATCGACATGTCGCCGGCCTTCATCAAGGGCTGCGCCACAAGCCTGCCCAATGCGCGCGTCACGTTCGACAAGTTTCACGTCGCCTGGCACGCCAACGCTGCCGTGGACAAGACGCGGCGCATCGAACAGCGCACCGACCCGGTGTTGCGCTGCACGCTCAAGGGCATGCGCTGGACGCTGCTGAAGGACGCCTTCAGCCTGAGCGCCACGTCGGGCGCAGCGTTGCACGCGCTGATTCGCGCGCCGCGGCTGACGCGCACAGCGCGCGCCTGGGCCTACAAGGAGCGGTTGCGCGCGATCCTCGATCGCAAGCAGATCCACGTCATGCGCGATGCACTGAAGCACTGGTGCGGCTGCGTGATGCGCTCGAAGCTCGCGCCGATGAAGGAGGTCGCTGCGCTCGTTCGCCGTCACCTCGAAGGTATCGTCGCGTGGGCTCAGACGCGCCAGACCAACGGCTTTCTCGAAGCACTGAACGGGTTGTTCCAGGCTGCCAAGCGTCGTGCTCGCGGCTACA
>JAJTYR010000052.1 GCA_021463505.1 Burkholderiaceae bacterium | reverse complement strand
TGCTGCGGCACTGACGGATCGCTACGCGGCGAACCTGCACGGTGTGCTGTCGTGCTACGACCGCATCATCGTCACCGGCACGCTGCCGGGGGCGTGCTACGCGGGCGGCATGACGAGTTTTCTGTACTCGCGTGGCATCCGCATCTTCGACTACCCGCGCTTTGCCGAGCCGCTGCGTGAACGGATCCGCCAGCGCGCCCAAGAGGTGTGCGAAGCCAATGGCGTGGGGATCGAACACGTCAACAAGGCTCACATCCGCAAGGAGGACCTGGTGGCGCGGGTGCTGGCGAGCCGGTGCGACGCGCCAGGTCTGGTGCACGTGATCTCGGCCATGGAAGCGTGCCCGAGCTACAAGCCCTGGCTGGACAAGTCCAACGGGCGCGTCTTCCTGCGACCGGACACCGGCAAGTGCCTGCATTACTACTTCTACTTCGTCGACGAGATATTGGGCCTGTGTTACTTGCGTGTCCCCACTTGGGCGCCGTTCACGCTGCAGTTCTACTGCGACGGCCACAGCGCGTTGGCACGCGCGTTGCAGCGCGAGCGCATCGGCTTCGCGCAGGAAGACAACGCATTCCTGCGTATCGCGGATCTTGCACGCGCGCAGGCACTGGCCGATACCTTCAGTCCCGATGTGCTGCACGAACGTCTGCGGCGCTACGCGCACTGGTTGTGCCCGGTGGCCGACGTGTTCGCGCAGGACGACTGGCACTGGAGCATCCGTCAGGCCGAGTATTCCACCGACCTGATGTTTCGCTCCAGCGAGATCCTGGTGCCGTTGTACGAGGCGATTTCGCGCCAGGCGGTGCTGGCAGCCGACGCCGCTCGCGTGGCCGGCTTTCTGGGTAAGAAGGTGACGTCGCAGCTGGCCCAAGAGATTGGCTCGCGCCTGTCCACGCGCATCGAGGGGCGCTGCATCAAGCACTACATGGGTGCGGCCGGCGTGAAGGTCTACGACAAGTTCTCCCGCGTGCTGCGCGTGGAGACCACCGTCAACGACGTGAGTTTCTTCAAGCACCACCGCAAGGTGGAACACCGCGACCGGCACAGCACGCGCGAGCTGGCCGCACTGAAGAAGACGATCTACAGCCTCATCGACCTGCACGAGATCCTGCTCGGTTGCAACCTGCGCTACCTCGCCTTTCTCTCCAGTCTGGAAGATCCCAGCGCCGGCGAGCGCGATCTGCAGCGGTTGAGTCAATCGCGCGTGGGCGCCGATCCTCCGGTCAAGGGATTGAACTTCTTCGAGGCGACCGACCAGAAACTGCTGCGCACCTTGCAGCGCGGCGAGTTCAACATCCGCGGCTGGCGCCGCGCGGACCTGCTCGCCCGGCTGGACATCTCGCCCTCGGCGATGTCGCGTCAGCTGCGCCGCCTGCGCCTGCTCGGTCTGATCAAGAAAGTCACCCATACCTATCGCTACTACCTCACACGACTGGGCCGCGCGGCCATCGCCGCAGCCTGCTCGCTCACTCGCTTCGACATCGTCCCCGCTATGACCCATGCCCGATGAAGTCTTCTCACGATTCGTCAAGACTGAACTGGTTAGAGACTAAAAACGGCAGTTAGCCGCTCGCCAACCCGATCGCCGACACCTTTTTCGGCGGTCCGATCGCAGCAAGAACCAGCTTGAGATGCTCGCAGCAGCGATGCCAGACCGATTTACCGTCCAACTGCTCCGCAGCTTCTTTCACCCAATGCTGAAGCAGCCGCGAGACGCGCAACAGCGCATCGCGCGCTTTTTCGAACTCTGCATGCATCGACGTCAACGTAATCGTCGTCTGGCCCGCATGCTCGGTTTTCCGGCCCACCGAAGTCATCAACCACGGCCGACTCGTGATCGCTTCGCGACGTGCTCTCGGATTGGCCAATCGAACGTACAGGCTCCACCAGTTGTAGACGAGCGCCACGGCGCGCGCGGAGAGCTGGCAGCGATGCAGATCGTGCGTGGTGAAGCCGCCCCAGCCCCACTGGTTCTTCAACTCGTCGAAGCTGTTCTCGGCATCGGCCCGGTCTCGATACAGCTGCCCGAGCGTGAGAACCTCGTAGTCCAGGTTCGTCACCAGCACCGCGTACTCGTAGCCGCGGATGCGCTTGCCAGCTTTGGGGTCGACCTCGACGAAGGCCAGAGACTGCTGGCGATCGTCGGCGTACTGCAGCGCGATCTCGCCATGCAGCGCGCGGCGAATCAGTACGACACGTCGCGGGCTCTCCCAGCCCATGAGCGAGAGGTCCCCGTCGAGTCCCTCCCAGCCTTGGCCGGCGTCGGTCCAGCCTTCGTGCTCGAACATCCGCTCGATGTGACGCTTGACGTTCTTCGACAGGCGCAGCTTGAAGAGGTACGGCTGGCCTCGTTCTTCGAGAGATCGCATCACCAGGTCCGAGCCGAAGCCGCAGTCCCCGCGCACGATCCTCGGACGCTGCTCGGGCGTCATGCCATCGAGCAGATGCAGCAGGCCGGCCAAGCTGTGGTTCGCGCTGTGCTCGTTGCCCGCCTTCACGTCGATGCCCAGCACCAGGCGCGTACCCGCCATCAGGTACGTGTGATAGGCGTGCGAGGGGCGACCGGGCTTGTGCGGGTTGTAGGAGACGACCGAACCTTGCTGGCGTCCGTACAGCGGCTTGATCGTTGTGTCGATGTCCAGGATCCACGGCGCATCGAGCAGCGCGCGCGTGCTACTGCGCAGGTGCTTGTCCAGCCACGCCGTGCCGGGGTCCGGATCGATCGCTTTGAGCGCACGGCGCAACGCGCCTTCGCTGACGATGCGGTTCATGCCCAGCAGGTCGGGATTCACGCCGTCGCAGCGAATCGCGGTGACGTGGGCGTAGCGCTTATGTCCGGACAGAATCGAGAGCAGCCAGGTGCCGAGCACGTCGCCGATCTCGGGCGCGTTCGGGCTCGTGTAAAACAACGGGCACTCGCTCTTCCAGCGCTCCCACAAACCGGTGAGCGTGAGGAACTCGATAAAAAAAGCGAGTTGGCCCATCGGCGTTGCGCTGCGGCTCGCGTCCCAGCGGATATTTACTCGGCCGCCGGCTGTCTGCAGGCCGACGCTTTCGGCGTGCTGCAGTTCGGCATTTTTTTTCCGGCGCAATCTCGCTTCACCCATCGGGTGACCTCCGCTATCGGGCTCAAACACACTGCCCGCAAGGGTCTCCGGCGAGAAGGTCGTCGTCAACTGCGGTCTTTAGGATCATTGAAAAAGGCTCGGTGGAAGAGGGCACGCCCGGTTTTCCGGTTCCCGGGCGTGCGCAACAAGACGGCAGTGCTGCGGACAGGGCGTTATTTCTGGGAAGCCTTCTTGATCTCCGAACGGAACTCGCTCAGGACCTTGGCAGGATCGGCGAGGCCTTTTCCCTTGGCGCGTTCGATCCAGCGGTTTTCCACCGGCTGTATGCGCTGCTTGACGTCGGCAACGAACTTGGCGTCGGCCTGGACCACCGGCACATTGTTGGCCTGCATCAAGGCCGTCCCGCGGCGAGCCGCGTCATCCCAGGCGCGGCCGAACATCCGTGCCGCCACTTCGCCGGAAATCGCATCGACGGCTTTCTTTTCTTCGGCAGTGAGCTTGTCGTAGCGCGCCTTGTTCATGATGAAGATGAAGCTGCTGTTGTAGAGCCCGCCGGGGAAGGCGGTGGCATGCTTGATGAGCTTGTCGATCTTCCAGGGTTCGAGGGCATTCGCGGGAAAGACGGTGCCGTCCATGACGCCGGACGAGAGCAGTTCGTAGGCATCGGTCGCGGGCTTCAGAGTCGCATTCATCCCCAGCTCATTGGCCACTTCGTTGATGATGCCGCCGCTGACCCGCCACTTCAAGCCCTGCATTTCCGCGACATTGGTCACCGGACGCCGCATGTTCAAGAGCATGCCCGGCGCGTCGGTGAACCAGGCCAGCACATGCACGCCTTCGTGTTCCTTGCCGAACTGGGGATACTTGTTGGCTATGTGCGTATAGGCGACCGAAATCGCCTCGGCCGAATCGCCGAGGAAAGGGAACTCGGTGATCTGGGGCAGCACGAAGCGGCCCGGCGTATAGCCTTGCAGCGTATATGAGATGTCGGCCACGCCGGATTTGATGGCATCGTAGGTGCCGGGCGGGCTGGCAACCGCCCGCGGCAGGATGTTGCAACGCATTTTTCCTGCGGAATTTTTCGCCAGCAGATCGCACCATTCGCGCTGGATCTTGGCGGTCGCGACGGTGGGAGGCGCCCAGCTGGAAGCGGTCAGCACGGTCTGCGCCTGCGCGGAGAAGGATACGGTGGCGACTGCGGCGGCAGCCATAACCATGCGGATAGGAAGTCCCATGCTTGTCTCCGTGCGCCGGTCAAAACCGGCGAGATGTTGTGAATGAAAGAGTCACGTGTTGGAGGCCTAGCCAGCTACGGCGGCCCCGAGTCATGCATGCGCACTCGTGAGGGTGCGGGCGAAGCGTTGACAGGGGTACGCGCAGGCCGGGTATTGAGCCGCGTAATACATGACCCGTGGCGAGAGCTGCGGGTGGTCCGGGGTGCCGAGGCTGTGGAGATAAGCCGAAGGCCACACCGTGCTCGCCGCTTTGGCGAGGCAAGTACGGACCCCGCGCGGTCAGAGACCCCGAGCATGTGCGGAAACATCTCGCACGGGAACCGAGAGATCCCGCCACCTTCTGCGCAGCGCCGGGAGGCGCCGAGTGCAGAGCGCATCGTGAAGCCTGCGGGCGTACGACGATGCGCCACGGTCGCGGGAAGTCGGACTGCGGCGTAGTACCGGGGAAGCTGCCGAACAAGGCTGCGGGTGAAACTCCTGCGGCGGCGGAGGCGGTGGGGGGAAGGCGGCAGGCCAAGGGCAATGCCATCGCGGCGCGCATGTCCCGCAGATCGAGGCGGGTCTACGACATGGGAACGGCGCTCGATGGCATACGACAGACGGCACGAGGCCGTCGCGATGCGAAGTTCACCACGCTGATGCACCATGTCTACGCGATCGAACGCCTCGAGCACGCCTACTTCGCGCTCAGGCGCGATGCGGCCGGCGGGGTGGACGGCCAGACGTGGACGTCCTACGGACAGGCCCTGCAAGCGAATTCGCGGGATCTGTCCGATCGGCTGGCCCGAGGGGGCTACCGGCCCCATCCTGTGAAGCGGGCGTACATCGACAAGCCCGACGGCGGCCAACGCGCACTGGGCGTGCCGGCGCTGGAGGACAAGATCGTCCAGCGCGCCGCCGCCGAGGTGATGAACGCCATCTACGAGCAGGATTTCCTCGGGTTCAGCTACGGCTTTCGGCCCGGCAAGAGCGCGCACAACGCGCTGGACGCCGTGGCCGTGGGCGTGAGCACGCGCAGGGTGAACTGGATTCTCGATGCCGACATCAGCAAGTTCTTCGACACGATCGAACACGACTGGCTGATGAAGTTCATTGAGCATCGCGTGGCCGACGCGCGCCTGCTGCGGCTGATCAGGAAATGGCTGCATGCCGGCGTGCTGGAAGACGGCAGATTGACGCAAAGCGAGGTGGGTACGGTGCAAGGCGGCAGCATCTCGCCGCTGTTGACCAACATCTACCTGCACTACGCGTTCGATCTGTGGGTCAAGCAGTGGCGGGGGCGTCACGCCCGAGGCGACGTGATCGTGGTGAGGTTCGCCGACGATTGGGTGGCCGGATTCCAGTTCCGCGACGACGCCGAGCGCTTCGCGCGCGCAGTGACTGAACGGCTGGGCCAGTTCGGGCTGGCGTTGCACCCCGAGAAGACGCGGCTGATCGAGTTCGGGCGCTTTGCCCGGGACAACCGAGGTCGCAGGGGACAGGGAAAACCGCAGACCTTCGACTTCCTCGGGTTCACGCACTGTTGCGGGACAACCCGCAAGGGCAAGTTCATGGTGCTGCGGTTCACCAGCGCCAAACGCCTGCGCGGCAAGTTGCCGGCGGTCAAGATCGGGCTGAAGCGGCGCATGCACCGACCCATTGCCGAGCAGGGCCAGTACCTGCGGGCGGTGGTGGCCGGACATGGGCGCTACTTCGGCGTGCCGTGCAACGGCGCGCGGCTGAGGGTGTTTCGCTTTCAGGTGGCCCGGCTGTGGCATCGCACCTTGTGCCACCGCAGCCAGAGTCATCACCTCAGTTGGCGCCGAATGTACCGCTTGATCGCGCACTGACTCCCGTCCCCACGCATCCGCCACCCGTACCCGAACCAACGTCTGATCGTCACGACCCGAGGCAGGAGCCGTGTGCGGTAGCGCCGCATGCACGGATCTGTGGAGGGAGTGCTGGGTGACTGGCATTCCTACTCCGACTTGAGCGGTATAGGGATTTTTTTGATGCATCGACATACTGCCGGCAAGGAAGGCGAATGCGCGACCTGCCGTTTTTCTTCCGGTTTCTGATGTTGGATTCAAATGATGGGCATGCTTGCGTGGGCCGGGGCGTCGCCGCGGTAGGTTATCATGCGCGGGCTCCGGCTTCTATCATGCCGACGATTTCCTCGGTGGAGCGCACGTCGCCGAAGTACTGCGCAATGGTTTCGAGGGTTGCGGCATGAATGGATTCGGTACGCGCCGCATTCGCATCCGATGCGAAAATCACTTTGTAATCCTGCATGGCGGCGTCGCGCGCCGAACTCTCGCAGCAAACGTTGGCGAGCGTTCCAACGATGATGACGGTATCGATGTCCCGAGCTTCCAAGTGCTCGCCCAGCTTGCAAGCCTTGGCCAGGAAGGCGCTAAAGCGGTTCTTGCGCACGATCGTGTCCGATGCCTGGACGTCGAGTTCAGGCCAGAGCGCGGTGCCCGAGCCGGCCGGGGACAGCTCTTGCAGCATGGTCTCTATGGGCGCGCGCCGGGAGAGAATGTCGCCCAGGTAGACGGGCCAATCCGCTTCGGACTCGATCATCATCTGAATCCAGAACACCGGCCCGCCCGCTGCGCGCATGCTTTTCGCCAGCTTGTTGACGTTCGGGACGATGTCTCTGGCCGCGTCGACGGCGATCGGCCCGCCGGGCCGGCAGAACGCATTTTGCATGTCGATCACGATCAAGGCGGCCGTTCCTGGATTCAGCTTGCTGTAGATGTGCAGGTTTTCACGCCGCTTCAGGATGATGTCTTCTACAGTTTTTGCAAGGGTCATGTAATCTCTCTCCAGCTTCTCGGATAAAAAGGCAAACGTTTTCGCGTTTTCGTTTTTTGAGGCTCTCTTAATCTTACTGTGTCACAAACGTAGCGGCGCTCTTGCGCGACCGCAGCACGGGCAGCGACCGAGGCTTTCGATGAGCCGGAAGCTGAGTTCGTGGCGAATCATCGCGATCGAGTCCGCTACATGCCGCTGCGCGCGCAGGGCTGCCACGCGCGATGTAATCGGTGGGAAGCGAAGGTGTTTGGCGAACGATGGCGTTTTTTTGGAGCCCGTCGGGTTGTCGGTTCGGAGTTGTTCGCTTACCAGGAACCCGTAGGCGGCGATACTCAGCGCGGCATGGTGGTGAAACCCTCGCCAGCCCCGACCTTCATAGTGTCCCAGCCCCATCTCCTGCTTCAGCTCCTGATAGTCGCGTTCGATGCGCCAGCGCATGTGCGCGCAGCGAACCAACTCTTCGAGGGGGGTGTCTGCGGGCAGATTCGAAAGATAGTATTTCAGCGGGTCAGCGTCATCGGTGGGCCATTCGATGAGCAGCCACAGCGGCTCGCGCAAGCGAGCGCGCCCGGCGTTGCTGCCGGCATGGCGAACGCGCACCGCAGCGAAGCGCCCGCGCAACGTTTCGTTAGTCCCCTCGCGCCAGGCGATCTGCCGATACGCGTCGGCCGGCAGCGTGTGCGCCAGCGCCTTCACGCTGAGCGGCTGACGGTTGCGCGTACGTCGCGGCACGACCGGAGGGCGGCCGATGCCGGAGTACGGTTTCGGTGGCAGCGGCTCTACGCCCGGTGGCCAGACCACCACCGCGGAGGTAATGCCTACGACGTAAGACAGTCCCAGGTCGCTCAGGCGCTGACGGAATGCGTTGTCGACCCCGTAGCCTGCATCGGCCAGCACCCAGTGTCGGGGGGCACCCTCGGCGAGCAATTGCTCCAACTGCTCGAGCGCAATCTGCGTCTTGGTCGCGAATCCGATGCCATCGGGCACGCCCGCTTTGGCCCGCCGCCGGTCATCGTCGGCCCATTCCTTGGGCAGGTACAGCCGCCACGCCACCGGAAGGCTGGCCGTCTCGCAGCCCAACGAAACGCTCACCGCGACCTGACAGTTATCCTGCTTGCCCAGAATCCCGCAGTACTGGCGTGTAACACCCACGGAATGCCGACCCTTCTTCGGAAAGCCCGTGTCGTCGATGACCCAGAAACCGCCCGCGGCGAAATCCATCTTCGGCACGACCCATTGCGCGACCCGACGCAGCATCTCCTCGTCGGACCACTCAGCGTTGGCCACGAAATGATGCAGCGCCTGGTGCCGGGCACTGGCATGGAAAGGGTCGATGCGTGCCGCCATCGGTTCGACGCTCTTGCGCGCCAAGGGCAGCATCAACCCCGTGCAGTATCCCGCGAGTCCCGCATGTCGGTCCGCGTGCCTCAATCCGGCCGCCAGGTGCTTCATGTATCGCTCAGAAGCCAACATTCAAATCGGGGCCAAACAAAACTTGCCCGTAGCCCGTACCAATGCGCAATCTCAGGTGCGGAATGGGTTATTCAACCTTCATGTTTGCGAGACGCGCCGCGACTGTGTTCTTCGCAATTTCGTCCTTGAGCATCGCCGCCGTTTCAGCCGGACTAATACCCGATGGGCTAACACCGATCCTGTCCATCTGTTCCTGCACCTCGGGTGTGGCGACGATTACTGCAATCTCGCGGTGTAGGCGATCAACGACGGTCTGTGGCGTCCCGTTGGGGGCAAACAAGCCCACGAAAACATCAACCTTGAACCCCGGCAGTCCTGATTCCGCGACAGTGGGCACATCGGGTAGCTTCTTCGATCGGGTGGCCGAGGTGATCGCGATCGGACGAATTCGTTTGGCCTCAATCAGCGGTAGCGAAGGCGCGATGTCGGCGACCAGCAGATCGATCTCGCCGCCCAAGATGGCTGCGATAGCCGGTGCGCTGCCTTTATAAGGAATGAAGGTCATCGAAATCCCAGCCTGCTGATTGAGCAACTCGCCGGTGAGCTGAAACAGCGCACCGGCGCCGCCGAAATTCAGCGTCCCGGGCGCTGCCTTAGCACGCTCGACCAGCTCGCGAATGTTGTGCACCGGCAGGTCCAGCTTGGCGCTGAACACATTTGGGTAAGTGCCGAGCACAGTGATCGGGGCGTAATCGCTAATCGGGTCATACGGCAGCTTGCTCTGCACCGCCGGATTGACGGCCATCGCGCCGCTCGCGCCTATCAGCAGGGTGTAGCCGTCTGCAGGCGCGTTCTTGACCTTAACGCTCGCGATCGCACCGCTAGCACCGGGCACATTCTCCACCACGACAGGTTGGCCCAGCCGCTGCGACAATGGCGCCGAGATCATGCGTGCCAGAATGTCGGTGCCGCCGCCCGGGGCGAAACCGACCACGATCTTGATCGGCTTGCTGGGATACGCTGGCTGCGCGTGCGCGTTGAGGGCAGTGACAGCAAGCATCAATCCTGCCAGTATCCATATCCATTTGTTATTTATCATGTGGATCTCCTTCGGTGGCGTTAAGGTGCCGATGGCAAGGCGCACGCGTGTCTGATGGCACCAATGCCAGAGCGACAGCGCGCGTGCAGGTTTCAATTTCATCCTACTGAAAATCCAGTGCACTCGACACCTCATTGTCTAGTGCCGTTCTTGTGCTGATGATGCCGCTTTCTCCGACACCGTTAATCTTACTGCGTCACAAACGTAGCGGCACTTTTGCGTGACCGCAGGACGGGCAGCGCCCGAGCCTTTCGATGAGCCTGATTAAAGATCATCTGATTACTAAGCCGATCTTTGGTAAAGCCTCATGCTGCCGCGTATCGGCAGGTTGGCGCACGAAAGAATCCCGCGACGATGTCGGGTAGCTTCTGCAGTCGACGCAGCGTCTGATTGACCATACGTTTCAGCTGGTCCTTGGTCTGTGTCGTGGCTTTGGCGACTCGCGTCTTGACGTGTGCCCAGACAAGTTCATCCGGATTGAGTTCCGGAGAGTACGGCGGCAGGAAGAACAGTTCCAGCCGATCGACATGGGCCTGGACGAAGTCGCGGACCAACTTCGCCTTGTGCGCAGGGTGACCATCGACAACGAGAAAGATCTTTCGCTGCATACCGGTGATCAGCCGCTGCATGAAATTGCGAAAGACGTTGGCGTTGACCCGACCCTCGACGGTCATGAACCGGAAGTGTCCCTGTGCCGACACCGCCGAGAGCATGTTCAGACCGTAGCGCGCCCCGGTTGCCTTGACCACCGGGGTCTGTCCGAGCGGCGCCCATGTCGTGCCCGCATGATGATCCGAACGGATACCCGACTCGTCGGCAAAGAAGATCACGGCACCCTCGCGCCTGGCGCGCGCTGCGATGCCGGGGGTACTCATGCTCACGCCAGTGCTCCACCAGTGCAGGGTCCTGCTGCCAGGCGCGGTACAGCGGCCGTTGCGGGGTAAACCCGAGGCGCTTCATCAAGCGACCCACCGACACCTCGCTCAGGCGCACGTCGAAGGTCCGCTTGATCAACTCGCGGATGATCGCCAGCGTCCACAGCGCGAACTCGAACCTGAATTGCAACGGCGTCTTCTCGTGGATCATGCGTGCCAGCCGCGCCATCTGCCTGGCATCGAGCTTGGGCGGTGCGCCGGGGATCGGCTTGGCCGCCAGCGCGCCTTCGCCGCCGTAGTGGTAGGCCTGTAGCCACCGATAGATCGTGCGCCGATTGATGCCGAGCCCTGCAGCCACCACTTCCGGACTCTCGCCGGCTCCGACCCTCTTGACCGCATCCCGACGCAATTGCTCGAGCATGTCATGCGAATAGCTCCGGGCATCGATCGTCTTCTTGCAGCGCATCCATGAAGTCCAATCTATGTGGCTTTACTTGTAAAGTGCTTAGTACTTCGCAGATCGAGCAACTCGCGGCCTGACAAGGACGCCGCTGGGCGAACGCTTACCGATCATCGTGCACCAGGCCTGCTCGCTGTGGCGCCGCCAGGATTTGCGCTTGACCTCGGTCGAGACCAAGCCCGCCTCTTCGTTCATCGTCGACCCTCGCTGTGTGTGACAACGGGATCCAGTGTTCACGACAACTCAAACGCGGGGAAGAACGCCGCCGAGCGAACGCTTACCCATGGGAAGCGTCCCAATCGACTCGATCTCCTGAACGGGATACGCATCTCTGTGCTCACCACTGTCGCCGACGATTCCCGGACCATGCTCTCAAGCGGACTCGCTACCGCTCGCACCGATGCTGGGTCGGTCATATCGGCGCTGCCGCTCACCTTGTACCGCATCGATGTTTCTCTGCCTATGCTGAGTCCGGCCGCGGGCCTGGGATGCTCTTAAGCAAACAACCCCAGCGGCCCCTCATTCAAATTCATCACCACCGTTTTGAGCCGGGTATAGTTGTCAAGCATCTCCAGACACGACTCAATGCCTATGCCGCTCTGCTTATAGCCGCCGAAGGGCAGGTTGTATTTCATGTTGTAGTAGCGGTTGATCCAAACCGTGCCAGTCTGAAGACTGCGAGCGACATGGTGAGCAGTGCGTAGATTTCGGGTCCAGATTCCTCCGGCCAATCCGTAAACGCTCTCGTTGGCAAGGCGGATCACCTCCTCCTCGTCGGTGAACGGAATGGCACACACGACGGGACCGAAGATTTCTTCCTGTGCGATACGCATCCGGTTGTCCACCTTTGTGAACACAGTTGGCTCCACATAATTGCCATCCTCCAGCCCCAGCACCCGGGCGCGGCTGCCACCGCAAAACGGGATGGCGCCTTCCGCGCGGCCAATATCCAGGTAAGACAGCACCTTGCGAAACTGTGGTTCCGACGCCTGAGGTCCTAGCTGGGTGGTGGGGTCAGTTGGATCGCCGATGCGGATCCTGCCCAGTACCTTGCCTAACCGCGCGAGGAATTCATCTTGGATGTCACGATGTAAGAAAAGCCGAGAGCCGGCGAGGCAGACCTCGCCTTTATTGAAAATCGTGACTAAGGCCGCACCCTCGACTGCGGCGTCGAGATCGGCATCGGGAAAGACGATATTGGCCGACTTGCCTCCCAACTCGAGGGTGGCGGGAATAATGTTCTTGGCCGTGTAGCCGATGACTTGGCGGGCTGTCTGCACCGAACCGGTGAGCGCTACCTTCATGACGAGCGGATGCTGGATGAGATGAGGTCCGATGTCCGGGCCGTAGCCGGTAACAATATTTACCACACCCGGGGGCAAGACATCGCTCATCTCGCGGAAGAATTCCAACACGGACAGGCATACCGTTTCGGCAGGCTTCAAAACCACGGTGTTGCCCGCAATAAGCGCCGGCGCGATCTTGCCCGAGAGCATCAGCAGCGGCACGTTCCAAGGGATTACCTGCGCCACCACGCCATAGGGCTCGCGGTGCACAAGACCGATGGCATCCGGGTAGTCTATTGTCTTCCCGTGTAGGCCGAACGCTGCCCCGGCAAACAATTCGAAACGGGCGATGGTGCCAGGCAGGTCGAACCGCCGCGCCTCAGAGATGGGCTTGCCGTTATTGAGCGTCTCCATCATGGCGTAGTCGTCGAGGCGCTTTCTGAGCCGGTGGGCAATCTCGAGAAAGATGCGCTGGCGTTCGCCTGGCGGCTTTGCTGACCACTTGGGAAATGCCCGGGCGGCCGCCTCTACGGCACGCTCCACGTCCCCGGCACTGCCAGCCTGGACGCGTGAGAGCACGCGCCCGGTGGCCGGATTCAGCAGGTCGATCGTGCGACCGGTTTCTCCTTGGACCCACTGCCCCTCGATGAAGTGGCCGTACTCGGGCTGAAAGAGCCGCGCGGCCTCGGCCTGAATGCGCGCATGCATGTCGTTTATCGGATTCACGCAGTCTCCTGCTGCGATAGAGCTTCCACTGGTTCCATCCGAACGACAAGGATGGCGGAGCGGCCCTCGTCGAGCGCAACCAGACAGCGGGCGAGCGCAGATCGCAGTTGCTCAGGATGTTCGACGCGCTCACCGTACGCGTTGGCAATATCGGCGATCTTCTCGTAATGCGTTTCGGCACCCAGGAAGGATTGATAGGCGCCGACAGCCTGTGCCGCGCCATCGGGATAGACGCGCTGAGTGGCGCGCTTCACCGCGCCCCAACCACAGTTGTCTAATACAACCGTCAAAATTGGAAGACCGTTCTGTCTCGCGACCATGAAGAGTGCCGTCGGACCCGAAAGAACAAAGCTTCCGTCTCCCGCAACGTAAAACACCTTACGATCGGGATGCGCTAGCTTTGCGCCCAGCGCCACGCCGCCGCCGAAACCTAGCCCTCCCCCGCCGTTGCTGAACACTGTGCCGGGGCTGTTGCGGCGAATCTGGCTGAGCACCGGAATGATGTTGGTGATTGTCTCGTGCACGAGGATGTCGTCCTCGCCCATAACCCGAGAGAGCTCCGCGGCGACATGCGAGGGATTGATCCGGCCCTCCGCACCCGGTTGCGCTGCAGCGTGGGCTGTTGAGCGGGCCGCCACCCGTTGTTTGGACAGGATTTCAAGCCGCGCCTTCGCATCCTCTCGGTAGGCGACGTCGGCCTTCGCCTGCATAACCTCCAGCAGGCGAGCGAGCACCCGGTAGCTGTCCGCCTGCACGCGAAGGTGTCCAGGAAAGCTCCACATCGGGAAGTCTTTTTTCACGACATCCACATCGACGTGCGCCCACCAGGTATCGGGATTTTCGCGCGTGAGACTAGGGATCCACGGCACATCGACATCCACCAGTAGGCCGAAGTCGGCTTCGTGGAGGGCGTCACCGGCAAGAAAACCGGCGAAGCACGGTGAGTCGTGTGGAACATTGAGGTAGACGGGATTTGACTCGTACACCCGCATGCCGGAAAAGCGAGCCAGTTCATCAATCAGCACTGGCGTTGCTCGGTTGCGACCGGCATAAGCCGTAATCAGTATTGGCTGCCTTGCGGCGAGCAGGCGCTGAGCAATCGACTCGATCGCCTCGTCGTCGACGCCGCGGCTCTGTATCGGCCCATGGCGCTGCGTCGGGTAGGAGCGAACGTCCTCCCGCGCGTGTTCGGCCGCCAACACCTCGCGCGCGATCGTCAGATAGGCCGGGCCCTTTGGATCGGTGTGCGTCATCATATGAGCGCGCTGCAGTGCTTCCTTGATCACGATTCCACTAGGCAGTTCCCATGCCCACTTCACGTACGGGCGCACCAAGCTCGTCATGTCGTAGGGTTCCTGCAGGAAATTGACATAGGTGTCACGCGAACCGATGAGTTCGCCGCGCTGAGTGAACGGCGCCTTGCCGGCCATGAGCAGTACCGGCACTCGCGTACGGTAGAGATTGTGCATACCCATGGCAGCGTTGGCAGTGCCGACGTCGACATGAACCAGCACCGCTTGGCCGCGCCCGGTGCACATGGCGTAGCCGGCGGCCATGTGCATGGCCAGATTTTCGTGGGGGCAGAGAATCACTTGGGGCAGGGAGCGCCTTTCCTGCTTCCAGCGGGCGAGCTCTTCGGTAATAGGTGCGTGATCGGTGCCAAGGTTGCAGAAGACGTACTCGACGCCAATCTCCTGCAGCCCTTCAAGAAAATAGTGGGCGGTGGAGCGCGTAACCATGGATGACGAATAGTTGCGACTTCAGTCGAGTCTGGCGCCAGATTTCGTGACCACCTTCGACCACTTTGCAGTCTCGGAACGGATCAGCTCGGCGAATTGCTTCGTCGTGCTACTGACTGGCTCGATTCCGAGAAGAGCAAATTGCTGCTTCACGTCTGGATAGTCCAAGACATGCGCGATCTCAGATTGCAGGCGGCTAACAATTTCGGTGGGCGTTCCCGCTGGCACCAAAAGTCCGCCCCACGAGGTAAAGCCAAAATCCGGCACTGTCTCGGCAACAGTAGGCATCCCGGGCAGCAGCATCGTGCGCTGGAGCGAGGAAACCGCGATTCCCTTGATTCTGCCTGCCGCAATGTGTTTGACCGCTGCCGGCGGATCCACGAACATCATCTGTACTTGTCCGCCCACCACGTCGGCAATCGCAGGCGCGCTCCCCTTGTATGGCACGTGCACAATATCGACGCCTGCCATCATTTTCAGCAGCTCGGTGCCCAAATGCGAGGAGCTACCGTTCCCGAATGAGGCATAGCTTAGCTTTCCAGGTCTTGCTCTGGCATAGGCCAGCAACTCTCTGACTGAGGTCGCGGGGACCGACGGATTCACGATAAGTACGAGTGGATAGCTGAAAGTCTGTGATACTGGCGTGAAGTCCATCACCGAATTGTAAGGAAGCTGTTTGAAGAGGCTGGGATTGATCGACATAGTGGCGATCGTGCCAAGAAAAAGGGTATAGCCGTCAGGCTGCGACTTAGCGGCCGCTTCGGCGCCGATCAGGGTACTTCCCCCCGGCTTGTTTTCGATCACGATCGATTGGCCGAGCCTCTCGCTCAATTTGTTAGCGATGATCCGCGTGCTGATATCGGACCCTCCGCCAGGGGGATAGGGGACAATCACCTTGATCGGCTTGGTCGGATAGTCTTGGGCGAGCGATCCAGTCGTTAACAGCACCATCATTCCAACGAGCATGACCAGCTGAATCAGTTGCCTAACGTTCATAACCCCTCCCTCGTTGATCGTTCCATCGGTCCGTTGAACTAACGGACGCAGAACTGCTACCGCACTTCACCAGTCAGTGCATCGACATCGGAGGAAGCACCAGGCTCAATGTTCTGCGTCACCCAGTCCGGACGACACGGCAGCAAAACCTTTCCGGCGCACCAGTTCTGTGTGGATGCGAGAGCACGAGTTTATTTCGGCCTCTCAATGGGAACCAAAACGCCTCCATACGGGAAGGTAAATACCGGCTCGGATGGTTGAATATTTCATAAAGAAATCGCCGAGCATCGATGCCGATGCCAACAGCGCTATAGCCTTAAGTGACAGCGGTCCACCTAGTCCCGCCCAAACTAACCATCCAGGAATAATCAGACCCAGTAGCAATGTGCCACCGTAAAAATAGATCGCTACCCTACCAGCAAACAATTCACGTACGGACTGTTGCGCTGCGGAATTACCGCCGGTCAACGCACCATGAACTTCTAAGCCTAGGAACACTATCACCATCGCCGTAATCACGATCCACAACATCAATAGGGTGACAACCGATGGAAAGTTCTGTTCATTCAATGCCAAGGTTAGCAGTAGACCGGCAACGCCTCCACGCAGGGCATAGGCTACGTAGAGCGCGGGATGCAGCGGGGAATTCCAGAAAGGGACGCCTTTGGAAGCGGTATAGACAAATCCCATGTATCCGATCATGATTAGCGATCCGATGAATGCGAACAGATTGCCGATGTCCGCGATCGCAGAGCCGCGTCCCCAAAGGAAATTTGGAAAGAACATGGGCACTAGGTACAGGAATGCTCCTGTTAGGAAGAAACTCAAACCAAGAAACCCGCGGGAAATCCACGATGTCCGAAACCGCAACGTCATTTTCAGAACGCGCGTCGGATGACCAAGATTGAGAAGGTGCAGCAACCCACCCAAGCTAGCCAGAATTAGCGCCAAGACGAGCCCCATGCGGACGTCATAGAGCAGCGAAAACAACCACGTTCCACCCGCCACACCGACCATGAAGTGGCCGCTCACCATAAAGATGCCTCGGCCTTCGCACCATTCCCGTTGCGGTCGTAGGTCCAAGCGTAGATCCTCGATCAGTTGGTCGTACTTGGTGCGGGTGTGTTCCATAGTGCGAACTCCCTCTTACCTTGACTAATATGCTGTCTATTCGCGACGTACGCATGGATCGGAAAACAGTTGACCGACACCGCTCATGCCGGTAAGTAGTAGACCGCTGGCTTAGTGCCAGCCTCCGGAAGAAGCGTGAAGCCGGCCCGCTCCTTGATCAGACGTGATACCTCACTGTTCGGATCATCTAGATCGCCGAAATACCGTGCCACGGTAGGACAATTTGCGACACAGGCGGGCAGTTCGCCTGCGCGCACGCGATCCCGGCAAAAGTTACACTTCATTACAACCCCGGTCTGGTGCCGGGCGACTCGCGCCTTTTCATAGGCTGTCGGTCCACTTGGGTGATAGTTCTGAGGACCGTCGTTGTAATAGCGATTGCTATAGGGACAGGCCATCATGCAGGCGCGGCAGCCGACGCACTTGTCATGGTTAATATCGACAATGCCGTCCTCCCATTGGAAGCTTGCCCCCGTCGGACAAACATCCACGCAGGGCGCGTTTTCGCAGTGATTGCACAGCACGGGTAGGAACAACTGTCGCACGGTCGGATATTGCCCCTCTTCTTTCTTGAGAACTCGCGCATAGAAAACACCCGGAGGCGTGCCGTTCTCGGCTTTACACGAAAGCTGGCACGCGTAACAACCGATGCACCGCTTGAGATCGATTACCATGCCGTATCTCATGAGCAGTCTTCCATCGGCGTTACGCGCACCTTGGCGCATAAATCAAGATTCAGATTGTTCGGACTCACATGGTCGAAATCCACTTCCAAGAGTCCATTGAAGAACACACCCTTGCCCTTAGCTATCGGCATGCCGTCGCTCCAGTGCCCAGCGCAGGCAGCGATACCGAGCCCCTCCGGATGCAGCGCCTGTGTGAATCTGAGCCTTCCCTTTATCTTGCGCCCTGCTTCGCTCTCCACCCACACGCGTTGCCCGTCGCGCAGTCCATTCTTTCTACCCGTCTCGGCGTGTATGGCTACGAAGTAAGAGAAGGGATCTAGTTTTGCGGCCTCGTCAAGCCACGGGTTTTCCATGGTGAAGCTGTTAGTGTGGATGCTGTCCCGGTAGTAGAAAGCGTAGAAATCGAAACCCGACTTCTGGCAGAGGTGCGACTGACACGGCAGGAAGTCCGGAAGCGGATCGTAGTATTCCTGCGGAACCTTCACGCCGCGCGGCTCGCAGATGGTATTTATCTTCTCCCACATGGGGATCATGAATTCCCAATAGATAGGCACCCGCACATCGACAAACGGCCGCCAGTAGACCTCCGCAGGTTTCTTGGGCCACTTGATGACCCCATGCTCCTTAAACCAGTCGAGACCACGCTCAGGGCCGAAGTTACCCTTTAGATCGAAATCACAGATTTCCGAGTAGGTGTAAGGGTGGTCTCCTTCTAAGCGGTATGGCGCCTGCAGATCCATCAAAGCGTTGTAGCTAGCATTAAGATCGGCCCGTATTCCGAGGCGGTCAGCCAGCTCCAGCAGAACATCGGTATAGCGGCGCTGTTCGCCGTCCAGAGGCACTACCGGCTGCCGGATTGGCCAGCACCATTCGCCCATGCCCGCCGGCAGGCTGAAAATGAACGGGAAGTTCGATCTTGAATCCATTGCCTGCAAGTAGCTCGCATCCGGCAGAACAATGTCGGCGAACTGCGAGGTCTCCGTGAGAAACAAATCGAAGGAGACTATGAACTTATAGCGCTCAAGCGTTTTGGCGACCACCTCGCTGTTGCCGATCGCCATCACCAAATTTGAGCCGAAGTTGATGAGCACCTCCGGGCGGTAGGGCATATCGAACTTCTGCCACAGCACCTCTTGGTCGTTAGAATTGAGAAATGGCGACGCCATGCCCATCACAAACAGGTCTTGCAGGCCTAGATTTTTGGGCATTTGCGGTTCGGCCGGGGGATAGGGATAGTGATAGCCCATCCACATGCCTGTTATCATTAATCCGTCCGGGTCAGCCCTCGGTACATAACGCAAGCGGCCAGTTTCCGGAAAGCCATTGCAAGCCGGATTGAATCCAAGACATGAGCCCACTACGTCCGCGGCGCCAACCAATTGGTTAAGAAGATTGACGGCGAAGAAGTTGTAGGTGGAGTTCTTGTGCCCTTGATTGCCGCGGAAAGCGATTGCCGCCACTGGACGATACGGTAGGATCACCCCATCCAGTATTATGGTGCTACCAATACGGGCTTCGGTCGCGAATTCTTTGGCGAGGCGCCGTATATTCTCTGCCGGTACCGTACAGACGGACTCCGCCCACTCCGGTGTGAACTTGAGTAAGTGTGCCTTGAGCTTCGCAAACGCCGGCTCACACTTGAAGCCGTAGGCGGCAAATTCGCCCTCCAACGCCATGTCCGCAGTGGCGACCCTGGAGAACGGCCGCGCGGCATTGGCCACCGTGTCCCACACCAGCGGTTCCTTCGACTCCGAGTCCCGCAAATAACGCCTGTCTGGACCGATCAGGTAGGGGCCGTTGGTCCGCGCCTGGAGATAGGCGCGATCCACCATGCCAAGTTCATTTGTCATCACGTTGGCGATGGCCAACGCTAACGCCGCATCGGTGCCCACGCGAAGTGGCACCCATTCTGTGGCTTTTGCGCCGGCGAAATTTGCCATCGGATCAACCACTACCAGTTTCATGCCACGGGTCCGCGCGTCTGCTGCCAGACCCATGTTGGAGCAGGATGCATGCCCCGCCCCGTGGCCTTTGGAGGCTCCGAAGTAGACGGCGTAGTTGCAGTAGGCGAAATCCGGCACGACCGACCAGGACGCGTGCATAATGCCGCTGACCAAATGCGCCCCGTTGCCGCAATGCAAGCCGCCGCCTGAGACGGAGATGTTTGGCGTGCCGAAAGCAGCAGCGAAGGTCCCGAACGGTATGCGACTGGCGGTGACGGTCGTCGTACGTTGGATGACCAACTTGCGCGGATCCTCCTGGCGAATCGTTCGGAGGACGCCAGCGATCTCATCGAGGGCCTCGTTCCAGGAGATCTCCTTCCATCCAGGGTCCTCACCCACGCCCTTCTTCGGGTTTGTGCGGCGTAGCGGCTTGCTCAGACGGTTGGGATCGTAATGAGTCATGATCCCCGATACGCCCTTCCCGCACAGTTTGCCCTTGCCAACTACAGATTCCGGGTTGCCCTCGAGCTTGACCACTACACCATCGACGCAACGGGCAAGAATTGAACAGGAGCCGTAGCACAAAGCACACGACGAAGCTGTCCAAGCATCGTCGTGCGTTTCGGGCAGATTCGTAGGCGCGGTCAGCTCGTTCATTGAGAGTCAGCCTCCTTCAATGGCGGCAACCAATACCAACTCAATGTTGGCTTGGGTTCCTTCAGCCGAGAGAGGCCTTGCCACATCGTCGATGGCTCGTCCATTCACAAATACTCGACAGTCCCTGCGTAGAACGCCGTTGATATCGGTCACTCGGTTGAGGAATTCATGACCGTTGAGACGTCCAAGTTCCGCAATGACATCGCGAATCGAAAAGAGACCACCAAACTCGATCGTAATCGGACTCTTGGCGACTCCGTCGTTCAAAGATCCAAATAATCGGACCTGCGCGCGAACCGGGCATTTTTCATCAACTACCGATTCTCTCGACGACTGGCACGAAGATTCGTACCAAGAATTTCTTCCTTGAACGACCGCGTCCCAACGAACCGCCACTGCTTCCCCGAACGCCCTGTATGAATGCATCCGTTCTGCCTCTCTCAAATTCCGAGTGGGTAGATGAGTCCGGATTTTGGCTGGAGTGCGGGGTCAAGGGCGGGCGAAACCCGGCGTAGCGAACCCTTGACCCCGCACTCTGGCCGGTACGCTGTCGTCATGGCCGATGCGGCATCCTGTCGCATTGGCCATGACGAGCAGACAGGCGGTTCCCCATGCATGATCGATTGTTCGAGGCGGCGCTGGGCGTTGCCGCGCCCTGGTTCGTCGGGGCGGTGCGGTTCGATGAGCCCACGAAGGTGCTGACCGTGAGAATCGACTTCAAAGCGGGCACGCGCTTCGGCATCGAGAGCGCCGTCGGCGAGCACCCGGTGCACGACACCGTCACCAAGCGCTACCGGCACCTGAACTTCTTCCAGCACGAGTGCGTGCTCGAGGTGCGCACCCCGCGCGTGAAGCTGCCCGACGGATCGGTACTCCAGGTCACGCCGCCGTTCGCCGGCAAACTCTCCGGCTTCACGCTGCTGTTCGAAGCGCTGGTGCTGATGCTGGCGCGTCAGATGCCGTTTGCAGCAGTCTCGCGCATCTGCGCCATCTCGTCGTATCAGGCGCTGACCATTTGCGAGCGCTACGTCGAGCTGGCGTTCGAGCAAGCCGATTTCAGCCAGGTCAAGGCGCTGGCCATCGACGAGACTTCGCGCGCCAAAGGGCACGACTACATCACGCTGGCGGCCGACGCCGACGAGCGGCGCGTCCTCGCCGTCACCGAGGGGCGCGACGCCGCAACCGTTGCAGTAATCGCCGACGAGCTGGCCGCGCACGGCTGCCCGCCCGAGCAGATCGATTCGGTAAGCATCGACATGTCGCCGGCCTTCATCAAGGGCTGCGCCCGAAGCCTGCCCAATGCGCGCGTCACGTTCGACAAGTTTCACGTCGCCTGGCACGCCAACGCTGCCGTGGACAAGACGCGGCGCATCGAGCAGCGCACCGACCCGGTGTTGCGCGCCACGCTCAAGGGCATGCGCTGGACGCTGCTGAAGGACGCCTTCAGCCTCAGCACTACAGCGGGCGCGGCGTTGCACGCGTTGATTCGTGCGCCGCGCCTGACGTGCACGGCACGCGCCTGGGCCTACAAGGAGCGGTTGCGCGCGATCCTCGATCGCAAGCAGATCAACGTCATGCGCGATGCACTGAAGCACTGGTGCGGCTGCGTGATGCGCTCGAAGCTCGAGCCGATGAAGGAGGTCGCTGCGCTC
>JAJTYR010000051.1 GCA_021463505.1 Burkholderiaceae bacterium | reverse complement strand
GATCAACGGCACGGGCAACGAAGCTCCATGCTCCGCGCGACGTGCGCATCGCGCAGATCTCCGCGCTGCGGATTGCGCATTTCGGCGATCGTGACCGGTGATGTACGCCGGCAGGAAGGTCGAGGAAGGAGATGTCGACGCCTTCTTTCGCGCCCCGGCCCATCCCTACAGCCAGGCGCTGATGGCCAGTGTCCCGAGGCCGGAACTGGTGGCCATCGGGGAGTCGCAGAATCTTGCGGAAATCCCGGGGACCGTGCCGTCCCTGGATCGGATGGATCCGGGCTGCGCGTTCGCGAGCCGGTGTGCGCACGTGCGGGACGTTTGTCGAGGCGCAGTACCCGCATTGTGTAAATCCGACGGCGATCGCAAGGTGGCCTGTGTACGCGCCGGGGACTTCACATCGTGAACGGCAACCAGACACTCCTCGAGGTTTCGGGTCTGGTCAAGCACCACCGTAGCCCCGGTGGAACCGTACGCGCCGTCGATTCGGTCGGATTCGAGGTCGCTACTGGGGAGACGCTCGGCCTGGTGGGCGAATCGGGCTGCGGGAAATCGACGCTGGGCAGAACCATCATCCGGCTTCACGAGCCTGACGCTGGAACCATCGTGTTCGACGGCGTCGACATCACTCACCTCGGACGCCGCGCGCTGCGCCCGGTGAGGCGTCACCTGCAGATGGTCTTTCAGGATCCGTACGCGTCGCTGAATCCACGACGAGCCGTCGCCCAGATCCTGTCCGAGCCGTTCGAAGTGCACGACGTCGGCGATAGCAGGGATCGCGGAGAGCGCGTGCGTGCCCTGCTCGGGCGTGTCGGCTTGCGTGCGGAGCATGCGAGCAGGCACCCTCACGAGTTCTCCGGCGGCCAGAGGCAGAGGGTCGCCATCGCGCGCGCAATCGCGCTCGAGCCGAAACTGGTCGTGTGCGACGAGCCGGTGTCTGCGCTGGATGTTTCGATCCAGGCGCAAATTATCAACCTGCTGCGCCGGCTTCAGGCCGAAGGGGGCATGTCGTATGTCTTCATTTCGCACGACCTCTCAGTGATCGGGCATCTCGCGGACCGGATCGCGGTGATGTATCTCGGGGAAATCGTCGAGATCGCACCCAGATCCGAGCTTTGGCGCGAGCCACTGCACCCTTATTCGCAGGTACTCTTCTCGGCTATCCCCGTTCCCCTTGCTCCGAGCCAGCCGCGCCGCCTTAGGGTGCCGATGATCGGAGAGCCGCCGAGTCCCATCGACCCGCCCCGTGGCTGTCGTTTTCACCCGCGCTGCCCGAGCGCGATGCCGCGATGTCGTGATGAAGCGCCACGTTTTGGGGTCGTTTCAGAGAGTGCGGCCGGCCCGCGACGGGTCGCCTGCCACCTGTTCGAGGTCAAGTAAATGGCGAACGAGGGAAAGGCGCCAGGGCCGTTCGGAATTGGGAAGTCGGTGAAGCGGCGGGAGGACATCCGTTTCGTCCAGGGACGAGGTTGCTACGTCGACGATCTCGCGCAGCCCGACGACCTGCACGCCTACTTCGTTCGCAGCATGCACGCACATGCGCGCATCGTCTCAATCGACGTCTCGTCTGCGATGTCGGCGCCGAGCGTGCGTGCAGTCTTCACCGGACGGGACCTGGACGCGGCCGGCGTGGGGAGTATTCCGTGCGGATGGGTCGTGCGCAATCGGGATGGGACACCGATGGTGGAGCCGCCCCACCCCCCGCTCTGCATCGGCCGGGTTCGCCATGTCGGTGACCCGGTGGTGCTGATCCTCGCCGACACGTTGCTCGACGCCAAGGACGCGGCCGACCTCGTGCAGATCGAGTACGAACCGTTGCCGGTCGTCGTGGTCACCAGTCGTGCCTCCGATCCCGATGCGCCGCTGGTATGGGACCAGGCACCCGGAAACCTGTGCGCGGACTGGGAGCTTGGAGATCGGCGGGAGGCGGACGCTGCGCTGGCGCGGGCCGCCCACGTAGTCGAGATCGACCTGGTCAACAATCGCCTGTGCGCCAACCCGATGGAGCCGCGTGCGGCGCGGGCTCAGAGGGATCGGTCGACGGGGCGCTACACGCTGCACACCACCAGCCAGAATCCGCACACCATCAAGTCGATGCTCTGCGGCAGCGTGCTGCACCTCCCCGACGATACCCTGCGTGTCATTGCGCCGGACGTCGGAGGCGGATTCGGTACGAAGATCTTTCTGTACCCGGAGGAGGCGGTGATCACTTGGGCTGCGGGGCGTGTCGACCGACCTATCCGCTGGAACGGCGATCGAAGCGAGAGCTTCCTGACCGATGCACAAGGCAGGGACCATGTCACTCACGCCCGACTCGGTCTCGATGCGGAAGGCCGCTTTCTGGGTCTGACGGTGGACACCATCGCGAACGTCGGTGCCTACCTGTCGCAGGGGGCCGCGGCGATCCCGACCTACTACTACGCGCAGCTTCTTTCGGGCGTCTATCGCATCCCCGCGATCTACTGCAACGTGCGCATCGTGTTCACGAACACGGCGCCCGTGGACGCCTATCGGGGTGCAGGCAGGCCCGAGGCCAGCTACGTGCTGGAAAGACTCGTCGACGAGGCGGCGGTCGTGACTGGTATCGATCGAATCGAACTTCGTCGGCGAAACTTCATCCCCCCCGAAGCGTTCCCGTACCAGACGCCTCTGGGTTTGACTTATGACTCGGGCGATCACCACTCGACGTTGTCGATTGCGCTCGTAGCGATCGACTACGAAAACTTTGCGAAGCGTCGTGCCGAGTCCGAGCGACGCAGCAAGCTGAGGGGCCTCGGCATCTCGACGTACGTGGAGATCGCTGGCGGCGTTCCTTCGAGGATCGTCGCGGAACTCGGCGCTCGAGGCCCGCGCTTCGAAGCCGCCGAGGTTCGAGTCCATCCGTCCGGCGCGGTCACCGTTTACTGCGGCACGCATAGCCAGGGGCAAGGCCACGAGACCACGTTCGCCCAGATCGTTAGTGACCGGCTCGGCATCGATTTCAACGACGTGACTCTGATTCAGGGCGACACGGACCAGGTGCGGTACGGCCGCGGCACGGCTGCCTCGCGGTCGCTCGTTGTGGGCGGTTCGGCCGTGGTGAGGGCCCTCGACAAGATCATCGCCAAAGGAAGTCGGATCGCCGCACATGTACTGGAAGCGAGCGCCGTCGACATCGAGTTTCGCGACGGGAAGTTCGGGGTGATGGGAACGGATCGGCGGATCGCATTCGCCGAGGTCGCACGACGCGCCTACAACGCGTCAGATTTCCCGGTCGACGAGATCGAGCCGGGCCTCGACGAGATCGCCTTCTACGATCCTGCCAACTGGAGTTACCCGGGCGGCTGCCACGTCTGCGAACTCGAGATCGATCCGGAGACTGGTGTGGTGACCCTGGATCGAATCATCGCCGTCGACGATGTCGGTACCGTGATCAACCCAATGATCGTGGAAGGCCAGATCCAGGGCGGTCTCGCGCAGGCAGTGGGTCAGGCGCTGATGGAGAATTGTGTCTACGAGGGAGACTCGGGGCAACTGCTGAGCGGATCCTTCATGGACTACGCCATGCCTCGTGCGTCGGATCTCCCTGCGCTCGAAGTGATGACTCACGAGACCCCATGCACGCACAACCCGCTGGGGGCGAAGGGTTGTGCAGAGGTGGGCTCGGTCGGGCTGCCACCGGCAATCATGAACGCGGTACTCGATGCGCTCCGTCCCTTGGGCGTGCGCAAACTGGACATGCCGGCCACCTCCGAGCGTGTCTGGCGAGCCATTCGGGCCGCGGCCGGTCCGGCGTAGGCAGGTTCAATTAACTGGTCAGTTCGGCCGCCCGGCTCCTTTCGCTGTGCAAAAGGAGTCAGCGTAGCCAGCCGGCCGTTTACGAATCACCACGCATCGCGTCCGCGGGCCCTGCCGTCGAAGTCCTGACCGCGTTGCCGACGATCGTGACCGGCTTGTCGACGACCGCCCATAATCGGTCAGGACTTCTCGACAGTCCCGGTCATCATCGTCGACACGCCGGTCAAGACTCTTCGACTTCCCCGGTCAACTTGCGTCGTCATACACACTATGTGATTCGACGGCACTGAAAGGTCGATCCCCGCATGCGCGGGGCAGCAATGGCGGCGTTTTCTGAGCTGTCTGTGCGGCAGTGAACGTACTCTTCGCTCGTGCGCATTTCGGCGATCGTGACCGGTCATTTCGGGATCGTGACCGGCGCGTCCGGGATCGTGACCGGGGAAGCCCATTGGGGCGGGTTGCGCAGTTTGCAGTATAGGTTTTCGGTTCATTAATGGGTGGGGACACCTCCGGTTTTTGTCGTGTCGTCGCGTGCGGCGCGACGCAGCGACTCGCCTTTGAGCTGGATGCGGTGCTCGTTGGAGAGCAGCCGATCGAGGATCGCGTCGGCGATCGTGGGGTGGCCCAGCCATGCGTGCCATTGGTCGACCGGCAGCTGCGTGGTGAGGATCGTGGCGCACGAGCGGGTGCCGGCGCGATCGTCGATGACCTTGAGCAGATCGGCACGGTCAGCCGGTTCGAGGGGAGCCAGCGCCCAGTCGTCGAGCACGAGCACCTCGGTCCTGGCGAGCGCGGCGAGCCAGGAGGCGATGCCGCCCTTGCCGTGCAGGATGCGCAGTTCTTCGGCGAGGCGCGGCACGCGCAGATACAGCGCCGAGTGCTCGCGCCGGCAGGCCTGCCGCGCGAGCGCGCAGGCGAGCCAGCTCTTGCCCGAGCCGGTGGGGCCGATGATCACGACGGTGAGCCCCTGCTCGACCCAGCGCGAGAGCGCGAACTGGGTGAACGCGGTGCGGTTCGGCCCACGGGCCGTGCCGGCCTGGGCGTCCTCGATGCAGGCCTGCGGGTACTTGAGGCGTGCGCGCTTCAGGAGCGCCGTCAGGCGCTTGTCGTGCCGGTGATTCGTCTCGCGGTCCACGAGCAGCGCGAAGCGCTCCTCTAAGCCCAGCGCGGCGCAGGCGCTGTGAGTGAGCTGTTCTTCGAGCGCGTCGGCCATGCCGGCGAGCCGCAGCTCGCGCAGCTGCTGCAGGGTGTCGTTGAGCAACATGTCTTCGGTCCCCCGTCAGTGGTAGTAGCCAGGGCCGCGCACGCTATCGTGCACGGGGCTGACCCAGGCAGGGGTGGCGCCGCGCAGGCGTAGAGGCGATCGCGCCCGCGGGCGAGGATCTCGCGCATGTGCCGGTAGTACACGGCGTTCAGTTCGATCGCGATGCCGCACGCGGCTTCGAGCCGATTCCGGCCGTAGCGCCTGGCGAGGCTGAGCAGCCCCAGGCGGCCACGGTAGCCGTGCTCGGGATGGCGGTGACGCTCGAGCATCATGGCGGCGAAGGCGCCGGTGTTGGGGCCGATGGCCCGGCCCCGGTGTATGAGCCGCTGCGGCGGCCACTCCTTGTGCGTGCGGTGCGCCGCGGGCATGTGCGCGTCGATCGTCGTGAAGCCACCGCACCTATCGCTGCGGGCGTGCACGCCCACGACCAAGCGGTCCTCGCTCCAGTCGAACTAGAAGGCGTAGCCGAGTTCGAAGCTCATCGGCACCGAGGCGCAAGCGGCGCCGACCTTGCCCTACTCGTCGCGCCGGGGCGCGAATATAGTCGATCAGTCGCGTGTAGCGGACTTCGTAGCCGAGCCTGCGGTTCGACATGAGGCGTCCGAACCATGCGTCGCTCGTGCCTCGGTGCGCGTCGGCCTTGAACGCCTTCTGCCAAGGCATCGGCGAACAGCGCCGGCTTCGTCGGCCGCTCTCAACGCCGGCATCTCGGTTCGTCAAGCCGCGGCGCCTTTGACCACTTCATGATCGTATTGCTCGACAGGTCCGTTAGCAGCGCGTGCTGATCGACCTCCCATGTCGAAAGTGACTCGAGCGGATCTTGCCCATCATGGCCGTGGTGATCACCCCTCTCTTCCCCGCTGCACAAAAAAAACAGCAGCGTAGGTCGAACACCCTTGTCAATTTTCGGTCGGTGCCAACAATGGCGATAGCGGCGACGCCGGGGGTGACTGTTGCTGTTCTACTGTCTCCCCAAGGCGGGTTAGAATACTAAAATGTAAGTTCCCGTAAAGTCTTTTGTGAAACACACAAAAATGCCAGAAGCAAAAACCTCTGTCGCCGAGGACACCGTCGATTTTGACCGGGTGGACCTGATTGTTGAGCAGTGGGCGCGAGAGCGTCCCGACATGGATCTGTCTGCCATGGAGACTGTTGGCCGTATTCTGCGGACTGCACGACATATCAACAACAGGTTGAGCATCGTATTTGCTAAGTATCGATTGGATTTCGGCCTGTTCGATGTACTTGCGTCGTTGCGACGACAAGGCGTTCCGTATCAGCTGCCTCCGAGTGAGCTCAACCAATGGTGCATGCTTACGTCCGGCGCCATGACCAAGCGGCTCGACCGGCTCGAAAGGGCAGGTCTGATCAAGCGGAAAGATGATCCAGCGGATCGCCGCGGTGTCATCATCGAACTTACCGCGGCCGGCCTCAAGATGACGGACCGTGTAGTCGACGCGCATCTCGAGAACGAGCGGCAGATCCTGTCATCATTGTCCAAGACGCAGCAACGTGACCTGGCGGAATTGCTGCGACCGCTCCTCGTTCAACTGGAACGAAAGTTGCAGGGCCCCCGCCTGCGCGCGTGTAGCTAGGTTCTCCATCCGACTGAGATGGGCGAAGACGCTAGCGGCGCGTCGCGACCAACGGCCGTTTGCATCAACGGATCGCCGCGTAGCACGTCCTGATCGTTCAGATCCTCGTAGCCGCAGCAGATTGCGTAAATGCGCTGCGCCAGGAGATCACGCAGACGATGTTCTATCCGCCTCGGATCGCGCGCATCGCCGTACGCTGCGGCCGCCGCCCGGCTCAGACCGATATGCTGATCGCTCCGGCGCAAAAGAATTAGCGCGCCGTCGGAGCTTAGATCGCCACCGTCGGACAGCGGCTTCGATCTCGCGCAGGCCCAGCCGCCCAAACCGCATCCGGCTCTCGGTACAATCTGGCATCGGCGCATTTGCTCTGCGGACCTGCTTTGTTGCGGCGTTAGCGCCTGATTCAACGCACGAATGCACGAATGCGCCGACATACTTCTGCGTCGGCTCGTGAAAAGTCCGGGCTGGTAGTTCACCAAGGGCTTCGACCGTAAGCTCTCGCTTTCCAAGGCCAAGGTCTCTCCAGGCCCGACGACATTCGCTGCCTTGAAAACCGGCACGGCACCCGATGCTTTACTCGATATTTCAAGCAAGGAGGATTCATGGTGGTCAACAAGCGGCATCGCGAGTTCTATAGGGTCGACGTCGACTCCGGATCGGAATGCCCCATGGGCTACCGGCCGGGAGTGTGGCATGGGCTGTTCCGTTCGGAGAACGGCTGCCTGTGGGTCGAGACGCACTACTACTATCTGCAATGAACCCGGCGCGTTCGAAAGTGAGTGGTGCACCGGTCTCCCGTACGCTCGCCAGCGCGGCGAGAGCGCTGGCGTCCGGCGAGATCACGAGCCGGGTTATGGTGGAGAACTGCCTCGAACGTGCCCTCGATCCGTTGGGCGAGGGCACGCGTGCGTTCACGCGTATTGACGCCGAGCAGGCTCGCGCGACCGCGGACGCGGTGGATCGATTGCGTAAGGCGGGAACGCATCCGAGTCCGTTCGCCGGGGTGCCGATTGCCGTCAAGGATCTCTTCGACGTCGCGGGACAGGTGAGCACAGCCGGCTCGCGGGTTTTGTCGGACCAGCGACCCGCGCAGCAGGACGCCGCGGCGGTTGCGCGGTTGCGTGCCTGCGGGTTCGTGATCGTCGGTCGCAACAACATGACGGAGTTCGCCTACTCGGGCCTCGGCATGAATCACCATTTCGGCACGCCGGCAAACCCATGGCGGCGTGACGAGCGGCGAATTCCGGGTGGCTCGTCCTCGGGCGCCGCCGTGGCCGTGGCCGACGCGATGGCCATCGCCGCGCTCGGTACGGACACCGGGGGTTCATGCCGGATTCCTGCCGCACTCAGCGGCGTGGTCGGCTTCAAGCCGACGGCCGCACGGGTGCCGCGACACGGAGTTGTGCCGCTTTCGACGAGCCTGGATTCGGTCGGCCCGCTCGCTTCCAGCGTGTCGTGCTGCGCGATTCTTGATTCGATTCTCGCCGGCGAGCACGTTGCCGAGCATGCCTTCGAACCCGTTGCAGGGTCGGCGTCGTTCGCGGTTGCCGGGCTGCGCGTCGGGCTTCTCGGTCGATACGTGACGAACGGCATCGACGAGCCGGTGGCGGCTGCGTGGGAGCGAACGCTCGGCCGATTGTCGGCGGCCGGCGCGCGTATCGTCGATCTCGAGTTGTCGGTGCTCGAGGATATTCCGCGCATCAACTCGCTCGGTGGCCTGGTCGGTGCAGAAGCGTATGCATGGCACAAGCGGCTGCTCGAATCCAGATCGCACCTCTACGACCCCTGGGTGCTGCAGCGATTCGAGGCCGGTCGTTCGCAGAGCGCGGCCGATTACATCGAGACGATCGATTCGCGCGCGAGAGTTCAGCGCACGGTTCGCGCAGCCACCGATGCGGTCGATGTGCTGATCGCGCCCACCGTACCAATTGTCGCTCCCCGCTGCGAGGATCTGGTCGACGTGGAAACAGCCAATCGCACCAATTTACTTCTCTTGCGCAATCCCGCGCTGGTCAACTTCCTCGATCGATGCGCGATTTCGCTGCCATGCCACCCGCGCGGAGAGGCGCCGGTCGGGCTGATGTTGATCGGCGATACGGGGCACGACAGACGCTTGCTCGCGATCGCGTCGGCGATCGAGAAGCTGCTCGACGCCGCGTGAAGAAGAATCAACGTCAGGGCTGACCGACTGCACGGCTCGGTCCGTGCAGTCGGCGCAAATTCCCGGCGAGAACGACGACCCCGCGGGCACGGCGAATAACTAAAGGCGATGCGCGCGGCCGAACGCTCAATGCCGATTGCGCCTCGTGATTCCATCCCAGGACCTAGCTAGCCCCGCCTGCATGGCGAAGCAGACCAGGAAGACGAAAAGGTTCATTCATTGGCGTGACGGCGGCACTCTGCGCCGACGCGGAAAGCGAAGCCGACGGCACGGAGAGCGCGACGACGCAAGCGCGCCGCTAAATCCGTAAGCAGGGCGGCAGCGCGACGAGTCGGCAACAGGGAAAGCGCGCCAGTAACGGCCAATGCGCGCATGCCGACAATTGCGCCTTCTTCGAGCAACCATCCAAAGCGCGCGAGCAGTCGCAGAATCCGCCCCGCGGAGAGGTCGCCCGCAACCATCGTCAACGAGGCGAGGCTCAGGCGATGGCTCGCCCGCGAGTCGTCGAGATCGCCGACCGCGTGCAGCCACGGGCGGATCCCAGTAGCCGAGCCTCGCGTGGTGGCTTCTCGGCGCGAACGCGAATCTCTCGCGCAGGAGCGCGTTGAGCGATGTGTTCGCATTGCTCACTGCGAGCTAGGATCGCAACAAATATCTTGACAGAAAGTTAGTTCTCAGTAATTCTCAGGGATGATCTGATAGATCCACGTTGAGCGGGCGGAATCTTTGAAACAACTCGATGATGCTTACTTTTTCATCCGTCGAACCTGTCCCTTGTCGATTGAGTGCCATGAATCGGACGACTTCCCCTCTGCTGCGGGTTCTTGGCTCGCTGCCGACGGATTCAGGGTGTCATCGCCATGAGCATTCGGCGGGCCGCCCGCAGATTCGGGGGCGTGAAAAGCGTCGTGACTTGCGAGGTGTTTCTTTCCAAACCGCGGTAGCGAACCTTCGTGAATCCGCACTGGCGCTTGATCACCCGAACCGAAGGCTCGAACTTCGCACGAACGCTCGCCTTCAGCCGCTCAATCTCGTTAAAGACCGAATCGCTCGGGTTGCCCGGATCGAGCTTGCGCCGTTTGCCCGATCGCGCGCGACATGCGAGTTCTTCATTGTTCCTTCAGATCGCTTCTGTGCGCGCTGGTAGCCCAGGTCCACAAAGGCGATCTCTTCCTTGCTGTAGTTCGCATGCGGCAAAGCCTTTCACCTATCGCTGCTCACCGATGGAGCGCAAGCCAATCGGAAAAAATCATTATGTGTACCGGACGCAGGCGAACAAAAGATAAACGATACGGACACTCTTTCGCGCGAAACTTCTTACTTCTTGCATAAGCAACTTAAGGGGAAATCTGATCATGAAGCCGAAATCAGCAATCCTGCTGTTTGCAACTCTCATTCACGGCCTGATCGCCATTCCCATGGCGTCCGCTCAGTCGCCAATGACTCTTAGAGCCGGTAGCCCGTTCCCTGAAACGCACGTTCTAGCAGCCGGTACCAGGGCTTTCCTGGACGCGGTCGAAAGCAAATCAGACGGTCGAATAAAGTTTCAACGGTTCTGGGCCGGCACGCTGGTCAAACCTGCCGAGGTGCTTGAATCCACTTCGAAGGGAGTTGTCGACGTTGTCAACGGTTTGTGGATCTACGCTCCGGGAAAAATACCACTCGGGAGCTTCGAGTATAACTTCGTCTTCAACGATCCTCAATGGCGAGTGCAATCCAAAATCAAGCGTGAGATGTATGCCCAACTCCCGGAGCTGAATGCCGAATTAGCGAAATTCAATATCGCGCCCGCGCTGCAATTCGGTGCTCTTACATCGTATGACATCATCTCGCGCAAGCCGATCAAGACCCTGGATGACCTTCGTGGACTGAGGATCGCTCATACTCCAACGGAATACGTACCAGTGTTTTCTAGCGCTGGAGCTGCTTCGGTCGTGATGCCAGCCGGCGAGATGTATCAGAGCTTGGAGCGGGGCGTGGTTGACGCGGTAGCTCTTCCCTTGGAGTTGATGTACGCGTTCAAACTGCATGAGGTTGCGAAGACCTACGTGGTTACCGGTATTAGCACCCCCGTTCCCATCTCGGTTTGGGTCAATCTGGATACCTGGAAGAGGCTTACGGCTGCCGATCAGAAGCTGTTTGTCGAAGCTGGCAAAGAGGCCGAACAGTCGTACCTGACCAATCTCGAGTCGTATTTGGAAAAGGCCAAGCAGGAGTTCGAGAAGGCACATGTCACTACTGTGAATATGTCCGACGCAGACAAGACCCGATGGGCGGCGACCATGCCTGACGTGCCCGCGCAATGGGCCGAGAAGATGGAGAATATCGGCCTGCCTGGCTGGAAGATCGTGAGCAAGTACATGGAGCTCTCGGGTAAGGAAGGCTGGCAATTCCCTCGGAAGTGGAGAGACGGAAAATGAACACGAGGTCGAGGCGATCTCTAACTTCCAAGTGAGATAGTCGCCAGCCGCGAGCGGCTGGTTGACTCGCTTCGAGATGGGCGACGATATTTTCTGAACGCGCAGGAAAGGGCTCTCGTGATAAATGCACTCATAGAATTTCATCGACGCCTAGCGACAATCATTGGATTACTCATCATTGCGCTGGTCGTGGTGATTGTCGTGGATGCCACCGGACGCTTCCTTCTTAACAAACCGCTGCCAGGCTCGGTTGAGATGTCCAGAATAGCGTTGGCATGGATTCTCTTCTTGTCGCTCGCATATGGTCAAATTCAAGGTGTGCACGTTCGTGTGGAGATATTCTTTTCGCGTTATTCTCCCCGTCTTCGCCGTACAGCGGGTACGCTGACAGCTCTGATCAGCATGCTTTTTTTTGGTTTTCTGACATACGCCGGGTGGGATATGTTCCAGGAGTCCTACAATGTTTCCGAGACGATCCCAGCGCCAATCTGGTTGCCTTATTGGCTCCCGAAATTGGCGATGCCGATCGGGTTCGCGCTTCTAGTCCTCCAGCTAGGAATAGAAGCAGTCCTATTCGCGGCCGGAAAGAACCCTGGAAACGCGTGATGGACGTCTTTTCGGTCGGAATCATTGGTGTTGTTGTCTTGATCGCCCTCTTGATGATGGGGGTCTACGTTGCCGTGGCCCTGGGTTTGGTTGGATTCATTGGTACGGCCTATTTTTTGGGCTTCAGTCCAGCGACGAGCCTTCTAGCCAGTACAACTTTTCATTATGGCACTGAGTACACGTTTATTGTGATTCCTCTTTTTGTCGCAATGGGCCTTTTTGCTGCGGAAGAAGGGATCAGCAAAGACGCTTATGATGCACTGGCTAAATGGATCGGCAATGTGAGAGGGGGGCTAGGGATCGCCACAATTGGTGCGTGCACTATTTTTGGCACTCTCACGGGATCTTCTGTGGTCACGTCGGTCGTGTTCGCGAAGGTCAGCGTACCCGAGATGCGGCGCCACGGTTATGATGCGTCAATATCCTACGGGTTGGTCTGCACTGCCGGAGCGATCGGCATGTTGATTCCCCCCAGCCTGCTCGCAGTGGTCTATTCGTTGATTACAGGCGAGTCTTTGGGGCAGTTGCTTCTCGCTGGAATCGGTCCGGGCCTTCTTCTTACTGCGGGGCTAATTGTCGCCTTTGTTGCGCTCCTCACGTTCCGACCATCGCTCGGCCCGACGCGCGCGATCGAAGGTGTCTCCTGGAGAGAGCGCCTGATTGCGTTGCCCCAGCTATGGCCAGCGTTCGTGGTCGCAATTGTAATGATAGGTGGCGTCTATTTCGGCGTATTCACGGTGGTCGAAGCTGCTGGTATCGGCACCGCCGTGCTGTTGTTACTGTACTTCGCGATCAAGGGTGTTTCGAAGCGATCTCTGCAGACAGTGACGGCTAGCTTACGAGAGGCGGTCGCGCTCACGTCGATGATTCTGCTGATTCTTATCACGGCGCAGATCTTCGCACGGTTCCTGGTGCTGACTGAACTCGGCACCGCCTTAGCCGATTTCGTCGTTGACGCAAAGCTTTCATCTTTGCAATTCTTACTGGCCGCTGTTGTTCTGACAATCCTCTTGGGCATGTTGATTGATTCGGTCTCGATCCTGGCCATAATTGTTCCTGTGCTTTATCCGATCGCGCAAGCGATGAGCATAGATCCGCTTTGGTTTGCCATGGTCATTGTATTCGCGACCCAAGTCGGGCTTATTACTCCACCGTTTGCTCTCACGGTCTTCGCAGTTAAGGCGGTCGCAGAGCCCGGTATTAATCTTGAGGACATTTTTCGCGGGACCATGTTTTTCTTGGTTGTTATGATAATAATTCTCGCCATTCTCATTCTTATCCCCGACATCACTACTTGGATCCCCTATAACATGTGGCAGTCGTAGAGCCCCGCATTCTGAGGCCGTGATTTATTCCGAAGTTTCGAATGGTCGATTGTTTGAGAAGCTGCCCTTGGGGTCGATACTTCGTCGTCTAGTCTTACTGTGTCACAAGAGTAGCTTTGCGCTGACTCTGCCGCAGCAGGGGCACTGTCCGAGACGGGCGATCAGTGCGTAGCTCAGGCTGAGTCGCAGTGTCGTGATCGAGTGCTCCACGTGCCGTTGCGCGCGCAGGGCTGCCTCTGGGGATGTAATCCTCGGGAAGGGCAGGCACCTGGCGTTCGATGAAGTTTTTTTTGCCGCCGACGGGCTTTTCGGCAATGAGTCGCTCGGCCATCAGGAACCCGTAGGCCGCAATGCTCAGACTGGCATGATGGTGGAACCCTCGCCAGCCTCGCCCTTCATAGTGACCCAGCCCGAAGTCCTGCTTCAGGTCCTGGTAGTCGCGCTCGATGCGCCAACGCTGGTGTGCAGCGCCGACCAGTTCGTTGATTGGCGTGTCTTCGGGCAGCGTGGACAGGACGTATTTACTCGGCTCTGCGTCACCCGCTGGCCACTCGATCAGCAACCACTGAAGTGGGCGCTCTGGAGCAGTTGTTGTACGCCCGCCGGCCGGAGCGTGCCTTTGTTTGCAAAAATAGCTTGACGGAAACTCTCTTGGCGATAAACTAGCTACCAGAAAGAGAATCCAAGCTATTACAGGGATGCGGTAGAAGTCTGAAGCTTCAGAGGTTGCTCGCCGAGAGACTCCCCAGCTGTGAGCCGCCAAGCACGCGAATGGGAGCGCACGATGCACCATAGGTAGTGGGCTTCGTAAAGCGAAAGAGCGCGATTCACTTGGCCGGGTGTCCGGTAAACGCAAGCGTGACTTCGTAAGACAAAATTTCTTCGGCCCATGGGCACCTCGGCTCGACCCTAGGTCTGGACGAAGCGGTGATGCGCGAATACATCAAGAACCAACTTGGTCTATGGAGATGAACCGCCACCAGCAGGTGGCCCATGAGATGAGGGACGCGTCAGCAACCCTTTCCCGCCGCTTTTTGAGTGGCTCACAACACGAAGCCGCCACCCGCCCTTGCCGACAGGTTTTGATGTACGTCGCCCTCGTACGGGGGCGGGCAATAGCCCCCTTTCTAAAGCATCCTTTTATAGGAGAGCCTTCATGATTCGCCATGTGTTTCTCTGGAAACTCACCCCAGGTCAGAGTCTCCAGCCAGTGATTGACGTCTTGAACACGCTTCCCGACCGCTGCCCAGGGATCGTGAACTGGGAGATCTCCGGGCACCAGGCCGAGCCGAACCCGAACGGCGATCCTTGGGATGGAGTGCTTATTTCTGACCATGAGTCATGGGAAGCGCTAGATGCGTATACCAGGCATCCGTACCATGAAGAGGTTGTAAAGAAACTGCTCCCAAAGTTCTCGGAGCGCGCCGTTGTAGATTTCGAGCGCGGGAGTGAGTAATGGCAAAACTGGCTAACATCAAAGTAGCGAGCAGTCCGTGGGGAAGCGATGATCAGCGGGGCGCTCTCAACCGCATGACCCCGCAATCACAGGCGCAAGTGCTTGCGCGCGCCGATGGATCACGGATTTATGATCTCAGCGTCGACTTCTTCGTTGGGATGCCAAGCTTCCAGGCTGCCGGCGATCCAGCGTATCAGATGTTCATGTCGCACACGCCGAACGGGACAATCGTCGACAATCTGAATAACGCCGGCGCAAAGATCAACAAGCATGTGTGTTACTCGGGCGAGGTCGTGTTCTTTTACACGCATACTGGAACGCACATCGACTCGTTTTCTCACTTCGGCGTAAACGGCATGACGTACAACAATGCGGCAGTCGACGAAAATCTCGGAAGCCGTCATTGGTATAGAAACGGCGCCGAGCAGATTCCTCCAATAATCGCTCGCGGGGTTCTGCTCGATATCGCCGGCCTCCACGAGGTAGAATGCCTCCCGGAGTCCTATGGGATTACTCAGGCAGATTGCGAACGTGCTCTTGAAAGGCAGGAAGTCGCTCTGGGTGAGGGAGATATAGCTCTTGTTCGCACTGGTCGGATGAAGTTTTGGCCGGACGGGACTCGAGTGATGGGTAACCCGCCCGGCATGAGCCTTGAAGCCTCGCGATGGATCACTTCGCAGGGCATCATTGCAATCGGCGCGGATCAGGAGTGCGTCGAGGTTGGACCCTCGGAACACGAGGACAACTGGCTCCCTGGCCATTGCCATTTCCTCGCCGAGGCGGGTTGTGTGATGATGGAACTGCTTGATCTCGAGAGCCTCGCGCGCGACAAGGTATACGAACTCTGCTTTATCGGAGCCCCAATCCGGTTTCGGGGAGCTACGGGCGCGCCGCTCAGACCCTTAGCAATGCCGTTGCGTGGGAATTAGCAGCGCATTGACACTGCGCCCGGCTCGGCGGCAAGGTGTTCGACGCCGCCGGCAGCTGCGGCTGGTCAGGTACATCGAGATCATGCTGGCCGCGGGCGCCGCCTTGGTGCCTATGCCGATCCGCGAAGCGCCGCTCGCGCCGGCACCGGACCCGACGCGTTTTCCTCCGCCCCCGCGCGTCGAGCGCGGGCTCTATATCCGCACTCTGTTTCCATGTCCCTGAAACTTCACGTCATCATCTGCAGCACCCGCCCTGGCCGCATTGGACCCGCGGTTGCGCGCTGGTTCCACGAGCGCACCCGAGACCACGCGAAGCTCGACGCCGACCTCATCGACCTTGCCGATTTCGCACTGCCGCTCTACGACGAGCCCATCCACCCGGTGCGCCAGCAATATCAACAGGCGCACACGAAGCGCTGGAGCGAAAGCGTCGACAGTGCCGACGCCTACGTCTTCGTCACGCCGGAATACAACTACGGGCCACCACCCTCCTTCGTCAACGCATTGAATTACGTCTACAAGGAGTGGAACTACAAGCCCTGCGGCTTCGTCAGCTACGGTGGCGTCTCCGGCGGCCTGCGTGCGGTGCAGATGGAGAAGCTGCTAGTCACCACGCTTAAGATGATGCCGGTGACGGAAGGCGTCGCGGCACCGATGGTGGCAAAGCTACTCGACGAGCGCGGCAACTTCGTGCCCAACGACCTGATTACCGCTTCGGCGATCACGCTGCTCGACGAATTGCATAAATGGGCTGTTGCGCTGAAAACGATGCGCCCCTAGAGGAGGCTGCACGGCAAAGCGGGACAACCCTGACGTCGTCTGGCATGCGGCATTCGTTAAATGAGGCGTGCTCACGAGCCGGCGGCGCCGCGGGGCTGGCTGCCGCCTGGTCGAGTCGGCGGCCAGTCGGCTGCACGAACGCGCTCGCCGCCGTCACGGTGGCCTTCAGCCCCGTGTCGCGCGCGAATGGCCACTTGCGGTTTAACTCGTTCATCAGACTTCGACCCGCCGCGCAGCTTCGCTTCCACCTCGAGCCGCAGCGCTCCGAAATCGCGAAATCGGTCGACGCGACGCGCGCATTCGCGCCAACCATCCGCTCTTCGGTGGATCGGCTCTTCTTCATGGGCTCCTCGCCACTGGGAGGAAGCCATTCTCTCAAGTTACCAATGGCCCGAAAAAAGCCGGGCAGGTCATAGCCTTGGCCAACAAGTTAGCGAGAATCGCCTGGGTGAACTTGACGACGCCGGGCGCTACGTACGAGCGCCGAGATCCTCGCTTCGCCTGACCGACGATACTCGATAGGAGATCTTCCTGAGTTTGCGAGAAGTCTGAATTGATGACGCAACAGTTGATCGGCGCACCGTAAGCCTGTCGGCCGAAAGCGGGCCCTGAGCCCGTACCAAGCTTATTAGGAACAGTGCGCGCGGATTTCATCATGGCCTGGCTGCAACCGCAGCTCGCTCGCGAGAGGCCGGATACATTTGAGCAAACTGTGCGCGTCGGCAAGAAAGACATCTTGCAATCAAGGGGCGGACCATACATTTCGGCGGTTAACCTCCTTCAGGGTCTCGATCGCCATTTCGCGTTCGGCGACCATGTGCTTGAGCTTGGCATTCTCGGCTTCCAGGGAACGAAGACGCTTGACCTCGGCAGGGTCGAGGGCAACGAATTTCTTGCGCCAGATATAGATCGTCTGCTGGCTGAACTTGTGCTTGCGCGTGACCTCGGCGACCGAACTCGCCCCCGTCATGGGCCATCAGGTCGACCAGGCGCCGGCCATGCCTTGGAGCCGCGGCGCCTTCAGTTCTGCGTCCACGCCCACAGATGGCTCATCTCCTGGTCGACGGCTTCCCGCGGGCGGTCGTAGCGGTCGGCATCCTCCCGCGAAGTTTCGTGAAAAGCTTGACAGGCGTTTACTTCCGGGAAAGAATAGTGCCGTGTGTTTATGTGGAAGCTCGTGCTTCGCCGAGCTCCAGGCTTGCCGCTTAGGCCGCTTCCAACACTGCTGCGAAATTAGGAAGAGTTCGGCCACCGTTCGGGCGCAAGTCCGTGGCCGTCACCCTATGCGGGTCCAACGCTTATATACCGGAAGCCCGGATCAAATGATGAAAACTGCCGTTCTCAAAACGATCCTTCTCGCTATTCCCGTTCTTATTTCAAGGACCGCGAGAAGATTTCCTGAATTCCAGAGAATTCTCCATGAGCGCAACTGCATCATCCAGATCAAATTGAGAGATGGAAGTATCGCTCGTCACTATATATTTCATAATGGGACAGTAAAATCCAGGGCGGGCGCGCACCCCAAGTCAGATGCCTCGGTAATTTTCAAAGACGTTTCAACGGCACTGACGTTCCTCAAGCCTCCTTTTAATCAGGCTGAGATTGTTCATGCTGCCAAGAATTTCCGAGTGGTGACGCCAGGTCGTAGCGAAATACTGGTTTGGTTCCTGCAGATGATGCGCCGTACGCAGACGATCGGACTGCAGTACGGAACCGCTTTGCCGAACGGAGTCACTCGCTACACTACCGGCACGAATGGCGGGGCGCTTTACGTTTACGTCAAGGACGGCCGCATTCTTCGTACGACGCCAATCGATCTCCAGTCAGATGATGCGCCATCCTGGACGATCAAGGCCAGGGGGCGCTCCTTTACGCCTGACCGACGCACGACGGTAAGTCCGCACAGCCTCGCGCTCAAATCGATGGTCTATTCCGAAAAGCGGAATCTGTACCCCATGAAGCGGGTCGATTGGGATCCGAACGGGGAGCGAAATCCTCAGAATCGCGGCAAGTCCGGATTCGAGCGCATCAGTTGGGATCAAGCACTGGATCTGGTGTCCTCTGAGATCAAGCGGATGAAAAAACAATACGGGCCCGGGGCAATAGCCGTGCCAATTCCTGCTCATCATCAATGGGGAAATATTGGATACCATTTTTCAGCGTTGATGCGATTTCAAAACTTAATCGGAACCACAGTCGTCCACCCAAGTGCGGATAGCTGGGACGGGTGGTATTGGGGCGCTCTGCATCACTATGGAAACGCGCTTCGGCTAGGCGTTCCGGGCTTCTACGGCACTGTGGAAGACTGCCTGAAGGAATGCGAACAGATCGTGTTCTGGTCGAGCGACCCCGAGAGCACAAACGGCATCTACGCCGGCTTCGAAGCGACGCAAAGGCGATTCTGGGCAAAAGAGCTGGGCGTGGAATTCGTCCACATCGATCCGCACCTGACACCGACGGCTCAGCTCTTTGGAGGGCGTTGGATACCAATTCGCCCATCTACCGACACCGCGCTGGCGCAGGCGATCATGCACGTCTGGATTGTCGAGAATCTCTACGACAAACAGTATGTCGCCGAACGAACCACCGGCTTCGACGAGTGGAAAGCCTACCTGATGGGCGAGACGGACGGCGTAGCAAAGACACCGGATTGGCAGGAGAAGGAAACCGGGGTTCCCGCGCATGTCGCACGAGCGCTGGCGCGATCCTGGGGCTCCAAGAAAACCTACCTGTCGGCCGGCGGCCTTGGCGCCGGCTGGGGCGGGGCTTCCCGGAGCGCGACGGGATCGCAATGGGCGCGCTCGATGGTGCTGATGATGGCAATGCAGGGTTGGGGAAAGCCAGGCATCAATTTTGGAAATCTGCAGTTCGGTGCACCGCTGGACTACACATTCTATTTCCCCGGTTATGCCGAGGGTGGAATTTCCGGCGATCTCAATTCCACAGCCGCTGCGCTCAACAACTATACCCGCATGCCTCATGCGCCGACGATCAACCCCGTGAAGCAGATGATTCCGCGTGCGCAGCTTCCCAGCGCGATCATCGACGGTAAATCCAGGGGCTACAGGATGGACGGCTCTTCGATGGAGGCGCAACTCGCGGGCTTCGACTATCCGGCGCCGGGATATTCCACCGTACACATGCTGTACCGTTATGGCAACTCCAGCTTCGGAACGATCTTCGACTCCGCACGCTTCATAGAGGCCTATCGCCATCCTTCGATCGAGTGCGTGATCAATCAATCCATCTGGTTCGAAGGCGACGCAAAATTCGCAGACATCATCCTGCCGGCCTGCACGGCACTCGAACGGTGGGACATCGGTGAGTGGGCCGGATGCGGGGGATTCATTCATCACAACCAGTCGCAACTCAATCATCGAATGGTTGTTCTGCAGCATAAATGCATCGAACCCCTGGGTGAGTCGAAATCCGACTACCAGATCTTTCTCGACATTCTGAATCGCCTCGGGCTCGGTGTCATGTACTCGGAAGGGTGCGACGAGCTTGACTGGAGCCGACGCATGTTCGAGTCGTCGGATGTTGCAAAAAAAATAAGCTGGAAAGAGTTTGCAAGGAAAGGGTACTACATTATTCCTCCCGAGCCCGAAGCAACCCGCGATACCGTTTCGATGCGCTGGTTTGCCGATGGGCGCCACAAGGACCTTCCCGAGCCGTTCCCATTTCCGTCGCAGTTCGCGGACGAGTACCGGAAGGGGTTGGAAACGCAGTCCGGCAAAATTGAATTCATATCCAGCTCACTTGCGCGATTGCAGCCGCAGAATCCGGATCGGCCTCCGCTGAACAAATACATACCGGCGTGGGAGGGTCCGCACGACGAGGAGCTTTATCGCAAGTATCCATTGCATATGATTTCCACTCATCCCCGATACAGCTTTCATACTTATGGAGACGCGAAAAACAGCACCATAATCGATGTCGAGGACCATCGTGTGGAAGTCGATGGGTATTACTACTGGGTGATGCGTATCAACTCGAAAGATGCCGAGCAGCGAAATATCTATCATCATGATCTTGTCAAGGTATACAACGACCGCGGGACTGTCGTCTTTGTCGCGGACGTCTCGCCTCTGACTGCTCCGGGGGTCGTAAAGACCTATGAGTCATGCGCCGATCTGGACGCATTTGTACACGATGACTGCGGAGTCGTTGATCTGGCAGGTTGCGCAAACGTCCTGACATCCAAGCGGCCACAACAGAAGGCAACGGAAAGCACTGCGCCGAATTCGTGTCTGGTGGAAATCGAGAAATGGACGATTCCTATGGCCGAATTGAAGCGGGCGTAGGGTTCGAATCAGGAACAGGTGATACCGACTACCAAGCAGGGTGCTCTGTCATGAAAAAATGGAATATGATCATCGATGTCGAATTGTGCGAGAACTGCAATAATTGCACCCTCGCAACCAAGGACGAGCATGTCGGTAACGACTTTCCTGGTTATGCGGCGCCGCAACCGCTGCATGGACATAGATGGATTGACATCAAACGGAAAGTGAGAGGGGCCAGCCCGATGGTGGATGCCGCTCACGTGCCGATGATGTGCAATCACTGCGATGACGCTCCCTGCGTCAGCGCTGGGCGGGGTGCGGTCAAGAAGCGCGATGACGGTATCGTCATCATCGACCCGCAGCAAGCGAAGGGCCGGCGCGACCTCGTCGAATCGTGTCCGTATGGCGCTATATGGTGGAATGAAGAACTGCAACTTCCGCAACACTGGATTTTCGATGCGCATTTGCTTGATCAAGGGTGGCAACAGCCTCGCAGTGCGCACGCATGCCCTACGCGGGCTATGAAAGCGATTAAGATCGAAGACTCAGAAATGCGGGATCTGGCGAATAGAGAAGGGCTTGAGGTGCTGCGACCTGAACTGAGGACGAGTCCTCGTATTTACTATAAAAATCTTCATCGTTATTCAAAGTGCTTCGTCGGTGGAAGCGTAGTCGCCATGACCGGTGGCATAAAGGATTGTGTAGGTGGTGCGACTATCGAGCTTCGTAGGGGGATGGATAAAATTGGGGTGCAGACTAGCGATGCGTTCGGTGATTTCAAATTCGACTCCATTGAGCCAGATAGCGGCCCTTACGTACTTGTAGCCTCCCAATCTAAGCACGGCCGCGCGCAGGTCAACGTGAATGTGGGTTCGGAAAGCGTCTACGTCGGAGATGTCGTGATCGCGTAGGCTCGGGTTGGCAAGAATAGCGGAGGAGGCTGCCATGACGAGTCTTCTTCCCCTTGCTTCGGTGAATCGGCTCTTTTTCATGGGCCCGTCGCCACTGGGCGGAAGCCGTTCTCTGAAGTTGCCGGCGGCCCGAAAAAGGCCCGGGCAGGCCGCCAGGGTCGGCGAGCAAACGATCTACATTGGCGCAGAGACGTTTGCTCGCACCTGCCGACGTCAAGCGCCTTCACCCTTGGAGAGCGAGAACGCCAGCGTTAAGCGATGGTTGCTGAGCGCGAGATGGGAAAATGAGGCCCTGAGGGAAATCAACCGCCGAAAGTGGCGCGCTCGAGGCTAGGCACCAACAGGTTTCCTTCGCCATCGACGATGGCAGCCTCGCAGTCGCATTGTATCGAGCTGACCTCGCGTGGCACGACGCGCGACCTGCGTCAACACTACTTCGTCATGCGCTTACTCTTCATATTGGAGACGCACGTGCAGATTGCGCATGAGCTAACAGCCCGTGGGGGGGGATCGGAACGACGAAGAACCGCAGGAAACAGAAGCGTGGATTTCAGCGCAGTTGCTGATCGACTCGCGCCGGAACATTTCGCCCAAGCGCCTCGTCGACCCCGGCCCGAGTCGCGCGCAACTGGAGTCGCTGCTTGCACTTGCCGCTGCGGCGCCGGACCACGGGATGGTGACTCCGTGGCGTTTCGTTCTCATACCGTTCGTGCAACGTCGTTGCTTGGCCGAAGTGTTCGCGATGGCGCTCGCCGACCGCGATCGGGGCGCGAGCGTCGAGCAATTTGAGGCGGCGCGCCAGAAGGCTTTCCGCGCGCCGTTGGTCCTGGTCGCGGCTGCCTGCCTCGGCAATGATGAATCTGGCACTCCCCGGCTGGAGCGGATGATCTCCATGGGCGCGGCGATCCAGAACGTGCTGCTCGGCGCGCACGCGATGGGATTCGCGCATAGGAAATTCAAAAGGTCCCCGGAAGCCCCATTGGGACCTGGGTTGGCAGCCGATACCGGCTTGACGGGCCTGGAACTGACGCCTGAGCCATTGCCTTGTGCGGATTCGAACGATTCGGCCCGCCTCGGCACTTCGGATCGGGCTTGGCAGGCCTTGATCCCGAGGTTGACGCCGAGTCATCCGGCGTCG
>JAJTYR010000050.1 GCA_021463505.1 Burkholderiaceae bacterium | reverse complement strand
AGCTTGTTCTTGATGATCTTCTGATCTTGAGTCATCTGACTTCTCCGTTGCACCCTGTTCGGGTAGGATATGTCAGATCAAGTCGTGACTACTACAGATGAGGTCTGCCAGCCGACGATACGCCGGGCGAAAGCGTCGGTCACGAAGGCCACGTACAGCCAGCCCTGCCAGGTCGATACGTACGTTATCCACGCCAGGTTCGACCAGCCCCGGTCCTACCTGTCCTGCCATCAACGATCGATTGCCAAAGCAACCTTGTGGAAGGGTGAAACCCGCTCTCTCCTTTCTGACGATCAAGTTGCTACTACGATGCCGTTTCCGTATATCCGGGCTGGTACGCCTTGCCCGACGAGAGCAACGCCCAGGCAAGACGCGCGTTCTTGTTGGCCATCGCGACCGCCGCGACATTGTGATGACGACGCGCGACCAGCCTACCAAGCCAGGTATCGGCTCGATCCGGCCTCGTTCTGGCCAATTGCACCAGTGCTCGTCCACCGTGAATCAGCAGCGTTCGCAGATACACGTCGCCTCGCTTGCTGATTCCCAACAACTGCGTCTTGCCGCCGCTGGAGTTCTGGTGCGGCACCAGCCCGATCCACGCCGCAAACTGCCGCGCGTTCTTGAAGTTGTGCGGATCACCGGCGCTGGCCACCAGCGCGCTGGCAGTGATCGGGCCGATCCCCGGAATCGTCTCCAGCCGCTTGCTCGGTTCACTGGTACGATGCCATTGCCCGATCTCGTGCTCCAACTCCTGCACCTGCCGATCCAGTTCCTTCAGGTGCTGCAGCAGACGATCGATTAGCCGCCGGAACAGCCCCGGCAACTCGACCTCGCCGTCCTCGATCAACGAGGGCACGCGCTCGTAAACGTGTCGGATTCCGATCGGGATGACGAGCCCGAACTCGATCAGCAGACCCCGGATCTGATTGGCCTGGGCGGTGCGCGCATGCACGAAGGCCTCACGTGCCGTATGCAACGACAGCACCGATTGCTGCTCGGCCGATTTCACCGGAACGAAGCGCATGTTTGGCCGAGTAACGGCCTCGCAAATTGCCTCGGCGTCGAGCGAGTCGTTCTTGTTTGTCTTGACGTACGGCTTGACGAACTGCGGCGCCATCATCTTCACGCTATGACCGAGCGCCGTGAGCTTCACCGCCCAGAAATGCGCACCGCCACAGGCCTCGACTCCGATCAGGCACGGCTCGAGGCGCGCGAAAAACGGCGCAACCTGGTCGCGCTTGAGTTGCTTGCGAAGTACGGCGACGCCTCGCCCGTCGACACCGTGAACCTGGAACACGTTCTTGGCCAGATCCAGACCGATCGTCATGACCTTCATGACTGCCTCCTGTCACGTCTGTCCGGTGTGTGGGGCACGATTGCCCCTTCCGGCGACCCCCTTACTACTTTGTCACTCGCTGCACGCCGAAGAAAAGTGCGGGCGTCCATTCCAGTAACGCTCACCGCAGCGCTTCGTAGTGTCCGCAATTTTGGGGACCGGTTCAACCGTCGGTCACGACCGCTTCAGACTCATCTCATGCCGGAAACACGAAACCACGTCCAGACTCATCTCATGTTGGAAAATTGTCGGGCGTGTGCGGGTAGTACATAATGGTGTCCTACCCCGTGCCGCGAGCGGAATCAACCCGTTGGCAATCAACGGGCCGGGTGTTCGTTGTTGTTTCCTTCACCCGCCCCACCGTACGCCGGTGTCCCGCACACCCGTGACAGGGTTCCCCGCTCTTGTCGAAGTGCTTCGCGCAGGAGGGCCGAAGAGGTGAGCATGTCCATGACGAGGCAGGCAGCAGGGCTGTTCAGCCAGGCGGCCGCGCAGGGGCGTGACGGCCTCGATGCAGCCGGCCTGAAGACGCTGCTCGCCGGTCTCGGCCTCGCGCCGGCCACCGGGGCGTCGTACGCCGCGGCGGACCTGCGGATCACGCTCGACAGTACCCGCGAGTTCGGCATGGTGATCAGCGCGGGGCTCGGCGGGCTGGAGGCGCAGCTCGACGAGCGCAACTTCCGGCGCGACCGTGCTTCGGTGCACGCCGTTGCAGAACTGACCGATGCGCAGGACTTCCTGCGCCTGTTCAAACGTACGCTCGCCTGGCAGAAGCTTGACGCTGCAGCCCGGCGCAACGGCAGGCCGTCGCCCGAGGCGGCGCTCGCCGATTGCTTCGGCCGGCTGCTCGAACTCGCTGGCGCCTTCGCGCCGGACAGGTCCGACGCGCCGTTCGTGCTTCAGGCGCTCGAACTCGATCTCGTGCAGGCCGAGGGTGGCCTGTCCGTGTGCAGCGCGCGGTGCAGCTTCGGCGCGCCGCGTCCCGGAAGGCTGCCGCGGCCCATCGCGAAGATCGACAAGCTGATCCACCCGGAGCGCATCGGCATCATCGGCGTCTCCGGCAGCGGCATGAACTTCGGGCGCATCATTCTGCGCAACCTGATCGGCAGCGGCTTTCCGGCAGAGAAATTGCTGGTCCTGAAGCCGGGCGAGACCGAGATCGACGGCGTGCGCTGCATCGATGGCCTGAAGGCACTCGACAGCAAGCTCGACATGCTCATCGTCGCGGTAGCGGCGAGCGCGGTCTACGAACTCGTCGACCAGATCATCGAGTCCGACTCGGTGGATGCGGTGATGCTGATCCCGGGCAGCATGGGCGAGACGAAGAAGAGTCGCGAGCCGGCGGCTGCACTGGCGGCGCGTATCAACGCCGCCCACGGCAGGCCCGGCGGAGGCCCGATCTTCCTCGGCGCCAACTGCCTGGGCGTGGTGTCTCATCCGGGCAGCTACGACTCCTGGTTCATCCCGCTCGAGCGGCTCCCGAAGCCGAAGAAGAAGCCGGTGCGCAATTCGGTGATGCTGTCGCAGAGCGGCGCCTTCATGATCACCCGGATGTCGCAGAACCCCTGGCTCGATCCGGCCTACATGCTCGCACTGGGCAACCAGACCGACCTCACGCACGGCGACATGCTGAGCTATTTCGCCGATCTGCCCGGCATCGAGACGCTCGGCATCTACATCGAGGGCTTCAAGGATCTCGACGGCCTGCACTTCGCCCGGGCGGTGCGCAAGGCGGTGCTCAACGGCAGGCAGATCGTCGTCTACAAGTCGGGGCGGACTGCGCCCGGCCAGGGCGGTGTCATGGGGCACACGGCTTCGATTGCGGGCGGCCTGGGGCTGTTCGAGTCGGTGGTCCGTCACGCCGGTGCGATCGTCACCGAGGATCTCGACACCTTCGACGACCTGTTCTACATCGCGGGCGCGCTGCACGGCAAGAAGGTCGGCGGCAACCGCCTCGGTGCGATCAGCGGTGCCGGCTTCGAGGCGGTCGGAATGGCCGACAACATCGAGTCCGACGGCTTCGCGATGCAGATGGGCACGCTCGGGGCGGCGACCGTGAGCCGAATCGAGGAGATCCTGGTCGCGAAGAAGCTCGACCAGCTCGTCGAAGTGCGCAATCCGCTCGACATCAATCCCGGCGCCGACGACGAGGCGCATCTCGGGATCAGCGAAGCCTTCCTCGACGATCCGGACATCGACGCCGTCATCGTCGGCCTCGATCCGACCGCGCCGTCGGTGCGCGCGCTCGAGCAGAGCAGGCTGCGTCCTGGCTACGACCTGAGCGACGCGAAGAGCGCCGTTCACCTGATGCCGCCGATCGCGCAGCGCCACGACAAACCGCTGATCGGGATCGTCGATGGGGGCCGGCTCTACGATGCGATGGCCGCCGGCCTGATGGATCGCGGCGTGTGCTGCTTTCGCAATTGCACCCGCGGTACGAAGGCGCTCGTGCGCTATTTCGAGGCCAGGTACGATGCCGACTATCTGAAGGCACACCGGCCCGGCAACGGCCGCGCCTGACCGGATCCCGGACGTCGCAGTGAAGGCAGCCTACATCACTCATCCGAGCTTCATGCGCCACGAGATGGGCCCGCACCATCCGGAATGCCCCGAACGGCTCGCGGCGATTTCCGATCGCCTGCTGTTGCGCGGGGTCCTCGACGTGATGGACACGTTCGAGGCGCCGGCAGCGACGCCGGAACAGATCGACCGTGCGCACGACATGCGCCACTATTACGAGATGAAGGCAGGCTCGCCGGCCGAGGGCTACCTGACCCTCGACCCGGACACGGCGATGAATCCCTACACGTGGACCGCGGCGCTGCACGCCGCCGGAGCGCTGGTGCTGGCGACCGAACTCGTGGCGCGCGGCGACTACCGGCGCGCGTTCTGCGCGGTGCGTCCACCGGGGCATCACGCCACCAGTGACCAGGCGATGGGGTTCTGCTTCTTCAACAACGTGGCGGTCGGCATCCGCCATGCAACCCAGGCGCTCGGTCTCGAGCGTGTGGCGCTGATCGATTTCGACGTCCACCACGGCAACGGCAGCGAAGAGATCCTGGCCGGCGACGAGCAGGTGCTGATGGTGTCGACGTTCCAGACGCGGCTCTATCCGTTCAACGGTGAAGCGGCGCGCGGGCCCAACATGTGCAACGTCGGTCTGCCACCCTACAGCGACGGCGCGGCGCTGCGCGCTGCGGTGAGCGAGCGCTGGCTGCCGGCGCTGCACGACTTCCGGCCGCAGATGCTGTTCATTTCCGCCGGTTTCGACGCGCACCGCGAAGACGACATGAGCCAGCTCGGCTGGCGCGACGAGGACTTCGCGTGGGTGAGCCGCGAGCTCGCGCGCTTCGCCGACGAAGCCTGCGACGGCCGGATCGTTTCGACGCTGGAAGGCGGCTACCACCTCGCAGCGCTGGCACGCTGCGTCGAACTGCACCTGCGAGCGCTGCTCGACCTCGACTGACGCGCGGCTCCGGCGATGCAGTACCTGCACGAGCTCGCCGCACTGTTCGACCCGGCGACTGTCGTGCTGCTGGTCGAGTCCGGCGAGTTGCCCGGCTGGATCGATGAACTGGCGCACGAACTGGGTCAGGCGAAAGTCCGGACGTGGCGCCTGGTGCTGGACGACGCGTCGGCCACAGCGGGTGCCGGGGACACCCGGGATGCGGGGGGCGTGCCGCCCGGCTGCGATCTCGCACTGATCGCGGTGAGTGCCCCGTGCGAGGTACAGGCGCTGCGAACGGCGGGCGCATTGCGCGTGCGCAGCGCCGTGCTGCTGGCCTCGCACGCAACCCCCGGGCACCCGGCCGGGCTCGCGGCAATCGCGCGCGAAGCGCGCATCCGCCTGCTCGGTCCGGCGACGATGGGTTTCGTGCGGCCGTCGCGCGGCCTGAACGCCAGTCGCATGGGCGCGATCCCGCCGGCAGGCAACGTTGCGCTGGTGTCGCAGTCGGGCGTGCTGGGCGCTGCCGTGCTCGACTGGGCAGCGGACAGCACAATCGGCTTTTCGCTGGTGGTCTCGCTGGGCGCCGAGGTCGACGTCGACGTCGCGCAGGTGCTCGACTTCCTCGCCAGCGACACGGCGACGCGCGCGGTGGTCGTCCATCTCGAGGCGGTGCGCGATGCGCGCAGCTTCATGAGCGCGCTGCGCGCGCTCGCCACCGTCAAGCCGGTGGTGGTGCTCAAGGGTGGGCGCGACCATGCGATGCGGCCCGGTGCGCGCACGCACTCCGGAGCGATCGTCGCCAGTGACGCGGTCTACACCGCGGCGCTGCGCCGCGCGGGCGTGGTGCAGGTGCGCCTGTTTACGCAGTTGTTCACGTCGGTGCGCTACCTGGCCTCGCGCAACTGGCCGCTGGGCAAGCGGCTCGCGGTCGTCTCGAACGGCAGCGGGCCGGCGGTGCTGGCGGCCGACCAGGCCTTCTTCCAGGGCATCCGCCTGACGCCGTTCACGCCGCCGACGCAGCGCCGGCTCGGCGATGCGCTGCCGGGCGTCGAGATCGTCAACCCGCTGAACCTCGGCATGGCGGCCGATGCCGACGCCTACGCGGCGGCGATCGAGACGCTCGCCTACGACCCCGAGTGCGATGCGATGCTGGCGATGATGACGCCGTACGCCGGCGCACCGGCTGGCGCGATCACCGATCGCGTCGCGGCGATCGCGCGCACGCTGGTCAAGCCACTGTTCGCCTGCTGGCTCGGCGACAGCTCGACGCGCGCACTGCGCACGCGTCTGGACGCAGCCGGCGTGCCGGTGTTTCGCACGCCGGAGGCGGCCGTCGATGCGTTCTCGACGGTGGCCACCTACTACCAGAACCAGATGCTGCTGCAGCAGGTGCCGACCTCGCTGTCGGAGATGGCGTCGCCCGGCCTCGACACGGCGCGCAGGGTGATCGACGAAGCGTTTGCCGCCGGGCGCGAGGCGCTGACCGAGCTGGAGTCGAAGGCCCTGCTGGCGGCGTTCCACGTGCCGGTGAACCGCACCGTGCTGGCGCGCGACGCGGACGAGGCCGTGCGGCTCGCCGCGCAGGTCGGTTTTCCCGTGGCCATGAAGATCAGCTCGGCCGACGTCGTGCACAAGAGCGACGTCGGCGGCGTGGTGCTGAACGTGCGCAACGCCGCCGAAGCGGGAAGCCAGTACGCCGCGATCGTCGAGGCGGTGCGTGCGGCCCGGCCCGAGGCGCGACTCGACGGCGTGACGCTGCAGGCGATGAAGTCGGGACACCACGGGCGCGAGCTCTACGTGGGCGTCTTCCGTGACCGTCTCTTCGGCCCGGTGATCGCATTCGGCGCCGGCGGCACGCGGGTCGAGGTGGTGCGCGACACCACGCTGGAGCTGCCGCCGCTGAATGATTTTCTCGCGCGCAGCATGATCGCACGCACCCGCGTCGCACGGACGCTGGGCGAATTCCGCGGTGCGCCGCCGATCGACGTCGAGGCGCTGGTGCGCGTGCTGGTGCGCGTCTCGGAGATGGTGTGCGAGTTGCCGCAGATTGCCGAGATGGACATCAACCCGGTCATCGCCGAGGGCGGCGACGTGGTGGCGGTCGACGCCCGGGTCGTGGTCGACCGCGAGATGCCACGCGCGTGGGTGCGTGGCGAGGCCGCGGGGCCGCGCCACGGACATCTGGCGATCATGCCGTACCCGGCCCACATGGTGGGCGAACGCACGCTGCGTGACGGCCGCCGGTATACGATCCGCCCGATCCGCGCCGAGGACGGCACGCGCCTTCAGCGCTTCGTGCGCGGACTTTCGGAGCAGTCGCGCTACTTCCGCTTCATCTCGACGCTCACCGAACTCACGCCGCAGATGCTCGCGCGCTACACGCAGATCGACTACGACCGCGAACTGGCGCTGGTGGCCACCATCGGTCCCGACGACCCGCAGGCCGCGGACGGCGACGAGACGATCCTCGGGGTCGTGCGTTACCTGCTCAATCCCGACCGCGAGACCTGCGAGTTCGCGATCGCGATCGCCGATCGCCTGCACGGCCAGGGGCTGGGCACGACACTGATGCAGGCGATCGTCGATGCGGCGCGGGCCAAGGGGCTCCGGCGCATCGAGGGCTTCGTGCTGGCGATCAACGCGCCGATGATGGGCTTGATGCGGACGCTGGGGTTTCGCATCGAGACCGACCTGGACGATCCGGCGCTCAAGCGGGTCTGGCGCGCGATCGACTGACGCCGGGCCGTCGCCCTTTCTCCTGCCGCCGGCGGGAAGCTGGCGCCGACCCATGGCCACGTTGACAGAGGTCAACGGCCTGTCGGATTTCGCCCACGCAGCGATGTGATTCGCGGAGAATCCGCCGTTTCGGGTTTCCTGTCCGGAGAGGATTCATGTCGAAGCGCATCGTCGCGGCCCTGCTGTGCCTCGGAGCCGTTGCCGGTCCTGCCCGTGCCCAGGTCATCGTCTACGAGGTCGAGCCTCACCACACTTTCGTCACCTTCGAGGTGGTCCACAACGGCACATCCACCACCCGCGGACGATTCGACACGGTTACCGGGTCGGTGACGCTGGATCCCGCGGCCGGGATCGGGCGGGCCGATATCCAGATCGAAACGGCATCCGTCAACAGCGGCTCGAAGCCCTTCGACGAGCACCTGCGCAACAAGGATTTCTTCGACGTCACCGCCTTTCCCCGAGCGTCCTTTCAAGGAAGCGCTTTCACGTTCGAGGCCGGCAAGGTCGTCCGTGTGGCCGGAACACTGACCCTGCTGGGCGTCGCGCACGACGTCGTCCTCGAGGCCCGCCGGTTCAACTGCTATCAGAACCCGCGATCGAAGCGCGACACCTGCGGCGGCGACTTCGAGACCACGATCACCCGCAGCAAGTGGGGGATGGGGTTCGGCCTGCCAGGCATTCCCGACAGTGTCAGGTTGGTGGTGCAGATCGAGGCCGTCAGGCCATAGAGCGACCGGAGCCACCCGCTTCCGATGGGCGGGCCGGTGGCTCAGCCGTTTTCGCGGTGGTAGCTCGTCGCGCGCGCGACTTCCGCCTTCGAGCCGAGGATCACCGCGACGCGTTCGTGCAGCTTCGTCGGCACGACCTCCATGATCCGCTGGTGGCCGTTGGTCGCCGCGCCGCCGGCCTGCTCGACGAGGAAGGACATCGGATTGGCCTCGTACAACAGCCGCAACTTGCCGGGTTTGCCGGGGTCGCGGTTGTCGCGCGGGTACATGAAGATGCCGCCGCGGCACAGGATGCGGTGCACGTCGGCGACCATCGAGGCGACCCAGCGCATGTTGAAGTCGACGCCGCGGGGTCCGTCGCGTCCGGCGAGCAGTTCGTCGACGTAGCGCCTGACCGGCGGCTCCCAGTGGCGCGCGTTCGACGCATTGATCGCGAACTCGCGGGTCTGCTCCGGGATGCTCATCCGCTCCACCGTCAGCCACCAGCTGCCGATCTCCTTGTCGAGCGTGAAACAGGCCACACCGTCGCCCACGGTGAGCACCAGCAGCGTCGATGGTCCGTAGACGGCGTAGCCGGCTGCCACCTGCTTCGTGCCGGGTTGCAGGAAGTGCGCCTCGGTCGGCTCGACCACGCCTTCGGGCAGCCGCAGCACCGAGAAGATGGTGCCGACCGAGACGTTGACATCGATGTTCGACGAGCCATCGAGCGGGTCGTACAGCAGCAGGAATTCGCCCTTCGGGTAGCGGTGCGGGATCGGGTACAGCTCGTACATCTCTTCGGAAGCCATCGCGGCGAGGTTGCCGCCCCATTCATTGGCCTCCAGCAGCGCTTCGTTGGCGATCACGTCGAGCTTCTTCTGCGCCTCGCCCTGCACGTTCGACGAGCCGGCTTCGCCGAGCACCCCGTCGATTGCGCCGCGCGAGACCGTGAAGCCGATGCGCTTGCAGGCGCGCGCGACGACCTCGAGCAGCAGGCGCAGCTCCGCGGGAATGAGCCCCTTTTCGCGCTGCTTCTCCACGAGGTATTGCGTGAGGCTGATGCGGGATGCCATGGCGTTCTCCAGTTGCCGGGAATTCAGGGCGCGAGCGCCTTGTCGACGATCTCGCGCACGTCGGACGACAGCGGATCGTGCGCGGCCATCACTTCGAGCGCGGCACGCATCGCCACCTGTCGTCCGGGCGTGAACTTGCGCCAGCGATCGAGCGCGCGCGCCAGCCGTGCGGCCACCTGCGGATTGATCGCGTCGATGGCCAGCACCTGCTCGCGCCAGAACGCGTAGCCCGAGCCATCTTCGGCATGGAACTCGGCGAGGTTGCCGTTGCAGAAGCTGCCCACCAGCGCGCGCACCCGGTTCGGGTTGCGCGCCGAGAAAGCGGGATGCGCGAGCAGCGCGCGCACGCGCCCCAGCACCGGCGGATCGCCGGCGTGCCGGTGCATCGTCGCCTGCATCGAGAACCACTTGTCGAGCACCAGCGGCTCGTCGGCGAAGTCGCGCGCGAAGCGCGTCAGCGCGGCCTCGCGCTGCGGCGCCGCGGTGCGCAGCAGCGCGTGCAGCGCGCCTGCGCGGTCGGTCATGTTGTCGGCACGTTCGAATTGTGCGGCGGCCGCGGCGATCGCTTCCGGGGCCTGCGTCTCGACCCACCACGCGAGCAGTGTGTTCTTCAATGCGCGTCGCCCGGTGGCGGCCGGCTCGGGCGACCACGGACCAGCGTCGCTGCACGACGCGTAGCCGGGTCCCCAGCGTTCGGCGAGCGCGTCGGCAACGCAGCGGCGCAGGGCGTTACGCGCGCGGCGCAGCGCCACCGGATCGACCACCGCCAGCTGCTCGGCGACGAACCCCTCCGAGGGCAGCACGAACAGCTGGTCGCGAAACGCCGGGTCGAGCGCTTCGTCTTCGAGCACGCGCCCGAGCACCGTGGCCAGCGCCGCACTGCGGCGGGCCGCGTCGGCGCCGCCGACGATGGCGAGTACCGCGTCGATCGCCAGCCGCTGTGCCGCCTCCCAGCGGTTGAACGGATCGCTGTCGTGCGTGGCGAGGAAAGCGAGTTGCGCGTCGTCGTAGTCGAACTCGATCACGACCGGTGCCGAGAAGTGGCGCGCGAGCGAGGGAATCGGCGCGGCGTCGATGCCATCGAACACGAAGACGTGCCGGGGTTCGGTGACGTCGAGCACCACCGTGCGACCGTGCGCATCGCTGTCTGCGCGAGCCGCGGCGGGGCGCAGCGCACCGCCGCGCTCCTCGCCGACGCGCAACTCGCAGTCGCGGCCGTCCGGGCCGACCAGGCCGAGCGCGAGCGGAACGTGAAACGGCGCCTTGGCGGGCTGACCGGGCGAGGGCGGGCACGACTGCTCGATCGTGAGCAGGTAGCGGCGCGCCTGCGCGTCGTGGCGGCCGCTGGCGCGCAGCCGGGGCGTGCCGGCCTGCGAATACCAGCGCCCGAACTGCCCGAGCGCCACGCCGTTGGCGTCGGCGATCGCCGCAACGAAGTCGTCGCAGGTGACTGCCTGGCCGTCGTGGCGCTCGAAGTAGAGATCCATGCCGCGCCGGAAGCCGTTGCGGCCCACCAGCGTCTGCAGCATGCGGATGACTTCGGCGCCCTTCTCGTACACCGTGACGGTGTAGAAGTTGTTGATCTCCTGGTAGCTGTCGGGGCGGATCGGGTGCGCCATCGGGCCGGCATCTTCCGGGAACTGCGCGGCCCGCAGCACGCGCACGTCCTCGATGCGCTTGACCGCGCGCGCGCTCGCGGCCGCAGCCGGGGTGGCGCTGCGCGCAGCCAGCATGTCGGCCGAGAACTCCTGGTCGCGAAAGACGGTGAGGCCTTCCTTCAGTGTGAGCTGGAACCAGTCGCGGCAGGTCACGCGGTTGCCGGTCCAGTTGTGGAAGTACTCGTGGCCGACGACCGACTCGATCGCGGCGAAGTCCTGGTCGGTGGCGATGCGCGGATTGGCGAACACGTATTTCGTGTTGAAGATGTTCAGCCCCTTGTTCTCCATCGCCCCCATGTTGAAGTCGCCCACCGCGACGATCATGAAGCGATCGAGGTCGAGCTCGAGGCCGAAACGTTCTTCGTCCCAGCGAATCGCGCGCACCAGCGACTCCATCGCGTGATCGGTGCGATCCTCGTTGCCCGGCTCGACCCAGACCTGCAGCAGCACGTCGCGCCCCGAGCGGGTGCGCAGCCGGTGCTCGGTGGCCACCAGCTTGCCGGCGACCACCGCGAACAGGTAGCTCGGTTTCGGAAACGGGTCTTGCCAGGTGGCCCAGTGCCAGCCGCGGCGATCGACCCCATCGGGGCCGGTGGCCTCGCACTCGCCACCGGCGACGAGGTTGCCGTTCGACAGCAGCACCGGGTAGCGCTCGCGCGGGGCGCGCAGCGTGACCGTGTAGCGCGCCATCACGTCGGGGCGGTCGGGAAACCAGGTGATGCGCCGGAAGCCCTCGGCCTCGCACTGGGTGAAGAAATTGTCGTTCGAGACGTACAGGCCGCTCAGCGAGGTGTTCGCCGCCGGTGCGATGCGCGACACTGTCGCGAGTTCGAAGCGGTCGGGCACCGCGGGCACCGACAGCGTGTCGTCGTCGATCGCGAATTCGGGCGCGGCCAGTGGCCTGCCGTCGACACGCAGGTCGACCAGCGACAGGTGCTCGCCGTTCAGGACGAGCGGGGCCGATTGGCCATGGGCCGTCCGGTGTGCCGGATTGCGCCGCACCTGCAGCGTGGCACGCACTACGGTGTCGTCCGGGTCGAGGTCGAATTCGAGCCGGACCTCGTCGACCAGGAAGGCGGGCGGCGTATAGTCGACGCGTCGAACGGTGACGGGCTGGTCGGTGCGCATGGGCAGCAAGAGGCAGTCGATGGACGATTGTAAGCGTTCGAGCAGCGTCGTCCGCTCGGGAGCGGCGCGGCGCTGGCTGGCCGGCGTGGTGGCCGGACTGGCGGTGCTGCTGGCCGGATGCGCAACGCCGCTGCGCGGGCAGCTCACCGCCTTCCACGAATGGCCGGCCGACGCGCCGCGCACCTATCAATTCGCGCGCACCGCGGCGCAGCGCGACAGCCTCGAACACGCAACCTGGGAGCAGGTGATGCGCGCCGAGCTGGCTCGCGCCGGTTTCCGCGAAGCGGCCAATCCGCGTTTTTCGATCACCTTCGACTATCGCGTCTCGCGGCAGCTGGGGCGCGTCGTCGAGGCCTGGCCGGTGGTGCAGCCCTATTTCTGGTGGGGCACCTGGGGCTCGCACGGCGGCGTGAGCATGGGCGGCCCGTGGCCGTGGTGGGGGCCGGGCTACTACCCGATGGAATACGACCGCGCCTGGTACGAATATCGGCTTCGCATCGAGATCGAAGACCTCGCTGCGCGGCCGCCGCGTCGCGCCTACGAGGGCACCGCGGTCAGCGACGGGCTCGAATCGTCGACGCCCGCGGAGGTGCTGCCGCTGCTCGCGCGCGCGATCCTCGGCGATTTCCCGGGACCCAGCGGTGTGACGCGTCGCGTCGAGGTGCCGGCGGAGGCGGCACGGTAGCTAACCGGAAATCCGGCCCTCCATCAACGAGACGATCGAACGCCCCGCCAGCGCCCAGGCGACCATGCCGGCGGCGCCGCAGAGTGCGACGGCGGTCATGGCGACCGTGAGCCGCCGCGTCAACTCGGCATTGCGTGCCCGCAGCATGAACGGCACGTTGATCAGCACGCTCGCCAGCGAAGCGAGCAGTGCGCCGATGGCGCCTTGCCACGGGTCGATGGTTCGCTGCGCGACCATCGCGGCCGCGGACGCGACCGCGCTGGCGCTCGAGAGCAATCCCCCGACGAAACTGACCGCGTAGAACGCCGCTTCACCGAAGAGGCCGAGCGTGAGCGAGCCGACGACCGTGAGCAGCAGGAACAGCAACCCGTACTTCAGGGCGACGGTGAGCGAGAACGGCAACTGGAGATCGACCACCGGGCCTTTGTCAGTGGTGAGATCGAGCTTGCGGCTCGGCTGCAGCAGCAGCAGGCAGCACAGCAGCATCGGTGCGAATGCGCCCAGGCAGTAGAAGAGCGCGCGCGGTGCCAGGATCCCCAGCAGCAGGATGTTGCGCGTGAGCATTGCCGCGGTGGCGAGAACGATGCCACGGTAGGCGCCGTGGATCGCCTCCGGGCCGGCGCCGGCGGCGCGCGACGCGAGTTCGCTCACCGTGACACTGCTGTTGACCAGTCCGCCGAGGAAGCCGGCGATGTCCGCACCGCGGGTGCCGTAGAGTTTCCACAGGATGTAGTTGATGAAGCCGATGCCGGCAATCAGCAGGACGGTGACCCATGCGGCCCGCGGTTCGATGAGCGACATCGGCCCCACGCGGCCTTCGGGCAGCGCGGGATAGATCACGATCGCGAGCACTGCCAGCACGATGGCCGAGCGCACCTCGGCCTCGGTCAATCCCCGGGTGAAGCCGGACAGCGGTCGCTTCCAGGCGAGCAGGGCGGTGGTCGAGACGATGACCGCTGCGGGGGTCAACCGGTGCCCCAGCCCGCACAGGATGCCGGCCATGCAGGTGAGCAGCATCGCCGCCGAGGTGGTCAACTCGGCGCCCTCGTGCTCCATGAGGGTTCGGATGTTCAGGTAGACGGTGAGCAGGGCCGTGAGCACCAGGGACGCCAGCGCGAACGCTTCACCCATGAGGCCGCCCAGCGCACCCAGCGCCGCGATGAACGCGAACGTGCGCAGGCCCGCTTCCTTCGCGCTGCGCTCGCGTTCGAGGCCGATCAGCAGCCCGAGAGACAGTCCGAGGGACAGCCGCAGCAATGCCTCGACGTAAGGCCACTCGACGCTGGGAAGCATGCGCAGGTTCCGGGAACGGGCCTGATCGTGCGATGCGCCCGCAGCCGCTACTTCAGCGCCCGCGGACGCCACCAGTCCGGCGTGGCCGACTCGAACCTGCCGCTCTCGTGCAACTGGTTGGCGAGTTCGAGCGACGGCAGGCCGGGGGGCGACTGGACCAGCCAGTTGCGACCCTCCGGGTCGATGGGCCGCACCGGCACCAGACCGGCGTCGGCGAGGTGGCTGCGTGCCCGGGGTACGTCGGCGTCGCGCAGGCGCACCACGACGCCGCCGGCCAGAGCACGCGCGGCACCGTTCTCGTCGCGGAACACCGGGGAAGCCCCGGCCGGCAGCGATTCCAGCGCCTTTTCCCCGCCGATGAAGCGTTTCAGGGGCGTGCGCGCCTTGCCCCGGGTGGAGGCGGTCGGCGGCGACGCGAAGTCAGCGATCCAGGCGGGATCGACGCGCAGCGTCCTGATCTCTCCGTTTTCGTACCAGTGGAATCGGCCCGAGCCGTTCGTCGGCTGACCGGTACCGGGCATGGCGCCCTTGCCGGGCAGCGCGGCGTCGGGCTTGCGCGGCAACGCCTGACGGGCGTCGGCCGCGTTCGACACCGCGACGGGCACGAGACCGGCCAGGACCAGCACCAGGATTACGGCTTGCATCATCGTCCCCAGATGGTCAGGCCCCAGGATCTCCAGACGCCCGCGTCGCCCGCCTGGGCATCGGTCACCCGCAAGGTCCACTGGCCTGCCGCACGTTCTTCGAGATGACGCACCGACCCGAATTGCCAGCCCGAGGCGGGCAACGAGGGATCGTCGTAACTGCCGCAGCTGTCGGCGGTTGCGTCGTTGTCGAGGTTGCAGACCCGCTCGTTGGCCAGCAGGCTGACGAGGTTGCCCGGGCTGATCAGCTCGATGCGCAGATCGCCGGCATAGGGGTGGCTGGCCCTGAAGCGCACCTCGACGAACTCGATGTGCTCGACGCCGCAACTGCCCGCATCGATGATGTCCGTGGCGGGCGTGGCGGCGCTGTCCGGTATCTGCAGCGCCGGCTCCAGGGCGCGCTCGAACGTGCAGCGCCTCATCACCGGGCTGCCGCCCTCGACCGACGGCCAGGTCCTGGCCAGTTCGACGGCCGCTGCAGCGTCCGCCGCGCCGAAGCCGAACTTCGGATTGAAGCGCTTCGGCTGTCCGTTCGCCGCGGTGACCGACGACGCAACCCATCCCGGGTCGCTGTTCTCCCGTGCGGTTTTCGCGAGGATCAGCCGCACGTCGCGCCAGCTGAGGTCGGACTGTCCGGCATTCAGCCTGGCACGCAGCATCAGTGCCACGATGCCCGAGATCATCGGCGTGCTCGCCGAGGTTCCCGAAAAATCCGAACGATATTCGCCGCGCACTTTCGTCGTCGTGATGCCGATCCGGTCGCTGCCGGAGCGCCCGCACACCAGCACGTTCGCGCCCGGTTCGGCATAAAACGGGGCGCGGCCGTTGTCGTCGACCGTGCAGACGGCGATGACGCCGCGCTGGTTCACATAGCCGTCGAAGTTCGAGTTCTCGGAAAGCGCACACGCCCCGCTGCCGTCGCGCAGATAGCAGCCACCGTTGCCGGCAGGGAACACGTAAATCGATCCCTTGCCGTTGCGTCCGGTCGTGATGCCTGCCGCAATCGCAGCCGTGAAACTCGATTCGGCCGCATTGAGCACGCCGTTGTCGGGCGATCCCCAGCTGTTGTTGTAGACGCCGGTCGCGTGCGGATCGCGGCGCAGTGCATCGGCAATGTCGGCGTCGCGGCTGGTGGCCAGCGCGTTGTAGGCGCCCATCGATGCGCGTGGCGCAACGCCCGCCCCCCCGATCCAGTTGTCGTCGCGCGCCAGCGCGATGCCGGCGACCGACGTGCCGTGGTCCTCGTCGAAGTAGTACGGCAGCGGCAACTGTCCGGGGAAGCGATAGTTGTAGTACGAGGGGATCAGACCGGCGTCGAAGTTGGGCGCGAGATCGGGGTGCACCACTTCCACTGCGTCGTCGACGATCGCCACGCGTACGCCTTCGCCCTTCGTCCCCAGTGCCCACGCGCCGGTTCCCGGCGTGGCGACACGCAGGTCTTCGCCGGCCGTGCCGCCGTCCTGACCGTAGTTGAACAGATGCCACTCCCTGGGCAGGAGTGGATCCGGCCCGACCTGGGGTATCGGCATGACCACGCCGCTGTAGTCGTAGCAGCAGGGCCCCCCGTCGGGCGGGGTGCCGCCGCCCGAGCCGCTGCAGGCAGCCATCAGCAGACCGATCGTGATGCCGCAGAGCGCCCGGGTCGGGCTCAGCACAGGAGACTTCATCGAGATGTCGTCGGAGGCTTGCGCCGGCGGCGCATCGCAGCCAGCATGCTAACCGCTGCACCACTCCGAAATCCAGCCCATGCCACGAATCCAGTCGCTTCTGGTGGCGAACCGCTCCGAAATCGCGATCCGCGTGATGCGCGCCGCCGCCGAGCTCGGCATGCGTACCGTTGCCATCTACTCGCACGAGGACCGCTTCGCGCTGCACCGCTTCAAGGCCGACGAGAGCTATCTGGTGGGCGAAGGGCGCAAGCCGCTGCAGGCATACCTGGACATCGACGACATTCTCCGGATCGCCCGGGGTGCGAAAGTCGATGCGATCCATCCGGGCTACGGTTTCCTGTCGGAGAACCCCGATTTCGCGCGCGCCTGCGCGGCCGCCGGCATCGTCTTCGTCGGGCCGACGCCCGAAGTGATGACGACGCTCGGAAACAAGGTGGCGGCGCGCGCTGCCGCGGTCGCTGCCGGGGTGCCGGTGATGCCGGCCACGGGGCCGCTGCCCGCCGATCCTGCCGAAGCATGCCGGCTCGCCCGCGCAGTCGGCTACCCGCTGATGCTCAAGGCGAGCTGGGGCGGGGGCGGCCGCGGCATGCGGGTGATCGAATCCGACGCCGACCTCGAAGCGCAACTGCCGGTCGCGCGGCGCGAGGCCGCGGCCGCTTTCGGCAACGACGAGGTCTATCTCGAGAAACTGGTACGCCAGGCGCACCACGTCGAGGTGCAGGTGGTCGGTGACCGGCACGGCAACCTGGTACACCTGTACGAACGCGACTGCTCGGTGCAGCGGCGCAACCAGAAAGTGGTCGAACGCGCGCCGGCGCCGTATCTGGACGACACACGCCGGGTCGAATTGTGCGCAGCGGCGTTGCGGCTGGCGCGGCAGGTGGGCTATACGCACGCCGGCACGATCGAATTCCTGATGGATGCCGATACCGGGCGCTTCCATTTCATCGAGGTGAATCCGCGCATCCAGGTCGAGCACACGGTCACCGAGCAGGTCACCGGCATCGACATCGTCAAGGCGCAACTGCGCATCAGCGAGGGCGCGCGTATCGGCGATGCCGATTGCCCGGTGCCGCGCCAGGAGGCGATCCGGCTCAATGGCCACGCGCTGCAGTGCCGGATCACGACCGAGGATCCCGAGAACAACTTCACCCCCGATTACGGGCGCATCACCGCCTATCGCAGCGCCGCCGGTTTCGGCCTGCGTCTCGACGGTGGCACCGCCTATTCGGGCGCGGTGATCACGCCGTATTACGACTCGCTGCTGGTGAAAGTGACCGCGTGGGCGCCGACCGCCGAGGAAGCGATCCGGCGGATGGATCGCGGCCTGCGCGAGTTCCGCATCCGCGGGCTGGCCACCAACCTGCAGTTCGTCGAGAACGTGATCAACCATCCGGATTTCGTCGCCGGACGCGTGACCACGCGCTTCATCGACACGACGCCGGAACTGTTCCGCTTCGCGAAGCGGCGCGACCGCGCCACGCGCCTGCTGCGCTACCTCGGCGAGGTGACGGTCAACGGCCATCCCGACATGAAGGGGCGCGTGCGTGCCGAGGCGGCGCACCCGCCGCTGGCGCTGCCGCGGCGCCGGCGCAACGGGGAGGGCGGCCCGGTTCGCGCAGCCGATGCCGCCGAAGGGGCGGTGCGCGCGAGTGCTGCCGTGGCGGTCGACCTGTCCGAGGCGCCGCCGCCGGGCATGCGCCAGCGGCTCCGCGAACTGGGGCCGCAGCGGTTTGCCGGATGGATGCGCGCGCAGCCGCGCGTTCTGATCACCGACACCACGATGCGCGATGCGCACCAGTCGCTGTTCGCGACGCGGATGCGCACCATCGACATGCTGCGCATCGCCCCGTATTACGCGCGCATGTTGCCGCAACTGCTGTCGCTCGAATGCTGGGGCGGCGCCACGTTCGACGTGGCGCTGCGCTTCCTGAAGGAAGACCCCTGGGAGCGGCTGGCGCGGCTGCGCGAAGCGGTGCCGAACATCCTGCTGCAGATGCTGCTGCGCGGCAGCAACGCGGTCGGCTACACCAATTACAGCGACAACGTCGTGCGCCATTTCGTCGCGCGTGCGGCCGCGGGCGGCATCGACCTGTTCCGCGTATTCGATTCGCTGAACTGGGTCGAGAACATGCGCGTGGCGATCGACGCGGTGCTCGAATCGGGCGCGTTGTGCGAAGGCGCGATCTGCTACACCGCCGACCTGTTCGACGCGTCCAGGTCGAAATACGGGCTGCGCTATTACCTCGACACGGCGCGCGAGCTGCAGCGCGCCGGCGTGCACCTGATCGGCGTGAAGGACATGGCGGGCGTGTGCCGGCCGCGTGCGGCGCGCGAACTGGTGCGTGCGCTGCGCGAGGAGACCGGGTTGCCGGTGCATTTCCACACGCACGACACCAGCGGCGCGGCAGCCGCTTCGGTGCTCGCTGCGATCGACGCTGGCGCCGACGCGGTCGATGGCGCGATCGACGCGATGAGCGGGCTCACTTCGCAGCCGAACCTGGGCGCGATCGTGGCGGCGCTCGAAGGCAGCGAGCGTGACACCGGCGTCGACCGGACCGCGCTTCAGGAGATCTCGCATTACTGGGAGAGCGTGCGCCGGCTCTATGCGCCGTTCGAATCCGACATTCGCGCCGGCACTGCCGACGTCTACCGCCACGAGATGCCGGGCGGGCAATACACGAACCTGCGCGAGCAGGCGCGCGCGCTCGGTCTCGAGCAGCGCTGGCCCGCGGTGGCGCAGGCCTACGCCGACGTGAACCGGTTGTTCGGCGACATCGTGAAAGTGACGCCGACGTCGAAAGTCGTCGGCGACCTGGCGCTGTTCATGGTGGCCAACGACCTGTCGGCCGGGGACGTGCTCGACCCGGCGCGGGCAATCGCGTTTCCCGACAGCGTGATAGCGCTGTTTCGTGGCGAACTGGGTTTCCCGCCCGACGGTTTTCCGCAGGCGCTGTCGCGCAAGGTGCTCGACTGCGACGGCGCGCACCCGTTGCTTGCCGAGCCTCCGGCGCCGTACCGCCCCGGCGACAGGCTCGCACCGGTCGACCTGGAGCAGGCGCGCCAGGAAGCCGCCAGGGCAGTCGGTCATCGCATTGGCGACGACGATCTCGCATCGTGGCTGATGTATCCGAGGGTGTTCCGTGAATATGCCGAGCATCGCAGGCAGTACGGCGACGTGAGTCTGCTGCCCACGCCGGCTTTTTTCTACGGAATGCGCGAGCGCGAGGAGATCGCGATCGGCATCGATCCGGGCAAGACCCTGATCGTGGGGATGCAGGGCATGGCACCAGCCGAGGAGGAGGGACTGGTGCGCGTGTTCTTCGAGTTGAACGGCCAGCCGCGCACGATGCGCATCGAGAAGGCGGGTGCCGCGCGGGCACCGAAGCGCGCGCAGGCCGAGTCGGGCAACCCGGCGCACGTGCCCGCGCCGATGCCCGGAATGATCGTCACCGTGGCGGTGAAGGCGGGACAGGCGGTGCGCGCCGGCGATCCGCTGGTGTCGGTCGAAGCGATGAAGATGGAGACGCAGATCCGCGCCGAGCGCGACGGCACGGTGCGTGCGGTGCACGTGAGGCCCGGCGAGACCGTGGCCGCGCACGACCTGCTGCTCGAATACTGAGGCGCGGCTGCGCATGCCGCTTGTCCGGCATCGCAGGAGGCGCGAACCCCATGTCCGGAAACGGCGAGTCCACGACCGGGCAGTGGCGCATAATCGGCCCATGCTCCCCGATGCCGATGCCTGCTATGCGGCGATTCTCGCCCACGATTCGCGCTTCGACGGGCGCCTGTACGTTGGCGTGCGCTCGACGGGTGTCTATTGCCGACCGGTGTGCCGGGTGCGTACGCCCAGATTCGCGAATTGCCGTTTTTTCGCCAGCGCGGCGGCGGCCGAGAGTCACGGTTTCCGTCCATGCCTGCGCTGCCGTCCGGAACTGGCGCCGGGTCGTGCCGGCATCGACCTCGGATCGCGGCTCGCGCAGGGCGGGGCGCGCCTGATCGAGGCGGGTGAACTCGATCGCGGTGGTGTCGAGGCGGTGGCTGCTCGCGTGGGCACCAGTGCCCGACATCTGCGCCGCGTGTTCAAGACGGAGTTCGGCGTGACGCCGCTCGAATACGCGCAGACGCAGCGCCTGTTGCTCGCCAGGCGTCTGCTGACCGACACTGCATTGCCGATCACCGAAATCGCGGTCGCCTCGGGCTTCAACAGCCTGCGCCGTTTCAACGCCGCGTTTCGCGAGCGTTATCGGCTCAGTCCGACGCAGTTGCGTTCGCGCGCCGGCGCGCGACCCGCGGAGACGATGCGTTTCCGGCTCGCGTATCGGCCGCCCTGTGACTGGAAGCGTTCGATGGCGTTTCTCGCGGCGCGCGCGATCGAGCGCGTCGAGGTCGCGACGGGCGACGCGTACCACCGCAGCGTGCGCTGGCAGGCGGGCGCGCAGGAACTGCGCGGCTGGCTCGGCGTGCGGCCCCTGCCGTCGCGCGCGCTGCTCGAGCTCGAGTTGTCGGCATCGCTGGCGGCAGGGATTCCGTCGATCCTGCAGCGCATCCGCGACGTGTTCGACCTCGACTGCGAGCCCGCACAACTGCAGCGCGTGCTGCCGGCGCACGCAACGGGCGGCGCGCCGATGCGTCTGATCGGCTCCTTCGACGGCTTCGAGCTCGCGGTGCGTGGCGTCGTCGGGCAGCAGATCAGCGTCAGGGCCGCGCGCACCGTCATGGCCAGGATGGCCGAGCGCCACGGCGAGCCGCTCGATGGCGCGGCGCCGGACGGGCTCGCGCGCATCTTTCCGGCGCCGGGCACCATCGCAGCTCTCGAAGTCGCGGCCATCGCCGGCCTGGGCATCCAGCCGCGGCGCGCCGAAGCCATTCGCGCGCTGGCCCGGGCAATCGTGGGCGGACAGCTCGCGCTGGAGCCGCGCGCGCCGGTGGAGGCGACGGTCGCAGCGCTGCGCGCGATTCCCGGCATCGGCGACTGGACCGCGCAATACATCGCGATGCGTGCGCTGTGCTGGCCCGATGCGTTCCCGGCCGGCGATCTCGCGGTGCTCCGGGCGCTGCAGGCGCGCACGCCGGCCCAGGCGCGCGAGCGCGCGCGTGCCTGGCAACCGTGGCGCGCCTACGCGGTGATGAATCTGTGGGCATCGATCGGAGCGAACCCATGACGATCCGCTTTGCGTTGTTCGATTCGCGTTTCGGCGAGGTGTTGGCGATCGCGCGCGATGCGCGGCTCGCCGGGCTGTATTTCGTCGGCCAGAAGGATCAGCCTCGCCTCGACGAACTGGCGCACGCCGGTGCGCTTCGCGACGCCGCGTGGCCGGTGCTGGCCGAGACGCGGCGCCAGCTTGGCGAATACGAGGCGGGCCGGCGCGTTGCGTTCGACCTTCCACTCGATCTCGCGGGCACCGATTTCCAGCGCCGCGTCTGGGCGCAATTGCTGAATATTCCGTTCGGGCAGACGCGCAGTTACGCCCAGGTGGCGCGCGCCGCCGGATCGCCGCGCGGCGTGCGTGCGGCGGGCGCTGCGATCGGGCGCAATCCGGTGTCGATCGTCGTGCCCTGCCATCGCGTCGTGGGCAGCGACGGCTCGCTTGCCGGTTACACCGGCGGCATCGGGCGCAAGCGTGCGTTATTGCGCCACGAGGGGTGCTCCGAAGCACCCGGTTGACCGGCATCAAGTCCGGCGGGCGGTCGTGCGGGCACGATATTTCAATGGGGTCTGCGGTTCCTGACGTATCGCTGCGCGATCTGCTTGCCGAGGCGCTCGCAATGCGTCGCGAGGCTGCTGCGGGTTATCGTCGGCGGGCCAGGGAGTGCGCGGCGCGGCAGGCGCCGCGGGTGGCCCGGATGTTTTCCCGTCTGGCAGTGCTCGAAAGCGAACAGGCGGCGCGCATCGAACACGACTTGCCCGATCTCGAAGTGGGGACGATACTGGCCAGGCAGGTCGCGTGGGCGCGGCCTGCGCGGCCTGCAGCGCCGCCGGCTGGCATGTCCGTCGAGGATGCGCTGGAGACGGCGCGCGACAACGAACGCGGGATGCGGGCGATCTTCGAGCACATCGCGGCCACTTCGCCCAACGAGGCAGTGCGCATCCGGGCGCTTCGGTTCGCGCTGGCCGAGACGCGTCACCTGTCGACCATCGAGGAGGTGGTCGCGGGTGCCCGAGACGGAGGGAAGGCATGACCCAGAAAATCCCCACCACGTCGGCCGATTTCGACCACACCCGGATCATCGAACGGCCCGACGGCTTCTACTGGCAGGACGACGCCGACGGCCGTGAATACGGGCCGTTCCAGACGATGCTCGAGGCGGCTGCCGACATGCAACTGGCCGACGACGAGGCGGCTGCCGAAGAGGCGGGCGCCGACGACCTGCGCGAGGCTGGCCACCTGCTGGGCGTGCCCGACTGGGTCGATCCGGATACGGGCCACCTGGCCGACGACGAACGCACGCGCACCGACGACCATTGAACGGGACCGATCCGGCACAATCGGGCGTGGCGTGAACAGGTTCCAGATCGGCGCCCGGCCCGCAGCCGGGTATTTCCTGAGACGAAGGAGTCCCATGCGTACACCGCTGCAGATCAACTTTCGCGGCATGGACACGTCGCCGGCGCTGGAGACGCTGATTCGCGACAAGACCGCCAAGCTCGAGCAGTTCCACCCGAACGTCACGGGCTGCCGCGTCGTGATCGACAAGCCGCACCAGCACAAGCAGCAAGGCGAGCATTTCATCGTTTCGATCGACGTCTCCGTCCCGGGCAGCAACATCGTCGCCAATCACGCGCACCACGAGGACGTCAACGTCGCGTTGCGCGACGCCTTCTTTGCCGCCCGGCGCCAACTCGAGGAGCACGCCGTGCGACTGCGCGGCGAGGACAAGCGGCGCATGTCGACGGGTAGCGCCATGGTCGAGCGTGGCCCGCAGGCAGAAGCCGGAACCGACTAGACACCATGGTCGCCCGCACATTGGCGGGTGGCTGGTCTCCTGAGTCGTAGGTTGCGCGGCGAGCCGCGCCGAGCTACATGCCGAGAACGAGTCAT
>JAJTYR010000005.1 GCA_021463505.1 Burkholderiaceae bacterium | reverse complement strand
GTGTCGCGGCCACGCCGCGGCCCGGCACGCCCGCCGCGGCGCCGGTTGAACATGTTGCGCGGTGCGCGCGCGCCGCCCGATGGCGTACTCGCGGCTTCGCCGCCCGCCGCGTCTGCGTCGGTGGTCGATGACGGTGCAGCTACGGCTTCCGTCGCCCGGTTCTGGCCGGGTGCGTCGGAGTCGGCCAATGCCGCGTCGTGCCCGTCTTCGCTCGAATGGTCGCTGTTCAAGAGTGTGCCCTCGCGCAGTTCGTTACAGAGGAATGGCGTCCGCTTCGGCGCCGGTGCCCGCTGGCGCCTCACCGTCGAATGCGCGTTGCGCCTCGACGGCCTCGGCGACCTGCGGCCCGGAGCGCTCAGCGAGAAGTCCGGTCTCGGCGACCATGGCTTCGAGGGCGCCAGGTGGCTGCCCGGGCTCGAGCAGCGGCGGCAGTTCGCCAAGCGAGCGCAGGCCGAGATCGTCGAGGAACTGGCGCGTGGTACCCAGCAGTTCGGGGCGCCCGAGCACCTCCTTGTGACCGATGACCTCGATCCAGCCACGCTCTTCGAGCGTCTTCACCAGTTGCGAGGAGACGGTCACGCCGCGGATCTCCTCGATGTCGCCGCGCGTGACCGGCTGCCGGTAGGCGATGATCGCCAGCGTCTCCATCAGCGCCCGCGAGTAGCGCGGCGGCTTCTCGGGATGGATGCGCTCGAGGTACGGCGCCATCTGCGGAGTGCTCTGGAAACGCCAGCCGGTCGCGAGCGCGGCCAGCTGCACGCCGCGCCCCTGCCAGTCCTGGCGCAGTTCGTCGAGCAATGCACGCACCGTCTCGGCGGCGATCTCCTCGTCGAAGAGACGGCGCAACTCGGCGACGTTCATCGGCTGCGAGGCACACAACAATGCGGCCTCGAGGACGATCTTGGCTTCCTGCGTGTTCATCGAAACAATACGTATCGGCGCTGGCTGGCGCTCACTCGGCACGGCTCGTGCGAAAACGATCGAATACGACTGGAACCGGTGATCGGCCATGCCCGCGGGCACGGACCTCATGCGTCAAACGGGCCGAGCCGAACCGCGCAATGACGGCAACCACGACATCGACGGATTCGGGCCGGACGGCGCCGGGCAATGCCGGAGCAGCGCGTCGGAACCCGGGGGACTCTCGTTCGGCAACCGCTGCGGGACCGGGGGGCGCCCTGTGGCGGCTCGGGCCGCCCGCCTCCACCCCACCTGCTTCGGCAGCGTGGGAATGATACACGAAGTGTCGGCGAGCCACGTGCGCGATGTCGTGGGAAATCAACCACTGCGGTTGCTTCAACGAGGCCGGGTCTCGATCGTGCAGGAAGGCGCGCGGGTCTTCGCCGACGTGAAAATGAAAGCGCCGGCCCGATCGCTCGAGGCCGGCGCGTCTCTGAATGTGGTTGCGGGGGCAGGATTTGAACCTGCGACCTTCGGGTTATGAGCCCGACGAGCTGCCAGACTGCTCCACCCCGCGTCTGGAACCGGTAATCATATCAAAAGCACGTTCACCAGACAACGTACATCAGGGCCCAGCTCGATGCACCGATCGCCACCGGCAACAGGTAGAGCGCGATCGCCGCCACGCGCCGCGGCGCCGATGCCGGCGAACGCGCGACGATGCACAAGCCGAGCCACGCCGACCAGACGATCGCACCGCCCAGCAGCAGCGCGCGCGCGACGGCGACACCCGGCGGCAACCAGCCCTCGGCACGCAACTGATTGAGGGTGGTCATCGACAGGCCGACGAACAGGCCCGCACCGCACATCGGAACGAGGCCGAGCGCGAGCGTCTTCCAGTCGAAGCGCGACGCGCCGGCCACGCGTGCCGCCGTGCGCAGCGCGAGCCACGCCAGTCCGCCGGCAATCGTCGCGTAGCCGGCGATGTACGTGACGATGCCGATGCCGTCGAGCCAGGTGAACACGTCGTTCGCCTGCGGATAGTGCGTGAGCAGCCACCACGGCGCGTCGTCGCGCAGCAGCGCGTAGGCGTCGTGTTCGACGAGCCACTGCGCCGCCCACTGCCGCATCGTGACGAACCACGGACTGAGCGTCCACTGGAAGGCGCCGGTGGCCAGTCCGAACATGCCGAAGACGAGCAGCACCGCCGATCCGGTACCGACGTGCCGCGGGCTGGCGGCGAGAATCTCGGCGTTCGGGCGGCGCAGTGCAAGCGCGACGGCATCGCGATGGCCGCTGCAGCGCCCGCATGCGTGGCAGTCGGCGGCGCCCGTCATGTGCCGCACGTCGATCAGCGGCGCGCAGTCGATGCGCCCGGGGCGCCCCGGATGGCGCTTCCACTGCGCCTGATCGACGGCGAAGTGCACCGGCGCCACCCTGGCGAGCAGCCCGAACACGCCGCTGACCGGACACAGGTATCGACACCAGACGCGACTGTTGCGCCCGTAGACGAAGCCCACCGCGACCGCCAGTACCGTCGAGCCACCGAGGATCAGCAGCGCCGCGCGCGAATACTCGTAGACGCTGATCAGCTGGCCGTAGATCGTCGTGCAGGCGAAGGCGACGAAGGGCCAGCCGCTCCAGCGCATCCAGCGCGGAATGCTGCGACCCAGTCCGTGCCGGCTGGCGAACTCGGTCAACGCGCCCTCCGGGCAGAACACGCCGCACCACGCGCGGCCGACGAGAAACATGCTCGCGATGACGAAGGGCCACCAGATGCCCCAGAACGCGAACTGCGCAAACAGCGCGAGATCCGAGACCATGCTCGCCCCGGCCGCGGGCAACGGGAGGAAGGCCGGGACGACGACGAGCAGCGCATAGGCGCCGACGACGACCCACTGGATCGCGAGGATCACGCGCCGCTGGCGCTGCATCGCGTCGCCCAGCCGCGCGAGCGCACTGCGCCGGCGCGGCGTCGCACGCTGCAACAGCGAAAGCGGCGCCGGCGCGTTCATCGCGGCAGCCTGCGTTCGGCGGTGCGATGCACGCGCCCGCCGGCGAGCACCGAGAGCCAGAAGAGCAGGTACGCGAGCAGCAGCGTCGCGGACGGACGCGCGCGATACCCGAGGAGATCGGCGAGCGCCCGGCCCACGCCGCGGCGGTCGTCGAGCAGCGCCGAACTGTCCCAGACGGGGTCGAGCATCGGCGGGATCCAGTCCATCGCGATCATCCGGTCGATGCCGCTGGCGAGCAGCGCCGCGGCCACCAGCAGCAACAGGATCTCGCTCGTGCGAAACACCAGCCGGTGGCTGAGAAAGCGCGCACCGCGCGCGACGAGCCAGGCAGTGGCCGCAGCGAGCACGAAACCCGCGAGCACGCCGATGATCGCAGTGACCCGAGCGCCTCCCGCCTCGATGCCGACTCCATAGAGGAAGACGACGGTCTCGGCGCCTTCGCGCGCCACGGCGAGCGCAGCGACGATCGTCAGGCCGAGGCCACCCGCCGCCTGTGCGGCGCGTTGCTCGAGTTCGTCGCGCATCGAGCGCCCGTGCCGGCGCATCCACAGCACCATCTGCACGATGAGCACGGCGGCGAAGAGCATCATCGCCACCTGGAATCCCTCGAGCGTCTCGCCCTGCAGCTGGCTTTGCGCGAGGAAGGTCGCCGCGCCAAGCAGCCCCGCGAGCGCGACGCCGCCGGCCACGCCCTGCCACAGCGCGCGGCGCAGCGGCGCAGCCCGAGGCTGGCGTGCGATCCAGGCGAGCAGCACGCCGATGACGAGCATGGCTTCGAGGCTTTCGCGCCAGACGACGATCAGGGCGTTCATCGCGGATCCGCCGTCACTTCGCGATCAGCAGCATCTCCGACGTGTCCGGATGGAACTCGTCGAAGAAGCGATAGGTGCCGGGGCGCGGCCGGTGAATGACGACAAAGGAACTCACACCGGGCGCGAGCACCTTCTCGACCCGAAGGTCGAGGTTCTCGAATTCGCAGGGCCCCGATCCCTCGTTGCGGATCGTGAGCTTGATCTTCGTGCCCGCGGGCACTTCGAGCCGCGCCGGCTCGATCCGTCCGTCGCGCACGACGACGGCGTGCGTGACGACCGCGTCGGCCGCCGCAGCGGACGAAACGCCGACGCCGCCAGACAGCGCGGCGCACAGCATGGCGCACAGCGCAGCGACCCGCGAGGCAACCTGCGAGACGCACACCGTCAGAACCCCACCCTGGCACGCAAGCCGACGATCGTGGTCGAAGCGGCCGGATCGCCGCCGACGTGATGCAGGCGCTGCACGCCAGGCGTGATCTCGACGTGGTCGTTCAGGCGAAGGCGGTAGTAGAGCTCGGCGATGCGAATCGATCCACGGGCGGCGTACCCGAGCAGCGTGCCGTCGGCGCTCGCGCGGCGGAACGCGTCGCTCGTGCCGAGCCAGCCGACTGCGAAGCCCACGGCGTCGGCTGCGCGCTGCCAATCGCTGCCGCCGAGTTCCGCGCCCACCGTGAGTGCCCGATCGAAGCGGCCATGCCCGCTCGTGCGCCGGCCGTATCGCCCGAACAGCGTGAGGGTGTCGTCGACGCGCTGGTCGACCGAAGCGCCCCAGCCCGCGTGCAGCGCCTCGCCACCGTCGAAACCGTTCGCGCGCGGATTGCGCCACGCATAGACGCGATAGTTGCCGCCCAGGCCTTGCAGGATGCGGGGCGAAGCCTCGAGCTGGGCAATCACGAACGGGCGCCCCGGCGAACCGGAGAAGTTGGCGCCGCTGCCCGCGCCGAAGGCACCGAGCGACGCACCCCACCTGAGGCCCGGGTCGCGGTCGTCGGCATACGCCGCGCGCACCCCGGGCGAGAAGCCGTACTCGTCGGCGCCGACGTCACCGCCGGCATCGAGCAGCGGATTGTGGACGAAGGCGTTGTTGGCGAAGCGCACGGTCTCGTCGTCGGCAATCGCGTTCTGGTCGAAGAAGGCGAAGGGATCGATCTTGCCGACGTTGAAGACGAGCCTTTGCTTCGAATGCGGGGCGAAGCCGGCCAGCGGCAGCGGCACCGACAGCTGGTACCAGGCCTGCGCGAGAATGCCGAACGAGGAATCGGGTTCGGTGACGCCGCCGACCTCGAATGCGATCGAGTTCGGGCTCGCGAATGAACGGCGCAGGCCGATGCCGGTTCCCTGGCCGAAGCGCAGGTGCGTGAAAAACGAGCCTTCGGCGCTGCCGAACGAACCACCCGGCAGCGTCACCGACAGGTCGCCGCGGTAACCCAGGCGCGACTGCGTCGCGCCGGTGTCCGAATCGCCGGCGCCGACGTGCTGCGCCATCGTCGTCAGGCTGGCGCCGACGCTGATGCCGTCGAGCGTGTCGATCCGCCGCGCCTGCTTCTGCATCGACGAGGTCTGGTACTCCAGCGCCTTGAGCCGCGTGACGAGTTCGGGCTCGTTCTCGCTCAGGCGCTCGGTGGCGAGCGAACGCTCGGTGCGCGCCTGCATCTCCTCGAGCGCACGGTTGCGCTGTTCGAGTCGCTCGACACGCTCGGTGAGCATGCGGATCTGCGCCTCGAGACGCGCCGTGTCGCTGTCCGCGTGGGCGTTCGCGCCGAAGGCACCGAACGCACCGAACGCACCGAACGCCAGCCCGATCCACGCCGCCCGGCACACGGTCAGTACCCGCCCTTCTTGCCGATTCCGGCGTAAGTGAACTCCCACTCGAGCTCGAACGGCCTGAACCACGGCCGTACGCCGGTGGCCCGGTCGGTGTGCCGTCCGAAATGCGCGCCCGCCGGGTTCTCGGGCGCGTTGGGGGGAAAGATCCTGAACCTGAGCCGGTACTTGCCCGGCCCCTGCAGCTTGACGTTGTCGCCGTAATGCGGCCCGTCGCTGGCCACCATCGGCATCATGTCGCCGCGTATCGTCTCGTTCGATCCGACCCGTGCGATTTCGTAGCGCACCAGCAGAAACGGAATCCAGACGCCCTCGGCATAGCCGTTCGCGTTGCCCGCGAGCGCGTGGATGTCGGCTTCCAGATGCACGTCGGAGTCGGCCGCCTTGCGCATCTGCCCCTCGGGCTCCATCTCGATCGGCTGCAGGTAGACGGCGGCCACCTCCATGCCCGCCACGTTCTGCGGCGAGCCGATCGGGTATTCGAGCGCAAACGCCCGTGAAGCGAACAGCGTGAGCGCGGCACCGACGATACAGGCCAGGAGCTTCTCCGGAATCATGGTTGTCCTTGCAGGAGAGAAACCGACGAAAGTGAAAGGCCGGGCACCGGTCGCATATCCATTGAATGCGAACGCTTCGCGCTTTCATTTGTAATCATGAACCCGGCCCCGGCGGGAATCAAGCGCTCCGACGGGTACGCGACGCCGCGGCCTGCGCGGCGGCCGGTGCGAGCCCGCGCCCGAACGCGCGCGCCAGCGATCGGCCGGGCGCGTCGCAAGACGCCCAGCGCGCACTGCTACACTCGCGCGAACCCCTTCGCAGCTCATGAAATTCTGTTCGGTTTGCGGCCATGAAGTCCTGTTGAGCGTGCCGCCTGGCGACAACCGGCCACGCTACGGCTGTCCGCATTGCGGAACGATCCACTACCAGAACCCGAGACTGGTGCTGGGTACGGTACCGGTGTGGCAAGGCCGGGTCCTGTTGTGCCGACGCGCGATCGAGCCACGCTACGGCTTCTGGACGCTGCCGGCCGGCTTCATGGAAAACGGCGAGACCACCGCCGAGGGCGCGCAACGCGAAACGGCCGAAGAGGCGGGCGCACGCATCGCGCTGGGCGAACCGTTTTCGATGCTGGACGTGCCGCACGTCAACCAGGTGCACGTCTTCTTCCTCGCCGAGATGCTCGATGCGTCGCTCGATCCGGGTCCGGAGAGTCTCGAGGCGAAGCTGTTTGCCGAAGCCGACATCCCCTGGGATACGATCGCTTTCCGTACCGTCGAGCAGACCTTGCGCTGGTACTTCGCCGACTGCGCACGCGGGGCCTTCTCGATGCACATCGGCGCGTTTCGACACCCGGCACGGCGCAAGGACTGACGCGCGGCGCAACCGCCCGACAGCGGGAAGATGGCTGCGCCTTCGCTACGCACGCTCACCTGGATCGGCCCGAACGATCCACTGCCCGATCCGTCACGGGCGCTGTGCGAGCCCAATGGCCTGCTCGCCGCGGGCGCCGACCTGTCGGCAGCACGACTGCTCGAGGCGTACCGGCACGGCGTCTACCCCTGGTACACCGAGGGACAGCCGGTGTTGTGGTGGTCGCCCGATCCGCGGATGGTGCTGCACCTCGACGAATTCAGGGTGAGCCGCTCGCTGCGCCAGACGATGCGACGCGCGCGCCGCGAGCGGCGCTGGCGGCTGAGCCTCGATGCCTGCTTCGAGCGCACCCTGCGCGAATGTGCGCAGCCGCGCGACGGCCGCCGAGGCACCTGGATCACGCCCGGCATTGCGGCTGCCTATGGCGACCTGCACCGCATCGGCGCAGCGCACTCGGTGGAAGTGTGGCAGGACGACCGGCTGGCGGGCGGACTCTACGGCGTGTCGATCGGGCGGATGTTCTTCGGGGAATCGATGTTCACGCGCGTGCCCGACGCATCGAAAGTGGCGCTGGCCGCGCTCGTGCAACTGCTGCGCGACAACGGTTTTCGCGTGATAGACTGCCAGCAGGACACCCGCCACCTGGCTTCGCTCGGAGCGCGCGTGATTCCCCGCGCATCGTTCCTGCGGCAGCTCGCCGAGCTCGTGCGACAGCCCGGACCCGACTGGCGGGCCTCGTGCATCGAGCTACCGGACGCATGACGCACCTCGAGGCACTGCCGTTCGCGGCACTCCAGTTCTACGCGACCGCGCCCTATCCCTGCAGCTATCTGCCCGGGCGCCAGGCGCGCTCCCAGGTCGCCACGCCGAATCACCTGATCAACGCCGACGTCTACAGCGAGCTGGTGAAGGCCGGCTTCCGGCGCAGCGGCATCTTCACCTATCGGCCGCACTGCGACGGCTGCCGGGCCTGCGTGCCGGTGCGCGTACCGGTGGCGAGCTTCGAACCCACGCGCAGCCAGCGGCGCGCGTGGCGCGCGCACCGCGGCCTGCGCACGCTGGTCGCGCGGCTCGGTTTCTCGCCGGAGCACTACGATCTGTACCTGCGTTACCAGTCGAGCCGGCACGCCGGTGGCGGCATGGACCACGACAGCCGCGAGCAGTACGCCCAGTTCCTGCTGCAAAGCAAGGTGAACACGCGCCTGGTGGAGTTCCGCCAGGCCGACGGCACGCTGTGCATGGTGTCGATCATCGACATCCTCGAAGACGGACTGTCTTCGGTCTACACGTTCTTCGATCCCGGCTGGCCGGGTGCGAGCTTCGGCACCTACAGCATCCTCTGGCAGCTCGAGCAGTGCCGTCAGCTCGGTCTGCCGAACCTCTACCTCGGCTACTGGATCGCCGAGAGTCCCAAGATGGCCTACAAGGCCAACTTCCAGCCGATCGAATGCCTGGCCGACGGTCGCTGGGCGGCGTGCGCAGACGCCATCGCCAGCGGCGCGTGATGAATCCCTATGCGCTCGCGCGCCCCATGCTCTTCGCGCTCGACCCCGAGGACGCGCACGAGCTGACACTGGGAAGTCTCGATCGCGCCGCCCGCTTCGGCGCGCTGCGGCTGGTCGCCGGTTGCCCGGTCGAGGATCCGGTCGAGATCATGGGCTTGCGCTTTCGCAACCGCGTCGGACTGGCGGCCGGGCTCGACAAGAATGGCGCGCACATCGACGCGCTGGCGGCGATCGGCTTCGGTTTCATCGAAGTCGGCACCGTCACGCCGCGGCCCCAGCCGGGCAACCCGAAACCGCGGATGTTCCGGCTGCCGCAGCGCGAGGCGCTGATCAACCGGATGGGCTTCAACAACGCGGGGGTCGAGGCATTCGTGGCCAACGTGCGCCGCGCGAAGTGGCGCGGAGTGCTCGGACTGAACATCGGCAAGAACGCGGACACGCCGATCGAACGTGCGGTCGACGACTACCTGGCCTGCCTCGAGCGGGTCTACGTGCACGCGGGCTATGTCACGGTGAACATCTCGTCGCCGAACACGAAGCACCTGCGCCAGTTGCAGGGTGGCGACGCACTCGACGAACTGCTCGCCGCACTGCAGGCACGCCGGAGCAAACTGGCCGTGCTGCACGGCCGGCGCGTGCCGCTCGCACTGAAGATCGCACCCGACCTCGACGACGGGCAGGTGGCAGCGATCGCCGCCCTGCTCGCGCGCCACCGGATCGACGCGGTGATCGCCACGAACACGACCGTCTCGCGCGACGCGGTCACCGGCCTGCCGCACGCCGACGAATCCGGCGGGCTCTCGGGTGCACCGGTGTTCGAGCCCTCGAATCGCGTGATCCGCGAACTGCGCCGCGCGCTGCCCGCCGACTATCCGATCATCGGCGTGGGCGGCATCCTGAGCGCCGACGATGCACGCGCCAAGGTCGCCGCCGGCGCGACACTGGTGCAGCTCTACACCGGGCTGGTCTACCGCGGACCGGCACTGGTCGGCCAATGCGCGCGCGCGCTGGCCAGCCCTGCGCACGCGACTGTCCGGCCGGTGCACGCCTGACCGTGCGCCGCACGCCATGGGCGCGACACACCGGGCGGCCGGATCAGACGGGTGGACCCGGACTTGACCACCCAGAAACACATATTTTAAAGTCATCTTCGTGCGATTCCGCCACACCCCTCCTGGAGCAACTTCGATGCCTGAAAACGCGCTGCCCATCCTCGGGCAGGACACCTACGCCTTCGATGCGCGCGGCATCGCCAAGCGCTTTCGTCACGCCGCGATCTTCGGCGCGCTGTCGGCGCTGCACCCCGGCGAGACGATGCGCTTCATGAACGACCACGATCCGCTACCGCTGCTCAACCAGATCGCCGGGCATTTCGGCGACCAGGTCGAGATCAGCTACGTGAGCCGCAATCCGGGCGAAATCGTCATCGACTTCCGGGTGCGCTGAGCTGCGCTGCCGCCGGCAACGTCGGCGCCGCGGCGCCATGCCGGTGCCGCGGCGCACCAGCGTGCGACGCGCGGTTCGTCTGATGTCTCTGATCGACTTCTATCCGCAGGCGCGCTTCGCGCACATTCTGCTGGTCACGCTCAGCGGCAGCCTGTTCACGCTGCGCGGCCTTGCAACCATTGCCGGGGCGCACTGGCCCGGGCTGACGCCGGTGCGCCGCGCCAGTTACCTGATCGACACGGGACTGCTGGCCGCGGCGCTGCTGCTGCTGGCGATGCTGCGCCTGAATCCGTTCGTCGAGCCGTGGCTGGCGGCCAAGCTCGCGCTCCTGCCAGCCTACGTGGTGCTCGGCGTCATGGCGCTGCGTCGCGCGCGCTCGCCGCGCAGTCGCATCGCATGGTTCGTGGCCGCGCTCGCCTGCTTCGGGATGATGGTCTCGATCGCCCGCGCGCATCACCCGCTGGGCTTTGCGCACGCACTGCTCGGATAGCGCTGCACCTCGGCAGGGGTCGGCCGAGCCGGGGCAGGCGCCGGTTCAGGCCTCCGGCCGCATCCACAGCCAGGCGGCCACCGTCGCCATCAGGCCGGGAACGGCGAACTTCAGCCACAGCGGCGCCGCCGACAGCGCGAGGATCGCTGCACTCACGACCATCATCATCGAAGCGAGCCACTTGGCGCGTCGCGGGACCGCGCCGTGATCGCGCCAGCGCTGGATCGCCGGCCCATGCGCCGGATGCCCGATCAACCAGGCCTCGAGGCGCGGCCAGCCGCGGCTGCCGGCCCATGCGGCCACCAGCAGGAACGGCACCGTCGGCAACACCGGCAGCACGGTGCCCAGCAGCGCCAGCGCCACGCAGGTGATCGCCAGCGCACGCCACAGCGCGATCGCCATCGAACGCCTGATCATCGGTGTGCGCCTCCGCGCTGGGGGGACAGCGCAAGTTTAGCGGCGCCGTGCGGGCGATGCTACGCTGTGCCCGCCGTGCCCGAGATCGCAGTGCCCGACATCCTTGTCGTCACGCTGAACTGCCGCTACAGCCACGCGTCGCCCGGATCGCGCGGCTGGTTGCGGTCCTGCAGCGCATCGCACCGGACCTCACACTGGTACTGGGCGGCCCCGAGGTCAGCCACAAGACCGATGCGCAGCCGATCGGCCACGACACCGACTTCCTGGTCACCGGCCCCGGCGACCTGTCGTTCCCGGAACTGTGCCGGCGGGCGCTCGCCGGCGATCCGCCGCCGGTGCGCGGGCTCGTCGCGTGGTTGCACACGCACGCGCGCCTGCACGTCGACCTGATCGCGGGGCTGCCCGGCGAAGATCTCGCGAGCTTCGCCGCGGACTTCGACCGCCTGCACGCGCTCGATCCGCACGAGATCCGGATCGGGGGGCTCGAGCGGCTGCGTGGCGCGCCGGCGCTGCGGCAGCCGGCGCAGCCGCAGACACGTGCCCGACCGTCGTGCCGGGCGCGCGTTTCGAACCCTTCATGGCCTTCTCCGAGTGGTTTGCCGAACGCGTGGGCGAACGTGCGCCGCCATCGGCGGAACGACTCTGCGAGTTCGTGCACGCGTGGCTGCGTACGGCGGCGCGCTGCAGCGCCAGTCGCGCTTGGCCGCTCCCGCAGCGGGCAATGTCGCAGCCGACGAGGCTGGCAACGATTTTCACAGCGTGGTATAAAATCCCGCGGATCCGTCGCGTCGCGCACGGCCGCGCGATCCACCGCCGATGCCACGCCCCCGACTCCCGAAGAACGAAGACGGCCGCACCGCCATCCAGGTCATCGAAAGGATGGTGTCACTGCTCGATGCGCTGGCCGAACAACCCGATCCGGTCAGCCTGAAGGCGCTCTCCGGCCGCACCGGCCTGCACCCGTCCACCGCGCACCGCATCCTGAATGACCTGGTGACGGCGCGCTTCGTGGATCGTGCCGAGCCCGGCGCTTACCAACTGGGCATCCGGTTGCTCGAACTGGGCAACCTCGTCAAGGCGCGACTGAACGTGCGCGATGCGGCGGTCGCACCGATGCGCGAACTGCACCGGTCCACCGGACAGCCGGTGAACCTGTCGATCCGCCAGGGCGACGAGATCGTCTACATCGAGCGCGCGGTCTCCGAGCGCTCCGGCATGCAGGTAGTGCGCGCGGTGGGCGGACGCGCCCCCCTTCACCTGACCTCGGTGGGCAAACTGTTCCTCGCCGTCGACGACCCGCGCAACGTGCGTGCCTATGCCACGCGCACCGGCCTGGCCGGCCACACGAAGAACAGCATCACCGATCCGGCGCGGCTCGAGCGCGAGCTGGCGCTGGTGCGCGCACGCGGCTATGCCCGCGACAACGAGGAGCTCGAGCTGGGGGTGCGCTGCATCGCTGCAGCGATCCGCGACGACAGCGGGAAGGTGGTTGCCGGCCTGTCGATTTCGGCGCCCGCCGACTTCATCCAGGACGAATGGATCGACCAGCTCTGCAACACCGCCGCCGGCATCTCGACGGCGCTGGGCTACGAATCGCGCGAGGGCTGAGCCGCGCGCTGCTGGGCGCTGACCTTGTGCGCGCCCACACCGATCCCGTCGTCGGTGCGCGGGGCGCGCTCGAGCCACTGGCGAATGCGCTGCGCGTCACCGATGCGCGCCACGCGTGCCTGCGCGTCGAGCAGCACGATCACCACCGGCCGGTTGTCGATGCGGGTCTGCATGACCACGCAATTGCCGGCCTCCGAGATGTAACCGGTCTTCTGCAGTTCGATCTCCCAGTCGGGGTTGCCGACCAGGCGGTTGGTGTTGCGGTAGCTCACCGTACGGTACCCGGTGTCGACAGTGAGGCCGCTGGCGGTCGAGTACTCGCGGATCAACGGATAGTTCGATGCCTTGCGCACCAGGGTCGCCAGATCGCGTGCGCTGGACACGTTGTTGCTCGACAGGCCGGTCGGCTCGACAAAGCGGGTGCTGGTCATGTCGATCTCGCGCGCCTTGCGGTTCATCTGCTCGACGAACGCGGGCATGCCGCCGGGATAATGGCGTCCGAGCGCGTGCGCGGCACGATTCTCGGAGGACATCAGTGCCAGTTGCAGCAGTTCGCCGCGCGACAGTCGCGTGCCGGTGCCCAGTCGCGAGCGCGTGTTGCGCTCGGTGTCCACGTCGTCCTCGGAGATCGCCAGCATTTCGGCCAGCGGCAACCGCGCATCGAGCACCACCATCGCGGTCATCAGCTTGCTGATCGACGCGATCGGCAGCACCGCCTGCGAGTTCTTGTCGATCAGGATCTCGCCGGTGTCGCGGTCGACCACCAGCGCGACGGCTGATCGCAGCGACAGGGGATCGCCGACCGCGTGCAGGCCGATCGCGTGACCCAGCGACGGCCGCGGCGCGTCGACGGTTCGGGCGTGCCGGACGGGACTGCCCCCGGCCACGGCGCCGTTGCGCGAAACCGCAGGCCGGGCGCGCTTTGCCGTTTTCGCCTTGACCTTGCCCTTGGCGACGCTGGCGGGGCGCTTGGCCGACGGCGACGCCTCGCGCGCCGTGGCGTCGGCGACCGGCCAGGACAGGACGAGCACGGCAGCGCACAGGATCAGCGGCGCACCGAAGCGGGCAAACCCGATGGAACCCAGGCGAAACATCGTCGCTTTCCCTCCAGCAAGCGGAAATGGATGGCAGACCGCCACCGATGGTAACGAATTACTACGCCGACAGAAGGGCTTACGTGCGATCGCTCACACTGATTCTCGATGGTCGGTGGTTTTTTTGCGACAAGCGTCGCCACGCCACCATACCGGTGCCAGCGGCGCAACACGGCGCTCAGGTCCGCAGATCCTGTAGCGCCGCGCGCAACGGCGTCGGCAACGCGGTCGGTCGTCGCGTCTCGCGGTCCACGTAGACGTGGACGAAATGGCCTCGAGCGGCCGCCGTTGGCGCCTCGCCACCGAACAGCCCCACCTCGTAGCGCACGCTGCTCGTACCCAGTCGCGCAACCCGCAGGCCGGCATGCACGGTCTCGGGAAACGCCAGCGGCGCGAAGTAATGACAGCCGGTCTCGACCACCAGGCCAATCACCGATCCGCGGTGAATGTCGAGCACGCCGCGCTCGATCAGGTAGCGATTGACCACGGTGTCGAAGTACGCGTAGTAGACGACGTTGTTCACGTGCCCGTACACGTCGTTGTCCATCCAGCGGGTGCTGATCGGCAGGAAATGGCGGAAGTCGCCGCGCGTGAACGGTTGCAGCCGCGCTGCCGGGTCGCTGTGGTGCGGCGCGTCATCCCTGGTCATCGTCGATCGTCTCCAGATGGGTTGTCCAGCCGGTGGAAAGGGGGGGGCAGCGTGCATTCCATGTCAGTCTGACGGATCGCTATCCTGCGAATTATCTGTTTAGAATCAGTCAATCGACATCAGATACCGAACATCGGCGATCTTTTGCTGCGTCGCATCAAAAAGTTCTTGACTTCGTGCGCTCGAACCGTACAATGACGATTGTTGCGATGCACAAACGAATGCGTGGCACCTTCCTGGCCCAGCCCCATCAACGGTTACGGAGAATCGAAATGGTCACCACCCCCGAGCAGTTCATGCAGATCCAGAAAACCGCGCTGGAAGTCTTCCAGAGCGCCACGATCACCTCGATCGAGGGCTTCGAGAGGCTCGCCGCACTCAACGTCCAGGCCGCCAAGGCCTCGATCGACGAATCGACCGGCGCACTGAAGTCGATGACCGACGTCAAGGACGCCAAGCAGCTGGCCGAAATGGCCTCTGGCTCGGTGCAGCCGGCGACCGACAAGGTTACCGCCTATTACAAGCACGTGTACGAGATCGCCAACGAAACCGGCGCCGAACTCGCGAAGCTGTTCGAGAAGCAGGTCGCCGAAGGCAATCGGCAGCTGTACGCCGCGATCGACGCGATGGCGAAGAACGCGCCGGCCGGCTCGGAAGGCCTGGTTGCACTGGTGAAGCAGGCCGTCTCGGCCGCAAACACTGCGTTCGACCAGGTGAACAAGGCCACCAAGCAAGCTGTCGAAGTGGCCGAGGCCAACATGGCCGCGGCCGCGAAATCGACCGGTGTCGGCCGCGCGCGCAAGGCTGCCTGAGCGCCGTCGAAGCCTCTCCGGTTCCGCGGCGGCCCCCTCCTCCGCCGTCGCGGACACCGAGCCCGGCCGAAAGGCCGGGCTTTTTCCTGTCCATGAAGATGTCGGCGCTCCGTAGAGGCGGGGCTCGGTGCGTCATCCCGGCTTGACATCGACACGACTCCGGCCTAAATTGGATCCAATATGGATCCAGACAATATCCTTCACGGCGCAGTCGCGTACAACACGCTTCGCGAGGCGATCCTCAAGGGTCGGCTCGCAGCGGGGAGCCGGCTGGTCACCCAGCGCATCGCCACCGAGATGGGACTGAGCCGCACGCCGGTGAAGGAGGCGCTGGCCCGCCTCGAGACCGAGGGGCTGGTGACGCGAGCCGACAACTGGGGCTACGGCGTACGCACGATCTCGCTGCGCGACGCCGAGGAGATCTTCGAGGCGCGCCTGGTCATCGAGGTGGCAAGCGCCTGGCGCGCCGCCGAGCGAGCCACCGAGGCCGAGGCGGCGGGCATGGTGCAACTGCTGAGCGTTTCGCGCTCCTACCTGAAGGCGCGCGAACTGGCCGAGTTCCAGAACGCGTCGCGCGCGATCCACGAGCTGATCGCGCAGGCCACCGGCAACACGCAGCTGATGCGCATGTTTAGGCAGGTGAACGACCTGGTCGTGCTGTTCGGCATGTCGTTGCTGCGGGCGAATCCGGCGCGGGCCACCGCGATCCTGGCCGAGAACGAAGCCATCGTCGAGGCGATCCAGCGGCGGCACGCCGACCAGGCGGCGCGGCTGATGCGCGAGCACATCGAGAACGGCCACGCCGGCTTCCGCGCCACGGCAGCGGCGATCCGTCCCGCCATGGCCGTCTTCTGACGGACAGGCAGCGACCAGCCTCCATTCACACGTACCCGCGATGTCACCGTCCGACAAGCGTCCCCGCGGCAAGCGCCTGCTGCGCTTCGCCGTGATCGCCGACACCCACGTGAACCAGTCGGAAGAGGAAGCGTCTTCCTTCTTTCCCCTGAACCGGCTCGCCAACGCGCGCTCGCGGCACGTCGCGCAGATGCTGCGCGAGGTACAGGCCGCATTCGTGCTGCATCTCGGAGACATCGTGCACCCGGTGCCAGGGCTGGCCGCCTATGCGCAGGCCGCGCGCTGCTACCGGGAGATCTACGCCGACGTCGGCGTGCCGATCCATCTCACCCCCGGCAACCACGATATCGGCGACAAGCCGGCGCGCTCGGCGCCGGTAGCCACGGTGACCAGCGCTTTCGTGCGCACCTACCGCGAGACCTTCGGCGACCCCTGGTATTCGTTCGACCGGGCCGGGCTGCATTTCGTCGTCGTCAACGCACCGGTGATCAACTCGGGGCTGCCCGAAGAAGCAGCGCAACGCGCCTGGCTCGAAGCGGACCTGGCCGCGCTGCAGGGCCGGCGCGTGTTCGTGGCGATCCACTATCCGCCCTACGTGTGGCGCAGCGACGAGCCAGGCCACTACGACAACATCGACGAACCCGGCCGCAGCTGGCTGCTCGGCCTGTTCGAGCAGCATGCGGTGGAAGCGGTGTTCTGCGGCCACGTACACAACTTCTGGTACGACCAGTACGGCGGCGCCGAGATCTACCTGGCGCCGTCGACCGCGTTCGTGCGCCAGGACTACAGCGAGTTCATGCGCATCTGCCCGCCCGGCGAAGAAGGCGGCCGCTCCGATGTCAGCAAGCTCGGTTTCTTCGTCGTGGACGTGCACGAGCATGGACACGTCGCCATGTGGGTGCGTTCGGAGGGGGCCCTGCGTCCGCCCGAAAGTGGCGAACCCGTCCGGCTCGCACCGTTCGAGATCCACACCAAGACCGCGGCGATCGACAACGTCGGCGTCGATCTGCGCCATCCGTGGGCCGAAGTGGTCGAGCTCCCTCCCAGCGGCGCGCTCGAGGAGTTCGAACGCAAGCGCGCGCGCAACGACTATCCGCTGTGCGCGGTGTGGGACATGGGCCTGAAGCTGCTGCGCGTGCCAATCCAGGACCTGCTGGACGGGCAGGTGCGCGACCGCATGCGGCTCGCCGCCTCGGTCGGCAACCGCTTCGTCGTGTCGACGCTCGGCGTGCCGGTCGGGCATGCCGCTGAACTGCTGGCGCAGCATGCGCAACTGCTCGACAGCGTCGAGATCACCCTGCCGGTGGAACAGATGCACGAAGCGCTGCAGCCGATGGCGACGCTGCGCCGGGCGATCGGTCGGCCGGTGCACCTGGCCAAGCTACGACGCCACGAGGACAGCCGCTTCGACGGGTTGCGCTACGGCCACCTGGTGTTCTACGGCTGGGTAGCGCAGGAATGGCAGCAGATCGCCGAGGTCGCGCAGGCCGCACGACGGGCCGACGCCATTGACGGGCTGGTGTTTCGCGTCGGCCGCGGCGCGAGCCCGATGGCGCAGGCGCGCGAGCTGTCGCCGCGCCTGCATGAACTCGGGCTCGCGCTGTCGCTGTCGGTACGCCTTGCCGGCGACGACCCTGCCGGGGTCGAAGTGGACGATCAGGCCACCGCGCGACGCGTCGAGGAGACCATGGCCACTGCGCTGGAGTTCCCCGAGGTGCGCTGCGTGTTCGACACGCTGCTCGACATCGATCGCGGCTACTTCAGGCGCAACGGACTGCTCGACCGCGCCTTCAGGCTTCGGCCGGCCGGCGAAATCGTTCGATCCATGGGCGCGCACACACGGCGCGCCCGATCCCACCCAGGAGTGTCGCCATGAACGTTCAACGTCGCTTGTCCGTCCTGTGGGCGGTCGCCGCCGCGCTGGGCCTGTCGAGTACCGGCAGCGCGCTCGCGCAGGAGGCATCGTGGCCATCGCGGGCCTTCACTATCGTAGTGCCGTGGCCCGCAGGCGGCGCCGCCGACTTCATCGCCCGAACGCTCGCCGAACGACTGAGCGAGCGGTTGCGCCAGCCAGTCATGGTGGACAACCGGCCCGGTGCCGGCACCAACATCGGCACCCAACTGGTGGCTGGCGCCAAACCGGACGGCTACACGCTGCTGATGGCCAGCAGCAACAACTGCGTCAACGTCACCCTGCTGCCGCCGGCCGGCGTCGATTTCGCGCGCGATTTCCGGCCGATCGCCAATGCCGGCCTTGCGCCCAATGTGCTGGTGGTGCACCCACAGGTGCCGGCGACCGACCTGAAGACGCTGCTCGCGCTGGCGAAGGCGCGCCCCGGCGCACTCACCTACGGTTCGTCGGGCCACGGCAGCGCCGCGCACCTGGCGGCCGAGCGGCTCAAGTTGCAGGCTGGCGTCGACATCACCGGCGTGGCGTACAAGGGCGCAGCGCCGGCGGTAGCCGACCTGCTCGGGGGACACGTGTCGATGATGTTCACCGTGATCCCCGCCACGCTGCCGCACGTGCAGGCCGGAAAGCTGCGCCTGCTCGCGGTGGCCACCGAGAAGCGCCTGCCGCTGTTCCCCGACGTGCCGACCGTCGACGAGGCGGGCATGCCGGGGTTCCAGTCCAGCATCTGGTACGGGCTGGTCGCTCCACGCAAGGTGCCCGACCCGGTGGTACGCCGGCTCAACGAGGAAGTGGTCGCGATCCTCGCCGAACCCGAGGTGCGCAAGAAGCTCGACGGCCATGGCGTGCTGCCGATCGGCGACTCGCCCGAGGCGTTCGCGGCCACCATCGAGGCCGACATCGCGCACTACGCGCAACTGATCCGCTCGGCGAAGATCCGCGCCGACTGAACGCATCGCGGGTCGACCTCGGTCGACCCGCCGGCCCCAACGGCGCGCGTCAGGCCGACGTCGCGGCCGGCGCCGCCGCGCCGTATTCCTCCAGCAACTGCCCGCGCCGCGCCAGCGCCACCTTCACGCTGCGTTCCTTCACGTGCCCGAAGCCGCGGATCTCCTCGGGCAGCGACGCGATGCGCACGGCCAGCGGCAGGCGCTCACGGTCGAGCGTGGCGAGCAGCCGTTCGAGGTCGGCCTCGAAGTCGGCGATCAGGCGGCGCTCCATGCGCCGCTCGGCGCTGCGGCCGAACGGGTCGAGCGCGCTGCCGCGCAGGCGGCGCAGGCGCGCGAGCAGGCGGAACACCTTGAACATCCACGGCCCGTACTCGCGCTTGACCAGTTCGCCCTTCGTGTTGCGTTTCGCGAGCAGCGGCGGCGCGAGGTGGAAGCCGAGCCGGAAATCGCCCTCGAAGCGCTCGTTCAGCCGCGCCATGAACGCGCCGCTGGTGTACAGCCGCGCCACCTCGTACTCGTCCTTGACCGCCATCAGCTTGAACAGGTTGCGCGCCACCGCCTCGGTGAGCGCCAGCGGCCCTTCCCCGACCAGCGCGCGCTCGGCCGCCTTCACGCGCTCGATCGTGGCGACATAGCGGCGCGCGTAGCGCTCGTCCTGGTAGTCGGCCAGTTCGTCGATGCGCCGCGCGACGAGCTCGTCGAGCGAGCCCGACAGCCGGCGCGACACCGACGGCGCGCCGGTGGGCTCGGCGGCCGCCTCGACGCGTGCCGGATCGACCGCCGCAACCCGCCCCCACGCGAAGGCCGCCTTGTTCTGCTCGATCGCCACGCCGTTGAGCTCGATCGCGCGCTCGATCGCCGCCGCCGACAGCGGCACCAGCCCGAGCTGCCAAGCATAGCCGAGCATGAACGGGTTGGCCGCGATCGCATCGCCGAGCAGCGCGCCGGCCAGCCGCGTGCCGTCGACGAACGACGCGCGCTCCTCGCCCACCGCGCCGACGATCGTCGCCCGCATGGCATCGAGCGGGAAGGTCCAGTCGGGATTGCGCGTGAAGTCCGCGGTCGGGATGCGCGCGACGTTGGCCACCACGCGCGTGCGGTCCGCGCCCATGCGCGCCAGCGCTTCGCGGCCGGCGGCGACGACCACGTCGCAGCCGAGCACCGCGTCGGCCGCGGCGACGCCAATGCGCGGTGCGTACAGCGGCTCGCCCGCCTCGGCGAAGCGCACGAAGCTCATCACGGCGCCGTTCTTCTGCGCCAGGCCGGTGACATCGAGCACGGTCACGACCTTGCCTTCGAGGTGCGCGGCCATGCCCAGCAACTGCCCGATCGTGACCACGCCGGTACCGCCGATGCCGGCCACCAGCAGGCCGTAGCCGCCGCGTACCGGCGGCAGCGCCGGCTCGGGAAGACCCGCGGCGGGCGATGACCCATCCGCACCGACCGGCACGAGCGCTGCCCTGCGGCGCAGCCGTCCGCCGTGCACCGTCACGAAGCTCGGGCAGAAGCCCTCGACGCAGGAGAAGTCCTTGTTGCACGAGGACTGGTTGATCGCACGCTTGCGGCCGAACTCGGTCTCGACCGGCTCGACCGACACGCAGTTCGACTTCACCCCGCAATCGCCGCAGCCTTCGCAGACCGCCTCGTTGATGAACACGCGCCGCGGCGGATCGGGGTACTCGCCGCGCTTGCGCCGGCGCCGCTTCTCGGCCGCGCAGGTCTGGTCGTAGATCAGCACCGAAACGTCGGGGTACTCGCGCAGTTCGCGCTGTACCTCGTCGAGCCGGCTGCGGTGATGCACGGCGACGTCGGCGTCGAAATAGCCGGCCGGATACTTGTCGGGCTCGTCGGTGACCACGACCACCTTGCCGACGCCTTCGGCACGGACCTGCTGCGCGATCATCCGCGGCGTGAGCTGGCCATCGTGCTTCTGCCCGCCGGTCATCGCGACCGCGTCGTTGAACAGGATCTTGTAGGTGATCGGCGTCTTCGTCGCGACCGCGTGGCGGATCGCCAGCGACCCGGAGTGGAACCAGGTGCCGTCGCCGAGGTTCTGGAAGACGTGCTTCGTTTCGCTGAACGGCGCCTGGCCGACCCAGGTCATGCCCTCGCCGCCCATGTGCGTGAAGGTGGCCGTCGAGCGGTTCATCCACATCGCCATCGTGTGACAGCCGATGCCGGCCAGCGCGCGCGAGCCCTCGGGCACACGGGTGGAGGTGTTGTGCGGACAGCCCGAGCAGAAATAGGGAATGCGCTCGATGGTTCCGAAGACCCTCGGGGAGGCGTGTTCCTTCGCGTCCAGCCGTGCGAGCTGCGCGTCGATGCGCGCCAGGAGGTCGCCGGGCAGCGCGTCGTGCCCGCGTGCGCCGTGCCTGCGCACGCCGCGCTCGCCGGTGTCGACCGGCTCGCGCCTCGGCCCGGTGGAGCCCTTCAGACGCGCAGCGATCAGCCGTGCGCACAGCGCCGGAGACACCTCGCCGTAATCGGGCACCAGTGCCGCGCCGCGCTCGTCGAACTTGCCGACCACGCGCGGCCGATCCGCGAGCGGATAGAGCACTTCCTTCAGCTGCGACTCGATCAGCGCACGCTTTTCCTCGACGACCAGAAGTTCCTCGCAGCCGGCCGCGAAGCCGCGCAGACCCTCGGGTTCGAGCGGCCACGGCATCGCCACACGCCACACCTTGATGCCTGCGGCGTGCGCCAGGGCCTCGTCGATTCCCAGATCGGCGAGCGCCTGCATCACGTCGAGCCAGCTCTTTCCGGTGCTCACGATGCCCAGCCGGGCGGGCTCGCCGTCGCGGCGCCCGAACGTGTGACGGTCGAGCCGGTTGGCGCGCGCATAGGCGATCGCCGCCGGGATCTTCCAGCGCACGAGCCGCTCTTCGAGCTGCAGGAACGAGCCCTCCGGCCAGCGCAGGTTCAGCCCGCCTTCGGGCATCGCGTAATCCGCGGGCAGCGCAATGCGCAGGCGCTGCGACGAGACGTCGACGATACCGGCACACTCGATCGTGTCGGTGACCGCCTTCAGGCCGATCCACAGGCCCGAGAAACGCGACATCGCGAATCCGTGCAGCCCGAGATCGAGATAGTCCTGTACCGTGGCCGGCGCGAGCACCGGCATGCCTACCGCCTGGAAGACGAAATCCGTCTGCGCCGCCATCGTCGAGGACCTGGCGCCGTGATCGTCGCCGGCCACCGCGAGCACACCACCGTACTTCGAACTGCCCGCCTGGTTGGCATGGCGCAGCGCATCCCCGCTGCGGTCCACGCCTGGCCCCTTGCCGTACCAGATGCCGAAGACGCCGTCGTACTTCGCCCCGGGAAAGGCGTTCAATTGCTGGGTACCCCAGATCGCGGTCGCCGCGAGATCTTCGTTCAGCCCGGGCACGAAACGCACGTGGTGCGCATCGAGCGGGTGCCGTGCTTTCCACAGCGCCTGGTCGTAGCCGCCTACCGGCGACCCCCGGTAACCGGAGATGTAGCCTGCGGTGTTCAGCCCGTTGGCCGCATCGCGCTGGCGCTGCATCAGCGGCAGGCGCACCAGCGCCTGCGTGCCCGTGAGGTAGACCGGCCCCTCGGTCGCGTCGTAGCGATCGTCGAGCAGGACGTCGCGAAGAGCCGGCACAGACGGTGCGTTCATCCCGATCTCCCCGAGAACATCGCGGTTCAGCGGATCGCGCCGCCCAGTTCGCGCGCGCCGGCCTCGAGCCGCGCGCAGGCCGCCTCGACCAGCGACGCCGGCCCCCTGACGCCCAGTTCGATATGCCGGCGCACGCCGTCCTCGCCCATCGACGGCAGGCTGAACACCCGGATACCCGGGAAATCGCGCTCGATCTCTTCCATCAGCGGCGCCGCCGTCGACTCGGCCAGTTCGTAGACGAGAAACGAACGCTCGGCCTGCCGGTTGCGATGGAACAGATGGGCGAAGCGGGCGTCGAGCACCGCCTCGATCATCGGCCAGGCCATCACCGGAAAGCCGGGCACGAAGAAATGGTTACGGACCGCAAAACCGGGAATCCGGTTGAACGGATTGGGCACGATCTGCGCACCGAGCGGAAATTCGCCCATCCGCAGCCTCTGCCGGTTTTCGGGCAGCGACATGTCCGGGCTGCCGCGACCCTCGCGCGCCATCTCGGCGGTGCGCTCGGCGATCAGTCTGGCCGCCTCCGGATGCAACGCGAGTTCGACGCCGAGCGCCGCGGCGGCCGCCTGGCGCGTGTGGTCGTCGGGCGTCGCACCGATGCCGCCGCAGCAGAACACCGCATCATCGCTGGCGAAACTGCGCGCCAGTGCAGCGGTCAGCCGCTCGCGGTCGTCGCCCAGGTAGTGCGCCCACGACAGGGCCAGGCCGCGTCCGCCGAGCATCTCCACCACGCGCGCGAAGTGCTTGTCCTGCCGCTTGCCCGACAGGATCTCGTCGCCGACGATCATCAGCCCGAAGTTCATGCGTTGGCAGCCACCGGACGCACGGCGCGGCGCTCGCGCAGCAAGGCCAGCGAGTAGTGGCAAAACGCCAGCGCCGAGAGCACCGGCGTGACCAGAAACAACGGCGGCACGTAGTTCAACGCGGTGACCAGCAGCGCGAGCAGGTAATACTCGCGGCGCCGCGTCGCGATCGCCTCGCGCCGCTCCGCGGTACTGGCATGTTCGACCAGGCTGTCGAAGCGCATCACGCGGGCGGTCAGCCAGCTCCAGCACAGCCAGGGAAGCACCAGCGCCAGCGGCGGGATCAGCCACAGAGGCATCGATACGAGGTAGGCCGCGACGAACAGCAGCGACGCCGACACCGCGTTCCAGACGCTGGCAACCACCGACATCGAACCGAGCCGCTCGACGTCGCGCCACGGTCCGCCGCCCAGGTGGCGCACCACGATCGGCATCGCGAAGATCGCGATCAGCACGACGGCCGTCGCGAACATCACCGGCACCACGACCAGCAGCGCGACCAGCGCCGCAAGCCAGTCGCGCAGGCCACGCAGCCCGTAGGTTGCCGCCCAGCCATCGACGCGCGCCATGAAACCGCCGTCGAACATCCACCCCTGCAACCAGCCGGTAAGCGGCGTCCAGATCAGCCAGGCGGTCAGCACCCAGAAGACGATCGCAAGCAGGAACGGGACGACCAGCAACGCGAGCATCTTCGGATGCAACTGGCTGACGACGGCGCGACCGAACGCGGTGAGGGCCCTGTGCATCGGTCAATGATACCGGGGTGCGTGCCGGCGCTGCCGGGCCTGCGGTGCCGGGCCTGCGCTGCCGGGCCTGCGGTGCGGCACCGACAGTGCCTGGCCGAGGGCACGCGGTCGGCCGCACCCTGCCGCCCGTCGCACCGCCACGACATCCGCTGAAGGTCACGGCTACCCTCGGGGTGCGGGGACTGCCGCGGATGTCATCGCCGTGCGCGCGCAGGCTCGCTGGCGCCGGCACTGTCGAACATGCTCAACCTGCTCGTCCTGCTCCGATTCGAAGGCTTCGAGGCAACCGCGTCGCCGGAGCGCGAGGCCTTGCTCGATTACGCGCGCCGGGTGCACGACAGCGGCGGCCGCGTCGTCGACCAGGACGGCGATCAGTTGCTGGTGTGCCTGACCGACATGCGCTGGGGGCTGCAGTCGTTGCGCAACCTCCTGGCACTGGCGCGCCGCGACGGCTTCGCGGTGCGCGCCGCAATCGTGCAGGCAGTTCTCGCCCGCACCGGAGGCACGCACGAGGGCAGCGGCTTCACCGCACGCACGCTCGAGACATTGCTCAGGCTGGCCGGGGAGGTTGGACGACAGCAGGTAGGCATCACGCCGAAGCTGCTGAGCCTGATCCAATTGAGCGCGCCGGAGTTCGCTGACCTGTTCGCCTCGGCTGACGCGCCGGCGCGCGCCCTTCCCGGCGAACATGGCCCGCAGCCGGTGCTGGTGATGGCGGGGTAAGGGGTTTCGGGTTTCGAGGACCGGAAATCGGGGTTGCCCGGAAACCGGGTGCTTGCGCCCGTGAAACGCGTTCCACGGACGAAGACGCTCGAATCCCGAGCGCCCCGTCGTGCCTGACCTGCACCCGGTTCCCTTCGTCGGGAATGCGCCGACCCTGGTGTGTGTCGGGTAGCACGGCCTGGTTCTCATTGGGGCACCCAGCCCTGGATTCGCGCCGATCGCGCGCCGATCGCGCGCCGCCGCTCGGTGCCGCAGACCCCGGCGGCTGCCCGGAATTCGGGCGATTTCGTTCGTGGAGCGGACTGCAAGACGCAAAATACTCGAATTCCGGGCGCCATCAACGAACCGGTGACTGCTTCGACGCGTCCGTACCGGCCTGCGTCAGCTCGCACGCCAGGGGGCCGCTCCGGACACCATGCTTCCTGCCGCCGCACTTTCTTGCCGACCTGCTGCTTGCCGACGCGGGTCGAACCGCCGCAGGCCGAGAGGCGTCTGCGCGACATGCCGTGATCCCTTCCGAAGGTGCCGGTCAGCTGCGCAGCACCTCCAGCGCCTTTTGCAGGCGCCTGGCCGATACCGGCATCGGCGTGCGCAGTTCCTGCGCGAACAGTGAAACGCGCAATTCCTCGAGCAGCCAGCGCAGGTCCTCGAGCCGGGCATCCATCCGCCCGCGTCGCTGCGCCGACAGGCGACGCCACGCCTGCAGCAGCGGTGCCAGTTCGGCCGCCTTGTGTGCGTCGCGTGCCGGATCGCTGCGCAGCTTGTCGAGCCTGAGCACGATCGCCTTCAGGTAGCGCGACAGGTGGCCCAGCTGCGCGGGCGGTGTCGCGGTGACGAAGAACCTGGGCATCAGTGCCTGCAGTTGCGTGTCGATGTCGGCAGCCACTGCGGCGGGTGGCTTCGTCGTGCCGAGCCGGCGCAGCACTGCCGTGTGTCCGGCAAGGATTTCCGCGACGGTGCGCGCCAGCTCCTGGCCGACCAGGTTGGTTCGCGGGCGCGCCTCGGCCACGCGTGCGGCGAAGCTGTCCACATCGACGGGCAGCGGATCGCCCATGCAGGCGCGCTCGAGCGTCGCCGCGATCAGCTCGCGACGCAGGTCCCCGGCACCACCGAAACCCGCGTAGAGCAGCGACGTGCGCTGGAACTCCGGGATGTGCTTCTCGAAGTATTTCAGCGGCTCGCGCAGTGCGATCGTGAACAGTCTGCGCAGGCCGGCACGATGCGTTGCTGCCGCCCGGGCCGGATCGTCGAACAGCTGCAACTCGACCGCGTCACCGAAGTCGACCAGCGCGGGATAGCCGATTGCGGTCTGCTCGCGTCCGCCCACGCGTTGTGTGAGTACCAACAGGTCGGGCAGCGCGCCGAACGACCAGTCCGTGTAGCGACGGCCTGCAGTTGGCAATGCGGCTGTCGCCTGCGTCGTGGAGGCCGCTTGCGATGCCCCGGCCGCACCTGCCCCTGCGCCCGTACCCGCACCTGCGGCCGTACCCGCGCCCGCGCCCGTAGCTGCGCTCACCGTCGCAGCCGCAATCGGCACTGCCGCGATCACGGCCCTGCTCGCCTGCACAGGCACAGGCGCGTACACCGGACCATCCGGTATCTCCCCGCCCGACGCCGATCCGCCCGACGCCGATCCGTCTGGCGCCGACCTGTCTGACGCCACCGTCACCACCTTTGTCGACAGCGCCGCGAACGCTGCCTGGAACGCACCCTGCGCACGCGGGCCGTGTTCGGCGCGCAGCGCCCCAAGCTGGCGCGAGCTCGCGAGCACGCCGCCGTGCGCATCGACCACCCGGAAATTCATCGACAGGTGCGGCGCCAGCGTCTCGGGCCGGAAATCCGCGGGCGACGCTCGCAGGCCCTTGTCCTCGCGCAGGTCCTCGATCAGCGCATCGACCAGCGGGCGACTGCCCTCGCGCCCTCGCCAGCGCTCGACGAAACCTTCTGCCCAGGCAGACAGCGGCACGAGGTGCCGGCGCAACCTCTGCGGCAACGATTTCGCGAGCGCCTGCACCTTGTCCTTCAGCATGCCGGGCACCAGCCACTCGCAGCGCAACTCGTCCACCTGGTTCAGCATCGCCAGCGGCACCGACAGCGTGACGCCGTCGTCGCCGGCGCCGGGATCGAAGCGGTAGCCAAGGTCGAACTCCAGGCCGCGCATGATCAGGCGCTGCGGAAACGATTCGACACCCACCGCATCGGCGCCCTTCCTGAGCAGCGCCTCGCGCGACAACTGCAGCAGCGCGGGATCGGTGCGCGACGCCTCGCGCCACCAGCGCTCGAGCGACTGCGCCGAATGCACGTCCTGCGCAATGCGTGCGTCGTACCAGTCGAAGAGGTCGCGCTCGTCGACCAGCAGATCGGGGCGGCGGATGCGCTGCTCGAGCGCTTCGATCTCGGCCACCAGGCGCCGGTTGTGCACGAAAAAGCGCAGGCGGCTGTCCCAGTCGCCGCCGACCAGCGCGCCGCGAATCAGCAGTTCGCGCGACCGCCGCGGGTCGATCGACCCATAGTCGACGCGCCGCTGCGCGTAGATCGTCAATCCGTAGAGCACGCCTCGCTCGCTGGCCACCGCGTGGCCGGCACGCCTGGACCACGCGGGATCGGACCAGCTGCGCCGGATCAGGTGCGCGCCGGCACGCTCGATCCAGGCCGGCTCGATGCGTGCCACGGTACGCGCGTACAGACGCCCGGTCTCGACCATCTCGGCAGCCATCACCCAGCGTGGCGCCTTCTTCGCCAGCGCCGAACCGGGATGGATCACGAACTTCGTCTGGTGGGTACCCGAATACTGCAGGTCGTCGGGAGCCTTGAAGCCCAGGTTGCCCAGCAGGCCCGCAAGCAACGCCTGGTGGATCGCCTCGTAGCTCGCCGGGCGCAGGTTCGCCGGCCATCTCAGGGCGCGCACCGCGTCGGCGAGTTGCGCGTGCACGTCGGCCCACTCGCGCAGCCGGCGCGCCGACAGGAATTCGCGCCCGAGCCGCTGCGCGAGCCTGCGATTCGATTCCTTCTCGACCTGCGCCTGCGCCCAGTAGTCCCACAATTTCACGTATGCGAGAAAATCGGACTTCTCGTCGACGAAGCGGCGATGCGCCTGGTCGGCCGCCTGCTGCGCATCCAGCGGCCGCTCGCGCGGATCCTGCGACGACAGCGCCGCGGCGATCACCATGACCTCGCGCAGGCAACCGGACTCGTGCGCCGCGAGCAGCATCCGGCCGATGCGCGGGTCCACCGGCAACAGCGAAAGCTGGCGTCCGACCGCAGTGAGCTCGCGCGCTTCGTCCACGGCACCCAGCTCCTGCAGCAGCGCATAGCCGTCGGCGATCGCCTTGCGCGGGGGCGCATCGAGGAACGGAAACTGCTCGATGTCGGCCAGCCGCAGCGCCCTCATCCTCAGGATCACCGCCGCCAGCGACGAGCGCAGGATCTCCGGGTCGCCGAATCGCGGCCGCTTCGCGAAATCGGCCTCGTCGTAGAGCCGGATGCACACGCCGTCGGCGACACGCCCGCAGCGACCCGCGCGCTGGTTGGCGGCGGCCTGCGAGATCGGCTCCACCTGCAGTTGCTCGACCTTGCCGCGATAGCGGTAACGCTTCACGCGCGCCAGTCCCGGGTCGATCACGTAGCGGATGCCGGGCACGGTGAGCGAGGTCTCGGCAACGTTGGTCGCCAGCACGATACGCCGCCCGGTCGAGCCGGCGAACACGCGCTGCTGTTCGCTCGCCGACAGGCGTGAGTAGAGCGGCAGGATCTCGATGGCGCCACGCGCCCAGGGCGAACCGCCCGGTGAGCCACTGCGCGACGCACTCGCGCGCGCGTGCAGGCGGCGCAGATGCTCGGCGACGTCGTGGATCTCACGCTCTCCGGGCAGGAACACCAGCACGTCGCCCGGCGCCTCGCGCCACAGCGTCTCGATCGCCTCGTCGATGCGCGACGGCAGGTCCGATTCGTCCTCGTCGTCGCGGTGGCGCTCGTCGAAACCCTGGTAGCGAATCTCCACCGGATACAGGCGTCCCGAAACCTCGATCACCGGCGCAGGCCCGATGATTGCGTGGCCGTGCCCGTCGACGCCGCCAGTGACGCGCCCGAAATGCCGGGCGAAGCGCTCGGCGTCGATCGTCGCCGAGGTGATGACCAGTTTCAGGTCTTCGCGTCGCGGGCCCTCGATCAACTGCTTCAGGTAGCCCAGCAGGAAGTCGATATTCAGGCTGCGCTCGTGCGCCTCGTCGACGATCAGCGTGTCGTACTGCGACAGCAGCGGATCGGACATCGTCTCGGCCAGCAGGATTCCGTCGGTCATCAGCTTGATCGTGGCGCCGGGCGACAGCGTCTCGTCGAAGCGGATCTTGTGACCCACATGCACGCCCGGCGGCGAATCGAGTTCCTCGGCGATGCGCCGGGCCACCGAGGTCGCGGCCAGCCGCCGCGGCTGCGTGTGGCCGATCAGCCCGGCGCGGCCGCCGCCGGCCATCGCGCAGATCTTGGGGAGTTGGGTCGTCTTGCCCGAGCCGGTCTCGCCGCAGACGATGACCACCGGATGGCGCCGGATCGCCGCGGCGATCTCGTCACGGCGCGCCGAGACCGGCAGTGACTCGGGAAACCGCAGCGCAGGCAGCGCCCGCAACGGCGCCACGGGCCGCTGCACGGTGCGCTGCCGGGAAGACATGGGTCGAAATTATAATGACGCGATGAACGCACCCGTCCAGCCCGCTCCTCCCCCCGCGGCGCCAGCCGCATCCGCCACCGGCGCCGCCGGGCCCGACGATGTGGCCGCACCGGCGTCCACGGGCCCCCAGCAGGACGAAGCACGCTTCGTCGCCTGGCTGCGCCGGGTCGCCCCTTACATCCACGCATTCCGCGGCAAGACCTTCGTGGTCGCGGTGCCCGGCGAGCTGATCCAGGCCGGCTGGCTCAATCCGCTGGTGCAGGACCTCAGCCTGCTGCACGCGATGGGCATGCGTATCGTGCTGGTGCACGGCTCGCGCCCTCAGGTCAACGAGCAACTGCGCCTGCGCGGCGTGCAGGCGCACTACGCCGAAGGGCTGCGCATCACCGACCCGGTCGCGCTCGAATGCGCCAAGGAGGCCTCCGGCGAAATCCGCCTCGACCTGGAGGCCGCGTTCTCGCAAGGGCTGCCGAACACGCCGATGGCGCACTCGGCGGTGCGTGTGGTCTCGGGCAACCTGGTCACGGCGCGGCCGGTCGGCATTGTCGACGGCGTCGACTACCAGCAGACCGGGCTGGTGCGCAAGATCGACGTGCAGACGATACGGTTCGCGCTCAACAGCGGCGCGATGGTGCTGCTGTCGCCGCTGGGCTATTCGCCCACCGGCGAAGCCTTCAACCTGAGCATGGAAGACGTCGCCGCCAGCACGGCGATCGCGCTCGACGCCGACAAGCTGATCGTGCTGGCCGAAACCGGCGGCGTGTTCGATGTCGACGGCACGCTGCGCCGCGAAGTCTCCGAAGCCGAGGCGAAGGAATTGCTCGCCGCCGGCACTTTGCCGGAGGAGATGGCGTTCACGCTGCGCCACGCATTGCGCGCCTGCGAAGGCGGCGTGGCGCGCGCGCACATCATTCCGTATGGACTCGACGGCAGCGTGCTGCTCGAACTGTTCCAGCACGACGGCGTCGGCACGATGCTGGTCGAGGAAACCCTCGAAGCGCTGCGCGAAGCCGGACCCGACGACGTCGGCGGGCTGCTTGCGCTGCTGCGCCCGCTCGAAGACGACGGCACACTCGTGCGCCGCGACCGCGGCCTGATCGAGCGCGAGATCGGCAACTTCACGGTGATCGAGCACGACGGCGTCATCTTCGGCTGTGCCGCGCTGTACGCGTTTCCCCGGGACGGCATCGGCGAGATGGCAGCGCTGGCGGTCAACCCGCTGGTGCAGGGGCGCGGCGACGGCGAGCGGCTGCTGCAGCGCATCGAGCAGCGCGCGCGCGCGGCAGGGTTGAAGCGGCTGTTCGTGCTCACCACGCGTACCATGCACTGGTTCCTCAAGCGCGGCTTCGTGCTCGCCTCGGTCGACCAGTTGCCCGGGCAGCGCCGCGGCCTTTACAACTGGCAACGAAAATCACTGGTGCTGATCAAGCAGCTGTAGGAGTCCGAATGTCGCGAATGGTGTTCTGCATCAAGCTGCAGCGCGAGGCCGAGGGCCTCGACTTCCCGCCCTATCCGGGCGAGCTCGGCAAGCGGCTCTACGAGAACGTCTCGAAGGAGGCCTGGCAGGGCTGGATCCGCCACCAGACGATGCTGGTCAACGAGAACCGGCTGAGCCTCGCCGATGCGCGCGCCCGCAAGTACCTGGCCACGCAGCTCGAAGCCTATTTCTTCGGCGCCGGCTCCGAAAGACCGCCGGGCTACGTCCCGCCGAACGCCTGAATCGAAGGCGCCACGCGTGCGCGTGACCGTGCCCGTACGTCAGCGTTTGCGCCAGCGATACACCCGCATCGGCGGAATGTTCAGGAACTCCGTCGACACTTCCGGCTCCCCGAAGATCGGTCTGGCGCGATCGGCGACCGCGCCGCGAAACTGGTAGGCCACGAAACAGCCGCCCGGCGCGAGCACGTCGCGGATCGCTTCGATGATGCGCGTGCCGGTTGCTTCGGGCATCGTCGAGAACGGAATGCCCGAGAGGATCGCCTCGGGCGGACGCAGCCGGTGCGCCATGATCAATTCGGCCAGCTGCTCGGCGCTGCCCTGGTGGACGATCAGGCGCCGGTCGTCGATGTCGCGGGTGTGGTCGACGAACGCCGGATCGAGCTCGATCGCCAGCAGCGTTGCCGATTCCGGCATCGCGGCCAGGATCGCCCGCGTGGTGCCGCCGGTCCCCGGTCCGAGTTCGACCACCGACTGGGCCTGGCCGATCCCGGCCATGCGCACCATCTTCCTCTCGAGAAAGCGCGAACTGGGAATGACCGAGCCGACGTCGCGCGGTTGCCGCAGGAACCCCTTCAGGAACGCAAGCCGGTCGTCTTGCTGCGGCCGCAGCGCTTCGAAACGAAACATCACGCAGTCCCCCCCGGACGATGTCGGTCCGCTCGAATTGTCTGGTCGTGTCGGTCTGGTCGAATCGGTCCGGGCGAGCCGCCCCGGGCTGGCCGACGGGCCCGGGTTCCCCGACCCGGCAGTACTAGCCCCTCGCCCCGGGCGCTGCGCGCCGTTCGATGCCTGCTGGCGACGCAATGATAACCACGTCGGCCCCGGACCTGGCAAACAGGCCGACGGTGACCACGCCCGGCCACTGGTTCACTTCGGTTTCGAAGGCGACCGGATCGTCGAACCGCAGGCCCGAGACGTCCAGGATCTGGTTGCCGTTGTCGGTGACGAAGCCTTCACGCAGCGCCGGTTGCCCGCCCAGGCCACGCAGCCGCGACGCGACCAGCTCGCGCGCCATCGGGATCACCTCGACCGGCAGCGGAAAGCGCCCGAGGCGCTCGACGCACTTCGACGCGTCGACGATACAGACGAAGCGCGCGCAGGCCGCCGCGACGATCTTCTCGCGCGTGAGCGCGCCCCCGCCGCCCTTGACCATGCGCAGCGCCGGATCGATCTCGTCGGCGCCGTCGACGTAGACCGGAATGCCGTGCCCTTCGGCGAGCACCCGATTCAGGTCGAGCACCTCGATGCCGTTGGCGCGCAGCCGCTCGCTGCTGCGCGCCGAGCTCGAGACTGCGCCGGCGACGCGTGCGCGCCGCGCACCCAGCTCGTCGATGAACAGGTCGACGGTGGAACCGCTGCCCACGCCCGCGATCGCACCGTCGACGAGTTCGTCGAGCGCTGCGCGCGCCGCGGCGCGCTTCAGTTCGTTGCGATCCATTCGCGCAGTTTACCCGGACCGGCTCCAGCCGGCCGGACTGCCTTCGCGGCGTCAGACCGCGAGCAGGTCGGGCGCGGCCAGCGCCCGCACCACCGCGCGATTGCAGTGTTCGAGCGGAATCGAGCACGCATGCACGGCGCGCATCACGGCCGCGCCGTGTCCGCTCTCGATCGCCTCGAGCAGACGCAGGTACGGCAGGTAAGGGCCACGACCTTCGACCAGCGTCTCGCGCACGCGCACGGGCACCCGCAGCGTATCGAACAACCGGGCGAACGACTCGTTCAGCATCCGGTCGAGCAGCGAGAAAACGCCCAGGATGAACACTTCGTCGCGCACGCGCTCGTCCTGGCCGGTGTCGATCAATTGTTCGAGCATCAGGCCGCGCCGGAACGACGCAATCATGACCGGGCGCATGGCCGGGTCCTTCGACGCGGTGGCAAGCAGCAGCGCGAGCCAGCGCGCGAGCCGCGCATAGCCGAGCATCATCACCGCGTGGCGAAACGACTGAACCTCGACGGTCAACCCGAAATCCGGCGAATTGATGTAGCGCAGCAGTCGCCAGGCGAGCACCGGATCGCGCCGGATCAGCGTCTCGATGGCCGGCGCATCGTCGCCACGCGCGATCATCGTCATCAGCTGGATGATGGTGGCGTGATCCGGGCTGGTCCCCGTCCTGCGCGGCCCGTGCGGGATGTCGTCCATCGGCCAGCCGACGACGGCGGCCGCGCCGCGCGCGAAGCAGGCACGCATCGCGGCGGCGGTGTGCACGCCTTCCTGCGCGAACGGGATCGTGCGACGCCCGGCCAGCGCAGGATCCGGCGGCGTCGGCGCGGTCGCGCGGCGATCTTCGTCGACGTGGACCAGCGACAGGTGAAACGCCGCCAGCAACTCGTCGGGCAGCGCATCCGCGGGCGGGCCGGACAGCACCATGCGCAGACCGTGCTGGTGCATCGCATCCAGCAGGACCTGCCCCTTCCGCGTCGACGCCAGCGTCGCAGGCACCTCGATCCACAGCGAATCGACCGGCTCGACATCCAGCAGCGCATCGTCGAAGGCGGCGGCACAGCGGATCGCGATGGCGCTGCCGCCACCCGGGACCAGCGCCGAGAGCGCGTGGTACAGCGCCGCCTGGCTGGCCGACCGTTCGTGCAACGCGATCGTCGCGCGCATCGCCAGCGCATTGCCGTCCCGGTCGAGGATCGGCTCGTAGCCGATCAGCGCGCGCGCGAGCAGTGATTCCGGCATCGCACGCGCCACGCTCACAGGTACTGGAACAGGCTCGAGCGCGCGACCTGGGCGTAAGTGATCATCGCCGCTTCGAGTGCGGTCTGGTTCTGCTGGTGTCTGGTGATCGTCGACGCGTAGTCGGCGTCGACGAGATCGGAGATGCGCCCGCTCAGCTCGATTTCCCCGCTCTCGATCAGTCGCTCGCGCGAGTCGATCGCGCGCATCTGCTCGCCGGCGCGCGTGCGCGCGAGCAACAGGCGCCCGAGCGCCGCGTCCACGCCGTTCAGGGCAGTGTCCAGACCGGCGGCACGCGCGTCGCCCGGGGCGCCGGCATCGTCGAGCAGCGCGATCGCATCGTCGATGGTCTGGAAGATGCTCTGGCGCGTGCCGGTGCCGTCGAGATCGACGAACACCGCGCGGCCGTCCTGGCTGGTGGTGAACGGCACGTCCAGGCCGGTGGATTGCTCGCCGGCGTGCGGCAGCCACGCCGGTGTGCCGCTCGCGTCGAACGGCGCACGCGCGCTCCCCTGTCCACCGAAAACGTAGCCGCCGGCGCCGTCGGGACGGTTGGCGATCGACAGCAACTCGTCGCGGGCGCCACGCAGCGCATGGGCAAGCATCGTCCGGTCGGCGGGCGCGAGCACGCCGCTGCCCGCGGCGATCAGTGTCTCGCGCGCCCCCTGCAGCGTGTCGCTGGCACCCGCCATGGCGCTCTCCGCCTGGCCCAGCATGGTGCGCGCGAAGTCGTTCATGCGCCGCTCGATGTCCAGCCGGGCGCGCTGCGAACGGGCACGCTCGGCCTGTGCGGCACCGAGCGGATCGTCGCCCGGCGCATTCACGCGCCTGCCGGTGGACAGCTGCATCTGGCTGCGTGCCAGCGCGACGCGCCGCTCGTTCATTGCGTCGAGGCTGCGTTCGAAGGCGTACAAGGTGGGGATTCGGGTCATCGTCGAGTCTCCGTGCCGGTTCGCCGCGCGTGCACCGTCAACGCCCTGTGGCCTGCAACAGCGTGTCGAACATCGTCTGCGCCGCCTGGATGACTTTCGCCGCGGCCTGGTACATCTGCTGGTACTGCATGAGCCGCGCCGCCTCCTCGTCGAGGTTCACGCCCGAAACCTGCGCCTGGGCCGCCTGCGCGTCGCCGAGCAGGCGCGTGGAGACCGACTCGCTGGCCTGCGCCGACTGCGTGCGCGTGCCCACGTCGGCGAGCAGCGCGGCGAACGCCTCGTTGAAGCGCGCACCGTCCGCCAGCGGCTGGTCGGCCAGGCCGATCATCGCGCGCGCATTGCGGTTGTCCACCGAGGGGTCGCCGGTCGGCACGATCTCGATCCGGTCACCCGGCTGCGGGGTGCCCTGCAAGGCGAGCGTCCACCCGTTGTAGTCGATCGGCTGACCCGGCGACCAGGCGACCCCGGTGGGGTTGCCGGTACCGGCGCCGCTGACGTCGAAGGTGCCGGACGCCGTGAAGGTGAGCGTCACCGGCTGCGCCAGGTTCGCGTCGGCCGCGTTCACGGCGAATGCGGACACGGACACGCTGCCGGTGTTGCTGGCGGCTCCCGCGGCGCTCACTGCATAGCCGGTGGCCAGGCCGGCGCCCGAAGACAGTGCGCGCTCGAAGCCGGCGGCGATCGTCGTGGCGCTGCGCAGCTCGAAGCGGTCACCGGCTGCCGGCACGCCACTCGCCAGGCCGATCCGCAGTCCGTCCACCGTCTGCGGCAGGGTGGCGTAGCTGCGCTCGAGCCCGTCGGCGCTGCGCGTGACCAGGTATTGCACGCCGTCATGGCGGATCTGGTAATCGCTGGCAGCCAGCTGCGTGCCGTCGACGACGCTGGCCACGATGCGTGCCGAACCGGTGTTGGTCGAGGCCGCAGTCGAGCGCGGCTCGCCCGAGGCGAACAGCGGTTGCCCGGCGACACCGCTCGCGTCGGCGCCCAGCGACTGCTGCCGGTTGAAGGCCGCAGCGATGGCACCGGCCAGTTGGCCGATCCGCGCGCGTGCTGCCTGCAGGTCCTGGTCGCGAAAGTGCAGCAGCCCGGCAATCGAACCGCCGCCCAGTGTCGTGGCAGTCATCGGCAGCCCGGTCGCACCCAGCGCGAGCACGACACGTTGCCGCGAAGGATCGAGCGGATCGGGCTCGGCGCGCAGGATGGCGGCACGATTGCCGGCCACCAGCGCCTCGCCGCCGGCCGCGAATACGCTGACGGTGCCATCGTCCTGCGTGTAGACGCCGGCCTTCAGGAAGCCGTTGAGGTCGAGCAACAGGCGGTCGCGCTCGTCGAGCAGGTCGTTGGGGGGGTGCCCGGTGCCGGCATTCGCGGCGATGCGTTCGTTCAGACCCGCGATGCGACCGAGCAGATCGGTGGCCAGGCTCGCGGCGTGACCGATCCGCTCGTCGGCTTCGTGCCCGAGCTGCTGCAGTTGCGCATCGACCGTGCGCATGCGCAGCGCGAGCGCGTCGGCGCGCGCCAGCACGATCTGCCGTGCACTCGCGTCGGCAGGGCGATTGACCAGGTCGGCCAGCGCGGCGTTCAATTCGTCGATCGCCACGCCGATGCCGTTGTCGGTGTCGGCCAGCAGATGGTCGAGGCGCCCGAGCTGCCCGGCGCGCGCGCTGTCGGCGGCCGCCAGCGCGGTGCTCGACGCCAGTTCAGCCGCGAGGAAGCGGTCGTAGCGGCGTTGCACCGTCACGATATCCACGCCCTGGCCGAGAAAGCCGCTGCCGCCATACTGACCGCCCGCGGTGGCCAGCAGCGCTTCCTGGCGGGTAAAGCCGGGCGTGTTGGCGTTCGCGACGTTGTGACCCGCGGTGCGCAACTGCGCGTAAGCGGCCAGCAGCGCACTCTGGCCAACGGAGAGCAGTGCCGACATTGCGTGTCTTCCTTCAGGTCGCCGCGCGTCCGAGCATCAGCGCCCGGTTGATCGTGCGTTCGAGCTTCTCGCCGTAGCGCGGATCGGTTGCGTAGCCGGCGCGCTGCATGCCGCTCGCGTATCCCTCGACCGAGCGGCTCGCGCGCAGCACGGGCGCGTAGCGTTCGTGGCCGGTCATCAGCGACGCCCAGTCGCGGAATGCCTCGGCGTATGATCCATAGGCCCTGAAGCGCTCGACGCTGCGCCGCGCGGTGCCGTCGACGTATTCGGTCGTCGTGACGTCGACGCTGTCGCCCTGCCAGCCGGCACCCGCCTTGATGCCGAAGAGGTTATGAGCGCTGCGTCCGTCGGCGTGCCGGATCTCCTGGCGACCCCAGCCCGATTCGAGCGCCGCCTGGCCGACGACGTACGCCGCGGGCACGCCGGTGGCGCGCTGCGCCGCGAGCGCGTGCGGCCACACACGCTCGACGAATGCCGCCTGCGCGACGTCGATGCCGCGCGACAGCACGCTCTTCAGGCGTTCGGCAGCCTGCGGATCGAGCGATGCGGTGCTGCGTTCCCGCGGCAGCGACGCACCCGCAGCGAAGCCGTCGCGCGCGGCGCCACGCTCGCCCACCATCGCCGAAGCCGTGCTGCCGGCAACCGCGCCGGCGTCCGGCGCCGGCAGGTGGCGCGCCAGCTGTTTCACGATCATGTCGGCCAGCCCGCCGGGCCGATCGGACAGCGACTGCGACAGTTGCTGGTCGAGCATGCCGACCCAGGAATCGTGATCGGTACCCGCGAACAGGCTGCTTCGGGGCATCGCGTCGCGCATGCTCTTCAGCAGTTGCTGCATGAACAGGGCCTCGAACTGGCCGGCAGCCTTGCGCACCGCTGCCTGCGGATCGCGCGCGGCGTCACGACGCAGTCCGTCGAGCGCGCGTGCGTCGACGGCCAGACCCTGCGCGGACACCGACGGCAACGACATCAGATGATCTCCAGCTCCGCCTTGAGACTGCCGGCGGCCTTGAGCGCCTGCAGGATCGCGATCAGGTCCTGCGCGCTCGCTCCCAGGCTGTTCAACGCCTTGACGACGTCGGCCAGCCGGGCCGAGCCCTCCAGCATCATCAGCGAACCGCCTTCCTGACGGATCGTGATATCGGCCTTTTCGGCCACGACGGTCGAACCTTGAGCGAAGGCGTTCGGCTGGCTGACGATCGGCGTGGTCTGCACCGTCACCGACAGGTTGCCGTGCGCCACCGCGCTGGCGGCCAGCATCACCGACTGGTTCATCACCACCGAACCGGTGCGGGCATTGACGATCACCCGGGCCTGCGGCTGCGCCAGCGTCACTTCGAGGTTCTCCAGTTCGGCCAGGAACGGCACGCGCAGCGCCGCGTCCTGCGGCATGCGCACGCGGATCACTCGCGCGTCCAGCGGTTCGGCGATCGGTGCCCCTGCCTGGACGCCGGGCAGCGCACGCGCGTTGATCGCTTCGGCGACGCGACGCGCGGTACCGAAGTCGGTGTCGTTGAGCTCGATGTGGATCGCCTCGGCCGACAGCGTGTGGTTCGGCACCACGCGCTCCACCGTGGCCCCGCCGGGCACGCGACCCGCGCTCAGGTGGTTGATCTGCACCTTGCTGCCGGCCGCCGAGGCGCCGGCACCGCCCACCACCAGGTTGCCCTGCGCCATCGCGTACACCTGCGCGTCGGCGCCGCGCAGCGGCGTGAGCAGCAGCGTGCCGCCGCGCAGGCTCTTGGCGTTGCCGAGCGACGAGACGGTGACGTCGATCTGCTGTCCGGCCTGCGCGTAGGGCGGCAGCTGCGCGGTCACCATCACCGCGGCGGCGTTGCGCAGCTGCGGCGTGATGCCGGGCGGCAGCTGGATGCCCAGCTGCGAGAGCATCGACTGCAGGCTCTGCACGGTGAAGGGCGCCTGCGTCGTCTGGTCGCCGCTGCCGTCCAGACCGACCACCAGACCGTAGCCGATCAGCTGGTTGGCGCGCACGCCCTGGATCGTGGCCAGTTCGCGCACCCGTTCGGCCAGCGCCGGCGCGCAGGCGACGGCGGCGAGCGCGAGCGCCGCCAGCGTGCGCAGGATTCTTCGGGTCGTCGTCATGGCATCACCCGGCGCCGTTCAGATCGGCATGAAGCTGAGGAAGAAGCGCGCCAGCCAGCCCACCGTCTGCGCACTGTCGATGTCGCCGCGCCCGCGCACCTCGAGGCGCGCGTCGGCGACCTGCGTGGAACTGACGATGTTGCCCGGCAGCACCGTCGCAGGATTCACCACGCCCGAGAAGCGCAACGCCTCGACGTTCTGGTTGATGCCCACCTGCTTCTCGCCGGCGACGACCAGGTTGCCGTTGGGCAGCGCCTCGACGACGGTCACGGTGATCGTGCCGGTGAACAGGTTCTCGGAACCGGTGGCGCCCTTGCCTTCGAAGTTGTTGCTCGTGCCCCCCGCCACGCCCAGCTTCGGAATCAGGCTCGAGGTCTGGGACACCAGCGGCAGCCGCGTGATCGACGCGTCGACGCTGCCCTTGCGGTCGACCGTGCTGTTGGAACTGCTGCGTGCGGTGGTCTTCTCCTGGATCTGGATCGTGAGCAGGTCGCCAACCAGCCGCGCGCGTCGATCCTCGAACAGGCCGCGGTGGCTCGACGGGTGGTAGATCGCGCCGTTGGCCTGCGGCGCGCGCGCGGCTGCAGCCGCTGCCGCAGTCGCGGTGGTGGGTTCCGGTCGCACCGTGGTCGGCTCGAGCACCGCCACGCGCGGCGTGGTCGCCAGGCAGCCCGACAGCGAGATGCCGGCCAGAAGCGCCAGCGCCAGCCTGGGCGCCAACCTGGGCGCAGCGGACAGAGCCGAAACGCGCATCGCCCCCTCCATCACAACTGCGACAGCCGGCCCAGCATCTGGTCGGACGTCTCGATCGCCTTCGAGTTGATCTCGTAGGCGCGTTGCGTCTGGATCATCGCCACCAGTTCCTCGACCACGTTGACGTTCGAGGTTTCCACGTAGCCCTGGTTGATGAGGCCGGCACCGTTGACCCCCGGCGTGCCCACGGTCGGCGCGCCCGAGGCCGCGGTCTCGGTGAACAGGTTCTGGCCACGCGGATCCAGGCCGGCCGGATTGACGAAGGTGGCCAGCTGCACCTGGCCGACCTGCACCGGGCTCGACTGCCCGGCCTGCGTCGCCGAGACCACGCCGTCGGCGCCGATGGTCACGCTGAGCGCGTTGGGCGGGATCACGATCGGCGGCGACATCGGCATGCCGTTCGAGGTCACCAGCTGCCCCGAGGCATCGACCCGGAACGACCCGTCGCGCGTGTACGCCACGCTGCCGTCGGGCATCTGCACGCTGAAGAAGCCGTTGCCGTTGACCGCCATGTCGAAGGTGTTGTCGGTCTTCTGCAGGTTGCCCTGGGTGAACAGGCGCGCGGTGGCCACCGGGCGCACGCCGGTGCCCAGCTGCAGGCCGGTGGGCAACACGTTCTGCTGCGTCTCCTGCCCGCCAGCCTGGCGCATGTTCTGGTACAGCAGGTCCTCGAACACCGCCTGCGAGCGCTTGTAGCCGTTGGTCGCGACGTTGGCGAGGTTGTGCGAGATCGTGTCGAGCTGCGTCTGCTGCGCATCGAGCCCGGTCTTGGCGATCCAGAGCGAACGAATCATGGTGCAACTCCCTTCGCGGACGGCGCTCGCAGCGCTCAGCCCTTCAGCGACAGCAACTGCGCTGCCTTCTGTTCGTTGGTTTCGGCGGTCTGCAGCAGGCGCATCTGCATCTCGAACTGGCGTGCCAGCGCGATCATGCCGATCATCGACTCGACCACGTTGACGTTGCTGCCCTCGAGCGCGCCCTCTGCCAGGCGCACCGTGTCGTCCGACGATGCCGGTTCGCCGTCGGCGCTGCGCACCAGGCCGTCGGCGCCCTTGCGCAGGCTGGCCATGGGCGGATTGACCAGCTTGAGCCGGCCGACCTCGAACGGCGGCTGGCCGCCCAGTTTCGCGCTCACCGTGCCGTCGGCGCCGATGGACACCTCGGCATTCGGCGGCACGCTGAGCGGACCGCCGTCGCCCAGCACCGGCTGGCCGCTGCGCGTCTGCAGCGTGCCGTCGGCGCCCAGTTCGAAGGCGCCGTCGCGCGTGTACGCTTCCTCGCCATCGGCGCCCTGCACCACGAACCAGCCCGCACCGCGGACCGCCGCGTCGAGCGCGCGCCCCGTCTGGCGCAGCGGCCCGGACTGCGCGTCGAACCCCGCGCTCGCCTCGAGCGACCACACGCGCGTGGTCGCGGTGCCGCTCTGCCGGCCCGGCACCGCACGAAACGCCATCAGGTCGGTGCGAAAGCCGGTGGTGTCGGCATTGGCGAGGTTGTGGCTGAGCGCGTCCTGGCGTTGTGCCAGCGCCTTGGCCCCACTCATCGACAGATAGATCATCCGGTCCATGTGAGCTCCCCGCCGGCACGTTGCCGGTCAGTGCCTGCGCGTCGCGCCCGCGTCAACGCAGGTTGACGATCGTCTGCATGATCTGGTCCTGCGTGCGGATCGCCTGCGCGTTGGCCTGGTACAGGCGCTGTGCGGTGATCATGTTGACCAGTTCGGCGGTCAGGTCCACGTTGGACTGCTCGAGCGCACCCGACTGGATCACGCCCAGGCTGCCCGCACCGGGCGAACCCGCCATCGGCGAGCCCGAGTCGGCGGTTTCCGCCCACTGGTTGCCGCCGATCGCGGCGAGGCCCTGCGGATTGGTGAAGTTCGCCAGCACGACGCGACCCTGCGCCAGCGTCTGGCCATTGGTGTAGCGCGCCAGCACGGTTCCGTCCGAGCCGACCGAAAAGCCCGACAGGCGCCCGGCCGCCGAGCCGTTCTGCGACAGCTCGGAGACCGAGAACGGCGAGCCGAACTGGGTCATCTTCGCCAGGTTGAAGGTCACCGGCAGCGTCCCGCCAGCCCCCGCCGGGATCGGCACGGACACGGCCAGCGTGGTTGGCGATGCGGGCGCCAGGCGACCGTCGGCACCGAAGGTCAGGCTCCCCAGCGGGCCGGCACCGATCTGCGTGCCGTCGGCTGCGCCATAGACGTCCCAGGTATTGTCGGCCGACTTGCGGAAGTACACCGCCACGGTGTGCTCGGCACCCTGTGCGTCGTACACCGCGACGGTCGTGGCGCCGTTGTAGCTGGTCGCGTCGTTCACGGCGAACGCGGCCGTGGGCACCTTCGCCGCGGCATCGAGGTTCGCGGTCACCGCACCGGTGCTGCTGGCACGCGGAGCGATGTCGCCGGTCTGCAGTTGCAGGTCGCCCGGCACGCTGGCGTTGACCAGTCCGTTGGCATCGGCCCGGTAGCCGGTGAGCCGCCCGCCCTGCGCGTTGACGATGTAGCCGTCCTTGTCGAGCTGGAACTGGCCGTTGCGCGTATAGGTGATCTCGCCGTCGCTGGACATGCGAAAGAAGCCGCGCCCGTTGATCGCCATGTCGAGCGCGCTGTTCGTCGTGGTGATGTCGCCCTGGGTGAATTGCTGCGTCACGTCGGCTACCGAGATGCCGATGCCGCCAAAGGCGTTGCTGCCCGCGCCGTACAGCGAGGTGGCGTAGACGTCGGCGAACTCGGCACGCGAGGCCTTCGCGCCCACCGTGTTGGCATTGGCGACGTTGTTGCCGATCACATCGAGGTTGCGGGCTGCGGCGTTCAGACCGCTGAGGCCTTGCTGGAAAGACATGGTGTGCGCTCCTGTCGAAAGTCGATGGTGGAAGTTCCGTGCGTGCGGCGCCGGCTGCTCAGAGCACCGCCCGGATCGCCGAGGTGGCCACAGCCGGCCGGCCGCCCAGTTCGACGCGTGCACCGCCCGCGGCCTGCGCGATGCCGGTGACGCGCACCGGTGTCAGCGTTGCGACATCCAGTGGCGCACCGTCGTGGCTGGCCGCCGCCGCGCGCAACCGGTAGCTGCCGGCGACTGCCCGGGTGCCGTCGGCATGCCTGCCGTCCCACTCGAACGTGTGCACGCCCGGCGCGACGCCGGCGAGTTCGTGCGTACGCACCACGCGGCCCGCAGCGTCGACGATCTCGACGCGCACCGCCCGGGCTTCCGCCGGCAATTCGAAACCCAGGCGTACGGCAGGCGCCGTTGCGGCCGCAGCGTCGACCGCCCCCGGCTCGCCACCGGCCACGCCGGGAGCCGCCTCTTTCCAGTCGAACGTGTCCCCGGCCACCAGCACCTGGCGCCCGAGCAGGCCCACTGCCGCGAGCGGCGACACCTCGCCGGAAACCGCAGCCATCTTCGACATCGACGCATTCAATTGCTCGATGCCGCGCACCGTGTTGATCTGCGCCAGCTGACTGGTCACCTGCGCGTTGTCCAGCGGATTGAGCGGATCCTGGTTGCGCATCTGCGCCACCAGCAGCCGCAGGAAGCGGTCCTCGGTGGCCGCGGCGCTGTCGGCGCCGGCCGCCGCGCCCGCGAGCACGGTCGCGCCGCCGCTCGCCGAAGGGGAGGCGGCGGCAACGCGCGTGCCCGCGGAGGCGTCGATCGTGGTGTTCACGCGATGCGCTCCTTCGTCACTGTCCCAGCTGCAGCGTCTTCACGAGCAGCTGCTGGGTGGTATTCATCACTTCGATGTTGTTCTGGTACGAACGCGACGCGGAGATCATGTTCACCATCTCCTCGATCACGTTGACGTTGCTCTGCGCGACGTAGCCGTCGGCATCCGCCAGCGGGTGCGCGGGATCGTGAATGCGCCGCGCCGGGGCCGGGTCCTCGACCACGTTGCTGACGCGCACGCCCGAGACGCCGCGCGCGGCGCCCGCGGAATGCTCGGCCTGGAAGACCACCTGGCGGGCCTTGTACGCCTGCCCGTCCGGACCCGCCACGCTGTCGGCGTTGGCAAGGTTCGAGGCGACGACGTTGAGTCGCTGGCTCTGCGCCGAGACGGCGCTGCCCGAAATGCCGAGGATGTTCAACAGGGACATGCCGTGCTCCTGGGTTGGGCGTGAGGTTGGGGGCCAGGTCGTGCGCGCGGGTTGGTTCAGTCGCCGCGGATCGCGCTCAGCAGGTTGCGTACATTGCCGTTGATGAACCTCAACGTGGCTTCGTAGCGCAGCGAGTTGTCGGCGAAGCTGGCGCGTTCGCGATCCAGGTCGACGGTGTTGCCGTCGATCGACGGCTGTTCGGGCGCGCGCCAGGCGAGTTGCGGGCTGGCGGCCGCTGCCGCGCCGGAGGTCTTCAGGGGCAGCCACGCGGGCGCCGCACCCGAAGCCGTGGACGCCGACGCACTGGCCGTGACGACCCGGCCGGCAGTCGCCTGGCCGATGGTCGCCTGGCGCAACGCCTGCCCGAAGTCGAAGTCGCGCGCCTTGAAGTTCGGCGTGTCGACGTTCGCGATGTTCGACGCGAGCACCTGCTGGCGCTCGGCGCGCAACGCAAGCGCTTCGCCGTGGAACTTCAGGTTCGCAGTGAGTCGGTCGAGCATCGGGTGCCTCGGGTTCTTGCCGTTGCTGCCGATTATTCGCGCGACGGCCAGCGTGCATCGCCCGGAAAAGCGGCGCATTTGCCCCGCATCTCCGCCCCTGTACACGCTGCGCGGGCGACTACGCTGCGGCTGTCGGATGGCGTGAATGCACCGCAGACGCGCCCCGCCCCGATGCATGGATATCCACACGAGGACGACGCGATGCCGCAGACCCCGCACCTTCACGGACGATGGCCGGTGCGCCGGCACACGCCGCCGTGCACCCGGTTGCCGACGCGGCCGCACACCGCCGCACGGCTGGCCCCGGTCCTGCTCGCGATGATCGCGGCGCACGCTTCGGGGGCATCGGCCGTCGCGCCCGTCCCGTCGGCGCCTGCCACCCCATCGGCGCCGGTTGCGGCGCACGCCGACGAGGCAGTGCCGGACAGCGGCCGACTGCAGCGCTGGGTCGAGCAATCGGCCGCAGCCGCCTGGTCGGGCAAGCGCGAACGGGCTGCGGGCGATGAAGGCGCCGGCCCGAGTGCCGCGGCCGCGTCGACGATGCGTGTCGAGGTCAAGGTCGGACCGTCGCAAGCGGCGGCGAAACTCGCCCCCTGTGCGCGGATGGAACCATTCCTGCCCCCGAACGCCCGATTGTGGGGTCGCAGCCACATCGGCGTGCGCTGCGTCGAGGGCGCATCGTGGAGCACCTATGTTCCGGTGACGGTGTCGGTGTTCGGTCCGGCGTTGGTCGCGAACCGGGCGCTGCCCGCAGGCGCGATCGCCGACCCGCAGTCGTTCGGAGTCGAGGAAGTCGACCTCACGACCGTGCACGGACTGGCGCTGTCCGACCGGGCGGCGCTCGCCGGGCGCACGCTGGTACGCCCGCTGAGTCCGGGCACGGTGGTCCGGGCCAGCGACCTGCGCGTACCGCAGACGATCGCAGCTGGCGATCCTGTCAGGATTCGGGTGATCGGCAATGGGTTCACGATATCCTCGGAAGGCTTCGCCGTGGCGGGTGCCGGCGAAGGTCAGACGCTCAGGGTGCGCACCGGCCAGAACAAATTGCTGCTCGGCACCGTGCATGGCCGGGTCGTCGAGATCCGGCTTTGACCCACCCGCAACGTCCTGGCCACCGGGCCTCAAGTTCGGCCGGGCGCTGCCGATGAGTCCATCATCCCGACCCGCGACGGAGCATCCGAAGGGGGATTCATGAAGATCGGCAAACCTTGCGAGATCCAGCCAGGCGTCGACGTCACGCTGCGCTCTGGCCTGGTACCGGGCGGCTCCCGGGCGCCGCGCGACACCGGCGAAGTCGAGCGGCCAGCCGCCGACGAGGTGCGGCTGACGCGCACTTCGCGCAGCCTCGTCGGCGCAGCCAGCGACCCGCTCGACGCAGTGCGCACCGACAAGGTCGAGGAAGTCCGCAACGCGATCGTCGAAGGTCACTTCCAGGTGCGGACCCGGGTGGTCGCCGAGCGGATGATCACGGAGGCGGCGCAACTGCTCGAAACGCTCACCCGGGCCCGATGAACGTGGGCGCCAGACATCACCACACGGCGCCGGCGCCGGCCGATCCGGCCGGGTTGCTGCAGCGCGGACTCGAACTGCTCGGGGCCCATCGCGCAGCGATGGTCGACGGTGATCCAATCCGGCTGGCGACGGCCAACACCGGCCTCGTCGCGTGGCTGGCGGGCCTGTCGAGCGCACTGTCGGCCCAGGTCGGCAGCGACTCGAGTTCGATCGGCCGCTCCGACGCGGCCCGGATGCGCGCTGCGCTGGAAGCCAACGCGGCGGTGGCGCAGCGCGCGGCGGCCAGCACGCAGCGCGCGCTCGCAGCCCTGCTCGCACCGCCGCAGGCGCGCACCTACGAGGCCGACGGACGCCCGTCGGAGCGCGCGGCGGTTCGCACGTCGCTGCAGGCCTGAGTCGCAGGTTCCAGCGGAAGTCAGGTCCAGACGGTCATCTGGGTGCGCAGCCGCGCCACGGCCTGGCTGTGCAGTTGCGACACGCGCGACTCGGTCACGCCGAGCACGGCGCCGATTTCCTTCAGGTTCATGTCCTGCTCGTAGTACATGCCCATCACGAGACGCTCGCGCTCGGGCAGCCGCTCGATCGCATCCACCAGCGCCCGTGTGAAGCCTGCGTCACCGAGGATCTCGGTCGGATCGGTGCCCGCGGCCGGAACGTGCCGGTCGAGGAATCCCTCCTCGCCGTCGTCACCGAAATCGTCGAGGTAGACGAGTTGCGCGCCGCGCGCATCGGCGAGCATCTGCTGATAGGCGTCGAGCCGCAGGCCAAGCTCGGCGGCGATTTCGGTTTCGCGCGGCGCACGCTGCAGTTTCTGCTCGGCAGCGTGGATCGCCTGCTCGATCGTGCGCTGGGCGCGCCGCACGGAGCGCGGCAGCCAGTCCGAGCCGCGCAGTTCGTCGAGCATCGCGCCACGCACCCGCTGCATCGCGAAGGTCTCGAACTGCGCGCCGTGGCCCGTTTCGTAGCGCGACAGCGCATCGAGCAGCCCGATCATGCCGGCCTGCGCGAGGTCGGCCGGATCGACATTGGCCGGAAGCTTCGCCGCGAGCTGACTGGCGATTCGCCGGACCATCGGGCCGTAGCGTTCGACCACCGAGTCGCGATCGAGGGTGCCGTGGGCGGTGTACATCGACGCGGTTCCGTGCACGCGTTCTCAGCCCGCCGCTGGCATCCGTACGCCGTGCAGCGGACACGCCCAGCCGATGGCATCGGCGGCGAAGCGGTCCCAGGCCCGGGGGTCGCGGTCGAGCGCCGGAATCAGTCCGCCGAACTCGACGGCAGCGCCCAGGAAGCGCGCTGCGGTGTCGGCCAGCCGACGATGGGCGTCGAGCGCCACCTGGCGCGAGCGCGCGTCGCGAAACGCCGCCACGTAGCGGGTCACGCCGTGCGCCAGTCGCACCGCCTTGACCTGTGCGTACAACTGCGCGAGCGACGACGCATCGCCCGGCGCGAACAGTACGATGCGGTCGTTCAACGCGGCTGCCACGTCGGCCAGCCGCAGCGGATCGGCCATCACCAGTGCGAGGTCGGGCTCGGCGCCGCGCCGCCGGCCTTCGCCGCGCAGCCGCTGCGCGAGCGCGACGAGGTCGCCTGCGTTGGCGATGCGGCAGCCGCGCTCGCCCAGCAGGTCGATCAGCACCGGCCGCCGACCGGCACGCTGCAACGCGCGCGCCAGTCCGGCCACACCAGCCTGGTCGGCAGCGTCGCCCCGCGCGCACCCCAGACCGAGCAGCAGCGGCGGCGCTGCGAACATGCGCCTGAGGCCGAAGGCCTGGTCGAGTCCGCTTTCAAACACCGCGCGCCTCGGCCCGGGCTGGCCCCGCATGAACGGGACGGGCTGCCATCAGCATCGCCAGCTCGGCGTCGTCGAAATCGAACGGCGTGGGCCGTGCATCACCGGCACTGGCCAGCGCGCGCTGGACCAGCGTGCCGATATCGGGGCGGTGCCAGTCCTCGGGCACCCGCTGGCCATCGGCCACGCCCTGCAGTTCGAGACGGCGGCGAATCAGGCAATCCAGCGCGCCGCCCAGCTGCACCGCTTCGTCGACTTTGGAGAGCACGACGCCTGCCGCCTGGTCTGCCTGATAGACGGTGGCGACCTCGTCGATCGCTTCGGCCTGCATTGCCGCGTCGATCACCACCACCCGGCGCACGCGGGTCGACGACAGCGCCGCGAGCAGCTCGCCGACGCGCTCGTCGCGCTGGCCCACGCCTGCGGTATCGATCAGGACCAGCTTGCGATTCATGAACAGCTGCAGGAAGTCGGTCAGGCCGGCGACGTCGTGCGCGACATGCACCGGCACGCCGAGCAGGCGGCCGAAAGTGCGCAGCTGGTCCTGTGCGCCAACCCGATAGACGTCTGCGGTGATCAGGCCGACCGACTGGACCCCGTTGCGCAGCGCGAACTGCGCAGCGATCTTGGCCGCTGTGGTGGTCTTGCCAACACCGGTCGGCCCGAGCAGTGCGAACACCCCGCCTTCGTCGAAGATCGTCTGCGCGGTCGTGATGCAGGGCAGCTCCTGTCGCAGCGCCTCGTGCAGCCAGCGTTGCGCCTGCGTCTCGTCGACGTCGTCCGGCAGCCGGCCCATCAGCGTGCGCGACAACGACGGCGAGAAGCCCGCGCGCAGCAGCCAGCGCAGCAGGCGTGCCTGGACCGGTCGCTTGCGCATGCCCTCGAACCAGCTCACCGACTCGATCTGCTCGGCGATGAAGCCGCGCATCGCGCGCAATTCGGCCATCAGCTCGGCGGTGCCCCCGGCGCCGCTGCGCGGCCGCTCGCCGAACGGGTCAGCACCGGGCAGCCCCGCAAGCGTGAGGTCACCGGCGCGGTCGATGACCGGCGCGCGCTCGCTGCGCCGCTGCTGGCGCTCGCGCACGTAAGTCTGGAAGTCCACCGTGCTCATCGCAGCGCCGGCCGGCGCCACGCCGTGTGCGTTCGTCGTCGCCGCGCGCGCCACCGCAGTCCGGCCAGTCTGCGCACCGGGCACGGCCGCCTCGGCCATCGCCACGATCTCGACGCCGGCAGCCACCGGCCGGTTGGCCAGGACGATCGCGTCGGCGCCGAGCTCGGCGCGCGCCTGGCCCAGCGCTTCCTTCGCGGTTCGCGCGACATAGCGTTTCATGTTCACCTGGTTTCTCCGATCAGTCGTCCGATACGAATCGAGTGGGTGTCGGGAATCTCGGCATGGCCGAGCACGCGCAACCGCGGCGCGGCCTTCTTCAGCAGGCGCGCCAGCGGCACGCGAATGCGATCGGGCACCAGCAGGCAGGCCGAGTGCCCGGCGTCCTCCTGCGCCTGCGCGGCCTGCGCGCTCGCCGTCACCAGGTACTCGGCCACGCCCGGTTCGAGCGAGCCGCCAGCACCCTGCGCGAGCGCCTGCACCAGCAGATTCTCCAGTTCGGGTTCGATCGCCACCACGCTCAACTCGCGCGAAGCGCCCCAGGCCTGCTGCACGATCGCCGGCGCGAGCGCGACGCGCACCTCGCGCGTGAGCTCGTTCGGATCCTGCGTGCGTGCGCCGTGCTCGCCGAGCGTCTCGACGATGCCGCGCAGATCGCGCACGTGCACCGACTCCTCGAGCAGGTTCTGCAGCACCTTCTGGAACACCGGCATCGGCACCAGCTTGGGCACGATCTCGTCGGCGAGCTTCGGCGCGTAGCTGGCCAGGTGGTCGAGCAGCTGCTGCGCCTCGGCGCGGCCGAACAGTCGCGCCGCGTGCAGTTGCATCAGGTGATGGAGATGGGTGGCGACCACGGTGGCGGGATCCACCACGGTGTAGCCCGCGGCCTGCGCGTTCTCGCGCTGCCGCGCGTCCACCCAGGTGGCGGGCAGCCCGAACGCGGGCTCCCTGGTCGCAGTGCCCTGCAGCGGCTGCGTCGCGTTGCCGGGATCGATCGCCAGCAGCATGCCGGGGAACACTTCCGCCTCGCCGATCACCACGCCCTTGAGCGTGACGCGATAGGCGGTGGGCTTCAGCTCGAGCTGATCGCGAATGTGCACCGAAGGCGGCAGGAAGCCGACCTCCTGCGCGAACTTCTTGCGCACCCCCTTGATGCGCGAGAGCAGGTCACCGCCCTGCTCGCGATCGACGAGCTGGATCAACCGGTAACCCACTTCGAGCCCCAGCACGTCCACGGGCACCACGTCGTTCCAGCTGGCCTCGGTATCGACTGGCGCCGTCTCGTCGGTCGGCGTTTCGGCCGGCGTGCGCGACTGGCGCTCGGAGAGCCACCAGGACAGATAGCCGATGCCGGCCGCGAGGGCCAGGAACGCCAGGTGCGGCATGCCGGGCACCACGCCCAGCAGCGCGATCACGCCGGCGGTGAGACCGAGTGCACGCGGCAGCGACAGCAGCTGCTTCATCACCTGGCCGCCGACGTCGTCGTCGTCGGCCACACGCGAGACGATCAGACCGGCCGCCACCGAGATCACCAGGGCGGGAACCTGCGCCACCAGCGCATCGCCGATCGCCAGCAGAATGTAGTTGTTGGCCGCCTGCTCGACCGACAGCGAGTGCTGAACCGTGCCGATCAACAGCCCCCCGATCACGTTGATGAACACGATCAGGATGCCGGCGACGGCGTCGCCGCGCACGAACTTCGAGGCGCCGTCCATCGAACCGTAGAAGTCGGCTTCACGTGACACGTCCACGCGCCGCCGCCGCGCCTCGGCCTGGTCGATCTGGCCGGCGTTCAGATCGGCGTCGATCGCCATCTGCTTGCCGGGCAGCGCGTCGAGCGCGAAGCGGGCCGACACCTCGGCGATGCGCCCGGCACCCTTGGTCACCACGACGAAATTGATCACCGTGATGATCGCGAAGACGATGATCCCGACCGCGAAATTGCCACCGATCAGGAAGCTGGCGAACGACTCGATCACCTTGCCGGCGGCGTCGGTGCCGGTGTGGCCGTGCATCAGCACGGCGCGCGTCGAGGCGACGTTCAGTGACAGGCGCAGCAGCGTCGTGACCAGCAGCAGCGAGGGGAATACCGCGAAATCCAGCGGCCGCACCGTGTAGGCGGCCACCAGCAGCACCAGCAGCGCCAGCGCGATGTTGAAGGTGAACAGCAGGTCGAGCAGCGGCGCCGGCAGCGGCAGGATCATCATCGCCAGCACCAGCACGATGACGACCGGCGCGGCAAGCGCCTTCCACGGCGGCAGGTTCAGCATCACGCCGGCCACGCTCACGCGCTGCCCGCCGGCTGTCCCGGGCTGCGGGCTGGTCGTCGCGCCATTCATCGCAGCGTCTCCGGCGCGGCTGCAGCCGGATCGAGACCGGCAGGCACCCCGAGCTCGTCCGGCGCCACCGGCGACGCGCCGCGGCCCGGGCTCCAGTGTCGCAACTGGTACACGTAGGCGAGCACCTGCGCGACCGCGTTGTACAACGCGGCCGGAATCTCGCGATCCACCGCCACGTGAGCGTACAGCGCGCGCGCCAGCGGCGGCGCCTCGAACAGCGGCACGCCGGCCTGTGCGGCAATCTCGCGGATGCGCGCGGCGATCACGTCCGCGCCCTTGGCCACCACGCGCGGCGCGCCCATCGCCGATTCGTCGTAACGAATCGCCACTGCGTAGTGACTCGGGTTGGTGATCACCACGTCGGCCAGCGGGATCGCAGCCATCATGCGACGCCCGGCGAGCTCGCGCTGGCGCGTCCGCATGCGTCCGCGCAGCATCGGGTCACCCTCGGATTCCTTCGCCTCGCGGCGCACTTCCTGGTGGCTCATCTTCAGGTCGGCGCGGTGCCTGAACCACTGGAACGGTACGTCGACGAGCGCCACCAGTGCCAGCACGCCCACCAGCGCCACCAGGCCGGAGCCCATCAGCGAGGCGCCGCCAGCCAGGCCGGTCACGACGGGCCCGGCCGCGAGCGCCACGAACTCCGGAAGGCTCGCGACGACGAACCAGGCGCCGATCGCGAACAGCGCGATCGCCACGACGATGAGCCTGGCCAGGTCGAACGCGCCGCGCACCGAGAACACACGCCGGATGCCGTTGCGCGGACTGAGCCTGGAGGCCTGCATTCCGAGCGATCGGGCCGACAGCACCATGCCGCCCGGAACCAGCGACGCGACGATCGCCGCCACCGCAAGCCCGGCGACCAGCACCAGCACGACCGTGAACGCGTCACCGCCGAGCGACGTGAACAGCTGCGGCAGACGGTCGGCCGACAGTGTGCCGGGGCGCTCGAACTGCAGGCCGTTGCGCACCATGGCGATCGTCTCGCGCGCGATCGACGGCCCGAGGGCAAGCGCAGCGAGCAGCGCCGATCCGAGCACGACGAAGTGCCCGAAGTCGCGCGAACGCGCAACGCGACCTTCCTCGCGCGCCTTCTGCAGCCGGCGTTCGGATGCTGGGAGTTGTCGGTCTTCGCGACTGGCTTCGTGATCGGCCATGGCGCCTGCGCAGCGGCTCCGGTTCGGGACTCGATGCCGATTATTCGCAGTGCGCGGCGCTCTCAAGCGCCGAAAAGCGGGGTTCGCGGCCGGCTATTCCGCCTGCGTGGCGGGTTCGTCGATCCGGGCCTTCATGCCGGCGTCGCTGCCGGCGTCCGACAGCGCGGTGTCGATCTGCGCGCTGTCCGGGGCATCGACTTCGGTACCCTCCAGGATGCGCGCCTCGGCGTCGCGGTTGAGCACCACGATCATGATGCGCCGGTTCATCGCATTGAGCGGATTGGCCGCATCGAACATCAGCGACGGGCCCAGTCCGACCACGCGCAGCACCTTCGATTCGCTCATGCCGCCGGCCACCAGTTCGCGGCGCGAAGCGTTGGCACGATCGGCCGACAGCTCCCAGTTCGAGTAGCCGCGCTCGCCGCTGCCGTAGGGCGCCGCATCGGTGTGCCCCGACAGGCTCACGCGGTTGTCCACGCTGTTGAGCAGCTCGCCGATCTCGCGCAGCAGTTCGCGCATGTAGTCCTTCACCGCGGCGCTTCCGCGGTCGAACATCGGCCGGCTCTGCGCGTCGACGATCTGGATGCGCAGGCCATCGCTGGTCAGGTCGATCCGGATCTGCGAGCGCAGCCCGGCAAGCGCCGGATTGAGATTGATCATCTCTTCGACCTGCGCCTTCAGGCGACCCAGGCGCTGCGCCTCGGTGCGGCGCAATTCGGCACGCAGCGCCTGCAGGTTGACCTTCTTCTGTGGCGCCGCGACTTCACCGCGACGCTCGTGACCGACGGTGCGGGTCAGGTCGGTGCCCCCGCCCTTGATCACCGATGAGCTGTCGCCGGAACCGCTGCCGCCCATCAGCGCCACTTTCAGCGGCGTGCGGAAATAATCCGAAATGCCCTGCAGGTCGCCGCTGGTCGTGGAGCCGAGCAGCCACATCAGCAGGAAGAAGGCCATCATCGCCGTGACGAAGTCGGCGTAGGCGATCTTCCAGGCGCCGCCGTGATGCCCGCCACGGCTCACCTTGCGCACGCGCCGGACGACGATCGGCTGGACCTTCCGGTCTGGGGCGGCCACGGTGCGCGCTCCGCGTCAGGCCTTCTTCTGCTTCACGTGCGCCTCGAGTTCGACGAAGCTCGGCCGCTCGGTCGAGTACAGCACCTTGCGCCCGAACTCCACCGCGATCGACGGCGCATAGCCCTGCATGCTGGCCAGCAGCGTGACCTTCACGCACTGCAACTCCTTGGTGGACTCGTCGGCCTTGTGCTCGAGCAGCGTCGCCAGCGGCGACACGAAGCCGTAGGCCAGCAGGATGCCGAGGAAAGTGCCCACCAGCGCGTGCGCGATCATCTGGCCCAGTTCGGCCGGCGGCTTGCCGACCGATCCCATCGTGTGCACCACGCCCATCACCGCGGCCACGATGCCGAAGGCAGGCAGCCCGTCGGCCATCTTCTGGATCGCGTGCGAGGGCACCATCGCCTCGTGGTGGTGGGTCTCGATCTCGTTGTCCATCAGGTTCTCGATCTCGAGCGCGTTCAGGTTTCCCGAGGACATCATGCGCAGGTAGTCGGTGACGAATTCGATCAGGTGAGGGTCGCCGCTGACCGTCGGATGACGCTGGAACAGCGCGCTCTCGGCCGGATGGTCGACATCGCTCTCGATCGACATCAGCCCTTCCTTGCGCGCCTTGGACAGCACGTCGTAGAGCAGCGCCATCAGCGCCATGTAGCGCTCCTTGCTGTACTTCGAGCCCCTGAACAGCGACGGAAGCGTCCCGAGCACCGCCTTGAGCGCCTTGCCCGAGTTCGACACGACGAACGCCCCGAGCGCGGCGCCGGCGATGATCAGCAACTCCAGCGGCTGGATCAGCGCCGCGATGTGGCCGCCGGCCAGCAGGTATCCACCGAGGACCGAGCCGACGACGAGGAGGTAACCCAGGAGAACGAACATGCGCGACGAGACCTCGGGAGGACCGACCGGACCGGCCCCGCGGGCCGTCTCTCCTCATTTCGGTCGCAGGGCGCGCTTCTTGAGGCGGGCGCCGGAACGCGGCGACCACGGCGGCCGCGGCAGTACGCCGGACGGCGCGCCTGAGATGCCGTGCGGTCAGTGGATCGCGCCGCTGCGCCGTGCCTTGCCGGCACGCGCCGGCGGCTCGCACAGCCCGCAGACGTAGTCGCGTTCGAGTTCGTACGCGTGATTCACGAAGTGCCCGCCGCAGCGGCAGCAGCGCGTGGTGGTCAGCATGCCCGAGTCGACGAAGCGCACCAGTCGCCAGGCACGGGTGATCGACAGCAGCGGCTCGACGCCCAGCGTGGCGACTTCCGAAGCGTACAGGCGGTACGCCTTGATGATCGCGTCGACGTCGTCGAGCGGGCTGGTCTTCAGCAGATAGGCGTAGATGTTGAAGTACAGCGACGCGTGGATGTTCGGCTGCCAGGACACGAACCAGTCGGTGGAGAACGGCAGTTGTCCCTTCGACGGCGACTTGCCGGCCACTTCCTTGTAGAGCCGCAACAGGCGTTCGTACGGCAGCGCGGTCTCGGACTGCAGCATCTGCAGACGTGCCCCCAGGCCGATCAGCTCGACGGCGCGCTGCACCTGGCGGTTGTCCTCGAGCAGGCTGCGCGCGCTCATGACCCGATCGCCTCGTCGTACCTGCCGGCCATCAGGATGCTCGCGTGCAGCCGGTGGGCGCTGCGCTCGCCCTCGGCTTCGCCGGCGCGGCCATGGTCGGTCAGCAGGCCCCACAGCATCTGGTCGTCGAAGCGGAAGCGGCACATCAGCATGTTGCCGGCGGCCACCTTCAGCAGCTGGCTCGGCGTGAGCGCGTCCAGCACGCCGGCGGTCTCCTCCGTGACACCGAGCCGATAGAGGGCCTGAGCCTTGTCGGCGCGGATCAGGCGCTGTGCAAGGATCAGGTAGGAGAGGTTCGCCTCCCTTATCTCGGCCATCGTCCTGTCGTCGATCTGCATCGCTGGCTCCCGGGTTCCGTGTCGGTGCGCGCTCGGTGCGCGTCGTGGTTCGTCCACGGCGCCAGTGTCGGCCTGCTGTCCCGTTCCATGAATCCGAGTTCGCCTGCATCGCGCATCGGACGAACTCCGGCGGGCATAGGAAGAATTCCTACCCCCGTGGCGCGACACGCCACGCCACGCGCCGCACGGCACCCCGGACCCGCCATTCGTACCGTGAACTCAAGCGGGCCGGCACCCCGCCGATAAGGCATGGGCCGGGGCCATCCCCGCACATCCGCCAAGGGGTCGACTTCGCACCTACCCTGACGGAGCCACCACTTCAACCGCTCGAGGAGCCCGATCCATGGCACAGATCATCAACACCAACCTGGTTTCGCTGAACGCTCAGCGCAACCTCACCAATACGCAGAACGCGCTGGCGCAGGCCGTGCAGCGCCTGTCGTCGGGCCTGCGCGTGAACAGCGCGAAGGACGACGCGGCCGGCCTGGCGATCGCCGAGCGCATGAACACGCAGGTGCGCGGCATGAACGTCGCGATCCGCAACGCCAACGACGGCATCTCGCTGGCGCAGACCGCCGAAGGCGCGCTCGGCAAGGTCGGCGACATGCTGCAGCGGATGCGCGAACTCGCAGTGCAGGGCGCCAACGCGACCAACGGTTCCGACGACCGTGCGAACCTCAACGCCGAGTTCGTCGCCCTGGGCGCCGAGATCACCCGGACCATCAGTGCAACCAAATTCAACGGCGTGTCCATCCTGGCGACGACCGCGGCACAGGTGTTCCAGGTGGGCGCCGACGTCGGCAACACGATCTCGGTGACGAGCACCGACCTGACTTCGGGTGCGATCGCCAGCGCCGCCGGCCTGACGATCAGCGCCGATGCGGCCGCCAACACCGCCGCGATGACGGCGATCGACACCGCGCTGACTTCGCTGAACACGCAGCGCGCCACCTGGGGCGCGGTGCAGAACCGCTTCGACGCGGTGATCTCCACGCTGCAGGTCTCCGCCGAGAACCAGGCCGCCGCGCGCAGCCGCATCATGGACGCCGACTTCGCGGCCGAGACCGCGGCGCTCACGCGCGCCCAGGTGCTGCAGCAGGCGGGTGCCGCGATGCTGTCGCAGGCCAACTCGATCCCGAACAACGTGCTGTCGCTGCTGCGCTGACCGGCCATCCGTGGCCGCGCCGGCAGCCTGCGGCGCGGCGCAGGGCTCTTTCCCCGCGGTCCGCCGGCGCCGAAAAGCGCCGGCGGACCGCTGCTTTTCGGCTCATCCGCCGTGCCGTTCGATCGGCACACTGCCGCCGGTCAACCCGTCACAGGAAACGCGCCGTGAAGCCGATCGTCAATCCGTGGGCACCGCCATCGGCGGCGCCACGTCAGCCTTCAGCGGCCGGCGCGCCGGCCGTTCGATCCGGCGCAAGCGACGCCGGCGATCCGGCACGCGCGGCCGCAACCGCCCCTCCCGGAACCACCGGCGAGCGTGCGACCGCGTCGACCGGACGTGCCCGACCCGTCACCGCGGCGCTGGCGCCGCTCCATGACCGCGCGGGCGCCGCTGCATTCGTCACGCAGTTGTGCGAACAGTTTCAGCGCCATCCCGATCTGGCATTGCGCGCGCATGCACCGCCCGTGGCCGAGGCCGCACTGCGGCGGTTCGGCGGCTGAAGCCCATCGCATGATGTCCCGCACCGCGCCCGATTCAAGAAGCGGCGCGCGGCGCCGAAAGAACACAGGCACGGGAGCCGCAAGGCGGTTCCTGCCGTGGGTCGATACCACCGGAGAGCGCCCATGACCCCCATCGGCAGCAGCAGCATCGACGTGAACGGCATCGTCTCGCAGCTGATGCAGATCGAGCAGAGGCCGCTGCAGGCCCTGAAGAAAACCATCTCCGGCATCGAGACCCGGCTGTCGGCGTTCGGCAAGCTGCAGTCGGCGCTGGCATCGATGCAGGACGCCGCGCGCACGCTGACGCGCGCCGACACCTGGCGCGCCGCCAGCGCGACGAGCAGCGACGAGACCGCCCTCCGGGCCACGGCCGGCACCGGCGTGATCCCCGGCGGCTACACGGTCGCGGTGGGACAGCTCGCGCAGCGGCAATCACTGGCCAGCCACCGGTTTGCCGACAGCGCGGTCGTGATCGGCGGCGGCACGCTGCGCATCCGCATGGGCACGCTGGACGCCGCCGGCACCGCCTTCACGCCCGACGCCGCACGACCCGAGGTGGCGGTCGCGATCGCCGCCGGCGCCACGCTCGCCGAGGTGCGCAACGCCATCAACGCGGCCGGCCCGGACATCGGCATCACCGCTTCGCTGGTGGCCGACGGCACTGGCCAGCGACTGATGCTGCGCAGCACCGGGAGCGGCGCCCCGGAGGCCTTCGCCGTGGCGGTGGATGACGCCGACGGCGGCAACGGCGATGCGAGCGGCCTGTCCGCGTTTGCGTTCGACCCGGCCGCGGCGAGCGGCAGCGGACGCAACCTGCAGCTCACCCAGGCGGCGCAGGACGCGCACGTCACGATCAACGGGCTGGAGGTCACCTCGACGACGAACCGCCTGACCGACGTGATCGAGAACCTGACGCTCGAACTGCGGCGCACCACGACGGCACCGATCGACGTCAGCGTGGACAGCGACGCCGCGGCGCTGCGCAAGTCGCTCGACGGCTTCGTCGAGGCCTGGAACGCGGTGAACACGCTGATCGCCGAGCAGGTGCGTTTCGACCCCGCCACGAAGACTGCAGGCGTGCTGCAGGGCAACCAGACCGTCGTACGCGTGCAGCAGCAGTTGCGCGAGATCCTGCGCTCGAGCGTGGGCACCGACGCGCCGAACAGCCTGAGCGCGTTCGGCGTCGAATTGCAGCGCGACGGTTCGCTGAAGGTCGACGACACGCGTGCCGGCGCGGCGCTTGCCGACCCGAAGACGGCACAGGCCTTTTTCGCCGCACAAGGCGCAGCGCCCGGCGAGCCAGGCGGGATGGCACGGCGTGTGCTCGCCAGCCTGGACGCGCTGCTCGCCAGCGACGGCGCGATCTCCGGCGCCACCGAGTCGCTGCGCGCACGCGAACGCTCGGTCGCCCAGCAGGAGGAACGGTTGAACGCGCGCCTGAACGAGATCGAAAAGCGTCTGTTGCGCCAGTACACCGCACTCGACGCGAACCTCACGCGCATGGCCGGATCGCTGTCGAGCGTGCAGAACCTGCTTGCCGGCCTCGAGCGCACGGACTGACCCCACAGGAGCCCGATCGGCATGTTCTCCTCGCACCGCCCCGATGCCAGCGCCTACCGCAGGCTCGATCTCGAGACTTCGGTGGCGCAGGCCGATCCACACGCGCTCGTCGGCATGCTCTACGACGGGGCACTCGCTGCGATCGCGCAGGCCCGCGGCGCACACCGCAGCGATGACATCGCGGCGCGCGGCCAGGCGACCACGCGGGCCCTCAGGATCCTCGAAGAAGGCCTCAAGGCTTCGCTCGACCGGCGTGGCGGCGAAATCGCATCGAACCTCGAGGCCCTGTACGATTACATGATCCGGCAGCTGCTCGGCGCGAACGCCGCGGGCGACGACGCGCGCTACGCCGAAGTCGCGGCCATGCTCGGGCAGCTGCGCGGTGCCTGGAACGCGATTCCGCGGCCGGCGCGCGCAGCCGCGGTCGTCGTCTGAGCGGACTGCCGGGAGCATTCATGCCCATACCCGACCGACACGAACCCATCGACTTCGGCCCGATCGTGCTCGATCACTACCGCGAGATCGAGAGCGCCGCCATGGTCATGCTGCAGGCCGCCCACGACGACGACTGGAAGCGCGTGGCGCGCATCGAGCGGGCCATCCGCGAGCTCGCGACCCGCCTGGACGGCCTGGCCCCGCACGACAGGCTCGACGCCGGTCAGCGCCACGAGCGGCGCCTGATCGTCGGACGCCTGCTGTCGATCGACGCCGACGTGCGCCGGCTCGCGCACCCGTCGAACCGCACACTCGACGCGATGTTCGCGCCCCGCCCGGCCGGCGGCGAGCGACACCGCTGCTGAACGCAGCGCGATACCCACCCGGTCATCCCTCTTCGCCGCACCCACCCCGCCATGCCGACTGGCCGCCCCGACACGGTCTTTCCCGATCCGGTGTCGGCGCTGCCGGCCGACTTCCGCATCGGTGGACGCCTCGCGGTGCGCGCGATCCTGCGCGAACTGGGCCATCGCCACGTGCTCGTCACGCTGTACGCCGACGAGCGCCACGACGCGTTCGCGATCACCCGGCTCACGCACGTCGGCGACACCGAAATCGAGTTCGACCTGGGCGGACAGGAGTCCTTCACGCGTGTGCTCGCTTCGGCCCGCGACGTGGCCGGGGTCGCGTTTCCCGGCCAGATCAAGACGCAATTCCGGCTGGACGCGTTCGCGGTGGCCGAGGTGCGCGGCGAAACCCTGCTGCGCGCCTGCATGCCGGACGAGTTGTACCGGATCCAGCGTCGCGACGCGTTTCGCGTGCGGCCGCCCGCTTTCGACGAGGCCTGCTGTGTGCGCCGGCTGGCTCCGGAAAGCGAGGTGCGCTATCCGCTGCGCGACCTGAGCGCCAGCGGCGCGTCGTTGCTGCTGCCGCCGGGCGAGCCGCCTCCCGCAATCGGCACGGTCTGGCCGCACTGCCGGATCGAAGCGGTGGGTGAGAGCGCGATTCCCTGCGATCTCGTCGTGTGCCACGTCGACGAGCACCCGTCGGGCAACGGCAGTCACCGGGTCGGCGTCGGATTCCACGCGATGCCCGGCGACGTGCTGCGTCGGGTCCAGGTCTACGTGATCGGCGTCGAGAAGCGACTGCAGCGCTCGGCCTGAAACCGCTGTCGCAGGACTCGTCGGCCACCCGCCGCGCGCAGCGCCGATCGTTGGCGCGCCTTCAGACGGGCATGTTCATGATGTCGGTATAGGCGGCCACGAGCCGGTTGCGCACGGTCAGTGCCGCCTGGAAAGCGATCTGCGAACTCTGCATCGCGACCATCGTCTGCTCCAGGCTCACCTGACCGGCGCCGAGCTGGAACTGACGTTGCAGCGCCGCGCTGTCTTCCTGCAGCGTGCTGACCGTCTGCAGCGCATCGCGCAGCACCCCGGCGAAGCCCGCCTGGCCCGCCTGGTCGGCAGAAACGGCCCTGGGCGCCGCCGCGCCGGTCGCGACGGTGCCGGCGCTCGCGGTCGCAGCCGCCGCAATCGAGGGGAATCGTACGTCCATCGTGACCTCCTGGCGCATGGCACGAAGCGGCGCAGCGCAACGCCGCAGCAGCGACATCGTCGCGCGCCGAACGCGCAGGCGATGCGTGAAATAGCGGCATTCCGGCCCGCTATTCGATCGATCCGCGTCCCGAGGGCGTGTCGATAATCGGTCACATGAACGCTACTGCCCACCCTCTGCCGGCGTCCGCGCCGACCACGGCCCGCCTCGCCGCGACACCGCTCAGGCGCAAGCTGCCCGTCATCGTCGGGGCTGCGGCGCTCGTTGCGATCGTCGCCGCGTCGATCATGTGGTCGCGTCAGCCCGAATACCGCGTGCTGTTCACCAACCTGTCGGACCGCGACGGGGGTGCGGTCATCGCATCACTCACGCAACTCAACGTCCCCTACCGCTTCTCGCCCGGCGGCGCCGCGATCATGGTTCCCGAGGACCGGGTGCACGACGCACGCCTGAAGCTGGCCTCGCAGGGCCTGCCGCGCGGCGGCAGTGTCGGCTTCGAGTTGCTGGAGAAACAGAAGTTCGGCATCACGCGGTTCCAGGAGCAGCTGAACTTCCAGCGCGGCCTCGAAGGCGAATTGTCGCGCTCGATCCAGTCGCTGGCCGCAGTGCGCAATGCGCGTGTGCACCTGGCGCTGCCGGCGCAGAGCGGCTTCCTGCGCGAGCAGCACAAACCCTCGGCGTCGGTGCTGCTCGAACTGCACCCGGGGCGCACACTGGAGCGCGCCCAGGTCGCCGGCATCGTGCACCTGGTGGCGTCCTCGGTCCCCGAACTGAGCGCGAAGCAGGTCAGCGTCATCGACCAGACCGGCGCGCTGCTCTCGGTCAACGGTGAAGGACTCGCCAACGGACTGGACGGATCGCAGCTGAACCACGTACGGCGCCTGGAATCGGAATTCAGCCAGCGCGTGCTCGACCTTCTCGAGCCGATCGTGGGTACCGGCAACGTGCGCGCGCAGGTCACCGCCGACATCGACTTCACCCAGAGCGAGTCGACCGCCGAGCAGTATCGGCCGAATCAGGGCGCCGAGCCGGCTGCGGTCAGGAGCCAGCAGGTCCTCGAATCGACCGAACCGTCGGCCGCGACGGCCCAGGGCGTGCCGGGGGCGTTGTCGAACCAGCCGCCAGCGCCGGCGAGTGCTCCGGTCAACGGTCCCGGGCAGGCGACCGAGGCGGCAACCCCCAGCCGCGGCGGCGGCGCCACCGGCGCGCGCCGCGAAGCCGTGACCAACTACGAAGTCGACAGGACGGTACGCGTGACGCGCAACGCCACGGGCACGATCCGGCGGCTGAGCGCGGCCGTCGTCGTGAACCACCGCCGCTCGGTGGATGCAGCCGGCAAGGCCACGCTCTCGCCGCTTTCCCCCGCCGAACTGGAAAACATCGAGTCACTGGTGCGCGAAGCGATCGGTTTCAGCAGGGAACGCGGCGATTCGCTGAACATCGTCAATGCGCCTTTCACCGAGATCGAGACGCCCCGCGAGGTGCCGCTCGAGTTCTGGGAGAAGCCGGAGAACATCGCGCTGGCTCGCGACCTGGGCAAGCAGCTGGGGGTGGTGCTGCTCGGGCTGATCGTGGTCTTCACGCTGATCCGCCCGGCACTGAAGGCGATCGGCCGTTCGCCGGCGCCGGCGCCGGCGGGCACGCTGAACGCACGCGTGGACGACCCGGTGCAACTGCCACTTCCCGCCGGTGCGCAGACCGCGCCGGGGATGCTGCGCCAGGAAGACATCCTGAAGATCGCCCGTGACAACCCGGCCGCCGTGGCCAGCGTCGTGCGCACCTGGGTCGGAACCGGAGCGAAGGGAGCCTGAGCCGTGAATGACGAAGGACTGGTCGACAGCGCGATCCTGTTGATGACGCTGGGCGAGGACGCCGCCGCCGCGGTGTTCCGCCATCTCGCCCCCAGGGAGGTGCGCCGCCTCGGCGAGACCATGGCCAGACTGCACACCACCAGCCGCGAGAAGGTCGATGCGGTGCTCGGCCGGTTCCACAGTGCCTCGGCAGGACTGAGCACGCTGGTCGGAAACACCGACGAATACGTCAGGTCGGTGCTGCGCCGCGCGCTCGGCGAGGAACGCGCCGGACTGTTGATCGGCCGCATCCTGCAGGGTGACGGCGTGTCGGGCATCGAGAACCTGAAGTGGATGGATCCGCGCTCGATCGCCGACCTGATCCGCAACGAGCACCCGCAGATCATCGCCTCGATCCTGGTCCATCTCGAACGCGAGCAGGCCTCGGGCACGCTGATGCAGTTCGACGAGGCGTTGCGCAACGAAATCGTGCTGCGTATCGCCACGCTCGACGTGCTGCAGCCGGCGGCCCTGCGCGAACTCGACGAGGTCCTCGAACGCGTGCTGGCCAGCGGCGACGCGCTCGGGCGCACGCGCCTGGACGGCAGCAAGACCGCCGCCGAGATCATTGCCGCCCTGGGCGGCACCACGGGGGCGCTCACGCTCGACGCGCTCAGGGAGCACGATCCCGATCTGGCGCAGAAGATCGCCGACCTGATGTTCACGTTCGAGGACATCGATCGGCTCGACGATCGCGCCATTCAGTTGCTGCTGCGCGAGGTGCAGGGCGAGTCGCTGATCGTTGCGCTCAAGGGCGCCGACGCGGCGCTGCGCGAGCGCATCTTCCGCAACATGAGCCAGCGTGCCGCAGAAACGCTGCGCGAGGATCTCGAATCGAAGGGACCGGTGAGGATCTCCGAGGTGGAAGCCGAGCAGAAGGAGATCCTGAAGACGGTGCGCCGCCTTGCCGACGAAGGACAGATCGCCATCGGCGGCGGAGGAGACGATGCTCTCGTCTGAATCGCAGCACGACGTTCCCGCGCGCGACGAGCGCGTTCCCGCGCGCGACGAGCGTGCCGCGCAGGCCGGCAGTGTACCGCGCACCGGCAGGCGCATCATCGCCGCGGAACGGCTCGCCGGCTTCGCACCCTTCACGCTCGACGAGCTGTCGCGCGACAGCACCGCGCCTTCGCCGGGGCGGCAGGCGTTCGAAGCGCCCGGCGCAGACGTGCGCGGGCCAGCCGATGATCCGTTCGAACGCTTCGATTCCGATGCGGGCACCGACCCGCTCGGCCGCGAGCGCTTCGAGGCCGGCTATCGTGCCGGCCGCGAAACCGGCTACGCGGAAGGGCTCGAGCGCGGCTACGCCGCAGGGATCGAGCGGGCCGGCCATCAGCAGCGCGAGGCCGAGCAGCAGGCCGGCGCGGTACTGTCAGCGCGCATCGCCTCGTTGCAGGTCGCCCTCGAAGCGGAATTCCAGCAGGTCGAGCGCTCGGCTGCCGATCAGGTGGTGACGCTGGCACTCGAGCTTGCGCGGCACGCATTGCGCGCAACACTCGCCGTGCGTCCGGAGACGATCGTCCCCGTGGTCCAGGAGGCGCTTTCGGACCTGTTCGACGAGCGCGTGCGGGTGCACCTGCACCTGAACCCGCGTGACGCCGGGCTGGTGCGCGCCGAGCTCGGCGAACGTCTCGATGCGCGCCACTGCGAGATCGTCGCCGACGCGTCGATCGAGCCGGGCGGCTGCCGCGCCCAGACAGCGCGCGCCGAGATCGACGCCACCGTTGCGACGCGCTGGCGACGCACCCTGGCCGCAATCGGTCGCGACGCAGATGGCTCGCTCGCCGGGCACGCCGAGGCGGGGCCATGAGCCTTCCGGCCCGCTGGCACGCGCTGTTCGACGATCACCGGCGCATGCTCGAGGCGTCGTCGCCGATCGAGGCGCACGGCCGCCTGGTTCGTGCCGCCGGTCTGGTGCTCGAGTCCTCGGGACTGTCACTGCCGGTCGGCAGCCTGTGCAACGTCTCGCAGTGCGACGGCAGCCCCGGCGGCCCGGTCGAAGCCGAGGTGGTCGGATTCGCCGAAGGGCGCCTGTTCCTGATGCCCACCGGCGAGACCCTGGGCCTGTCACCCGGCGCGCGCGTCACGCCGCTGGCGTTGCCGCTGCGCGCGCCACGCCTGGGCCGGCCTTCGCATCCGCTGCGCCGCGCCGCTGACCGGATGCGCCATCTGCCGCTGGGCGACGGCCTGCTCGGTCGCGTGGTCGACGCCGCGGGCGAACCGCTCGATCGGCGCGGCCCGCTTCTCGACGTGCGCGCCGGTGCAGTGAATGCGCGCCCGATGAACGCGATGGACCGCGAACCGATCCGCGAGCCGCTCGACACCGGCGTGCGTGCCATCAACGCGATGCTCACGGTGGGGCGCGGCCAGCGGCTCGGCCTGTTCGCTGGCGCCGGCGTCGGCAAGAGCGTGCTGCTCGGCATGATGGCGCGCTATACCTCGGCCGACGTGATCGTCGTCGGCCTGGTGGGCGAGCGCGGCCGCGAGGTCAAGGAGTTCATCGACGGGATCCTCGGCGAGGAAGGTCTGCGGCGCGCGGTGGTGGTGGCCGCGCCGAGCGACGCGCCGCCGCTGGCGCGCATGCAGGGGGCGGTGTACGCGACCGCCGTGGCGGAGCACTTCCGCGACCGCGGCAAGCACGTGCTGCTGCTGATGGATTCACTCACGCGCTACGCGATGGCCGCGCGCGAGGTGGCGTTGGCGATCGGCGAGCCGCCGGCGACCAAGGGCTATCCTCCGTCCGTGTTCGCGCGCCTGCCGTCGCTCATCGAACGCACCGGCAACGGCGCCAACGGCTGCGGTTCGATCACCGCGTTCTATACCGTGCTCGCCGAGGGCGACGACCAGCAGGATCCGGTGGCCGACGCGGCCCGCTCGTACCTCGACGGCCACGTGGTGCTGACGCGGGTGCTCGCCGACGCCGGGCACTATCCTGCGATCGACATCGAGCAGTCGATCTCGCGGGTCATGAACAACGTCACCGACGCCGCGCAGATGACGCAGGCGCGGCGCCTGAAGTCGCTGTGGTCGCACTACCAGCGCAGCCGCGACCTGATCGCCGTAGGCGCCTACGTGGCCGGCAGCGATCCCGATACCGACCTGGCGATCGCGCTGCTGCCGCAGATCTCGCGCTTCCTGCGGCAGGACATCGGCGAACGCTGCGACATCGATGCCTCGCGCCAGGCGCTGGCGCGGCTGGTCGCCAACGCCGGGACAGGCGCAGGCGCCGCGAAAGGAACGCATGCATGAAACGCAGCCCGTTGCAACGCCTGATCGAGCACGCGCGGCGCCAGCGCGACGACGCCGCCGCGCAGGCCACCAGCGCCCGGCACGATGTCGCGCGGGCGCAGCAGACGCTCGACATGCTGTCGTCGTACCTGCATGAACACCTGGGGCACCTGCGCACGCTGGCGCAGACCGACTCGCCGTTGCTGCGCATCCGCGAAGGCTTCACGCGAAAGCTCGGCGTCGCGATCGACGAACAGACGCGCCAGCGCGACGGACTGCGCGACAGCGCCGAGCGCGAACACGCCGAACTGCTCGAGCGCCAACGCCGGCTGCTCGCCTTCGAAACGGTGCAGACCCGGCGCGAATCGCTGCGTCGTGTGCGGCTGCATCGCGCCGACCAGCGCCACACCGATGAAATCGCCGCCCAGCTGCTGCAGCGGCGCCAGAGAAGACCCGCCGATGAATCCTGAATCGCCCCTGAACGCACCACTGCCCGGTCGCGACGACCGGACCGCCTTGCAGGCGCCCACGCGTTCGCGTGTCGATGCACGCGGTGCCCTGGGCCACGGCGCCAGCCGCGGACGCCCCGACGAGCCGCCCCCGTCATTCGGGGACATGATCGCCCGGGCGCGGCGCGATGCCGAACAGCAGGCAGGCACGCGGGTGAACGAATGCGCCGCCGATCCCGGTGCGCGCACTGCCGGCCACAGCGCTGCGCGTGGCCCCACCGGCCAGCGCAAGACCGTGGCGCACGACGAAGCGGCGAACGGTCAGGCGGCGCAGCGCGAACCGGCTGCGCAGCGGACCGATGTCGCTGCCGCAACGCCCGACAAGGAACCGGCCGCCGACGCGGCAGCAGTGCCACTCCCCGACGCGGCCGCCGTTGCCGCGGCGCCCGTCGCCGTCGCACCCGCCGTTGCCGCCGTTGCCGCCGTTGCCGCTGTCGCCGCGGCAACGGTGGCCGCGGCACCCGTCGCTGCCGCCTCCCCCGCACCGAGTGCACCGGTCGCTGACGACAAGGCAACCGTCCCAGCGCATCCTGCAATGCCGCTCACCACCGTCGGCCGGGTCGCGCAAACCGTCGCCGGCCAGCCGCCGCAGGCGCCGACCGCATCCGGCGAAGCCATCAGCGCCCCGCGGGCACCCGGCGCGGCGCAAACCGTCGATACCCCGCCTGCGGAGCTGCTGCCCACCACGCCCGCGGGGACCATCACCACGGTACGCGACGCAATCACGGCGCTCGCGCCAGCCGATACCGGGGAGCTTGCGCGCGCCGCGTCCCGCCCCCCGCCGGGGTCTTCGCCGAATGCTGCGGCTGGCCCCCCCGAGGCGCTCGCACCGGTGTCCGACGCTGCCGGGAGCGACGCAATCGACAGCACCGTGGGCACCGATCCGCTCGCGCGCGACGCCGCGGCGCTGTCGCGCCCGGCGCCCGGCGATGCCGTCGGGCGCGCCACCCCGTCCGGCGGCACCCCGTTTGCCGCCGCCGCGGTCGGTGGCTCGTCACCCCTGCCCGGCGCTCCGGCTGTCGCACACCCGCCCGGGGCGCACCCGCCAGCCACGGGTTCGATCGCGACGCCGCTCGCGCACCCCGCCTTTGCGAACCACTTCGCCACCGAGGTCGCATCACTCGCGCTGCGTGGCATCGAGCGCGCCGAGATCGTGCTCAACCCCAGGGAACTCGGACCGGTCCGCATCGAACTGTCGCTGAACGGCGAGGCTGCGCGCGTCGCATTCAGCGCCGTGCAGCCGCAGACGCGCCACGCGATCGAGCAGACACTGCCGATTCTCGAGAGCATGCTGGCCGAGCATGGGCTGATGCTGTCGGGCTCCAGCGTATCCGACGGAAGTGCCCATCGGGAATCCGGCGCTGGCGCTGGCGCCGGCACCGATCGCCACGCCACCGGCGCCGTCGGCAGCCGGGCATCGGTGTTCGAGGCGTCGCAAATCCGCCTTTCGACTGCCGTCACCCCGGTTCGCACCACGCCCGGCCTGCTCGATCTGTACGCCTGACACGCCACGCGCACCCGGGCGTGGCGCGCCTGGGCAGGCGAACAACGGGTCCCGGACAGCGCTTTTCCGCCGATCAGCAGGCGGTCACGCCGTCGACAATCGTTTTCATGGAGGCCGCTTCGGCTCGAGCGCTCACCCCACACAGGAATTGCAATGCCGGACGTTGACCACTCCCAGGATGCCCCACCCAGGAAACCCTCCGGCAAGCGGACCCTGGTCGTCGCCGCGCTGCTGACCTGCGCCGGCGCAGGAGCGGTGGGCTGGTTCTTCCTCGGACAGCTGGACGCGGCGCCGGCTGCGACGTCGGCCGAGGCGCCGCGCGCCCGAACGAATACGGTGTTCGTGCCGCTCGAGCAGTTCACCGTGAACCTGGCCGATGAAGGCGGCGAACGTCTCGCCCAGATCGCAGTCACGCTGGAGGTCGCCGACACCGCGGCCGAACAGTCGATCAAGGCGCGCATGCCGGCGATCCGCAATGCGATCCTGATGCAGTTGTCGTCGCTCGAATCGAAGCAGTTGCTGACGTTCGCCGGCAAGGAACAGCTCGCCCAGAGGATCCTCGTGCTCACCGCACACGAGCTGGGCTGGCAGACACCCACGGCCCACGTGAATGCGGCCCCGGCAATGACCGCCGACACCGCGCCGACGCGGGGCGGTCCCGCCGCCGCCATGAGCCCGCTGGCCGCCGTGCACTTCTCGCAGTTCATCATCCAGTGACAGCGCCGCCACGGCCCGTACGCGCACAGACATCATGACCGAAGCCTTTCTCTCCCAGGACGAAGTCGACGCGCTGCTCGACGGCGCAATCGATGCCGGCCCGGGTGCCGCGCACGACGACGCAGGCGCGCGCCTCGACGATACGGTGCGGACGTTCGACCCCGGGCGCCGCGAGCAGCTGGTGCGTCCCCACATGCCGGTGCTGGAACTGGCGCACGAGCGCTTTGCGCGCCACCTCGCGACTGCGCTGACCGGCTTTGCAGGTCGCAAACCGCTCGTGAGTGCCTCGCCGGCACGCATCCGGCAGTACGCCGAGACGATGCACGAAATCGCCGCGCCGGCGCACTTCAACCTGATGCAACTCGAGCCGCTGCGCGGGCACGCGCTGCTGGTGTGCGAACCGCAGCTGGTCGGCGGCGTCGTCGACGCGCTGTTCGGCGGCGCGGGCCGCGCTGCACCATGGCTCGAGGAACGCGAATTCTCGACCGCCGAGCTGCACATCGGCCAGCGCATCGTCGAGCTCGCCTGCGAGGCCTGGCAAAAGGCCTGGGCGGGAACGTACCCACTCGTGCTCGAGCATGTGAGATCGGAGTCGCATCCGCGGTTCATCGGCATCGCGGCCGCTGGCGACCTGGTGGTGTCGACGCGGTTCGACATCGAGATCGGCCACGGGGGCGGCGCGCTGCACCTGTGCATCCCGCACGCGGTGCTCGAGCCGATCCGCCAGACGCTGTACTCCACGCAGCCCGGCGACACGCGCGCGCCCGACCGTCGCTGGATCGCCAGGCTATCGCGACAGCTCGAAGCCGCCGAGGTCGAGGTGGTGGCCGAACTCGGGCATGCACGCGCCACGATGGCCGACCTGATGGCCCTGAAGGTTGGCGACTTCGTCGAGCTCGACCTCGACCAGACACTGCAGGCGACGGTCGACGGCGTCCCGGTGCTGTCGTGCCGCTACGGCATCTCGAACGGACGCTACGCGATCAAGGTCCAGTCCTTCCTGACCGTTCACCCCGACAACCCCAACGGAGCTCCCCATGGCGAGCGATGATACCGACAACGTCGTCCAGGCGATCGCCGAAGAGATCCCGGCACCGGCCGGGCTGGCCGCGGCAGAGCTGTTCCCGAAGCTCTCCGGCGCCGGCAAGGACGGCCACCACGACATCGACATGATCCTGGACATCCCGGTGCAGCTGTCGGTGGAACTCGGGCGCACACGCATTCCGATCCGGCACATCCTGCAGCTCGCGCAGGGCTCGGTGATCGAACTCGACGCGATGGCCGGCGAGCCGATGGACGTGCTGGTCAATGGCTGCCTGATCGCGCAGGGGGAGGTCGTCGTCGTCAACGACAGGTTCGGCGTGCGTCTGATCGACATCGTCACGCCGTCCGAGCGCATGCGCCGGCTCAACCGCGCGTGAGCACTGCGATGCCCTCCGCGTGGCCGTCCCTGCTGGTGTTCGTGCTGGTGCTCGCTGCGATTCCCGCCACCGCGTGGCTGCTGCGTCGCGGCCAGTGGGCCGCCGCCCGGGGCAATGCCAGCCTGGCCGTCGCGGCGGCGGTCACCGTGGGCGCGCGCGAGCGCATTGCCCTGGTGCGCGCGGAACGCAAGTGGCTGGTAGTCGGCATCACGCCGCAGGCCATCACGCTGCTCACCGAACTGGACGCCGCGCCCGGCACCGGCGAAGACGCCGTCGCCGCGACACCGGGAGGATTCCCCGATCTGCTGCGCAACCTCGCCCGCCGCCATGCGCGCAGCGCCTGAACCGTCGATTGGCACCGCGGCGCGCCAACGCGCCACGCGACTCGTCGGCGCGGCGATCGGCATGGCCGCGCTGCTCGCGCCGGCCGCCCTGCAGGCCCAGGGGATGCTCACGCTGAACGCCAGCAGCGGGCCTGCCGGCACCACCTATTCCGTGCCGGTGCAGACATTGCTGGTCTTCTCGGCTCTCTCGTTCCTGCCGGCGGTCCTGCTGCTGATGACCAGTTTCACGCGCATCGTCATCGTGCTGTCGCTGGTGCGCCAGGCGCTCGGGCTGCAGGCGAGTCCGCCCAACCAGGTGATCCTCGGCATGGCGCTGTTCCTCACGTTCTTCGTGATGGGACCGACGCTGGACCGCATCTACGAGGACGCCTACAAGCCCTATTCGGAACAGCGCATCGGCTTCGAGCAGGCCATCGAGAAAGGCAGCCAGCCGCTGCGCGAGTTCATGCAGAAGCAGACCCGCGAGCGCGACGTGGCGCTTTTCAGCCGCATCGCACGCGTCGAGCCGGCCTCGGCCGAGGAGGTACCGATGCGCGTGCTGATTCCCGCCTTCGTGATCAGCGAGCTCGAAACCGCGTTCCAGATCGGCTTCATGGTCTTCGTTCCGTTCCTGCTGATCGATCTGATCGTCGCCAGCGTGCTGATGTCGATGGGGATGATGATGCTCTCGCCGGTGCTGGTGGCGCTTCCGTTCAAGCTGATCCTGTTCGTGCTGGCCGACGGCTGGAACCTGCTGACCGGCTCGCTGGTGGCGAGCTTCGGGTAGACCCATGGGCCCCGACGCCGTACTGACGTTCGGCCGCCAGGGTCTGGAGGTGTTGCTGGCGGTCGCGGCGCCGGTGCTGCTGGCCGCGCTCGCGGTGGGGCTCGTGGTGAGCGTGCTGCAGGCGCTCACGCAGATCAACGAAGCGACACTGTCGTTCCTGCCCAAGCTGGTGGCCATCGCGGTGACACTGATGCTCGCCGGACCGTGGATGCTGTCACTGCTGGTCGACTACCTGCAGCGCGTGCTCGCGGGGATTCCCGCCGCGATCAGCGGCAACGCACTGCCGTGATCGGGGTCGGCGAGAGCCAGCTGCTCGCCTGGCTGAGCGCGTTCCTGCTGCCGTTCTTCCGCATTCTCGGGCTGTTCACCAGCGCGCCGATCCTGTCGCAGCGTGCCATGCCGGTGCGCGTGCGGGTGGGCGTGTCGTTGCTGCTGGCCGCGCTGGTCGCGCCGCTGATACCACCCGGCCCCGCTGCCGACCTCGCCGCTGCGTCGGGCTGGCTGGCGGTGGCCAGCGAGGCGCTGATCGGCTTCGCGATGGGCTTCGTCGCACGCGCCATCCTCGCCGCGGTCGAGGTCGCCGGCGAAGCCATCGGCCTGCAGATGGGTCTGTCGTTCGCCGGTTTCTTCGACCCCGACAGCGGCCAGCTCAACGCCGTGAGCCGGTTGATGAACACCTTGTCGCTGGCGGCGTTCGTCGCCTTCCACGGTCCGTTGCTGCTGGTGGTGGCGGCGGTGCACAGTTTCGAGCTGATCCCGCGGGCCACTGCGCTGTCCGGCTGGCTGGCGCGCGTCGATCCGGTCAGCCTCGGTGGTGCACTGTTCGGACTCGGACTCACGATCGCGCTGCCGTTCATGGCACTGCTGCTGTTCGCGAACCTCGCGCTGGGCGTCATCTCGCGCATCGCTCCCCAACTGAACATCTTCGCCATCGGATTTCCGGTCACGATCGGGGCGGGACTGGTCCTGCTCGCGCTGGGCCTGCCGCTGCTGCAGGCGCCGCTCGAATCGATGTTCGAACAGGTGCTCTCGGCACTGAGAATGTAGGAACCGGACAGCGCCGCCACGGGCCGGATCGCCGCCGCACGCCGGGACGCCGTACAATCCGGCAGTTTTCGAAACCGGCGCCCGCCAGAGTGACTGCCACTTCCGTCGAGCCGCTGCCGGCTCCCCACAGGCTTCGCCTGCTCGTGATCGAGGATTCCCAGCTCGACTACGAACTGCTGCTGGCAACGCTGTCGCGCGAGCCGTTCGACGTCGTCGCCCGGCGCGTGGAAGAGCGCGCCGAACTGGTCGAGGCGCTCGCGCAGCAGGCCTGGGACGCGGTGATCTCCGACCACCACCTGCCGCGTTTCTCGAGCAGCGAGGCCCTCGGGGTCGTGCGTGCAAGCGCCCCGGACCTGCCGTTCATCATCGTCTCCGGCCTGATCGGCGAGGAGACCGCCGTCGCCGCGATGCGCAACGGCGCTGACGACTACCTGATGAAGGGGCGCCTGGCGCGGCTCGGGCAGGCGCTGTTGAACGCGCTTGCCGCCCGCGAGGCGCGGCGCGAGCGGCTCGAGGCGGAGCGCTCGCTCGGGGAATCGCAGCAGCAGTTGCGCGAGCTGCTCGCACACCTGGACAACGTGGTCGAGGACGAACGCGCCGCGATCGCGCGCGAGATCCACGACGACGTCGGCGGGCTGTTGACCGCCCTGCGCTTCGATCTCTCGTGGATCGAACGCAACGGCGACCCCCGCAGCGCGGAGCGCGCGCGACACGCCAGGCAGACGCTCACCCAGGCGATGCAGGCGGCGCAGCGCATCCAGCACGACCTGCACCCGCCGGTCCTCGACGCCGGTCTGGTGGCCGCGCTGCACTGGCAGGTCGAGGAGTTCCGCCGGCGCACTGCCATCCCGGTGGACTTCTCGTGCAACGTCGAGCGCCTCGCGCTCGACACCACCGCGGCAATGACCGTCTATCGCACGCTCCAGGAAGCGCTGACCAATGTCTCCAAGCACGCGCACGCGACGGCGCTGCGGGTCGGACTGGTCGCCGGCGACGGGCAACTGTCGCTCGAGATCGCCGACAACGGCGTCGGCCTGGGCGCAGGCGACCTGCAGAAGCCGTCCTCGTTCGGCCTGCGCGGCCTGTCCGAGCGTGCGGCCCGGGCCGGTGGCTGGATCGACGTCTCGCCCGGGCAACGCGGCACCTGCGTCCTGCTGTCGCTGCCGATCCCGGACACCGCCGACGCTGCCGAGGGAGGCTGCCGATGATCCGTGTCGTGCTCGTCGACGATCACGCGTTGATCCGCAGGGGTCTGCGCGAGACTCTGGGCGACGCGCACGGCATCGAGGTGACGGGCGAAGCCGGCGACTACGCGGGCCTGCGCGCGCTGTTGCGCAAGGTGAGCTGCGACGTGATGCTGCTCGACCTGAACCTGCCGGGGCGCAGCGGCATGGATGTGCTCGCGTCGCTCGCCGCAGAAGGCAGCACGATCGGTGTGGTGGTGCTGTCGCAGCATCCCGAAGACCAGTACGGCATCCGGGCACTGCGCGCGGGCGCGATGGCCTACCTGAACAAGTCGGCAGAGCCGCAGCAGATCGTCGAGGCGGTGCGCGCCGTGGCGGGCGGACGCAAGTATCTGACGCCCGAGATCGCCCATCTGCTGCTCGACAACGTCACTGGCAGGAGCGGCGGCGAGCCGCACGACCAGCTCTCGGAACGCGAGATGCAGACGCTGCTGATGATCGCGGCAGGCCGGCGCCTGTCCGAGATCGCCGAAGCACTGACGCTGTCCCCGAAGACCGTGAGCGTCTATCGCGCCCGCGTCCTGGAAAAGCTGGGCGTCTCGAGCAACGCGGAGCTGGCCTCGTACGCGCTCAGGCACCGCCTGATCGAGTAGACCTGCCGGCTACTTCCCCGGCACGTGCGAGGCGATGCACACGCGGTTCTTGCCGGTGCGCTTGGCCTCGTACATCGCCTGATCGGCCCGGGCAGCCACTTCCTCCAGCGTGCCGGCACCCTGGACCTGCGCCACGCCGGCCGAAAAGGTGATCGCCACCCACTGCCCGTCGTACGTGAAGACGTCGGTGGTGAGCGCGCGCTGGATCCGGTGCACCGCTTCGGCGGCCTGCTCCTCGATCACACCGGGCAGCACGACGACGAATTCCTCGCCACCGTAGCGTGCGCTCAGATCCTCGGGGCGCAGCCGCGAGCGCGTGACCCTGGCGAGGTGGCGCAACGCATCGTCGCCCGCCTGGTGACCCAGGACGTCGTTCAGACGCTTGAAGTCGTCGACGTCGATCATCGCGAACGACAGGGGCCGGCCATCGGCGCGGCAGCGCGCGGCCAGTTCCCCGAACGATCGCTCGAGCCCGCGACGGTTGAGCAATCCGGTCAGGTGATCGGTGTTCACCTGGACGCTCGCGCTGCTCAGCTCGGTCTCCAGACGGCTGACTTCCTCCTCGAGCTGGCGGGCGCGCTCGCCGGCCTGGGTGAAGTCCTCGCGCGAGCCTTCGAGCTCGACGTACATCGCGCGCGTTTCCTCGATCAGGTGGCGCACCGTGCCGGCCAGCGAAGGCAGGTCGCTCGAACGCTCGATCTCTTCGACGAAGCTGCCGAGCCGGTTGCCGAAGCGACCGCTGGACGCGGTGAGCGTGCCGAGCCAGTCGATGCACTGCGCGATCATCGTCTTCATCATCTGCAGCGAGTCGCGCCGCATCTTCAGCAGACGCTGGTGCTCGTCCACCGTGCGCCTGAGCAGTTCGCGCGCATGCGCCAGGTCCTGGGGGTCGGGCAACCCGCGTGCCGGATCCAGCATCGCGCGGATGCTCTCGAACTGCCGGCGCACCCAGGCTTCCTCCTCGACCATCCGGGGTACGGCGTCGCAGACCGCAACCAGCAGTTCCGTCATGTCGGCGAGCACGCGCCCGAGCGCCGCCACACGTGCGCCGGCCTCGGGTACCGCGGTGAAGTCAACGGGTGCGGCAGCGTCAACCGGTGTCGCGGCGTGACCCGGTGTCACGGCGCAAACCGGTGCGGCGGCGTGCTCGGCCGCCTGCGCACCATCCGCGACAGGGTCCGGTTCCACGGATTCCAGGGTCGTCGCCGTCGGCGCTTCGCGCCAGCTGTCGACCAGCGCCTGCAGCCGCTCGGACAGTCTGCGCGGGTCCGAACCGTGCAGGGCAAGCACCCGGCCCAGCGCTTCCTTCTTGCGCGCCGACGTCCAGTGGCGGTGCGTCGTCTCGAGCTGGCGCAGCACCTCGGCGATGGCCTGCCCGATCTGCGGAAGCGCGGCGGCGGCGTCGGCGCCGCCGCGTCCGTCCGGAATCGAGCCGCCGACGGCGCGCCACGCGAGGCTGTACTGGTCGGGCGTCGGCGGCAGGCGCCGCTCGGCCAGGTGGCGCAGGGCTGCACGTGCGAGATCCGCGGGCGCGGCCAACGACGGATCCGCAATCTTCGTGGTCGCGGAATTCATCACGGTCTGCCCTCGCACGCGGGTTCGGGGTGATCCGGCGACGCAGGCGCGGCCCGACCGGAGACCAGCCCGCAACGCTGCGGAATCCGGCTGATCGCCTCGGGCAATTCCGCCGCGCGCACCGGGCGCGCGAACAGGTAGCCCTGCATCGCGTGACAGCCGCTGTCGAGCAGCGCGCGCGCCTGCGCGATCGTCTCGACGCCTTCGGCGACCAGTTGCAGCCGCAGGCTGCGCCCGAGTGCGATGATGGCGCGCACCACGGCCTCGCCCTCGACCGACATGCCGAGCATGCGCACGAAACTGCGGTCGACCTTGAGCTTGCCGATCGGCAGGCGGGTCAGGTACGAGAGCGACGAATAGCCGATCCCGAAGTCGTCCAGCGACAGCCCGACACCGAGATCGCGCAATTCGTGCAGCGCCTGGAGCGTGCGGTCGAAGTCGCGCACCATGCAGGATTCGGTGAGTTCGATCTCCAGCACGCCGGGTTCGAGATGATTCTCGCCGATCGCTTCGCGGGCAGTCCTGGCCGGCGAACGCTGCTCGAAGTGGATCGTGGAGATGTTGATCGCCACCTTCGGCACGTGAACGCCAGCGTCGCGCCACGCCCGCATCTGCCGGGCCGCCTCGCGGATCGCCCACTCCCCGATCGGCACGATCAACCCGCTCTGCTCGGCCAGTGCGACGAACTGCACCGGCGGAACCGAAACACCTTCATGCTGCCAGCGCGCCAGCGCCTCGACGCCACCCAGCGCGCCCCGGGCCACGTCGACCCACGGCTGGTAGCGCAGCGACAGTTCGCCGCGCTCCAGTGCCTTGTGCAATCCGTTGAGCAACTTCAGGCGCGCGCGCCCGTGCACGTCCAGCGGCCGCACGTACCACGCCACCGACTGGCTGCCGCGGCGCTTGGCATCGACGAGTGCTGCGTCCGCGCGCGCCAGCAACACGCCGGCGGCTTCGCCGTCGCGCGGATACAGCGCCACGCCGGCGCAACACGACACGAAGCACTCGGCCCCGGCCAGCGTGAGCGGGCGCCCGAATCCACGCAGCAGCGCCTGCACGACCGCCGAGACTTCGGCCGGGTCGCGCACCTGCGGCAGCAGTACCGCGAAGCGATCGCCCGGCAGCCGCGCAAGCACCGCGCCACCTCTCGGGTCGGCACCCGCCGCTGCCCCGGTCACCCCGATCCCGCCAGATCCGTCGCACAGCGCAGCCAGGTCGCCCTCCAGGCGCTCGCCGACGATGCAGAGCGCCTCGTCACCCGCGACCTGCCCGAGGGACTCGTTGATCTGCGCGAAGCGATCGAGATCGAGCACCACGACCGCCACGCCGTATACGCCGTGCTGCGCGCCGGCGATCGCCGTCGCGCACGACACCAGAAAGGCATTGCGGTTCGGCAGGCCGGTGAGCGGATCGGCGTTGAGCATCCGTTCGATGTCGCGTTCGGCGCGCTGTCGGTCGGTGATGTCGCGAATCACGCCGCGCAGCATCGTCACGCGCCCATCGGCATCGCGCAGCGGTTCGGCCGCGACGCGTATCGTCATCGGACGCCCACCGGCTCCGGTCAGCGGCAACTCGAGCGCGACCGGAGCCGCTTCGCGAATGGCCCGATCCACGGCGCATATCAGCGATTCATGGTGTTCGGCGGGCACGAGCCGCATGAACTCCTGTGCGCTGACCGCGGCACGCATCGCATCGAAGCCGAGGATCGCGAAGCTGCCGGCCGAACCATGCAGCATCGACGATCGTGGATCGAAATCGAACGTTCCCACGCCGGCCAGCGCGTGAGCCTTCGCCAGCCGGTCACGACTGGTGGCCAGTTCGAACTGCACGCGGGTCATGCGGCACAGGCGCCCGACGCGCTCGATCAGCAGCGACCAGTGCGTCGTCCGGACGAGAAAGTCGGCGGCCCCGCCAGCGAGCGCGCCGCCAATCGCCTGTTCGTCATAGACGTCGGACAGCAGCAGCAACGCAACGCCGGCGAACCGCGCGCGCAGTTCGCGCGGCAGCGTGCCGAGGACTTCGCCGCCGGCGCCGATCGACGCCACGTCGACGATCAGGAGATCGGGAACGGGCGGCGCATCATGCGCCAGTCCGGCCAGCGATGCGCGGGCATGCACCTCGTAGCCCGACTCGCGCAGGACGGTGGCGGCGGCCGCACGCCATTCGGCGTTCGCATCGACGAGAACGATCATCGCGTGCTGTTCCATCGTGGCTGGGGCGGGTGCCCCGATCTCCTGGTCGCGTGTCGTTTGCGTGCCGATTTCCGGAAGGTTCCGATCGATCGCCGGCGCAGCCGGCAGGCATGCGCGCATCGTCTCTTGGCATCGTCTCTTGTTTTCGTCCCGCGTTCGGGTAGATTTAGCCCTGCACACCGACCGTTCGTCATCTGCCGACCTTGACCAAACCACGCGCCACCGGCACACACCGGTCGCATTCCCCCGTCGCGCTGGCCATCCTGGCCACGTTCTCGATCCTGGTCCTGGGCCTGGCGATTGCGGGCCGACCGCCGGCCGGCGCGACACCCGCCAACGGCGGATTCGATGCGTCGACGCCCTACCGGATCACGCTGCTGCTGGCCGGCGCGTCACTGATCGCCGCCTGGCTCGCATTCGCCGCCTGGCGCGGCTGGGTCGCTTCGCAGGCACGCCTCGACCGTCTTGCCGCCGACGCGACGCGCATCGCGCTCGGCGAGTACACGTGGCGTGCGAGCGACCACGGCCGCCCCGTTCTCGAGCCGGTGGCCAGCGCGCTGAACCGCCTGGCCACGCTGGTTGCGGCAACGGATTCCGTGCTCGAGGATCGCGATCGCCAACTCGAGACGATGCGCAACCTGGGCGATGCCGCGTATTGGGAGACCAGTGTCGAAGGTCGGATCGTGCGGGTCGAATATGGTGCGTCGTGGCCGCCGCGGCGCTGGACGCTGCGCGCCGGGCAGGCACAGTTCGAAGGCGCCGAACCGCTGGACCCGATGCGCTGGGTCGCGTCATCACGGGCGATCGCGGAGCGGCGCGCCTGGCACGGCCTGCCGCTGATGCGCGCGAATGCCCAGGGCCGGCCGGTGCAGGTGCTCGAGTCGGGCGTCCCGAGATTCCGCGCCGACGGGCACTTCGTCGGCTACTGCGGCGTCTCGCGCGTCGCGGCCAGCGACACCATCAGCGCCGACGACAGCATCACCGCACGTACCGCCGCCGAGACCAGCGCGGAACCGATGCTGGTGATCGCACTCGACCAGGACATCGTCACCGTGCGCCGCTCGAACGACGCCGCGCACCGTCTGTTCGCCTGCAAGGCGCGCGAACTCCTCGACCGGGCTCTCGGCACGCTGCTCGGCGGCGGCGAGGAGGCGGCGCTCGAAGCGCTGCACGAAGCGCTGTCCGGGCGCACCCCGCTGCGACGCACGCTGGCGATCCGCAACCGCTACGGCGAGCGCGTCGAGGTCCTCGCACGTCTGGAGCCCGTGCCGCAGCACCCGGCGCTGGCCGTGCTCGTCCTCGATGCGCGCGCGGCCGAACTCGCGGCACTGCGCAGGCATTCGGGCGACGTCTCGCAGTTGCGCCTGCGCCTCAGGGCCCAGGCGCAGCGCATCGAGCGCCTCGAGCGCGAATCCGAGGTATTCGCCAGCGGCGTCTCGCACGACCTGCGCGCACCGCTGCGTGCCGTCGACGGCTTTGCGAAGCTGATCCACGAGCACCACGAGGGCCAACTCGACGACGTGGGTCGCGATTATCTCGACCGCATCCTCACCGGCTGCGCCCGCATGGACCGCATGATCGACGCCGTGCTGGCGCTGTCGCGCGTCAGCCGCGTGCCGCTGGTGCGCGCGCCGGTCGATCTCGGCCGCATCGCGCGCGAGGTCGTCGACGGGCTGCGACGGCAGGATCCGCAGCGCGAGGTCGACGTGCAGTTCGGCGACGCGCTGCACGCACACGGCGATCCGGCGCTGTTGCGCGTCGTCCTCGAGAACCTGCTGGGCAATGCCTGGAAGTACACGGCCGAGACGACGCAGGCCTGGATCCGCCTGGACGCGACACACGATGCCGGAGGCGAGCCGGTGTTCTGCGTGGCCGACAACGGTCCCGGTTTCGACATGAACCACGCCGACCGGTTGTTCGGCCTGTTCCAGCGCCTGCATCCCGAGCAGCGATTTCCCGGAACCGGCGTCGGCCTGGCGATCGTCAAGCGCATCGTGGAAGGACACGGGGGCGCCATCTGGGCCGAGTCCGAACAGGGGCACGGAAGCCGCTTCAGCTTCACGCTGCATGCCGCCGTCCCGGCCCGGGACACCGCCCCTGCGGACGCCGCCCCTCGCCTGCCCGAGGACGAAGTACGCTACAATCCCGTTCCTCCGGGGCGTAGCTCAGCCTGGTAGAGTGCTTGCTTTGGGAGCAAGATGTCGGAGGTTCGAATCCTCTCGCCCCGACCATCGCGCGCTTCCGATGTCACCCGCATCCGATCCGGCATCGAGCGCGCCTTCGGCCCCGACGGAATTCTGCCCGTAGCTCAGTTGGACAGAGCATCAGCCTTCTAAGCTGAGGGTCACAGGTTCGAATCCTGTCGGGCAGGCCATCCCGATGGTGGGCGTAGCTCAGGGGTAGAGTCCCGGATTGTGATTCCGGTTGTCGTGGGTTCGAATCCCATCGCCCACCCCATTTTCAGGCCGTTGTCCGCACTGCGTCGGCCAGCCGCGTGGCCATCCGGGCCGCGAGCGTCTCTTCACGCGCCTCGACCATCAGCCGCAGCAAGGGCTCGGTGCCCGACGGACGGATCAGAATGCGGCCCGCGTTGCCCAGTTCGCGCTCGACCTCCTCGCGGGCCTGTGCGAGCGGCGCGCTCGTCTGCCAGTCGAAGCCCTCGGCGATGCGCACGTTGACCAGTTTTTGCGGGTACAGCGTCAGGTCGGCGCACAATTCGGCCAGCGTCGCGCCGCTCGCGCGCATCGCCGAGAGCACCTGCAGCGCGCTGATCGTGCCGTCGCCGGTGGTGTGGCAATCCAGGCACAGCAGGTGCCCCGAGCTCTCGCCACCGTAGCGCCAGCCCTTCTGCTGCAGCAGCTCGAGCACGTAGCGGTCACCGACCCTGGCACGCTCGAACTGCACGCCCAGGCGCCCGAACGCCTGCTCGAGGCCGAGATTCGACATCAGCGTGCCCGCCGCGCCGGGCACCGGTTCGCGCTCGCGGCGATCGCGCACGATGACGTAGAGCAGTTCGTCGCCGTTGTACAGGCGTCCGTCGGCGTCGACCATCATCAGCCGGTCGGCGTCGCCGTCGACCGCGATGCCGAGATCGGCCTGGTGCTCGAGCACCGCACGCTGCAGCGCCGCGGTGTCGGTGGCGCCACACCCCTGGTTGATGTTCAGGCCGTCGGGCGACACCCCGATCGGCACCACGTCGGCGCCCAGTTCGTGGAACACGTGCGGCGTCGTGTGGTAACCGGCGCCGTGCGCGCAATCGACCACCAGTCGCAGCCCCCGCAGATCGAGGGTGCCGGGAAAGCAGCTCTTGCAGAATTCGATATAGCGCCCCGCTGCGTCGTCGATGCGCCGCGCCCGGCCCAGGCTGCGTGATGCCACGCAGCCCACCGGTTCGTCCATCCGGGCCTCGATCTGCGCCTCGACCGCATCGGGCAACTTGTTGCCATCGGCCGAGAAGAACTTGATGCCGTTGTCTTCGTACGGATTGTGCGACGCGCTGATCACGACGCCGGCCGACAGGCGCAGCGCCCGCGTGAGATAGGCCACCGCCGGCGTCGGGATCGGCCCCGACAGCAGCACGTCGACGCCGGCCGCCGAGAACCCGGCCTGCAGCGCCGCCTCGAGCAGATAGCCCGAAACCCGCGTGTCCTTGCCGACGATCACCGCCGGCCTGCCGCTGGCGGCGGCGCTGCCGATGCCGCCCGCCCCCTGCGCCGCCGGCGCGCCGGCCAGCACCTTGCCGGCTGCATAGCCGAGGCGCAGCACGAACTCCGGCGTGATCGGCACCTCGCCCACCCGGCCGCGCACCCCGTCGGTGCCGAAATACCTGCGCCCCATCGCATTGCTCCCTGTTGCCGCCCGTTACGCCGTTGCCGGCCGCTGTGCCATTGCCGCCCGCTCGCTGCTGCCGGTTCGCCGCTGCCGCAACACCGCCGCTGCAGCGCTACGTCGCCCCGTCGATCGCCAGCCAGACGCGCAGCGCGTCGCGGCTCTCGGCCACGTCGTGCACCCGCACGATCGCGGCGCCCCGCGCCACCGCCGCCAGCATCGCGGCCAGGCTGCCGGCGAGCCGCTGTCCGGCCGGCCGGCCGGTGAGTTCGCCGAGCATCGACTTGCGTGACACGCCGACCAGCACCGGCTGGCCGGCGGCCACGAGTTCATCGAGCGCGCCGAGCAGCAGCAGATTGTGCCGCAGCGTCTTGCCGAAGCCGATGCCCGGGTCGACGACGATGCGTTCGCGCGCCACACCCGCCGCCTGCAATGCCGCGATGCGCTCCCCGAGGAAGTGTTCGACCTCGGAGACCACCTCGTCGTAGACCGGCGCCTGTTGCATCGTCGCCGGCACGCCCTGCATGTGCATCAGGCACACCGCGCAGTCCGCGTCGCGCAGTGCGTCGACCGCACCCGGGGCGCGCAGCGCGGCGACGTCGTTGATCATGTCCGCGCCATGCGCGATGGCCGCACGCATCGTCGCCGGATGCCGCGTGTCGACCGACAGCGGCACGCCGCAGTCGCGCAGCGCATCGAGCACCGGCGCCACGCGTGCGATCTCCTCGTCGGGCGCCACCGGCGTGGCGCCCGGGCGCGTCGACTCGCCGCCGATATCGATGAGGTCGGCACCGTCGGCGATGAGCCGATGCGCATGCGCGATGGCGGCCTCGACCGTACCGTGTCGGCCGTCATCGGAAAAGGAGTCCGGGGTGACGTTGACCACGCCCATGACGAGCGGCCGATCGAGCGCCAGCGAAAACCGGCCGCAGCGGAGCCGGCGCAGCGGCCGCAGCAGGTTCATCGCACGGCAACCGCACACCCGGCGGCGACCCTGCGCGGCAGCGCGTGCCAGGCCCCACGCGGACGGCGGACGGGCCGCTGCGGAATCAAGGCGCCGCAGGTTCGGCCGGCGCCGCCGGAGCGGTGGCGGCCGCGGCGCTCGCACTGCCCGCGCCCGAGCCGCTGCCTCCCGGGGAGCGCTCCTTCGGCGGCCGCGGTGGCCGCCCCCCCATGATGTCGTCGATCTGGTCGGCGTCGATCGTCTCCCATTCGAGCAGCGCCCGGGCCATCGCCTCGACCTTGTCGCGATTCTCCTCGAGGATGCGGCGCGCGGCCGCGTACTGCTCGTCGATGATGCGGCGGATCTCGCTGTCGACCTTGCGCATCGTCTCTTCGGACATGTTGGTGGTCTTGGTGATCGAGCGGCCGAGGAAGATCTCGCCCTCGTTCTCCGCGTAGACCATCGGACCCAGCACGTCGCTCATGCCGTAGCGGGTGACCATGTCGCGCGCGATCTGCGTGGCGCGCTCGAAGTCGTTCGAGGCGCCCGTGGTCATCTGGTTCATGAAGATCTCTTCGGCGATGCGCCCGCCGAACAGCACCGCGATCGTGCTGAGCATGCGTTCACGATCCATGCTGTAGCGGTCGCCCTCGGGCAGCTGCATCGTGACGCCCAGTGCGCGCCCGCGCGGGATGATCGTGACCTTGTGCACCGGATCGGTCTTGGGGACGACGCGGGCGACCACCGCGTGCCCCGACTCGTGGTATGCGGTGTTGCGCCGCTCCTCTTCGGGCATGACGATCGAGCGCCGCTCGGCGCCCATGACGATCTTGTCCTTGGCGCGCTCGAAGTCGATCATCTCGACCAGCCGCGCGCTGCGGCGCGCAGCGAACAGCGCCGCCTCGTTCACCAGGTTGGCCAGGTCGGCGCCGGAGAAACCGGGCGTGCCGCGCGCGATGATGTCGGCGCGCACGTCGGGCCCCATCGGCACCTTGCGCATGTGCACGTTCAGGATCTGCTCGCGGCCGCGGATGTCGGGCAGCGGCACCACCACCTGCCGGTCGAAGCGCCCCGGGCGCAGCAGCGCCGGATCGAGCACGTCGGGCCGGTTCGTGGCGGCGATGACGATCACGCCGGCCGTGCCTTCGAAGCCGTCCATTTCCACCAGCAGCTGGTTCAGCGTCTGTTCGCGCTCGTCGTTGCCGCCGCCCAGCCCGGCGCCGCGCTGGCGCCCGACCGCGTCGATTTCGTCGATGAAGATGATGCACGGCGCGTGCTTCTTCGCCTGCTCGAACATGTCGCGCACGCGCGCCGCGCCCACGCCGACGAACATCTCGACGAAGTCGGAGCCCGAGATCGAGAAGAACGGCACCTTCGCCTCGCCGGCGATCGCCTTGGCAAGGAGCGTCTTGCCGGTGCCCGGCGAGCCGACCATCAGCACGCCGCGCGGAATGCGCCCGCCCAGCTTCTGGAACTTGGAGGGGTCGCGCAGGAAGTCGACCAGTTCCTGCACTTCTTCCTTCGCCTCGTCGCAGCCGGCGACGTCGGCGAAAGTGATCGTGTTGTTGGTCTCGTCGAGCATGCGCGCCCGCGACTTGCCGAACGAGAATGCGCCGCCGCGCCCGCCGCCCTGCATCTGCCGCATGAAGAACACCCAGACGCCGATCAGCAGCAGCATCGGGAACCAGGACACGAAGATGTTGAGCAGCATCGACTGCTCTTCCTCGGGCTTGGCATTGACCTGGACGCCGAACTTCATCAGGTCGCCGACCATCCAGATGTCGCTCGGGGTGTAGACCACCAGGTTGCGGCCGTCCTTCGCCCGCACCCGCAGCGTGCGTCCGTCGACCACCACCGCGTCGATGCGGCCTTCGCGCGCTTCGGCCATGAACTGCGAATACGGCATGTCGGCGCCGCGCGCCTGGCGGGTGTCGAACTGCTTGAACACCGTGAACAGCACCAGCGCGATCACCAGCCAGACCGCCGCCTTCGAGAACACGTTGTTCACTCGCCTGCTCCTTCGGGCGCCCTGCCCGCATGACTGCCCGCTTCCACTGGTCGCATTCTACGTCGATCGGACCGCCGACCCCGTTTCGGGGACATCGCCAACTCATTGATTTTCATGATGCATCCAGGCCAGCGCCACCTTGCATCGCAGCCCCTGCCGGCACCGCCGTGGCCTTCGGCGAGCGCCCCAGCAGGTAGGTTTCGGCGGAGCCCGCCCGTGACGCCTTCGGCTTGCGCACCGCCAGCCGAACGAAACTGTGCCCGAACAACTCTACAAGCTGACTGTACCCGCTGCCGTGGAAGCATTTCACCAACAGCGCGCCATCGGGCTTCAGGTGCGCGAGGGCGAACGCCACGGCGAGTTCGACCAGATCGATCATCCGCGCCGCGTCGGCCGCCGCGACCCCGCTCAGATTGGGGGCCATGTCGGAAACCACAAGGTCCAGTGTCGGGCCTCCGACAGTCGCCGCGAGCTGGCGCAGCGTTGCCTCGTCCCGGAGGTCCCCCTGCAGGAAGGTCACGTCGGCGATCGGCTCCATCGGCAGCAGATCCAGGGCGACGATGCGACCGTCGATGCCGGCGCCGCCCGGGCGCGCCAGCCGTTCGCGCAGTACCTGGCTCCAGGCGCCGGGCGCGGACCCGAGGTCGACGACCGCCATGCCGGGGCGGATCAGACGATCCCGGGCGTCGATCTCGATCAGCTTGAACGCTGCCCGCGACCGATAGCCGTGCGCCCGGGCCCGCTTCACGTAGGGGTCGTCGATGTGACGCGCCAGCCACGCCCGGCCCGGCTTCCTGCGCTTGCTCATGGCGCGGTACCCGGGCTGCTTGCGCACGGGTGGCTCCACAGCCCACACTTGCTACTTCCGCCGCCCGCCGGCCTGCCCGCTGCGACCTCCGACCCCATGAGCATCACCCCGTTCCCCCTGCCGATCGCACTCACGCCGGCTGACCGCAAGGCCCTGCGCGCGCGCGCGCACCATCTCGAGCCGGTGGTCATGATCGGCGACGCCGGGTTGAGCCGCGCGGTACTGGCCGAGGCCGACCGGGCGCTCGGGGCGCACGAGTTGATCAAGATCCGCGTGCTCGGCGACGACCGCGCACAGCGCCAGGCACTGCTCACCGGGATCTGTTCGGCACTCGGCTGTGCGCCGGTGCAGTCGATCGGCAAGCTGCTGGTCGTATACCGTCCCAGGCCGATCGCGGAAACGGGCGAGCGCAAGCAGGCGCACGGCCCACACCTGCCGAAGAAACTGGCGGCTACCGGCACCACTGCCGCGCGCAAGCCCGCACGAGCGAGGAAAGCGAGGAAAGCGATGAAGGCGATGAAAGTCGAGACCAGCCCGGCGACGCCGAAGGCCGCCAGGACCAGCGGGGCGAAGAAAGCCGCTCGGGGCGTCGTCAAGGGCGCCGCCGGAAAACCCGAGCCGCTCGGCACCCGCGGCAAACGCACGGCGATCGGCGCGCGCGCCCGGGTGCCCGCACACCGTGGCGACGCCAGCCCCGCGACCCAGGGGCCGGCGCACCTGGCCGGACGCACCGGGGAGGCGACCCGGGCGGGCACGCGCGCGCGCACCAAGAAGGCCTGAGAAGCTGTGAACCAATCACCCATGCCCGTCTTGCGCGCCCAGATGCGCCCGCTCTTCGTTGCGAATGCTCGCCATATCCCCGATATGGCTGCGCTTTGCGCCTCGATCGGGCGCATCTGGGCGCGCAAGACGGGCATGGGTGATTGGTTCACAGCTTCTCAGGCCGGACGGCCCGGCCAGTGCAGCAGCGGGCCGAGCGCATCGAGCGTGTTCTTCAGGATCAGCCCGTACTCGGTGTCGCCTTCCATGACCAGTGCGCGCTCGAAGAACAGCCGGTCGGCGTCTTCTTCGCCGCGCAGCAGCCGGAAGTAGCTGACCGCATCGGCGACCACGCGCAACGTCACCGGCCCGCCGTCGGGTACCGAGCGAAAGCCGCTCGGGCCGAGCATCAGCCTGCAGCGCAGACCGAGATCGCGGACTTCGATCTCGACCACCTGATCGGAGAGTTGCCGTGCCACATCAGGGGCGAGTTGCGGGCGCAGCAGTCGGTCGAGTGCGAGCGCCAGCACGATCGACGGCGGGCGGATCGGCAGGCGCGCGACGAAATCGCGCAATGCGGCGGGCACCGGCAACGCGGTGTGTCGGGCGGGGGTCATGGTGTTGCTCCTTCGGTCCAGCTGCGTTCCAGCCCCGGGCGGCGATGCGCGAAGCCATCGACCAGACCGCCTGGCAGGCTCATCGCAGACAGTGCGGCGCGCTCGTCGTCGGCACTGCCGCCGCTGTTGAGCACGCGCTCGAAGCTCGCCAGCACGTCGCCGAAGCGCTGCGCCACCGGCGACAACCGTACCCGGCTCACTCCGGCGGCGCGCATCGCCGGCGCTTCGCCGATCAGGCACTGTTGCGCGGCCGATTGCGTCTGGATACCGTTCAGCGTGAGGAACGGCGCACCCTCGCCCGTGGACAGCAGCAGGCCGTCGGGGTGCTCGATGCAGCGAAAGCCGCACTCGTCCTTGTTCAGGTGAAAGTGGCGTGCGGTGAAGCAGCGCGCGGAAAACGCCAGCGGCAGCCGGCCGAAGGCGAACAGCTCGGTGGCGATCGGCGTGTCGCGCACCGGGCCGCCGGTGACCGGCACGGCGGCAGGATTGATCAGGCCGATGGCCTCGAGGCTCAACTCGACCGGCGCCACCCAGCGCACCGCACCGAGCGCGGCATGCTCTTCGAGCGCCGGGCGGCTGTAGACGTTGACGTGCGGCCCGAGCACGAAAGCGCGGCCGGCGAGCGCGCGCAACGCCGAGGCGTCACCGGCTTCGACCATGAACTCGTCCTGCCCAACCAGCCGGCGCAGGTCGCGCAGGTCGGATTCGGATTCGAGCAGCGCCTGGCTGGCCAGCACGACCTCCTTGCCGCAGCCGGCCAGGTCGCGCGCGAGCGCGAGCCAGTCGTCGAGCTTCATTTCGTGGCGGCGCGAGCAGACCACTTCGCCCAGCACGACCGTGTCGGCGGGTGAATCGGCGACCTGCGCGTAGAAGTCGATCAGCGTCCTGCGCGGCCAGTAGTAGAGGACCGGGCCGACGGTGAGCCGGATGCGCGGATTCATGCCGAGATCTCCTGTCAGCGCCACGGGCGATTGTAGGCGCCCAGCGTGTGCTGCTGGCCTTCGGACCAGCGCCCGAGCGCGGCCACCCATTGTGGCTGCACCGCGAAGCGCGAGGGCTGCGCCGCGCAGTGGTCGATCGCCGCGCGCCACACGCGCGTGACCTGCTCGACGTAGGCCGGGCTGCGCTGGCGACCTTCGATCTTGATCGCGGCGATGCCGAACTCCATCAACTGCGGCAGCACCGCCAGCGTGTTCAGGCTGGTGGGTTCCTCGAGCGCGTAGTCGCGCACGCCCTCGACGTGGAAGCGCCCCTTGCACAGCGTCGGGTAGCCGCGCGGTTCGTCCGGCGCGTAACTGTCGATCAGCACCTCGTTCAGTCGTGCGTGCACGCCGTCGGCGGCGTCCTCCCAGCGCACCGCCGAAGGCGGTGAGCACACGCCCGCGGTGTTGGGCGACTGGCCGGTTGCGTAGGACGACAACGCGCAGCGTCCCTCGACCATCACGCACAGGCTGCCGAAGCCGAACACCTCGATCTCGGCGCCGGTGTGGCGGCAGACGTGCCCGACCTGCGGCAGCGTCAGCACGCGCGGCAGCACCGCGCGCTGGATGCCGTAACGCTCGCGGTAGAACTCGATCGCCTCGTAAGTGGTGGCCGAGGCCTGCACCGACAGGTGCAGCCGCAGTTGCGGATGGTGGTCGCGCGCGTAGGCGAGCACTGCGGTGTCGGCGCAGATCAGCGCGTCGGCGCCCAGGCGGGCTGCCACGTCGACGGCGCGCCACCAGCGTTCGGGTTCGCGTGCGTCGGCGAAGGTGTTCAGCGCCATCAGCACCTGGGCGTTGCGTGCATGGGCGTAGGCGATGCCTTCGCGGGCCTGGTCGAGGTCGAAGTTCAGGCCGGCGAAATTGCGCGCGTTGGTTGCGTCTTTCAGCCCCATGTAGACCGCGTCGGCGCCGGCGTCGATGGCCAGCTTCAGCGCGCGCAGCGAGCCGGCCGGGCAGACGAGATCGGGCTTGCGTGGCGCGGTGGCGGGTCGTTCGGTCATCGGGTGTTCCTCGAAGGCGGGCGCCGGTGCGGTGCCCGGGTGTGAACGGCGGTCATCCGGGTCGCCCGTCGCTGCGCGCTCGCCCGTACCAGCGGGCGTGCCGCGTGGCCCAGGCGAGCATCGCGATGGCCCACAGGGCCGCCGTCGCCAGCAGCAGCACCGGCCTTGCAGGCAGCCAGGCCGCAACGATGCGCAGTGCGACCGCGGTCTGCAGAACCAGGAACAGCGTCCAGGCGATGTCATCGATGGCCTGCGCGCGTCCGTCCTGACCGGCGCTCACGCGGGTGACGAACGCGAACTGGATCGAGCCGAAGAAGCCCATCCCGAGCGCGTGCAGGCTCGCAAGTGACGCAGGCGTCGTCTCGTCCGCCCACCAGGCGAACGCGGCCGACGTGGCCTGCAGCACGAATGCCAGTCCCAGCCAGACGAAGCCGAGGTTCAGCATGGCGAGCAGCCGGATGCGCAGGTTCTGCGTGGTGCGCCAGCGCAGCGCGAGGCCGAACACGAGTACGGCGGCGGCGACATCGACGATGAACGTCGTGGCCAGCAACGGGCGATGGCCCGGCGACCACGCTTCGAGCGGTGCCTGCAGTCCGAGCAGGAGCAGCAGTGTCCAGAGCAACCAATCGGGGAAGCGCTCGTCGAGCCGCGGCAGCGCAACACCGAAGAACGGCACCATCCGGTGCATCGCGGTCGCGAACACCGGCGCCAGAAACCCCCACAGACCCACCGTCAGGGCGGCACCGGCCACTGCTGGCGCGCCGATGGCCAGGCCCGTGGCCGCTGCCCAGAGCGTGACTGCGCCGATCGCGCAGGCGCTGCCGATGACCCTCAGGTGAGTGCGGTCGCGAACGCGGCTGCGCCGGAGCAGTTGCACGAGGCGCCAGACGAACCGGCTCCAGCTGGCCGCGACCGTCGCGAGGCCCGCGGCGGCCAGTGTCGGGTCGATGTGCACGCCCGCCAGGAAGACGCCCCAGCCGGCGAGCCAGGCTGTGGCGACGGGCAGGAGGCTGCGGCCCGGGAGCGCGGCCAGTGCCAGCCATCGCGGGCCGGCAGTGAACAGGAAGCCGGCGAAGAACATCGGCATGAACGAGAAGCTCATCAGCAGTGCGTGGGCATGAGCCGGCGCGACGGCCCAGGGAATCTCCCGGTGTGCGACGATCTGTGCTGTCAGCGTCGCGAGCCACCACAGCGCACTCGTCGAGAGCATGGCCGAGCCGACGAAGAAGCCGAGGCGATGCGGCGCATCGAGCAGGCGGGCGGGTCGCCATGGTCCGGCCGGCGTTGCCGATCGCGTGCGCCGCCCTGGCCGGGCAGCGACGTGAGCAGAGGGCACGGAAGGGGGGCTGTGCGTCACGGGAAGCCGACAGTGCAATGTAGGCCGCGCTATCCGCGCACGCCTTGCGTCATATCAAGTGGAATGTATCTGCGGTGGTGTCGGCGGCCCGAAAGGCCGTCGCGCAAAACCTTCATCATCCGCATAATTCCGGATCGCCAACCGTAGCACACGGGACACCGATGAGCCGCGTCTCCGCCGTCCAGCCGCATCCGGGCAAGCGCGCCCGCGTCGACGGCTCCATGCCGTCCGGACAATCCCAGGACACGACCGAGGCGCTGCAGAACTTCCGCATCATTTTCCGGTCGGTCCGGCGCCATTTTCACGAAGTCGAGGAGCGCTGCGGGATCAGCGGCTCGCAGCTGTGGGCGCTGTCGGTCGTGGTGCAGTCGCCGGGCATCCGTGTCAAGGATCTTGCGCGCTCCATGGCGATACAGCAGTCCACGGCCAGCAATCTGGTCGAGCAGCTGTCGCGTCAGGGTCTGATCCGTCGCGCTCGTGAAGATGCCGATCAGCGCATCGTCCAACTGCATCCGACCGACAGCGGCATCGAGGCGATTGCCCGTGCGCCCAGGCCGCTGGTCGGCATTCTTCCGGATGTGCTGTCGCGACTCGACCCGAAGCGCCTGGCGACGCTGAACCGCCTGCTCGACGAGATCGTGAAGTCGATGCGCAGCGCCGATCGCGCTGCGCGCCACCTGCCGCTGTCGGACCTGTAGGTGTCCGGCCCGCGCGACTGGCTGTTCGCCGACATCGGCGGCACCCACGTGCGCATCTGCCGCTGGGGCCGGGAGGCGGGCGCAGGCGAAGTCACGCGCCTGCGTGCCGATGCGAGCCCGGGCATTGCCGAAGCGCTTCTCGGCTTCGAGCGTACGCAGGCGACGCCGGCCGACCACGCCGCACTCGCGGTCGCGCTGCCGCTGCACAGTGGGCCGCTGCGGATGACCAACCGTGACTGGGTCCTCGATCCCGCGAGTCTGCGCGCGGCGCTGCGGCTGCGCACGTTGTACGTGGTCAACGATTTCGCTGCGGCCGCTGCCGGGTTGCCGGCGCTGGGCGAACACGACAGCGCCGTGCTGCGGGCGGGCACGCCGGGGCCGGGAAGCCGGCTGCTGATCGGACCCGGAACCGGACTGGGCGCGGCTGCACTGATCGGTGTGGGGAGCGGCGACGAGCGCGTGCTCGCCAGCGAAGCCGGGCACATGGGGCTGGCCTGGTCGCGGGATGCCGCGCTCGACACACTGCACGCGCTCGGGCGCACGCGCTGGGGGCGCCTGTCGTGGGAACGACTGCTCAGCGGCGAAGGCCTGGGTTGGCTGCACGCCTGGCGCAGCGGGGCGGGAGCGCCGACGGCGGCACCCGAGGTCAGCGCGTGCGCTGCACGCGGTGAGCACGAGGCCCGCGAGGCAGTGCTGTGGTTCTCGCGGCTGCTCGGGGCGTTCGCGGGCGACCTCTGCCTCGCCTTCGGCGCCGCCGCCGGCGTCTGGCTCACCGGAGGGGTGCTCGACGGACTCGGCGAGGCGTTCGACGTGGCGGCCTTCCTCGAGGCGTTCGACGACAAGGGCCGCTACGCGGCGAGCCAGCGCGCGGTGCCCGTGCGCCGCGTGCGCGTCGGCGACCTCGCGTTTCGCGGACTGGCGCGCATCGTCGACGGCGCATGCCGCGCACCGCTCGTCCGGGTAACCGACGGTTCCTGATTCAGCGTCGAGTGCCTGAAGTGGGATCGAACTTCGCCGTCTTCGACCTGCAGGGTCACCGTGGCGCGCGCGGGCTCGCCCCCGAGAACACGCTGCCCGCGTTCGCGCGCGCGTTGTCGATTGGCGTGACGACGCTCGAGATGGATGCCGGCCTCACTGCCGATGGGGCCGTCGTCATCGCGCACGACCGGCGGCTCGATCCGGACATCGCGCGCGGGCCGGACGGCAAGTGGCTCACAGGCCGCACGCCCGCGATCCGCGAACTGAGCCTGCGCCAGTTGCAGCGCTACGACGTCGGGCGCCTGCGCCCGGGCAGCGACTACGCCAGGCGCTGGCCGCATCAGCGGCGCCACGACGGGGTGAACATTCCGACGCTCGGGGAGGTGTTCGCACTCGTGCGTCGTGCGCGCAATGCGCAGGTGCGCTTCAACATCGAGACGAAGATCGCGGCCGATGCGCCGGCCGACACCGCCGATCCGCAGACGTTCACGCGCGCGCTGATCAGGGTGATCCACGACCACGGCATGGCCGGGCGCACGACGATCCAGTCGTTCGACTGGCGCGCGCTCGCGATCGTGCACAGCGAGGCGCCGGCGATCGCGACGTCGTGTCTGTCGTCGCAACAGCCGGCGCTCGACACGATCCGGGCCGACCGACACGGGGACTCGCCGTGGACCGCCGGCATCCGTTATCGCGACCACGGTTCGGTGCCGAAGATGGTGAAGGCGGCAGGCGGCAGGATCTGGTCGCCGGACCACCGGGACGTCAGCGAAGCGCTGGTGAGGCAGGCGCAATCGCTTGGCCTGGCGGTGCTCCCCTGGACGGTCAACGATCGTGTCGACGTCGAGCGCCTGGTCGACTGGGGCGTCGACGGCCTGATCACCGACTACCCCAACCGGCTGCGCAGGATTCTCGCGGCGCGGGGACTGCCGCTGCCGCGTGCGACGCCGGTGAGGCAGTAGGGTTCGTTCACACCCGAAGCGTCCGCGCGCGGGCCCGAAGCGGGTTGCCGATTCACGCCGCGGCTACCGATGTTCGACGAGGCTCTTCAAGACGGCCGGCACGTAGAACTTCGCGTGCGCTTCATCGGTCAGATGTGACGCCGGATCGCCGTCCACGTAGATGCCCGCGTCGGCGGGCGTGCGGGTGTCGTACGGGAAATCCACGATCGTGATCCGTGACCCGTGCCGGGACCTGCTCACCTCTTCCCGCAGCAGATCCCTGACGTCGAGCCGATATTCGCCGGTCGCGTGCAGTCGGTGCCGGTGCGTCACGAGAAACAGGTGGGTCGTCTCCGGGACGGCGAACACCATCTCCACGTAGTCGTCGAGCACCGACAGGAAGTACTGCCTGTCCTGCGGTGACACGCCTTCGCGCAGCGGCCGCGCGATCGCCTCCCAGGGGCATTTCGTGGTCTTGTCCGCGCGGTCGAGCAGTGCGGCGATGCGGATGCGCGCCAGCTTGACGAGCTTCACCAGCGCCCAGTCGTCGGAGTTGACGATGTCCTGTTGCGTGAACGGTTTCCTGAGCGCATACACTTCGGTCGAGTCGAACGGAAACGGCCGGACGACGAGCTTTCCGTTCACGTGTTGCCGCTGCGGCCGGTAGCGGCACAGTTCGTCACCGACGTCGGTCTGGTCGATCACCGCGATCACCACGTCGGCTTTCACGCCGAACTCCGCTCTGAGTTCTCTCAGCTGCACGGTCATCGGGCTCGGGGCGTACGACGTCGTGCCGGCGAGCACGAAGGTGTCGCTGTCGCGGGCGGCGAAGTCGCGCAGCAGTTCGCGGGTCGGCTTCGAGGCGATGAACTGCTCGGCCCACGAGTCGCCCTGCACGAGCACCTTGCGCGGCCCGTCCCCGATCACCGTGAACATCAGCGACTCGGGCGTGTCCATCGTGCCGGCAGCGCGCGGCTCGACGTAGATGCTGCGCAGGTGGTTCAGTTCCTCGTAGTGCTTCTCGTAGAACGCGAGTTGCTCGTTCGTGATCGGGACGTAGCGCTTCTCTGCGAGGAACCTGCCCGCGAGGAACTCCGAGACGCCGAGTACCGCGGCGAACGCGAGCAGCACGACCGCGACGGACGCTGCCTTGGTCGAGTTCATTCAGTCGAGCTCGTACCCGGCTTTGTAGTCGGCGGCGAGCGCCACCGACTGCCGCGTCTTGTGCAGGATCGCGTTACCGACCACCAGCAGGTCCAGTTCGGTGCCCATGAAGCAGCGGAACGCGTCTTCGGGCGAGCACACGATCGGTTCGCCACGCACGTTGAACGACGTGTTGACGAGCACCGGACAGCCGGTGAGTTCCTTGAAGCGCCTGATCAGCCGGCAGTACTTCGGATTGGTCTGTTCGTGAACCGTCTGGATGCGCGCCGAATAGTCGACGTGCGTGACGGCCGGTATGTCGGAGCGCGCGATGTTGAGCTTGTCGATGCCGAACAGCGCCTGTTCCCCGGCCGTCATCGGCTGGCGCCGGCGTTCGACGACGTCGGCGACGAGCAGCATGTAGGGACTGTCCGAATCCATCTCGAACCAGTCGCTCACGTCTTCGCGCAACACGCTGGGCGCGAACGGACGGAACGACTCGCGGAACTTGACTTTCAGGTTCAGGAGTTTCTGCATCGTGGGCGAGCGCGGGTCGGCGAGGATGCTGCGGCCACCGAGCGCGCGCGGACCGAACTCCATGCGCCCGTTCATCCAGCCGACTGCCCTGCCCTCGGCCAGTGCGCGCGCCGTTTCCTCGATGACCGCGTCGTCGGAGTGCGTCCCGAAGATCGCACCGCAGCGCGTCAGGCGCTCGACGACATCGGCCTGGCTGTACTCCGGTCCCAGATACGAACCCCTCATCGCGTCGATGCCGCGTCCCACCGTGCGCGGCTGGTCGAGCATCACGTGCCAGGCGCCCAGGGCCGCACCCAGCGCGCCGCCCGCGTCGCCCGCGGCCGGCTGAATCCAGATGCGCTCGAACAGGCGCTCGCGCAGCAGTCGGCCGTTGGCGACGCAGTTCAGCGCAACGCCGCCAGCCAGGCACAGGTTCTTCTGGCCGGTCGTGCGCGCGATGCTTGCAGCGAGCTTCAGAACGACTTCCTCGGCGATGACCTGCACCGACGCGGCCAGGTCCATCTCGCGCTGCGTCAGCACGGACTCCGCCTGCCGCGGCGGGCCGCCGAACAGCGCGTCGAACTTCCCGTTGGTCATCGTCAGGCCGGTGCAGTAGTCGAAATAGCGCATGTCGAGCGCGAACGACCCGTCCTCCCGGATGTCGATGAGGTGCTTCCTGATCAGATCGGCGTACTTCGGCTCGCCATAGGGCGCGAGCCCCATCACCTTGTACTCGCCGCTGTTCACCTTGAAGCCGGTGTAGTACGTGAACGCCGAATACAGCAGTCCGAGCGAATGCGGAAAACGGATCTCCTTGTGCATCGACAGCCGGTGGCCCTCGCCGATCGCCAGCGAGGTCGTCGCCCACTCGCCCACGCCATCCATCGTGAGCACTGCGGCACTTTCGAACGGACTGGGGAAGAACGCGCTCGCGGCGTGGCTCGCGTGATGCTCCGAGAACAACAGGCGGCTCTTCCAGTCGACGTCGTCGCCCCACAACTCGGTCAGCGCGTCCGTGAGCACCGTCTTCTGGAACAGCTTGTCCTTCAGCCACACGGGCAGCGACGTCGCGAAGCTGCGAAACCCGCGCGGCGCGAACGCCAGGTACGTCTCGAGCAGACGCTCGAACTTCAGGAACGGCTTGTCGTAGAAGACGACGTGATCGATCTCCGCGGGCTGCGCCTTCGCCGCCGACAGGCAATAGGCGATCGCGTTCCCCGGGAAGCCCGCGTCGTGCTTCTTGCGGGTGAAACGCTCCTCCTGCGCGGCGGCGACGATCTCGCCGTCGACGACCAGACAGGCCGCGGCGTCGTGATAGTAGGCCGAGATACCGACTATCTTCATCGAAGCTCCCCTGCACACACCGCTGCGGCGCACTGCACGGGTGCGCCGGACCAGGCCGTGGCGTCAGAACAGCGTGTAGATGAACGGCGCGAGAATCGAGCCCTGCGCCAGGATGAGAAGGCCGCCCATCAGCAGCATCAGCAGGATGATCGGCGCCAGCCAGAGTTTCTTGCGCACACGAAGGAACGACCACATCTCTCCCAGGAAGCTCATGTTCTTCTTCCTTCGAAAGGGCTTCTGAGCGACCCGGTTCCCGATGCCCCGGTCCCGGCGACTCAGAACTGGTTCCTGAACGAGTCCCTGGCGGAGCCGGCCGGTTCGTGATCGAGCCAGTAACTGGCGGCCTTGCGCTTTTTCAGGTGCAACACGTCGCGTCCAGCCGCACGCGTAAGCAATCCCACCGGCGTGAGCAGAAGAAAGAAGATCGCCCCCAGCACCACCGGGCTCACGATGCGTCCGAGCAGCAGACCGAATGCGAACCACAGCCGGTTCAGCGGCCGCAGCAGGTCGGGCGCCGCCAGCGTCGTGATCGCCGTCGCGATCGAAAGGAACAGCAGCACTGCGGAGAAGACCGGCGCAACGCGCACGAACTCGTAGATCGCGGCGACCAGGAACACCACGGTGAACAGCCAGCCGAACCTGGTGTTCGGTGGAAGCGGCGGCGCGGCGCTTGTCATGGTGTGACTCGCCTCCGAAAGCTTTCGGGCAAGGTCTTTCAATTTACTACCCGGCATGGGGATGACCGTCACGACTTTCATCACGAAAGCAACAAAACGGCGAAAGGATGGTGGGGCTGTCAGATCAGGTCTCGACCAGGACACTCGATCTCGATGAATTCGGAACAGCTCGCCCACGGCCATCGCGACGTATGACCAACCGCCGTGGACACCGAGTTTCGCGTGCAGCAGCCACGCGACGAGCCCTGCAACGAGCAGCAGCAGGCCCGTGATCCCGAGCGTGCCGGGCCACCGGTTGTGGCCGCGCCAGGAACCGTCGGCATTGCGGTTCAGTCGCTGGCGCAGTCCGGAGCGTCGATCCATGGCAGGCCGTGGCAGGTGACGAAGGTGATCGAACCGAGACAGGCGATCGACCCCGGCAGGTGAGCCAACCCTCGGCAGGTGAGCCAACCCTCGGCAGGTAAGTGAATCCCGACGCGAGCCCGCGGGTGAGCCCCGTGCAGCCACCGGCCGTTGCCCGGCGCTGTACGAACCACCGGTCGGCAGCGAGTCTACCGGACGACGCATCGACGGATTCGATCCCGAAGACGCCCGGGTGCAGAAAAAGCTCGGCAAACCATCGTCCTTTTCTCACCCGACGGCGCGCTCATTGCAGGGACAATCGAACGGCGCAGCGAGGTCTTCGGCCGTGGAACGGTCGACCGTCTGCGGCGCGCGCGTTGACGCGTCGGATCGTCCAGAAGGGAGAGTGCCATGAAGACGTGGTGGACAGTCGCTGCAGCGCTCGGGGTGACTACGGCGGCGGTCGGCAGTTGGCCACCGATCCCGCCGGGCCATGCGGCCGAGGGCGGATCGGGCGGTTCGGCCACCTGCACGGTGACCGTTCACGTGACTGACGAGGATGGCAACGTGGACACCGACGTTCGCACGAGGACGGCTCCCTGCCAACCCGGACAGTTCGACGGTGGGCACGTCTGGTACAACCCCTATACGGGAACGTCGACTTACACGAATTACGTATCGGAAGGCCCCATAGGCGTACCTGTATACAGGCCACGCAAGAAGGCGTCCGGCAGCAGTGGCACGACGGGCAGCGCCTCGAATCGATCGAGCGGGTCGAGCGGGCAGAGCGGGCAGAGCGGCAGCACCACGTCGGCCACGGGACCGAAGGGCAACAGGACGCCAAAGGCCCCCCCGCAATAGCGGCGAGCGGGCAAGCCGTCGGCGAGGCGCTGGTGCAGGTTGGCTGCCCGCGTATTGCCGGCTACAGCTGCGGGGTCAGCCCCTGCCCGTGTCGATGCGCATCGTCATGGGATGCCGCCTGAGCCCCGCCGTGGTTGCTGGGAGCAGGACGCCGACGTGACGTCCGGCGTCCTCTTTAACCGGAAGTTCCATCGTCCGCCGGCCGCATTTTCCCTTGTACGCCCGACACTTGGCGTGAGATCGGGGTTCCGGGTTCTGTCTA
>JAJTYR010000049.1 GCA_021463505.1 Burkholderiaceae bacterium | reverse complement strand
CGCGTCGGGTGCGCGCATCGCGATGCAGTCGACCGGGCAGGGCGCCACGCAGAGCTCGCAACCGGTGCACGACGCGGCGATCACCGTGTGCATGCGCCGCCGGGCACCGATGATGGCATCGACCGGGCAGGCCTGGATGCACCGGGTACAGCCGATGCACAGGGATGGATCGATCCAGGCGACGCGGCGCGGCTGCTCGGCGCCGCAGGCCGGATCGAGCGGCAACTCGGCGCGGCCGAGCAGTCGCGCGAGTTGCCGGATGCCTTCAGCGCCGCCCGGCGGGCAGCGGTTGATCGGTGCCTCGCCGGCTGCGATGGCTTCGGCGTAGGGCCGGCAGCCGGCGAAACCGCACTTCGTGCACTGCGTCTGCGGCAGCAGCGCGTCGATCGCGTCGACCGGGCTCACGCCACGACGCGCAACTTCGCACGCTGGCGGCTCGAGGCGATGAAGTCGCGCACCTGGGGGTAGATGAATTCGCGCCAGCGCCGGCCGCTGAAGATGCCGTAGTGGCCGGCGCCCCGGGCGGTCAGGTGCCGCTTCATCGATTTCGGGATGCCGGTGCACAACTCGTGCGCAGCCTTCGTCTGGCCCTGGCCCGAAATGTCGTCCAGTTCGCCTTCCACGGTGAACAGCGCCACGCTGCGGACGTCCTCCGGGGCGACGCGCTGGCGCCTGCCTTCGAACCAGACGTGCCAGCGGCCCAGCGGCAGCGCATGATCCTGGAACACGGTGCGGATCGTGTCGAGATAGAACTCGGCCGGCAGATCGAGCACCGCGTTGTATTCGTCGTAGAAGCGGCGATGCGCATCGGCGTCCTGCATGTCGCCCTGGACCAGACTCAGGTAGAAGTCCCAGTGCGACGTGACGTGCCGGTCGGGGTTCATCGCGACGAAGCCCGCGTGCTGCAGGAAGCCCGGGTAGACGCGCCGTCCGGCGCCCGGATAGCGGCCGGGCACCCGGTAGATGACGGTGCGCTCGAACCACTCGAAGCTGCGCGTCTGGGCGAGGTTGTTGACCTCGGTGGGCGAGCGGCGCGTGTCGATTGGCCCGCCCATCATGGTCATCGAGCGCGGCACTGCCGGATCGTCGAGCGAGGACATCAGCGAGATTGCACCCAGCACCGGCACCGTCGGCTGGCACACCGAGATCACGTGCACGTCGGGGCCGAGGTGGCGGATGAACTCGATTGCATAGCCGACGTAGTCGTCGAGCTCGAAGTTGCCCTCGATCAGCGGCACCATCCGCGCGTCGATCCAGTCGGTGACGTAGACGGTGTGCTCGGGCAGCAGCGTCTGCACCGTGTCGCGCAGCAGCGTGGCGTGGTGGCCCGACAGCGGCGCGAACAGCAGCACCACCGGGTCGTCGCGATGGCGGTGCGCGAGCGCATCGGGCAGCAGCCGTTCGAACTTCACCAGTCGGCAGAACGGCCGCGCGATCTCGATGCGCTCGACGACCGTCACTTCGCGCCCGTCGACGCGGGTCGAGTGCAGGCCGAAGCCGGGCTTCTCGTAATCCTTGCCGAGCCGGTGCACCAGTTCCAGGCCGGCCGAAATGCGGTTGGCGAACGGCACGTAGGCGAGCGGGCTGTAGGGATTGACGTACAGCTGGCTCATCGAGTCGGCCCAGTGCGACAGCGGATTCAGGAAGGCGCGCTGGGCTTCGCGAATGTCGTAGAGCATTCGATCTCCGGATCGGCCACCGATTGCATGCAATTTATCCGTAGCCTGTTGCGCCGCGCAAGGGATGATTTGGCGCTCTGTGGCGAATTCGGCATCGGCATTCCGGTTTTATTCCGCAATGCGGCATCGGGCGATCCAGGCGGCGGTCTGTCGCTCCTGCAGAGCGTTCTGCGCCAGGCGCTGGGCCAGCGCCGGGAAGTCGACCTGATCGAGGGGCTGGTCCTGCTCGAAGCAGGTAAATACGTAGGTAACCTTTCCAGTAACAGGGTCTTTGTGCGCCTGCAGACACTGGGCGCAGACCTCTTTCATCATGCACTGCATCGGCGCGTTGATCGAGCCGAGCGCGCGGTGCTGCGGCTTCAGGTATGGGGCGAGCTGCGCGTGGCGCGCCGCCGCCACCGCCGCCATCATCCGGTCCGAGCCGATGGCGATGATCCGGTCGGCATCCTGCAGCCGCAGCGCGCCGGGCGCCGCGAGCTCGGACAGCTCGCCGCGCGCGAAGGCCGACATCGCCTCGACGATGTTGCCGACGACGCTGCAGTCCTGCGGGCGGCCCGGCTCGAAGCCGGGCGCCTCGTCGCAGCACCAGACGATCGTGTCGGCGGCGGCTTCGATCTCGGCCACCTTGTAGCGATCGATGCGCTTCTTGTAGCCGGCGAAGTACAGCACCCGCGAGCCGACGGCGCGAAACGCCGCGCCGATCGAGAACAGCACCGCGTTGCCCAGGCCACCGCCGACCAGCACCACCGTCTCGCCGGGCTCGATGCCGGTGGGCGCGCCGGTGGGGCCCATCAGCACCACCGGCTCGCCCGGGCGCAGGTCGGCGCACAGGTTCGACGAGCCGCCCATCTCGAGCACGATGGTCGAGACCAGCCCGCGCTCGCGATCGACCCAGGCGCCGGTGAGCGCGAGGCCTTCCATCGCCAGCGTCGTGGGCAGGCCGTCGATCTCCACGCGCCGTGCGTGGGCCTCGAAGTTCTGCAGCCGGTAGAACTGGCCGGGCTGGAAGCGGCGGGCTGCCAGCGGCGCGCGCACCACTACCTCGACGATGGTCGGGGTGAGCCGCTCGATGCGCTCGATGCGCGCACGCAGCAGGTCACCGAGGCGTGTCGCGAACGCGCCGAACCCCTCGTGCGAGGCCGGTGCGCGGCGTCGCAGCACGTCGCAGACCACCGGATAGCCGTGGCGCGCCGAGGCCATCGCCTTCACCACGTTGCCGAAGTAGCTCGGGTGCAGGTCGCCGAAGAAGGAGATCATCCGCCCGTCGTCCAGGCGCGCGAGCAGCACCCGCGCCGCGTCGGGCTTGGCGTTGCCGCGGTCCGGCCTTACCGGATTGCCGTCGACGTCGATCGCACGGAAGTAGCGTCCGTCGAGCGCGAAGTGGGTCGCGTCCTCGCGCGCCAGCACGGTATTCGGCTGCGTGCCGGCGGCCACGAAGACCGTGCGTGCCGGCATGCGCCAGGGCCCGCCGTCGCGCCACTGGCCGTCCTCGCCGCGCAACTGGCGTGCAAACGTGATCGACTCGACCGCACCGCGCGCGTCGACGTCGATGCGCGCGGGTGCCAGGCACTCGGCGAAGCGGATGCCTTCCTCGAGCGCCTTCTCCACCTCTTCGTGGTTCAGCGTGTACGACGGGCTGTCGACCAGCCGCTTGCGGTAGGCGATCGTCGCGCCGCCCCATTGCTGCAACAGCTCGACCACGCGCGGGGCGCGCTGCTCGCGCTGCGCCGCCTCGTGCTCGGCGCGCAGCGCGCGCCCGTGCGCGAGGAATTCGCCAGCGACCGCCTCGTCTTCGGCGCGCCATCCCGCGCGCGCACCCGCTTCGCCGAGCGTCGCCGCGAGCGCCTCGTGGCGGGCGAGGAACTTCTCGACCTGCACCGCGTAGTACGCGAGCGACTCGGTCGCGGTGTCGATCGCAGTGAGCCCGCCGCCGATCACCACCACCGGCAGCCGCAACTGCATGTTCGCCAGCGAGTCGGCACGCGCCGCGCCGGTGAGCTGCAGCGCCATCAGGAAGTCGCTCGCGGTGCGCACGCCGCGCGCCAGCCCGTTCGGGATGTCCAGCGTCGTGGGCTTGCCCGCGCCGATCGCCAGCGCGACGTGGTCGAAGCCCAGCGCGAAGGCGTCGTCCACGCCCAGCGTGCTGCCGAAGCGCACGCCGCCCACCAGGCTGAAGCGCTCGCGCCGTTCGAGCAGCAGGCGCACGAGTTTCAGGAAGTTCTTGTTCCAGCGCACCGTGATGCCGTATTCGGCCACGCCGCCGAACCCGGCCATCACCCGGTCGTCCAGCGGTTCGTACAGCGCGCGCACGTCGTGCACCGGCTCGAACGGCACCCGCGCGCCGTCGGCGCGCACGCCGCTCATGCGCTCGTCCAGCGGCTCGATCTTCAGGCCGTCGATGCCCACCACGCCGTGCCCTTCGTTCATCAGGTGGTGCGCGAGCGTGAAACCGGCCGGCCCCATGCCCGCGACCAGCACGCGATAGCCGCTGTCGGGCCTGGGCAGCGGCCGGCGCAGGTTCAGCGGATTCCACCGCGTGAGCAGCGAATAGATCTCGAAGCCCCACGGCAGCTCGAGCACGTCCTTCAGCGTGCGCGTCTCGGCCTGCGGGATGTCCACCGGCGTCTGCTTCTGGTAGATGCAGGCCTTCATGCAGTCGTTGCAGATGCGGTGCCCGGTGGCCGCCATCATCGGGTTGTCGATCGCGATCATTGCCAGCGCCGCGACCGCGTGGCCTTGCGTCTTCAGCTTGTGGAACTCGGAGATGCGCTCCTCGAGCGGGCAGCCGGCAAGGTTCACGCCGAACGGCGAGCGCTTCCAGGCTGCCTCGCCCGAGGGGCCGGGCTTTTCGCGCATGCCCTTCGAGCAGGAGTCCTTGCCCTGTTCGTGGCACCAGATGCAGTAGTTGGCCTGGTCGAGCGCGCCGCGCAGGCCGGTGCCCGCGTCGGTGAGGGCGAAGCCCGCGCGGCGCCGCAGGTGCCCGGACTCGATGGTGAACACGCGCACGCCGTCCTCGTCGTGCTCGCGGGCGTGGCCGAGCAGGCGCATCGGATCGGTTTTCGCGGGCAGCGCGAACAGCAGGTCGTGCGCATGGCGCTCGCGCCCGGCTTCGGTGGTCGAGGCCCAGGCGCTGTAGCGCAGCGCCGTCGAAAGCCGTGCGCGCGCCGCCTCGCGCTGGTCCGGCGCCCCCGCTTCATCCGCCTCCGTGCGTTGCCAGGCGAGCACGGCGCGCGCGAACGACAGTTCGTCGAACGGCTCGCGCAGCCAGTCTTCGATATCGCGCAGCGCCGCATCGGCGTCGAAGCCGGCGAGTTCGCTGGCCGGCAGTTTCGCCGCTTCGCGTCGCACGAACTTCAGTTTCACCTCGTACAACGGGTCGAGTTCGCCGTGACGCTCGCGCAGCGCGCCGAGCGCTTCGCCGATGCCGAAGAGCGTGCCGACGAAGGCGTCGACGTGCGGACCCAGTTCGATCAGCAGCGCGGCTTCGGCGCGTGCATCGGGTGCAATGCACGTATCGTCGCCGCTGGCGCGATCGCCATCGCCATCATCGTCGCGATCGGCGCCCGTCGTGGCGCGCAGCGCCCGTCGCGCATCGACCAGGCGCTGCGCGAGCGACGGATCGGCAGCGCGCAGCGCGTCGACGAACGCGTGGTCGAGACGGGCCAGTCCCGGATCGAGATGCAGGTCTTCGAAGCGCAGGCCAAAGGGCAGGGCGAGCGGTGTGGTCACGGCGACTCCGGCGGCTACGGCGCAGGGCGCTGGCGCAGGCGCCCGTTGCGCCTGCCCCGGTGCGTTTGCTCAGCGCTCGAGGTACTGCAGTTTGTCGCCCGCGTCCTTCCACTGCTCTGCGTCGGGCAGCGGATCCTTCGTGCGGGTGATGCTCGGCCATCCGCGGGCCAGCTCTGCGTTGAGCGCGACGAACGGCAACTGCCCGGCCGGCACGTCTTCCTCGGCCTTGATGGCGTCCACCGGGCATTCGGGAATGCACACGGCGCAGTCGATGCACTCGTCCGGATCGATCACCAGCATGTTGGGGCCTTCGCGGAAGCAGTCGACCGGACAGACGTCGACGCAATCGGTGTAGCGGCAGCGAATGCAGGACTCGAGGACGACGTGGGTCATGGCGGGGTCCGATGGGGCGCCGGTCGGCGGCGCGTGCTGGTGTATTGACGGCAATATTAGCGTGGAGTAATTTCTGCGCGCAATGTGAATGAAGCCGTTGCTTCATTGCTGGCGCCGCCCGGCGGCGCGTCTTGCGGGGTCTTTCGCAGTGATCGCCAGCCAGCAGCAGTCCCACGAATCCGGTGGCAGCGCGGCGCGCTACGAGCGTGTCGCGGATCTCGACGCGGCGCTGCGCCGTCTCGCCGAGGGCGGCTGGACACTGCTGGCCGGCGGCACCGACTTCTATCCGGCGCGCGTGGGCCGCCCGGTGCGCGAATCGCTGCTCGATCTGTCGGCGCTCGAAGCACTGCGCGGCGTGCGCGCCGTCGGCGACGGCGCCGCGGCGGCCTGGCACATCGGGGCGCTCACGACCTGGTCGGAACTGGCGCGCGCGCCGCTCGCGCCCGCACTGTGCGCGTTGCGCCAGGTTGCGCTCGAAGTGGGCGGCGTGCAGATCCAGAACCGCGCCACGATCGGCGGCAACCTGTGCAACGCCTCGCCGGCCGCCGACGGGGTGCCGGTCCTGCTTGCGCTCGACGCCCGCGTCGAACTGGCCAGCGTGCGCGGGCGTCGCGTGCTGCCGCTTCAGGAGTTCGTGCTCGGCAATCGCCGCACTGCGCTCGCACCCGACGAGATGCTCACCGCGCTGATCGTGCCCGGACGCTCGCCGCGCGCGCTGTCGCGTTTTCTCAAGCTCGGGCATCGCCGTCATCTGGTGATTTCGGCCGCGACGGTCGCGGTGGCCGTGGATTTCGACGCCGCCGGCTGCGTCACGTCCTGCGCAGCGGCGGTCGGCGCCTGTTCGGCCGCGCCGGTGCGGCTGCCGGTGCTCGAGGCGGCGATGGTGGGGGTGCCGTGCGAGCGGCTCGTCGCCGTGTTCGATGCACGGTGCGCGCCAGACGCGTTCGCGCCGCTCGCACCGATCGACGACATTCGTGGCACGGCCGCCTGGCGCGGCGCAGCGGCCATCGAAATGCTGCGGCGGCTCTTCGCCGAGGTCGCGGCGGCTGGCGCGTCGGCCGCTTCGCCCGGCGCTGCGTCGCGCAGCGCAGCCGGCGATGTATCCGGCCATGCATCCGGCGACAGGGGGGCTCCCGCGACGGCGCGCGCAGATCGGCCCGGTTCGCGCGCAGCGACGCGCGACACGCGCGCGCCTGAACCGGCGATCCGCGTCGACGTCAATGGCCGCGCCGTCGTCCTGCATGCGGCGCCGGCCACGCGCCTGTCCGATTGCCTGCGCGACGAGCTCGGCCTGACCGGCACCAAGATCGGCTGCCACGCCGGCGACTGTGGCGCCTGTACCGTGCTGCTCGACGGCGAGCAGGTCTGCGCCTGTCTGGTCCCCGTGGGCCAGTGCGGCGGGCGCGCCATCACCACGGTCGAGTCGCTTGCCGCGGCCGCTGCCGGGTCGCCGCAGGCAGCGCTGCGCCAGGCATTCATCGACCATGGCGCTGCGCAGTGCGGGATCTGCACGCCAGGCATGCTGATGGCGGGCCTGGACGTGCTGCGCCGACATCCGCAGCCGACCGAAGGGCAGGTGCTCGACGGACTCGGCGGCGTGCTGTGCCGTTGCACCGGCTACCGCAAGATCGTCGAGGCGGTGCTGGCGGCATCCGGTGTGGCGCCCGGCGCCGCGCGTCGCGAGGCCGGTGCGCCCGGCGCCGTCACGCCGGTTGCGGTGGCGGCGCCGTCACCGGGAGCCGGCCGCGCGGTCGGCGCGCGCCTGCCGCGCGTGGATGCCGCCGACAAGGTCGACGGCCGGCTCGTCTACGGGGCCGATCGCGCGCCCGCCGATGCCTGCTGGCTGAAGGTGGTGCGCTCGCCGCACGCCTCGGCGCAGTTCGAGTATGGCGACCTCGATGCCTTCGTTGCCGCGCATCCGGGTCTGCTGGGCGTGCTCACCGCCGCCGACATCCCGAACAACCGCTTCGCGATCTTTCCCGATCTGCGCGACCAGCCGGCGATCGCCGAGCGGCGCGTGCGCCTGCGCGGCGAAGCGGTGCTGGTGCTCGCAGGCGAGCGCGATGCGCTCGATGCCATCGATGCGGACGCGGTGCCGATCCGCTGGCAGCCGCTCGAGGCGCTGAGAGATCCTGCGGCGGCGCTCGCATCCGGCGCACCCGCGTTGCACGAGCGCTGGCCCGACAACGTGCTGTGCCGCGGCCGCGTGGTGCGCGGTGACGTCGATGCCGCGCTCGCCGCGGCCCCGGTTTCGGTGAGCGCGGCGATGCGCACCGCGCACATCGAGCACGCGTACATCGAGCCCGAGGCCGGCTACGCGCAGTGGTCCAGCGCGGGACGTGTCGAGCGCGTCACCGTCTTCGCCTGCACGCAGACACCGTACATGGATCGCGACGAACTCGCGTGGATGTTCGGGCTGCGACCCGAACAGGTGCGCATCGTGCCCTCGGGAATCGGGGGCGGCTTCGGCGGCAAGCTCGACATCTCGATTCAACCGCTGCTGGTGGCCGCGGCGCGCAAGTTCGGGCGTGCCGCACGCATCGTCTACACCCGGCCCGAGTCGATGGCATCGACCACCAAGCGGCATCCGGCGCAGATGCGCGCCACGCTGGCCGCCGATCACGCTGGCCGGCTCCTTGCCGCCGACTTCCACGGCGACTTCGACACCGGCGCGTATTCGTCGTGGGGTCCGACGGTGGCCAATCGCGTGCCGATCCACGCCAGCGGGCCGTACCGCGTCGCGGCGGTGCGCGCGCTCACGCGCGCGGTCCACACGAACAACCCGATCTCCGGCGCATTCCGCGGCTTCGGCGTGCCGCAGTCCACCCTGCTCAACGAGACGCTGGTCGACATGCTGGCGCAGCGCCTCGGCGCCGATCCGCTCGAATACCGCTTCGCGCAGGCGCTGCGCGCGGGCGACCTCACGCCGACCGGTCAGCGGCTGACTGCCAGCGTGGGCCTGCGCGCCTGCCTCGATGCGCTGCGCCCGCAGTGGCGCGAAATGCGTGCGCGCGCCGAGGCCTTCAACGTCGCGCGCGCCCAGGCCGACGATCGTGAAGGCGCCGGGGCGATTGCCGCCGCCGCGTCCAGCGATCCGCATCGCCGCTACGCCGTGCACAAGCGCCGCGGCGTCGGCATCGCCTGCATGTGGTACGGCATCGGCAACACGGTGATCGCCAATCCGTCGTCGATGCAGGTCGGGCTGCGCCGCGACGGCCGCTTCATGCTGTACAACGGCGCGGTCGACATCGGTCAGGGCAGTTCGACGGTGATCGCGCAGATCTGCGCCGATGCGCTCGGCGTGCCGGTGGAACTCGTCGACCAGTGCGGTGCCGACACCGAGCTGACGCTCGATGCGGGCAAGAGTTCGGCGTCGCGCCAGACCTTCGTGTCGGGCAACGCTGCGAAGGCGGCCGGCACCGACCTGCGCGCGCGCCTGCTCGCGCTGCTCGGCCTGCCGGCGCACGCAGCGCTCGCCCTGGACGGTCCGCGGCTGGCGGGTGCGGCCGGTGCGCAGCGCGCGACGCTCGACCTCGGCGCGATGCCCGCCGACGCGCGCGGCGACGTGGCACTCGGCAGCGGCCACTTCGATCCGCCGACGGTGCCGCTGGACGCCGACGGCCAGGGCGTGCCCTATGCCACCTACGGCTTCGCCGCGCAGTTCGCCGAAGTCGAAGTCGATCTCGCGCTCGGCAGCGTGCGGGTGCTGTCGATCCACGCCGCGCACGACGTGGGCCGCGCGATCAACCCGACGCAGGTCGAAGGGCAGGTCCATGGCGGCATCGCGCAGGGACTCGGCCTGGCGCTGATGGAGGAATACCGCGCCGGACACACCGACAACCTGCACGACTACCTGATCCCGGGCGCGGGCGACGTGCCGCCGATCGTGGTGCATCTCGTCGAGGACGCCGAGCCGCTGGGCCCGTACGGGGCCAAGGGCGTGGGCGAACCGGCGCTGGTGGCCACGGCGCCGGCGATCCTGAACGCGATCCACCACGCCACCGGCGTGCGCATGGACCAGGTGCCGGTGACGCCGGACCGGTTGTGCGCCGCGCTGCGGCACGGAGCCCGGCGATGACGCAGCCCGTGGGTTCGAATGCGATGGGCGAGCAATTCGACGTTCCCGACGGCCGGACGGCCGGCGACGACGGCGTCGTCGGCCTGCACTCGACGGCGCCCGCGAAGATGCCGGCGAACAGGATCCAGTGCGACGCCTGTCCGGTGTTGTGCCAGATCAGCGAGGGCCGTCTGGGCGCCTGCGACCGCTGGGGCAACGTCGGTGGCGTGCTCACCCGCACCGACCCGGTGCTGCTGCTGAAGCGCCCGGGAATCGAAGCGGCGCCCGGGGCCGTCGACGAGTGGGACGGTGCGCTGCTGAACGACGCGCCCGTGTTCGTCACCGGCGTGGGCAGCGGCACCACCTACCCCGACTACAAGCCCGCACCGTTCATCGTCGGCAGCCGCCACGAAGGCGTCGACCTGGTCACGGTGGTCACCGAGGGGATCTTCAGCTATTGCAGCTTCAAGGTGAAGATCGACACCGATCGCTTCCTCGGTCCCGAGCAGGCAACGGTGCGGCACCGCGGCGAGGCCGTGGGCCACGTGACGACGATCGAGTACGGCTCGCAGTTCCTGTCGCTCGGCGGCGTGCACCACCTGACCGGGGGTTCGAAGAAGGAAGGGCGCGTCACCTGCGAATTGATGATGGCGCTGGGCAACCGCGCGCCGGTGGATCTCACGATCGAGGGGGGCGCACGGCTCACGGTTCAGGCGGGGCGCGCGCCGTGGATCGACGGTGTCGAGGAGCGGCGCATGCGCGTCGGTTGCGGCTCGGCCACGATCGGCATCTTTGCACAGCAGTGGTTCGGTCACGCCGACGAAGTGGTGGTGGTCGACGACCACATCACCGGTGTACTGAGCGAGCACCAGGCCGGTCGTTGCCTCGGGCTCGAACCCTCGGGCATCCGCATCCGCGGCCGCAGGTCCACACCGGGCCGTTATTTCCAGGTCGCCAGCCCGGGCACCGGCTGGGGCGGCACCGACGTCGACGATCCGCTGTCGATCATCGACGGCTGGGATCCGGCGGTGGCCCGCCCGGGACTGCGCCTGCTGATGGTGTCCACCACCGGGGAGCACGCCGGCTGGTTCGAACTCGACGAGGCGCTGCGCCCGGTGGCCGCACCGATGCCGGCGGCCGTGCGCGAGGTGGTCGAGCGCATCGGCGAGAACTGCGAGCCGGCGCTGGCCACGGTGCTGTTCGTCGGCGGCGCCGGCGGCAGCCTGCGCGCCGGCGTCACCCGCAACCCGGTGCGGCTCACCCGCTCGATCAAGGACCTGCTCACCCACGTCAGCTGCGGCGGTGCGCCGGCCTGGGTCTGGCCCGGCGGCGGCATCACGGTGATGGTGGACGTCACGCGGATGCCGGCGAACTCGTTCGGCAGCGTGCCCACGCCGGCGATCGTCGCGCCGATCGAGTTCACGATGCGCCGCGACGACTATGCCGCGCTCGGTGGCCACGTCGAGCGCGTGCGCCCGATCGACGAAGTCGTGGCGTCGGCCCGCCACCGGATCGACGACGCGTGGCCGGGCAATCCGTGGCCACTGGCCGGCTTTTCCGGGGCGGGCGCGTGAGGGTGCTTCCGTGAACGCCGGTGGCGCGGTGCGGGCCCGCCTGGCCGATGGGCGCTGGCACTTCCAGCACGGGCCGATCGACCTCGTCATCGGCGTGGACGGCGACCCGGTCGTGGCGGGCGCCGCGCTGGAATCGGCGTGGGTGCGCTTTGCCGGCGTTCTGGGCGAACTGGTCGGCGAACTGGCACTGCTGCGCACGCCGTGCGTGTCGCGCGCGACGCTGCCGCACGGCGTGGTCGCGCGGCGCATGGCGCAGGCGTGCCGGCCGTTTGCCGAGCGCTTCGGCCTGTTCGTCACGCCGATGGCCGCCGTGGCGGGCAGCGTGGCGCAGGAGATCGTCGCGTGTCTGGCGCGCGACGGCATCCGCCGCGCCTGGGTCAACAACGGCGGCGACATCGCGCTGTGGCTGACGCCCGGCGCGACACTGGACATCGGCGTGGTGGCCGACGTCGATGCGCCGGAGATCGGCGCGACGGTGCGCGTCGGCCACGGTGACGCGCCGCGCGGCATCGCGACCTCCGGCTGGCGCGGGCGCAGCTTCTCGCTGGGGATCGCCGACGCGGTCACCGTGCTCGCACCCTCGGCAGCCATGGCCGATGCCGCGGCGACGATGATCGCCAACGCGGTCGACGTCGATCATCCCGCGGTGCGGCGCGCGCCCGCCTCGGGCCTGCGCGACGACAGCGACCTCGGCGAGCGCCTGGTGACGGTTGCGGTCGGCGCGCTGTCGCCCGCGGCGGTGCAGGCCGCGCTCGACCGCGGCGAACGCTTCGCGCGGCGCTGCATCGCGCTGGGGCTCGTCGCGCAGGCGATGTTGTCGCTTCAGGGCCGTTCGCGTATCGTCGCCGATCACCGCACCGAGGCGCTGGCACCGGCATGATCGAGATCCGCCGCATCCGCACGCAGGTCGAAGACGTCTTCCACGAGTTCGGCCCGCGCGGCGCGCCTGCGCAGCGCCGCGGCGTGCTCGCCGTGGTGCTGGCCAACCCGTTCGCCGGCCGCTACGAGTCCGATATCGTGCCGATGATGGAAGCGATGAAACCGCTCGGCGTCGAGCTCGCGCAGAGGCTGCTCGAAGCGATGCGGGTCGCACCCGCGGCGATCCAGTCGTACGGCAAGGGCGGTGTCGTCGGCGTCGACGGCGAGTCCGAGCACGGCCACCTGTGGCACGTGCCCGGCGGCTACGCGATGCGCGAACTGCTCGAGCGCCACGGCGTCGCCACGAAGGCGATCGTGCCGTCGAACACCAAGCTCGGCGGTCCGGGCACGCGCATCGACATCCCGTTGACGCACGTCAACGCCAGCTACGTGCGCAGCCACTTCGACACGATCGAGACCGACGTTCCCGGCGCGCCGTCGGCCGACGAGATCGTGTTCTTCCTGGCGATGAGCACCGGCGCGCGCATCCACGAACGGATCGGCGGCTTGCGCGTCGACCAGATCAGGGGCGAGGACGGGTTGCGCTGAGCGCGCCGGTCCGTAACCGACAGGAGCCGCCGATGCCCGCCGACATCCGCAAACTGATCGTCAGCGTCGACGAGACGCGCATCGAAATGGGGCGCAGGATCGAGCCGCCGACGCGTCGCGCGCTCGCGATCGCGGTGGTCGCGAACCCGTGCGCGGGCCGCTACGTCGAGCAGCTCGACGAGCTCGTGGCGATCGGCGAGGAACTCGGCGCGTTGCTCGGCGCACGCTGCGTCGAGGCGCTGGGCATCGAACCCGGGCGCACCGAGAGCTACGGCAAGGCGGCGATCGTCGGCGAGAAGGGCGAACTCGAGCACGCCGCCGCGATCCTGCACCCGAAGCTCGGCGCACCGCTGCGCAAGGCGGTGGGCAGGGGCGCGGCGCTGGTGCCCTCGGCCAAGAAGGTCGGTGGCCCGGGCACCGCGATCGACGTGCCGCTCGGGCACAAGGACGCGGCGTTCGTGCGCAGTCATTTCGACGCGATCGAGGCGCGCGTGCCCGATGCACCGCGCGCCGGCGAGATCGTCGTCGCGGTGGCGGTCACCGACAGCGGGCGGCCGCTGGCGCGCGTGGGCGGTCTGCAGAAGCACGAGATCGAAGGCAAGGACGGATTGCGATAGGAGACCAGCATGAAGACCAGATGGCTCATCGGGAGTGTTTTCGCCGCGTTCGCATTCGGCGTCGTCGCCACGCAGGCCCGGGCGCAGGCGCCGATCCGCATTGGCGAGCTGAACAGCTACAAGGCGCAGCCGGGGTTTCTCGATCCCTACAGAAAGGGGTGGGAGCTCGCGCTCGAGGAGATCAACGCGTCGGGCGGGCTGCTCGGGCGCAAGGTCGAAGTGGTCTCGCGCGACGACAACGGCAATCCCGGCGACGCGGTGCGGGTCGCGGAGGAACTGGTCTCGCGCGAGAAGGCCGACGTGATCTTCGGCACCTTCCTGTCGCACATCGGACTGGCGGTCACCGACTTCGCGAAGCAGCGCAAGGTCTTCTTCCTCGCCGCCGAGCCGCTCACCGACAAGATCACCTGGCAGAACGGCAACCGCTACACCTATCGGTTGCGCCCGACCACCTACATGCAGACCGCGATGCTGGTGCCCGAGGCCGCGAAGCTGAAGAAGAAGCGCTGGGCGATCGTCTATCCGAACTACGAGTACGGTCAGTCGGCGGCCGCCACCTTCAGGCAGTTGCTGAAGGCCGCGCAGCCCGACGTCGAGTTCGTCGCCGAGCAGGCGCCGGCGCTGGGTCGCGTCGATGCGGGTGCGGTGGTGCAGGCGCTGGCCGACGCGAAGCCCGATGCGATCTTCAACGTGCTGTTCGCCGCCGACCTGGCGAAGTTCGTGCGCGAGGGCGCAACGCGCGGGCTGTTCAAGGACCGTCCGGTGGTCAGCCTGCTGTCGGGCGAGCCCGAGTACCTCGACCCGCTGAAGGACGAGGCTCCCGAAGGCTGGATCGTCACCGGCTATCCGTGGTACGGCATCGACACGCCCGAGCACCGGAAGTTCCTGGCCGCCTACCAGAAACGCTGGAACGACTATCCGCGTCTGGGCTCGATCGTCGGCTATTCATCGATGATGTCGCTGGCCGCCGGCATCCGCAAGGCCGGCAGCACCGACACCGAGAAGCTGATCGCCGCGTTCAAGGGCCTGAAGGTCGACACGCCGTTCGGCCCGATGCACTACCGCCCCGATGACAACCAGTCGACGATGGGCGCCTACGTCGGCCTCACCACGGTGCGCGACGGCAAGGGCGTGATGAAGGACTACCGCTACGTCGACGGTGCCGCGGTGCTGCCGAACGCCGAGGAGACGCGCAGGTTGCGTCCGGCCGACTGAAAACCTGCCGCCGCTGAATGGTCTCCGGGTTCGCCGTCCAGCTGCTCAACGGGCTGGCCGGCGCGTCGACGCTGTTCCTGATCGCCGTCGGCCTGTCGCTGATCTTCGGCGTCACGCGCATCGTCAATTTCGCGCACGGCTCGATGTACATGATCGGGCTGTACGTGGCGTATTCGCTCACGCAGACGTTCGCACCGGTGCTCGGCGCCGGTCCGCCCGGGTTCTGGGCCTCGATCGTGCTGGCCGCGGTGGCGGTCGGTGCGCTCGGCGCGCTGGTCGAGTTGACGATCCTGCGCCGCATCTACCGCGCGCCCGAACTGTTTCAGCTGCTGGCCACCTTCGCGGTGGTGCTGATGCTGCGCGACGCCGCGCTGGCAATCTGGGGTCCCGACGACCTGCTCGGTCCGAAGGCACCGGCGATGAAGGGGGCAGTCACGATCCTCGGTCGGCAGTTTCCGCAGTACGACCTGTTCCTGATCTTCGTGGGCCCGGTCGTGCTCGGGCTGCTCTGGCTGTTGCTGCAGCGTACCCGGGCCGGCGTGCTGATCCGTGCCGCGACCCAGGACCGCGAGATGGTCGGCGCGCTCGGCGTCAACCAGGCCTGGCTGTTCACCGGTGTGTTCGCGCTCGGGTCGGCGCTCGCGGCGCTCGGCGGCGCGCTGCAGTTGCCGCGCGAGCCCGCGAATCTTGCCCTCGATCTCACCGCGATCGGCGACGCCTTCGTCGTCGTGGTGGTCGGTGGCATGGGCAGCGTCCCGGGCGCTTACCTGGCGGCGCTGATCATCGCCGAGATCAAGGCGATCTGCTACGGCATCGGCACGGTCGAACTGATGGGCACCACGTTCTCGTTTTCGAAGCTCACGATGGTGGTGGAGTTCCTGGTGATGGCCGCAGTGCTGATCTGGCGGCCCTGGGGCCTGCTCGGCAAGCCGCAGGCGGTGGTGCGCAGCACCGCCGCGCCCGAGGCGCCGATGCGGCCGATGGGCCGCGCCGGCGTGGCCGCCACTGCGGTGCTGGTGGCCGTGCTGCTGGCGTTGCCGCTGCTCGGACAGTGGTATCCGTACCTGACGGTGCTGATGATCGACATCCTGATCGCGGTGCTGTTCGCCACCAGCCTGCACTTCATCATGGGGCCGGGCGGCATGCACTCGTTCGGCCACGCCGCCTACTTCGGCCTCGGCGCCTATGGCGCCGCGGCGCTGCTGCGGGGGCTGGCGCTGCCGATGGAGATGGCGCTGTTGCTGGCGCCGCTTGCGGCGCTCGCCGGCGCGGCGCTGTTCGGCTGGTTCGCGGTGCGCCTGTCCGGCGTCTATCTCGCCATGCTCACGCTGGCGTTCGCGCAGATCGTCTGGTCGATCGTCTACCAGTGGGACGAAGTCACCGGCGGCAGCAACGGCATGGTCGGGATCTGGCCGTCGGAGCGTTTTGCGTCCAAGGCCGCGTACTACTACCTGGTGCTGGCGCTGGTCGGCGCGAGCGTGTTCGCGATGAGGCGCATGCTGTTCTCGCCGTTCGGCTACGCGATGCGCGCCGGACGCGACTCGCCGCTGCGCGCCGAGAGCACCGGCATCGGCGTGACCCGAGTGCACTGGACCGGCTTCATGGTTGCCGGCGCGTTCTGCGGGCTGGCCGGCGCGCTGTTCGCGTTCGGCAAGGGGTCGATCTCGCCGGAGACGATCCACGTGGTCCGTTCGATCGACGGGCTGGTGATGGTGCTGCTCGGTGGCGTGCAGACGGTGGCCGGTCCGGTCGCAGGCAGCGCGGTGTTCACCTGGCTGCAGGATTCGGCGAGCCGTGCCACCGATTATTGGCGCGCGCTGCTCGGCGTGGCGATCCTGGTGCTGGTGCTGGCGTTTCCGCAGGGGATCGTCGGCGGCCTGCTTGCACTCGCCGAGCGGCTGGGCTGGCGCGGCGGCGCCACGACCGGAGCACGCGGATGACGCCGCTGCTGCAGGTGCGCGAGCTGCGCAAGGCGTTCGGTGGCGTGCACGCGGTCGAGGGTGTGAGCTTCGAGCTCGGCGCCGGCGAACTGCTCGCGATGATCGGGCCGAACGGCGCCGGCAAGTCGACCTGCTTCAACATGATCAACGGGCAACTCGCTCCGGATGCCGGCAGCGTGCTGCTCGATGGACGCGAGATCGCCGGCCGGCCCCCGCGCGAAATCTGGCAGCTCGGGGTGGGTCGCACGTTCCAGGTCGCCGCGACCTGGGCGTCGATGACCGTCGTCGAGAACGTCCAGATGGCGCTGCTGTCGCATCACGGCGCGCTGTTCCGCTTCTGGCGGCGTGCCGCGTCACAGCATCGCGACGCGGCGCTGGAACTGCTGGCTGCCGTGGGCCTGCGCGATCGCGCGGACGAGCCGTGCAGCACGCTCGCCTACGGCGACGTCAAGACGGTCGAGCTGGCGATCGCGCTGGCGAACCGCCCGTCGCTGCTGCTGATGGACGAACCGACCGCCGGGATGGCGCCGCAGGAACGGGCTGCGCTGATGCAGCTCACCCGCGGTCTGGTCAAGGAGCGCGGCATCGGCGTGCTGTTCACCGAGCACAGCATGGACGTCGTCTTCGCGCACGCCGACCGGATCATGGTGCTCGCGCGCGGGCGCCTGATCGCGCAGGGGGCACCGGCGCTGATCCGCGACGACCCGAAGGTGCGTGAGGTCTACCTCGGCAGCGGGCGGCTGGCGCACGCGGGCGCGGCGCCGGGCCCGGTCGCGAACGCGATCGTGGACGCGGCAGGAGGCCGGTCGTGAGCGGTGCGCTGCTGTCGGTGCGCGGGCTCGACGCCTGGTACGGGCGCGCGCAGGTGCTGTTCGACGTTTCGCTCGAGGTGGGCGACGGCGAGGTGGTCGCGCTGATGGGCCGCAACGGCGCCGGCAAGAGCACGACGATGAAGTCGATCATGGGGCTGCTCGGCACGCGCAGCGGTGCCATCGAGTTCGCGGGCCGGCGTATCGACCGGCTCGAGCCGTTCCGGATCAGCCGCGCCGGAATCGGCTACGTGCCCGAAGACCGTCGCATCTTCACCGACCTGACGGTGCTCGAAAACCTCGCGGTCGGACACCGCCCGCCGCGGGCCGGCGCGCCGGCCTGGAGCGTCGAACGGCTGTTCGCGTTGTTCCCGAACCTGGCCGGGATGCCACAGCGCCCCGGTGGTCGCATGAGTGGTGGTGAGCAGCAGATGCTCGCCGTGGCCCGCACGCTGATGGGCAACCCGAGACTGGTGCTGCTCGACGAGCCTTCCGAGGGTGTCGCTCCGGTGATCGTCGAGCAGATGGCGGACATGATCGTCGAATTGAAGAAGCAGGGCCTGTCGGTGCTGCTGTCCGAGCAGAACCTGGCTTTCGCAGCGGCGGTCGGCGATCGCGCCTGTGTGCTGGAGAAGGGCCAGGTGAAGTTCTCCGGGGCGATGGCGGCGCTCGATGCCGACGAGGCGGTGCGCCGCCAGTACCTGGCCGTCTGAGAGCAGGGCGCGAACGAAAGGAGGATCGAGATGGCCATCGTCACGTCGGGCGGGAAGTCCGGAAAAGTCGTGATCCGCAACGTCGGGCTGATGCTCTCCGGCGACATCGACCGGCCGATTCTCGGGGCCGACACCGTGGTGGTCGACGACGGCCTGATCGTCGCGGTGGGTCGTGCCGCGGACTGCGACACCGGTGCGGCGGCGCGCGTCATCGACGCCCGGGGTACGGCGCTCGCACCGGGTCTGATCGACTCGCACGTGCATCCGGTGTTCGGCGACTGGACACCGCGGCAGAACCAGCTCGGCTGGATCGAATCGTGCCTGCACGGCGGGGTCACCACGATGGTCTCGGCCGGAGAAGTGCACCTGCCCGGGCGCCCGAAAGACGTGCTCGGCGTCAAGGCGCTGGCGATCACCGCCCAGCGCGCGTTCGACGGCATGCGCGCTGCCGGCGGTGGGGGCGGCGTCAAGGTGCTCGCCGGCGCGCCGGTGCTCGAGAAGGGGATGGTCGAATCCGACTTCGCCGAACTGGCGGCCGCCGGCGTGACGCTGCTCGGCGAGATCGGGCTCGGGTCCGTGAAGGCTGGCGACGAGGCCGCGCGGATGGTCGGCTGGGCGCGCCGTCACGGCATCCAGAGCACGATCCACACCGGCGGGCCGTCGATTCCGGGCTCGGGACTGATCGACGAGCAGGTGGTGCTCGAGGCCGATGCCGACGTGATCGGCCACATCAACGGCGGACACACGGCGCTGTCGTACAAGGCCGTGTGCACGCTGTGCGAGAAGAGCGCGCGCGCCATGGAGATCGTGCACAACGGCAACGAGCGCATCGCGATCCTCACCGCGCGCCACGCGATCGAACTGAAGTGCCCGCACCGGGTGATCCTCGGCACCGACGCGCCGGCCGGCTCGGGTGTGCAGCCGCTGGGCATCCTGCGCCTGATCGCGCTGATCTCGAGTCTGGCCGACATCCCGGCCGAGATCTGCTTCGGCTTCGCCACCGGCAACACGGCGCGCATGCGCGGGCTGGCGCAAGGCCTGGTCGAGGTCGGCCGGCCGGCCGACTTCGTGTTCCTCGACCGCGCCCAGCACTCCGCCGGCCGTGACCTGCTCGACAGCGTGCGCCTGGGCGACATCCCCGGCGTGGGCATGGTGATGATCGACGGCCTCGTGCGCTGCCAGCGCAGTCGAAACACGCCGCCGGCGGCCGAGGTGCCGGTGATCGCCGCGTGAGCACGACGGCGCCCGCGAAGCGTCGCCGCGATGCCGGGGCGACGCGTGCCCGCATCCTGAAGGCGGCGGCGGCGGAGTTCGCGCAGCACGGCTTCGCGGGCGGACGTGGCGAGCGCATCGCGCGGCGCGCGCAGTCGAGCGAGCGCATGGTCTACTACTACTTCGGCAGCAAGGACGAGCTGTTCCGGGCGGTGCTCGAAGCCGCCTACGCGTCGTTGCGCGATGCCGAGCGCGCGGTGCGGCTCGACCGCGACGATCCGGCCGCGGCGCTCGGGCAATTCTGCCGCTTCGTCTGGCGCTACTACGCCGGGCATCCGCAGTTCATCAGCCTGCTGAACACCGAGAACCTGCACCGCGCGCGCCACCTGCGCAAGTCGGGGCGGCTCGACGAACTGGTCGGTCCGGTCGTCGGGCTGCTCGCGGAGTTGCTCGCCGAGGGCCAGGCGCGCGGCGCGTTCCGGGCCGACGTCGATCCGGCAGACCTCTACGTGGCGATCGCCGGGCTCGGCTACTTCCGTCTGTCGAACCGCCACACGCTGTCGGCGGTGCTCGGGCGCGACATGGCCGATCCCCGGGGGCTGGAGCGCTACTGGGAACACGCCGCCCGGATGGTGGGCGACTACCTTCGGGCCCCCGGCGATCGCTTATGATGGGTGCCCCGTGCCGCGCGCCCCTGCGGCACCCGTCCCCTGCCTGCACGGCATGCCGATGATCATCACCTCGCTGCTCGACACCGACCTCTACAAGTTCACGATGATGCAGGTGGTGCTGCATCACTTCCCGAGCGCGCAGGTCGAGTACCGCTTCAGGTGCCGCAACGAGGGCATCGACCTGCGTCCGTACGTCGGCGCGATCCAGGAGGAGATCCAGGGGCTGTGCTCGCTGCGCTTTCGCCAGCGCGAACTCGACTACCTGCGCGGTTTTCGCTTCATCAAGAGCGACTTCGTCGACTTCCTCGGCCTGTTCCAGATGAACGCGAAGTACATCTCGGTGACGCCGTCGCCGAAGGACAACGGCGAGATCGAGATCGTGATCCGCGGCCCCTGGTTGCACACGATCCTGTTCGAGATCCAGGTGCTGGCGATCGTCAACGAGATCTACTTCCGCGAGACGGTGCGGCTGCCCGATTACGCCGAGGGGCGCCGCCGGCTCGACGAGAAGGTCTCGCTGATCTCCGGCCACCCGGATCTCGAGGGCATCCGCATCGCCGACTACGGCACCCGACGACGCTTCTCGCGGCTGTGGCACGAGGAGGTGCTGCAGACCTGCAAGGCGCGCCTCGGGCCGATGTTCGCCGGTACCTCGAACGTGATGTACGCGATGCACCACGGCATCACGCCGCTGGGCACGATGGCGCACGAATACCTTCAGGCGTGCCAGGCGCTCGGGCCGCGCCTGCGCGACACCCAGGTCTTCGGCTTCGAGACCTGGGCCCGGGAATATCGCGGCGACCTCGGCATCGCGCTCTCCGACGTCTACGGCATGAGCGCGTTCCTGCGCGACTTCGACATGTATTTCTGCAAGCTGTTCGATGGCGCGCGGCACGACTCGGGTGATCCGTTCGAATGGGGCGAGCGGCTGATCGCGCACTACGAGGCCAATCGCGTCGACCCGAAGACCAAGACGCTGGTGTTCTCCGATGCGCTCACGTTCCCGCTGATGGTGGAGCTGTACAAGTGCTTCCGCGACCGCACCCGCGTCGCCTTCGGCATCGGCACCAACCTCACCAACGACCTCGGCTACGTGCCGCTGCAGATCGTGATCAAGATGGTGCGCTGCAATGGCCAGCCGGTGGCCAAGCTCAGCGACACCCCGGCCAAGAACATGTGCGACGACGAGGCCTACCTGCAGTACCTGCGCCAGGTCTTCGACATCAAGGCCTGATCGCTATAATCCGCCGCATGAACGCGCGACCCAGACTGCTGATCACCCGAAAGGTGTTCCCCGAGGTCCTCGGGCGGCTGGCGCCGCACTTCGAGATCGACGCCAATCAGCAGGACGAAGATCGGCCGCGGGCGGTGCTGCTGTCGCAGGTCGCCGGGTGTGACGCGCTGTTCGTCACCGGCGGCGATCGCGTCGACCGCGAATTGCTCGCCGCCGGCCCGCGCGTGCGCATCGTCGCCACGGGCTCGGTCGGCTACAACCACATCGACCTCGCGGCCTGCGCCGGGCGCGGCGTGGCCGTCACCAACACCCCCGACGTGCTCACCGAGGCCACCGCCGACCTCGCCTGGGCGCTGCTGATGGCCACCGCACGCCGCGTCTGCGAATCCGAGCACTGGCTGCGCGCCGGCAAGTGGGGGCGGTGGGCCTTCGACCAGTGGCTGGGCGCGGACGTGCACGGCACCACGCTCGGGATCGTCGGGATGGGGCGCATCGGCTCGGCGGTGGCGCGGCGCGCGCGCGGTTTCGGGATGAAGATCCTCTATCACAACCGCAGCCGCGCCGCCGACGAGGCAGTGCTCGGCGCGCGCCGCGTCGAGCTCGTCGAACTGCTGCGCGTGGCCGACCACGTGATGCTGGTGCTGCCGTATTCGGCGGCGACCCACCATGTGATCGGCGCTGCCGAGCTCGCGGCGATGAAGCCCACCGCCACACTGGTCAACGTCGCGCGCGGCGGCATCGTCGACGACGCGGCGCTGGTCGAGGCGCTGCGCGCCGGGCGCATCGCCGGCGCGGGGCTCGATGTCTACGAGAACGAGCCGGCGCTGAACCCCGGGTTGCTCACGGTGCCCAATGTCGCGCTGACGCCGCACATCGGCAGCGCCACGCGCAGCGCGCGCCTGGGCATGGCGATGCTCGCGGCCGACAACCTGGTTGCGTTCGCCACCGGCGCGACGCTCCTCACGCCGGTGACCACCGGTTGAGCGCCCGGACGCGCGGGCGGCGATGGCGGCGATCCACCTCACGCGCAGGCACTCGCTCGGCCTGAAGAAGGCACGCGCGGCGGCGCAGAAGGTGGCCGACGACATGGCCGAGTCGTTCGACATCGACAGCGAATGGGACGGCGACGTGCTGCGCTTTGCGCGTGCCGGCGTCTCGGGCTGCCTCACGGTGTCGAAGGATCGCGTCGTCCTCGATGCGAAACTCGGGTTGCTGCTGGCCGCGTTCAAGCTTCCCATCGAAGAGCGCGTTCAGAAGGGTTTCGACCGCTACTTCGCCTGAACCTGCCTTTCGCGAGCCTGCCGTGACACCTACAGCCATCCAGCTCGGCGGCGCCATTCTGTTCGCGATCGCCGTCACGCACACCTTTTCGGCCAAGTTCTTCGAACGCCTGGCGCGGGCGCAACCGGCGCACGCCGGAATCTGGCACCTGCTCGGTGAAGTCGAAGTGGTGTTCGGCTTCTGGGCGATGGTGCTCGTGGCCTGGATGGCGCTGGCCGGCGGCGGCGGATCGGCGTTGCAGTATCTCGAGTCGCGCAACTACACCGAACCGATGTTCGTGTTCGTGATCATGGTGGTCGCCGCAAGCCGTCCGATCCTGCAGCTCGCGCTCGCCAGCGTGCAATTCGGCGCGCGGGTGCTGCCGATGCCGACACCGCTGGCGACCTATTTCCTGGCGTTGTCGCTGATCCCGCTGCTCGGCTCGTTCATCACCGAGCCGGCGGCGATGACGCTGGCCGCGTTGCTGTTGCGCGATCGCTTCTATTCGCAGGGGCTGTCGTCGCGGTTGAAGTACGCGACGATCGGCGTGCTGTTCGTGAACGTGTCGATCGGCGGCACGCTCACGCCGTACGCGGCGCCGCCGGTGCTGATGGTTGCAGGCACCTGGAACTGGGATCTCGCCCACATGCTCACCCATTTCGGCTGGCGCTCCGCGCTGGCGGTGGTCGTCAATGCGTTCGGCGTCACCCTGCTGTTTCGCCACGAGTTGCGCCACCTCGCCGGCAACCCGGAGTCCGCGGCCGCACCGGTGCCGCCGGCGCTGGTCGTCGTGCATCTGCTGTTTCTTGCCGGTGTGGTCGTGTTCGCGCACCACCCGGTGGTCTTCATGGGCCTGTTCCTGTTCTTCCTCGGCGTGGCCCACGGCTACAGCCGTCACCAGGACCGGCTGATCCTGCGCGAAGGGCTGCTGGTGGCCTTCTTCCTGGCCGGCCTGGTCGTGCTGGGGGGGCAGCAGCAGTGGTGGCTGCAGACGCTGCTCGAGCGGATGAGCCCGACGGCCGTCTACTATGGCGCGACCGCGCTCACCGCAATCACCGACAACGCCGCGCTCACCTACCTCGGTTCACTGGTGCAAGGCCTCACCGACGAATTCAAGTACTCGCTGGTGGCCGGCGCCGTCACCGGCGGCGGCCTGACCGTGATCGCCAATGCACCGAACCCGGCCGGCTATTCGATCCTGAAGGGCAACTTCGAGCACGAGGAAATCAGCGCGCTCGGCCTGCTGGCCGCCGCCACGATCCCCACGCTGGTCGCGATCGCCGCGTTCCGGGCCATCTGAGCCGCTGCGCTGCCCGGCCGCGGTGTGGCTGGCCGCGCACGTCGTGCGGCGGGTGGGCGCGGGCAAAGGCGCGGGCCGGGGCGCTCGGGGCAGTTGGGCGCCGCGCAGGGGGCGGGCCGGCCCAAGGGCGGCGCTGACCGCGGCGGTCGGTGCTGCGCACCGACTTCCCTGCGCTGCTTACGTCGGGGTCGTGCGGCGCAACTCGCTGCGCTCGCTACGCGAGCTCCGCTCAGACAGGGCGCCGCAAGTCAGAAGTACGATGCGC
>JAJTYR010000048.1 GCA_021463505.1 Burkholderiaceae bacterium | reverse complement strand
CCGACGGCACGGTGGCTGCGCTGTTGCGCGTGCGCCTGGCGGCGGCCCGCTCGCAGGAGCAGCCAGGCAGGTTCTTTCTGCTGGTCGACGCCGACGACGAGCGCCTGGTGGTGCCGGAAGTCCGCGATGGCGCCAGGCTGGCGGGCGACGAATTGTTGGTGGATTTCGGCTCCGGCCCCGATGCGCTGCAGACGCGGCAGGTGCAGCCGGTGGAGCGGCCGCGTGGCTGGATCGCGGAGATCGGCTTCGACACCGAGCCGGCGCTGCTGCGCGTGCGCATCACCGACGTCGACTACCTCGGCTCGCGCCGCATCGAGGGCGAGGCCGATTCGGGGCTGCTCGCGCCAGTGCGGCCGTTCGCCGCGGCCACGCGCCGGGATCGGCGTCCGGCGCTGTGGGCCGATGCGGTGCGCGGCCTGGCGCGTGCCAGCGGTCGTGTCTCGGTGTTCGATTCGAGCGGTGCGTTGCTGGCCCAGTCGGGCCGCGTGTCGGCCGGGCCGCCTGCCGCCGACGACTGGCAGTCGCGCCTTGCGCGCCGGCTGCTGGCGGCGACGTTGAGCCTGCGCCCCGAGCGTTTCCTCGACGAATCGCCCAGCGGCGGCGCGTCTGCGATGTCCCCACTCACCCGCGCGCTGTCGGGCGTACCCGCCCAGCAGTCCGAGCGGATCGCGGTCGAGGCCGGGCTGCCGGTCTGGATGCTCGCCAGCGCGCAACCGCTGTGGGTCGGTGACCGGGTCGTCGGCGCGCTGGTGCTCGAGGAGAACACCGGCTCGCGGTCGGGTGTCGCGCGCGGGGCGATCGAGCGGCTCGCCTTGCTCACTGCAGCGGCCATGGCGGCCAGCGCGCTCGCACTGCTGGCGGTCGGATCGGTGACGGTGGCGCGGATCGTGCGGTTGCGCCGCCAGGCCGAGCAGGCGATCGATCCGCGCGGGCGCGTGGTGGGCGGCGTGCGCGCGCCGCTGATCCACGACGAGATCGGCGCGCTGGCCGCGAGTCATGCGAACGTGCTCGAGCGGTTGCGCCAGCACCAGCAGTACGTGGGCAACCTGCGTGCTCGACTGGTCCACGAGTTGCGTACGCCGATCATGGTGGTGCGCTCGTCGCTGGACAACCTGGCGGGCGAAGCGGCCGTGCAGGCGCGCGAAGCCTGGCTCGGGCGCGCGCGCGACGGGGCGCAGCGCCTCGAACGGATCGTCGCGAGCATGGGCGAGGCCGCGAGTCTGGAGGCGATGCTCGCGCAGAGCAGGCTGGAAACGGTGGACCTGGCCGCCCTGCTGCACGCCTGCGCCGACGGCTATCGCGGCGCTTTCGCGGCGCACGCGTTCGTGGTCGATTGCGCGGCAGGCGTTGCGCCGTGCCCGGTGGTTCCGGAGGCGATCGTGCAGGCGCTCGACAAACTGGTCTCGAACGCGGTCGACTTCGCCGCCCAGGGCTCGCCGATCGTGCTGGCGCTGCGGCACGACGCCGACGCCGACGGGGCGCGTCACGAGCAATGGGTGTTCTCGGTGCGCAACGACGGGCCGTCGTTGCCGCGCGCCATGCGCGACAACCTGTTCGATTCCATGGTGTCGATCCGCGAGCGTCGTGGCACTGGCGAGGCACACCTGGGTCTGGGGCTGTACCTGGTGCGGCTGGTGGCCGAGTTCCACGGCGGCCAGGCGTTTGCCCACGACGTTTCGGGCGGCGTCGAAGTCGGCTTCACCGTGGCCTTCCCGACACGGCCGGCCTGACCGGCGGGCGCGAAGCGCCGGCCACCCGTCGGCCGCCCTCTGGGCCGCGCGGCCGCCACGACCTGTACTGTCTGCTGGACCCCCATCCTGAACTGTCCACCACACCGCTGAACGAAGTGGCTTACGCACCGCTCGAACTGCTGGCGAAGAACACCGCGCACGAGCGCCTGCGCGAGGAGCGTTCGCTGCGCCAGCGGCTGCTGAAGTACGAGGCGATCACCGAGCACGCCGCGATCGGGATCGCCTTGACCCGCGATCAGCGCTTCGAGCACGCCAATCCGCACTTCGAGCAGATGCTCGGCTGGCCGCGCGGAACGCTCTCCGGCCAGCCTGGGCACGTGGTCTGGCGCTCGCGCCAGGAACACGCCGCGATCGGCGCCTTCGTCGGGCCGCTGCTGGCGCGCGGCCAACCGGTGGATTTCGAGCACGAAGTCGTACGCCACGATGGGACCCGCTTCCTCGCGCGCATCCGTGCCAGGTCTGCCGATCCGGTGCACCCGACCCGGGGCGGGACGATCTGGATCGTCGAGGACGTTGCCGAGGAGCGGCGCTCGGTCGAAGCGCTGCGCCGTGCCCATGCCGAACTGGAAGCGCGCCTGGGCGAGAGCACCGAGGCGCTGGCCGAAGCGAGCGCGCGACTGCGTGACGAGATTGCCGGGCGCGAGAGCGCCGAACGGCGGATCCGGCATCTCGCGCACCACGACCCGCTCACCGGTCTGCCGAACCGGCGGCTGCTGCACGAACGGCTCGAACAGGCGCTGGCGTCGGCGCGCGAGAGCGGTCGCAGCGTGGCGGTGATCTTCATCGACCTCGACCGGTTCAGGACGATCAACGACGCGCTCGGGCATGCGGTCGGTGACGCGCTGCTCGAAGCGGTGGCGCTGCGCCTGGCCGACTCACTCGGCCCCGGGGACACCGTTGCACGCGTGGGCGGCGACGAGTTCGTGGTGGTGCCGGCCGAACCGGCGGGAGCCAACGAGGCGGCCGCGGTCTGCGCCCGGCTGCTCGAATGCCTGTCGCAGCCTTGCGAGATCACCGGCCACTGCCTGCGCGTGACGCCGTCGATCGGCATCAGCGTCTATCCGCGTGACGGCGAGGACCCCGAGACGCTGCTCGGGCGCGCCGACGCGGCGATGCAACACGCCAGGGCCGAAGGGCGCCAGTGCTACCGGTTCTTCACCGAGCCGGTCGCGCGCGCCCCGGCAGACAGCCTGCAACTCGGCAACGAACTGCACGCGGCGCTCTCACGCGGTGAGCTGGTGCTGCACTACCAGCCGCGCTTCGCGCTGGCGCGTCGCCGCTTCGTCGCGATCGAGGCGCTGGTGCGCTGGCAGCATCCCCGGCGTGGCCTGATCGGCCCGGCCGAGTTCATTTCGCTGGCCGAGGAGACCGGCCTCATTCACCCGATCGGCGAGTGGGTGCTCGGCGAGGCCTGCCGCCAGTTGCGGCAGTGGCGCGAGCGCGGCTTCGCACCCGGATCGATCGCGGTGAACCTGTCTGCGCGCCAGTTCCGCACCCCGGAACTGGCCGATACCGTGCGCAGGATCGCCGCGGACGCGGGCGTCGATCCGCGCACCCTCGAGGTCGAGGTCACCGAGTCGACGCTGATGCAAGAGGGCGGCCCGGCGCTGGCGACGCTGCAGGCGCTGGCGACGCTCGGCATCCGCATCGCGATCGACGACTTCGGCACCGGCCATTCGAACCTGGCCTGCCTCAGGCGCTGGCCGGTGCACCGGCTGAAGATCGATCGCTCGTTGGTGCGCGACCTCCCGGCCAACGCCGACGATGCGACGATCGTGCGCGCGATCGTCGGGCTCGCGGCGAACCTGGGCCTGCGGGTCGTTGCCGAAGGCGTGGAAAGCGAAGACCAGATGCGCTTCCTGCAGGATGTCGGATGCGAGGAGGGGCAGGGTTTCCTGTTCGCGCCGCCGATGCCGGCCGCGGAGCTCGAGCGCCGTTTCGCGCATCGCGGGGCGATGCGCGAGCTCTGCACCGGCTGACGCAGGCCCGGCGCGCTTCAGAGCGTCCCGCGCCCCTGTGGCGCGCGCCCGACACGGGCGATCGCCACCGCGACCGGACTGCGGCGAAACGGCAGCACCATCGGGCAGGTCGGCCGGCGTGCGTCGCCGGCGCTGACGGGCCACTGCGCGACGACCTTCGGAACGGGCTCGCCGGCAGCAGGCGTGCCGATCGACCAGGCGGCCGCGGTGGTCATCAACAGGGCACGCACGGCCGCTCGCTGGTCTCGCATTGCTCGCTCTCCCTCATCCGAGCCGCACGGGCACGAAGATCCGCAGGTCACCGCGCTGCACCAGCAGCGCCAGTTGCCGCGCGTCGCCATTGACCAGGCCGCGCAGTTGCTCGACGGTGGCCACCGGCTTGCCGTTCACCGACAGGATCACGTCGCCCGGCTCGATTCCGGCTCGCTGGGCAGGTCCCGAGACGTCCTCGACCACGAGCCCGGTGCTCAGCCGGGCGGCCTGTCGCTCCTGGGGCGCCAGCGGGCGCACGGCCACTCCGAGCCGGCGTTCGCTGCGCTCGGATGACGGCCTCGGAGCGGCCTCGGTCTTGCCCGGCAGCTCGGCGAGCACCGCAGTGAGCGTCTCGCGCTTGCCCTGGCGCACCACGTCGAGGGCGACGCGGTCTCCGGGATTCGAGCGGCCGACCATCGCGGCGAGGTCGCCCGAGCGCTCGATGCGCTCGCCATTCAGGGCCAGCACCACGTCGCCGGCGCGCAGCCCCGCTTTCTCGGCGGCGCTGCCGGGGGCAACGCCGGCCACCAGCGCCCCGCGCGGGCTGTCGAGCCTGAACGATTCGGCGAGTCCCTGGTTGAGTTCCTGCACCGTGACGCCGAGGCGGGCGTGGCGCACGCTGCCGGTGGCGAGGATCTGGTCCTTCACGCGCACCGCCACGTCGATCGGGATCGCAAACGACAGCCCCTGGTAGCCGCCGGTGCGCGAATAGATCTGCGAATTGATGCCGATCACGCGGCCGCGCGCGTCGAACAGCGGCCCGCCCGAGTTGCCCGGGTTCACGGCGACGTCGGTCTGGATGAAGGGCACGTAGGTGTCGCCCGGCAGCGAACGTCCCTTGGCGCTGACGATGCCGGAAGTGGCGCTCTGCTCGAAGCCGAACGGCGAGCCGATCGCCAGCACGTAGTCGCCCACGGCAAGCTGCGACGGATCGCCGAACTGCACCATCGGCAGGCCGCTGGCGGTGATGCGCAGCACTGCGACGTCGGTCGCGGGATCGACGCCGAGCACCTTCGCCTCGAACTCGCGGCGATCGGCGAGCTTCACCGACACGCTGTTCGCGTCGCGCACGACGTGTGCGTTGGTGAGGATCAGGCCGTCCTCGCTGACGATGAAGCCCGACCCCTGGCCGTGCAGCGGGACGTCGCCGCGCGGCGACGGCGGGATCGGCAGGCCGCGATAGAAGCGGAAGAACGGGTCGTTGTCGAACTCCGGCGCGCGCTCGCGTGCCGGCGCGACGGCGCCCTCGACGGTGATGCCGACGACGGCCGGCCCGAAGCGCTCGAAGATCGTCCGGTAATCGGGAGCACTGATCGGTGCGACGAGACCGGGTGTGACGGCGTCCGTCGTGGGCGGCGAAGTGCTCGCGGCGGGGGCGGAGGTCCGCGTGAACCACTCGGCGGGATTCAGGCTCCAGCCCCAGGCGGGGCCATGGCCGGCCAGGCCGGCCATGGCCGCCGCTGCGATCAGCGCGTATCGATTCATCCGTGGGTTCCAGCCGTGCGAAGCGGGCAAGGCCCGTCTGCCGCACGATAGGGACCTTGTCTTAGACGATCCTTAAGTCGCATCGGCCGGGTGCGGCAGGTGTACGGCCACCCGCAACCCGCCGAGGACGGATCGGCCGAGTTCGATGCGACCCTCGTGACGCTCGACCACCGTCTTGGCGATCGCCAGCCCCAGCCCGCTGCCCGCCGCTTCGCCGGCATTGCGCCCGTAGAAGCGATCGAAGACGCGCTCGCGTTCCTCCACCGGGATGCCCGGTCCGTCGTCGTCGACGCTCAGTCGTACCGCGTCGTCTTCGGCAGCCACTTCGACTTCGATGCGGCTGCCACCCGGCGTGTGCCTGAGCGCGTTGTCGATCAGGTTGCCCACCAGGCTGCGCAGGGCCTTCTCGTCACCGCGGATCGCGGCCGGCCGGGTCGCGGTGAAGCCGATGCGCGAGCCGCGCGCCTGCGCCAGCGGCAGCATCCCGGCGACGGCGTCGCCGGCAACGCGGGCGAGATCGACGTCGGCGCCGGCGCTTGCGAGCGCCTCGGGCTCGCTGCGCGCGAGCGTCAGGAGCTGGTCGATCAGGTGCGCCGAGCGATCGATGCCGGCGTTCAGTTCGCCCAGAGCCGCACTGCGCGCAGCGTCATCGCGTGCGCGCGCCACCAGCCCCGCCTGCAGCTTCAGCGCCGCGATCGGTGTGCGCAATTCGTGCGCTGCGTCGGCCACGAACGCGCGCTGCGCGGCGAAGGCGCGGCGCAGCCGCTCGAGCAGGCCGTTCAGCGAGCGCACCATCGGCTCGACTTCGGTCGGCAGTTGTTCCGCAGGGACCGGATCGAGACGTTGCGCGTCGCGTCGACGCAACTCGGAGGCGATGCGCTCGACCGGGCGCAGCGATTGTCCGACGAGCCACCAGATCGCGAGCGCCACCAGCGGCGCGAAGATCAGCAGCGGCGTCAGGCTGCGCAGCGCCGCCGACGCCGCGATGCGCTCGCGCACTTCGAACGGCTGTCCCACCTGGATCACGCGTCCGCCCGCCAGCGTGCTGTAGACGCGCCAGCGTTCGCCGTCGGTGACCACGTCGGCAAAGCCGAGCGTGGCACGCTCCGGCAGGCGTGCACGCGAGCGTGTGTGCGACAGGTAGATCTTCGAGCCGTCGGCGCTCCAGATCTGCACGACGAAGTCGAACTGCTCACGGTCTTCCGGCGGGCCGGGCGGGGGCAGCACCGCGCCCTGGTCGCGCAGCGACAGTGCCATCTGGCGCAGGTGGTAGTCGAAGAGTTCGTGGCTCTCGCGCAGCACGTACCGATAGCTGACCGTGCCGATGACGGCCTCGGCGAGAATGAACAGCGGCAGCAGCGACAGCAGGAGTCGGGCGCGGATCGACGGATGTCTCATCCGGTGCCCTGCGACTCGTCCCTGGGAACGAAGTAGCCGACGCCGCGCACGTTCTGGACGAAGTCGTGGCCGAGCTTGCGGCGCAGGCCGTGGATGTACACCTCGACCGCATTGCTCTCGACCGACTCGCCCCAGCCGTAGAGGCGGTCTTCCAGTTGCGCGCGCGACAGTACCGCGCCGGGGCGCAGCACCAGTGCCTCGAGCACGGCGAACTCGCGCGGCGACAGAGTGATCGATTCGCCGCCGCGCGTGACTTCGCGCGTGGCCGGGTCGATGCGCACGCCGCGGTGCTCGAATACCGCTTCGCCGCGACCGGCGCTGCGGCGCAGCAACGCGCGCATCCGCGCGCCGAGTTCGTCGAGGTCGAAAGGCTTGACCAGGTAATCGTCGGCGCCGGCGTCCAGTCCGCCGATGCGGTCATGCACCTCGTCGCGCGCGGTGACGATCAGCACCGGCGTCGCGTCGTGGCGCCCGCGCATGGCGTGCAGCAGCGAGACGCCGTCGCGCCCCGGCAGGCCGAGGTCGAGCAGGACCAGATCGAAGTTCGCCGTCGTGAGCGCGGTATCCGCGGATTCGGCATCGCGCATCCAGTCGACCGCGTAGCCGTCCTGCCGCAGCGCGGTCTGCACCGCCTGCCCGATCATCCGGTCGTCTTCGACGAGAAGCACTCTCATGGTCACGGCATTCCGACCGCGAGGATAGCGCGTCGCGGCCCGCGACCCTGGCGCCGTGCGGAGATCCCGACGCGTCGCGATACGCTGCGGCACGCCGCGCGGCGCGCCGTCACGCCGCCAGCGGCCGGAAGCGCAGTCGCTCGGGGCGGTCGGCGTCGTCGCCCAACCGTCGGCGCCGGTCGGCGAGGTAGTCGGCGTAGTTGCCCTCGAACCAGACCACGCGGCTGTCGCCTTCGAAGGCGAGCATGTGCGTGGCGATGCGGTCGAGGAACCAGCGATCGTGCGAGATCACCACCGCGCAGCCGGGGAAGTCGAGCAGCGCCTGCTCGAGCGCGCGCAGCGTCTCCACGTCGAGGTCGTTGGTCGGCTCGTCGAGCAGCAGCAGGTTGCCGCCGGTGCGCAGTACCTTCGCCAGATGCACCCGGTTGCGCTCGCCGCCGGAGAGTTCGCCGATCGACTTCTGCTGGTCGGCGCCCTTGAAATTGAAGCGTGCGACCCAGGCGCGGCTCGGCGTCGAGTAGCCGCCGACCTGGATCACGTCCTGGCCGTCGGAGATTTCCTCCCAGACCGTCTTCTTCGGGTCGAGCGCGTCGCGACTCTGGTCGACGTAGGCCGCCTTCACCGTGTCGCCGATCCGCAGCGTGCCGGCGTCGGGCTGCTCGCGGCCCATCAGCATCCGGAACAGCGTGGTCTTGCCCGCGCCGTTGGGACCGATCACGCCGACGATGCCGCCGGGAGGCAGGGCGAACGACAGGTCGTCGAACAGCAGCCGCTCGCCGAAGGCCTTGCGCAGCCCGTCGGCCTGCACCACCAGGCCGCCCAGCCGCGGCCCCGGCGGGATGTAGATCTCGTTGGTCTCGTTGCGCTTCTGCGTCTCGGCCGAGGCCAGTTCCTCGAAGCGCGCCAGTCGCGCCTTGCTCCGGGCCTGGCGCGCCTTCGGGTTGGCGCGCACCCAGTCGAGCTCGACCTGCATCGCCTTGATGCGTGCCGATTCCTGCTTCGCCTCGAGCTCGAGCCGCTGCTCCTTCTGTTCGAGCCACGACGAGTAGTTGCCCTGCCACGGGATGCCGTGGCCGCGGTCGAGCTCGAGGATCCAGCCGGCCACGTTGTCGAGGAAGTAGCGATCGTGCGTGACCGCGATCACCGTGCCGGGGAAGCGCTCGAGGAACTGTTCGAGCCACTGCACCGACAATGCATCGAGGTGGTTGGTCGGCTCGTCGAGCAGCAGCATGTCGGGCTCGGACAGCAGCAGCCGGCACAGCGCGACGCGCCGGCGCTCGCCGCCCGAGAGCTTCGTCACGTCGGCGTCCCACGGCGGCAGGCGCAGCGCGTCGGCCGCCACGTCGAGCTTGCGCTCGATCTCCCAGCCGCCGGCCGCGTCGATGCGGCCCTGCAGCTCGCCCTGGCGCTCGAGCAGCCGGTTCATCTCGTCGTCGTCCATCGGCTCGGCGAAGCGCTCGCTGATCGCGTTGAACTCCTCGAGCAGCGCCGCGATCGGGCCCAGGCCCTCCTCGACGTTGCCGCGCACGTCGCGCGCCGCATCGAGCTGCGGCTCCTGCGGCAGGAAGCCGATGCGCAGGTTCGGCATCGGCGTGGCCTCGCCTTCGTACTCGCGGTCCACGCCGGCCATGATGCGCAGCAGCGTCGACTTGCCCGAGCCGTTCAGGCCCAGCACGCCGATCTTGGCGCCGGGAAAGAAGCTGAGCGAGATGTCCTTCAGGATCACGCGCCTGGGGGGCACGATCTTGCCCACCCGGTTCATCGTGTAGACGTACTGGGCCATCGAAAAGGATTCCTGTCGAAGCGGGACGGCGGTTCGGCGTGCCGTGGTGTCGGTTGTGGCCGGCAACGGCAGCGGGCAATTGTCCCACGGACACCGCCCTGCCGACCGCGGCCACGGCGCCATCCATGGAGGGCGGGACTGCGGCGGCACCAGCGGGTGCGTGCGAAACCCCGCGGATCAGTGTTGGCTGCCCGTATATTTGCCCTTCCGGCCCATTGACGCTGCCAGTCTGCAGGACGGGTGGTATCCGGAGTTCCAGAGAGGATCGAACCATGAGGATGTTGTTCCTGGGTGCCGGCGGTGTCGGGGGTTATTTCGGCGGGCGGCTCGTCGAAGCGGGCGCCGACGTGACCTTTCTGGTGCGGCCGGCGCGTGCCGAGCGCCTGCGACGGGACGGGCTGCGCATCCTCAGCCCGCTGGGCGATGCGCAACTTCCAGTGAAGACCGTCACCGCTGATGCCCTGGCGCCGCAGTACGACCTTGTCGTGCTGGCGCCCAAGGCCTGGGACCTGGACCAGGCCATCGCGGCGCTGGCGCCGGCCGTCGGTGCGCAGACGTACGTCCTGCCATTGCTCAACGGCATCGCCCACATGGACGTGCTGGACCGGCGTTTCGGGCGCGAGCGGGTGCTGGGCGGAATCGCGCACATCAGCGCCGTGCTCGACGCCGACGGCACGGTGCGCCACCTCAACGAGTTGCACCGGTTGATCGCCGGCGGTCGTGATGCGCAGGCCGCGCGCGCGGCAGCCGGGTTCATCGCGCAATGCGGGTCGGCACGCTTCGATGCGGTGCTGTCGGCCGACATCGAGACCAGCCTGTGGGAGAAGTGGGTCTTCCTCGCAACGCTGGCCGGCATGACCACGCTGGCGCGTGGTTCGATCGGCGAAATCGTGCAGACGCGCGATGGCGAGAGGCTGATTCGACGCCTGCACGCCGAATGCGCGGCGGTGGCTGCGGCTGCAGGAGTCGTCATTGCGCCGCAGGTGCACGCGCGCACGCTGGCGGTGCTCACGCAGCAGGGTTCGGCGACGGCCGCATCGATGCTGCGCGATCTGCAATCGGGCGGGCGCACCGAGCACGAGCACGTGCTTGGCGACATGCTGTCGCGCGCCGACCGTTTCGGCCACGATGCGCCGGTGCTGCTTGCCGCCTGCTGTCATCTGCGGGTGCAGGCGGCGCGTCGCACGCCGCGTTCGACTTGATCCAGATCAAGTCACGTTCGACGGGCTAACCCCGATGGGGGGCGCGCACCCCTTGCGGGTGGCCAATCCATAATGGTAAAACGGTACCGAAATACCGGAGTGGCTACATGGTCATGCACATCGTCGTCTGCGTCAAGCAGGTGCCCGATTCGAGCCAGATACGGGTGCACCCGGTCACCAACACGATCATGCGTCAGGGCGTGCCGGCGGTCGTCAACCCGTACGACCTGGTTTCGCTCGAGGAGGCGCTGCGCATCAAGGACCGCTTCGGCGCCAGGGTGACGGTGCTCAGCATGGGCCCGAAGATGGCGGCCGAGGCGCTGAAGAAGTGTATCTCGTTCGGTGCCGACGACGCGATCCTGATCACCGACCGCGTGTTCGCGGGCTCCGACACGCTGGCGACGTCGTACGCGCTGTCGTCGGCGATCCGCACGATCGGCGCCGGGCGCCCGGTCGACATGGTGTTCTGCGGCAAGCAGACGATCGACGGCGACACTGCGCAGGTCGGTCCCGGCATCGCGCGCCGCCTCGGCCTGCAGCAACTCACCTACGTCGCGCGCATCGAGAGCCTCGATCCGCAGGCGCGCGAGATCGTCGTGCACCGCCGGGCCGAGGGCGGCGTGCAGGTGATGAAGACGGGATTGCCGTGCCTGGTCACGATGATGGAGGGTGTCAACACGATCCGCTTCGCCGACATGGACGCGATGTTCCGCGCGGCGCGCTACGCCGTGATCGAGTGGGACCACAAGGCCGCCGGCATTCCCGAGGTCGTGCGCTGTGGACTCAAGGGCTCGCCGACGGTGGTCAAGAAGGTCTTCGCGCCGCCACCGCGCGCCAAGCGGGCCGAGATCGTCGACGCCGCCGGCAAACCGGCGCGCGAGGCGGTCGATGCGCTGCTCGCGAAGCTGTTCGCCCGGCACCCGGAACTCGCAGAGGAGATCGGTCGATGAGCCACGACGAGCGGCCCGGCGTCGCGTCCGCGGCGGCACCGCGGCGTGCCGGCGGGGCCGACACCGACCTCGGCGCCTGGCGCGGTGTCTGGGTGTTCGTCGAACTCGAGCGCGGGCGCGTGCACCCGGTGTCGTGGGAGCTGATCGGCGAGGGCCGCAAGCTTGCCGATCACCTCGGCGTGTCGCTGTCGGGCGTGGTCATGGGGCCCGACGAGGCTGCGACTTCGCAGGCCTGCGACGAGGCGTTCCGCCACGGCGCCGACGCCGTCCACCTGGTGCGCGACCCGGTGCTCGCGCACTACCGCACCGATCCGTACACGCAGTCGCTCACCGAACTGGTCGAGCGCAACCAGCCCGAGATCCTGCTGCTGGGCGCCACCACGCTCGGTCGCGACCTGGCGGGGGCGGTCGCCACCACGCTGGGCACCGGCCTGACCGCCGACTGCACCGAGTTGCGCATCGACGACGAAACGCGCAGCCTGGCCGCGACGCGCCCGACCTTCGGCGGCACGCTGCTGTGCACGATCCACACGCTCGAGTACCGGCCGCAGATGGCCACCGTGCGCCCGCGCGTGATGGCGATGCCGAAGCGCGATCCGTCACGCACCGGCACGATCGTCGAGGAGCGGGTCGCGCTGGCCGAGGACGACGTGGTCACCAAGATCCTGTCGTACATCCCCGATGCCGACGCCGACAAGGCGCAGCTCGCCTACGCCGACGTCGTCGTGGCCGGCGGACGCGGCCTGGGCAAGCCCGAGAACTTCCGGCTGGTGCGCGAGCTGGCCGAGGTGCTGGGCGGCGAATACGGCGGCTCGCGGCCGGTCGCGCAGGCCGGCTGGGTCTCGGCCGACCGCCAGATCGGCCAGACCGGCAGGACGATTCGCCCGAAGCTGTACATCGCCGCCGGCATCTCGGGCGCGATCCAGCACCGCGTCGGTGTCGAGGGCGCCGACGTGATCATCGCGATCAACACCGACCCGAAGGCGCCGATCATGGACTTCGCCACCTTCGCGGTGGTCGGCGACGCGTTGCAGATCCTGCCGGCGCTCACCGAGGCGCTGCGCGAGCGGCTGGGCCGACGGGTCGCCGCCTGACGGGCGCAACCAGGAGCGATCGATGGCCGAGAAATTCGATGTGATCGTCGTCGGCGCCGGGCCCTCGGGCAACACCGCCGCCTACCTGATGGCCAAGGCCGGCATGAAGGTGCTGCAACTCGAGCGCGGCGAGTATCCCGGCTCGAAGAACGTGCAGGGCGCGATCATGTACGCCGACGCGCTCGAGACGGTGATCCCCAACTGCCGCAGGCAGGCACCGTTCGAGCGCGCGGTGCTCGAACAGCGGATGTGGGTGATGGACGAGCGTTCGCACGTCGGCTCGCACTTCCGCGGCACCGTCGACGCCGACGAGCAGCCGACGCGCTACACCGTGATCCGCGCCAACATGGACAAGTGGCTCTCCGGCAAGGTGCAGGACGCCGGTGCGCTGCTGATCTGCGAAACCACCGTGCTCGGGCTGCTGAAGCAGGGCAACCGGGTGGTCGGCGTGCGCACCGACCGTGCCAACGGAGACATCCTCGCCGACGTGGTGGTGCTGGCCGACGGCGTGAACTCGCTGGTCGCCACGAAGGCGGGTCTGCGCCCGCCGGTGAAGGCGCACGACGTCGCGCTGGCGGTCAAGGAGATGCATTTCCTGCCGAAGCACACCATCGAGGAGCGCTTCAACGTCTCGGGCAACGACGGCGTCGTGATCGAGATGTTCGGCAAGGTCACGCGCGGCATGGTCGGCACCGGCTTCCTGTACACGAACAGGGAGTCGATCTCGGTCGGGATCGGCTGCATGGTCGAGGACTTCAAGACGTCCGGCGTGAGCCCGTACCAGCTGCTCGAGGAGATGAAGGCGCACCCGTCGGTGAAGCCGCTGCTGGCCGGCGCCGAGGTCAAGGAATATTCGGCGCACCTGATCCCCGAGGGCGGCTACAACGCGATCCCCACGATCCACGGCGAGGGCTGGGTGATCTGCGGCGATTCGGGCGGCTTCGTCAACTCGGTGCACCGCGAGGGCTCGAACCTGGCCATGACCACCGGGCGGCTGGCCGCCGAGGCGATCATCGCGGTGCGCGACGAAGGCAAGGCGTTCGGCGCGGCGAACCTGAAGCGCTACCGCAAGGCGCTCGAGCAGAGCTTCGTGATGAAGGATCTGAAGAAATACCGCGACCTGCCGGAGATCATGCACGGCAACCGCCAGTTCCTGACCACCTATCCGGAACTGCTCACGCGCGCCGCGCACACGATGCTCAAGGTCGACGGCGTGGACAAGCTGACGAAGGAACGCGAGATCAAGCGCGATTTCGTGGCGAAGCGCTCGCGCTTCGGCCTGTTCGGAGACGCGATCAAGCTGATGAGGGCACTGCGATGACGGTGAAGGTCGAAGAGAAGCTGTTCGAGAACCGCTACCGGGTCGACGAAGGCCGCGCGCACATCGCGATCAGGACACCCGAGATCTGCCGCGACCGCTGCGAGACGCCGTCGTGCACCTGGGCCTGCCCGGCCGGCTGCTACACGAAGGCCGAGGACGGCAGCGTGATCCTGTCCACCGATGGTTGTCTCGAATGCGGCACCTGCCGGCTGCTGTGCAGCGAGCACGACAACGTCGAGTGGTCGTACCCGCGCGGCGGCTACGGCGTGCTGTACAAGTTCGGCTGAGCGGCGCGGCGCGGCCTTGCGGCACGGTTCACGCCGCTTGCCGCAGCGCGCTGACCGGATCGACGAACGGCAGGCCGAGCGCCTGCGCGACCATCGGGTGGGTGATCTGCCCGGCGAAGACGTTGAGCCCCGCGCGCAGGGCCGGGTCCGAGCGCAGCGCGTCGATGCCCTGGTCGGCGAGCGCCAGTCCGCAGGGCAGCGTCGCCAGGTTCAGCGCGTGGCTCGAGGTGCGCGGCACCGCGCCCGGCATGTTCGCGACGCAATAGTGCACGATGCCGTCGACCTCGAAGGTCGGATCGGCGTGCGTGGTCGGGCGCGAGGTCTCGAAGCAGCCGCCCTGGTCGATCGCCACGTCGATCATCACCGAGCGCGGCTTCATCGCCTGCAGCATCACGCGCGTGACCAGGCGCGGCGCGCTCGCGCCGGCCACCAGCACCGCGCCGATCACCACGTCGGCGGCGGCGATCTCCTCCTCGATCGCGGTGCGCGTGGACGCGCGCGTGCGGATGCGCCCGGGCAATTGCGCTTCGAGCGCGCGCAGCTTCGCCAGGGAACGGTCGACCACGCTCACTTCGGCGCCGGCGCCGGCGGCCATCCGCACGGCCTGCACGCCGACCACGCCGGCACCGAGCACCAGCACCCGCGTCGGGTGCACGCCGGTCACGCCGCCCAGCAGCAGCCCTGGGCCGCCGGCGTCGCGCATCAGCAGCTGCCCGGCAATCGTGATCGACAGGCGCCCGGCGACTTCGCTCATCGGCGCGAGCAGCGGCAGCGTGCCGTCGCTCTCGGCCACCGTCTCGTAGGCGACCGCGGTGCAGCCCGATTCGAGCAGGCCGCGCGTGAGCTGCGGATCGGGCGCGAGGTGCAGGTAGGCGAACAGCAGCTGCCGCGGCCGCAGCATCGCGATCTCGGCCGTCTGCGGTTCCTTCACCTTGACGATCATTTCGGCGGCGTCGTAGACCGCGCGCGCGTCGGCGAGCACGGTCGCGCCGGCCTGCCGGTAGGCGTCGTCGCCGGCGCCGATGGCCGCGCCTGCCTGCGTCTCGACCATCACCTCGTGGCCGCGGTGGACGTATTCGCGCACCGACTCCGGCGTCAGGCCGACGCGGTATTCGTGGACCTTGATCTCCTTCGGGACTCCGACCTTCATCGTTCGCTCCAGCGCGCCGGCGCCCGCCGCGGGCAGCCGCATTCCGGCAGGATCGTAGGCCAGCGGCGGCGGCGCGCAAAGGGGCTGCCGCCGGCAAGGTCGGCCTGGGAGGCTCGAAGCCGGCCTGCCCCCGCGTGCCCGTCACGATCCGGTGCAGCGGCTGGCATCTGCCTGCTCGTAGACCTCGGCATCGGCAAGCACGGGTGCGATCGCGTCCCGCGGCGACGTCAGCGGCGCCGCGTCGTCCAGACGATGCAACGGCCATTCGATGCCGAGCGCCGGGTCGTTCCACTTCAGACAGCGCTCGCCTGCCTCGTGCCGCGGCGCGGTGACTTTGTAGATCACGTCGGCCGACGCAGACAGCACCAGGAACCCGTGGCCGAAGCCCGGCGGAACCCAGGCCATCCGGCGGTTGCTGTCCGACAGGAGAGAGCCGGTCCAGCGTCCGAAACGGGGAGAATGTCGCCGCAGGTCCACCGCAACGTCGAAGATCTCGCCGTGAGCCACGCGTACGAGTTTGCCCTGCGGCCTGGCCAGTTGATAGTGCAGACCCCGCAGAACGCCCTTGCGCGAGTGCGAGTGGTTGTCCTGAACGAACCGCGCGGCGATGCCTGCGCGACGAAAGTCGCGCTCGTTCCAGGTCTCCATGAAGTAGCCGCGCGCGTCCTCGAAGATGTGCGGCTCGATCAGGAGTACACCGGGCAGGTCGGTCTCGACGATTTTCACGGTGCGGTGTCCGGCAGACCCGGGCTCCAGTTGCGGTATTCCCCCGAGACCACGTTCGACACCCAGCCCGGGTTGGCGAGGTACCAGTCGACGGTGCGGGCCAGCCCCGAGTCGAAGGTCTCGGCGGGACGCCAGCCGAGTTCGCGCTCGATCCTCGATGCGTCGATCGCGTAACGGCGATCGTGGCCCGGGCGGTCTGGCACGAAGCGGATCCGGCGCGCGTGAGGGCCGGCCGGATCGGGTCGTCGCTCGTCCATCAGCGCGCACACCTGCCGGACCAGTTCGATGTTGGTGCGCTCGGCGTTGCCGCCGATGTTGTAGGTCTGGCCGGGCAGGCCGGCTTCGAGCACCCGGCGGATCGCCGAGCAGTGATCCGTGACGTAGAGCCAGTCGCGTACGTGCAAGCCGTCGCCATAGACGGGCAGCGGTTCTGCGGCCAGTGCGTTGGCGATCGTCAGCGGAATCAGCTTCTCGGGGAACTGATACGGCCCGTAGTTGTTCGAGCAATTCGTCGTCAGGACCGGAAGGCCATAGGTGTGATGGTAGGCGCGCACCAGGTGGTCGGCGCCGGCCTTGGAGGCCGAGTACGGGCTGTTCGGCCGGCAAGGGTGCGTCTCGGTGAAGGCGGGCTCGTGGGGGCCGAGCGAGCCGTAGACTTCGTCCGTCGAAACGTTCAGGAAGCGAAACGCCTGCCTTTCCGGCGAAGGCAGTGTGTTCCAGTAGGCCAGGCTCGTTTCGAGCAGGGTCGCGGTGCCGACCACGTTGGTCCTGACGAATGCTGCGGGCGCGTGGATCGAGCGGTCGACGTGGCTCTCGGCGGCCAGGTGCACGATCGCGCGCGGACGATAGCGGCGCAGCAGTGCCGCCATCGCGTCGACGTCGCAGATGTCCGCGCGACGGAAGACGTGCCGGCGATCGCCCGACAACGACGCGAGATTCGACAGGTTGCCCGCATAGGTGAGGGCGTCGACGTTGGCGACGTCTTCTCCGACGATGCGCAACCATTCGAGGACGAAGTTCGAACCGATGAAGCCGGCGCCGCCGGTGACGAAGATCACGTTCTGTGGATCCGGCTGTGTTCGAATCGGGGATCGGGGATCGTGAGTCCGGAGTCGGGCACGGGTGGCAGTCCGGGCACCGGCGCCGGCGAGCAGGTGGCGCATCCGGCGTTCGCCGTAGAATCGGCCGATGGTACCCGAGTCGCATGCGCCGTTCGCGCGTCTGACGCCCGACTGCATGCTCGATGCGCTCGAGTCGGTCGGCTTGCGCGGCGACGGCCGCTTCCTCGCGCTGAACAGCTACGAGAATCGCGTCTACCAGGTGAGCCTCGAGGACGGGCGCACGCTGGTGGCGAAGTTCTACCGGCCCGGGCGCTGGAGCGTGGCGCAGATCCGCGAGGAGCACGGATTCGTCGCCGAACTGGCGACCCGCGAGATTCCGGTGGTCGCACCGCTGCCGCTGGGCGACGCACGCACCACCCTGGGCGAGCACGAAGGCTATCGCTTCGCGGTCTACCCGCGACGCGGCGGGCGCGCGCCCGAACTCGACGATCCGGCCACGCTGGAGCGCATCGGTCGCTTCATCGGCCGCATCCACGTGGTGGGCGCCACGACGCGCTTCGAGCTGCGGCCCACGCTCGACGTCGAGAGCTTCGGCGTGGAGCCGCGCGACTGGCTGCTCGCACACCGGCTCATCCCGGCCGACCTGCTGCCGGCCTGGACCGGCATCGTCGACCAGGCGATCGACGCCGTGCGCCGCGCATTCGACCGCGCGGCCGGCGTGCGCGTCGGCAGGCTGCACGGCGACTGTCACGCGGGCAACGTCTTGTGGACCGATGAGGGTGCGCACTTCGTCGACTTCGACGACGCGCGCAACGGACCGGCGGTGCAGGACCTGTGGATGCTGCTGTCGGGCGACCGTGCGTCGATGACGCGTCAGCTCGCGCACCTGCTGGCCGGCTACGAGGACTTCGCCGCTCTCGACCGACGTGAGCTGCAGCTGGTGGAGCCGCTGCGCACGCTGCGCCTGATCCACTACGCGGCGTGGATCGCGCGGCGCTGGGACGATCCGGCGTTCCCGGCGGCGTTCCCGTGGTTCGGCACGCAGCGCTACTGGCAGGACCGCGTGCTCGAGTTGCGCGAGCAGGTCGCCGCGATGCAGGAACCCGCGCTCGAGGCGGGCTGACCGGGATTTTTCGTCACTTCGTTTGCAGGGGGGAAATCGATGACAGGGACACGACGGCTGCCGGGGGTCGTTTTCGCGCTGCTGATGCTGCTGCTCATGCAGGCGGCCCAGGCGCGCGAGATGGTCAGCGTCGCGCGCCCCGAGATCCACCTGCGTTCCGGTCCGGGCACCGGCCACGAGGTCACCTGGATCCTGTCTCGCGGTTATCCGCTGCAGGTGCTGGCACGCCAGGGCCGGTGGCTGCGCGTGCGCGACTTCGAGAGCGACGAAGGCTGGGTGTTCAGGTCGCTGACCGGCAAGGTGCCGCACTACGTCGTCAAGGTGAAAGTCGCCAATGTCCGCAGCGCGCCGGACACGCGCAGCCGCATCGTCGCCCGGGCCGCCTACGGCGAGGTGTTGCGCACGCTCGCTCATCACGACGGCTGGGCGCGCGTGCGCAACGACAGAGGGCTCGTCGGGTGGGTGGCGCGCCGGTTGCTGTGGGGCTGGTAGTCGTTGCGTGATGCAGCGGCGTCGCCGCCGTTCAGAACACGCGCCCGAACCAGAGCATCGACAGCAGCGCGGCGAGCAGCGCCGCCACCGCGGCGGCGGCCGAGAACAGTGCGGTGACTTCGTTCTCGCGCCGCTCGAGCACCATCTTCGAGTTCATCGTCTCGTAGACGGTCTTCAACTCGGCGGCGGTGCCGGCGTAGAAGTAGGTGCCGCGCGTGACCTGCGCGATCGCCTGCAGCGCTTCCTCGTCGAGCCGCACGCGCATCGACCAGCCGTCGCCCACCAGGATCTCGCCGTTCGGCGTGCCGATGCCCACCGTGTAGATGCGCACCCCGCGCTCTGCCGCCAGCCGTGCAGCCTCGATCGGGTCGGGGCCGGTGGTCGTCTGGCCATCGGACAGCAGGATGATCACCGCCGACGCATACGAACCGGGTGCGCCCGCCTGCGGCGCAGCGCGGGCCGCGCCGGTACCGCGCTCGGCGCTGCGCTCGGTGTCGAGCGGCATTCCGCGCCCCGCGCGCCAGCGCGGTCCCAGCGACGGCAGCTCGAACTCCTGGCCGGGGAAGATCGTCTTCAGCGCGACCAGGATGCCGTTGCCCACCGCGGTACCGCGCTGCAGTTCGAAGCGGTCGATCGCCGCGAGGATGTCCTCGCGGCTGTGCGTCGGCGGCTGCACCAGCGTGGCGCTGCTGCCGAAGGCGACCACGCCGATGCGCGCGTTGGCCGGCTGCTCGCCGACGAAGGCGCGTGCGGCGGTCTGCGCGGCGGCCATCCGCGTCGGCTCGACGTCGGTGGCGCGCATGCTGCCCGACACGTCCATCGCCAGGATCACGGTCTCGTATTGCGCCGGCAACGTCACCACGGCAGTGGGCCGCGCGATCGAGACGATCATCGCCGCGAGCGCGAGCAGGAACAGCAGCGGTGGCAGGTGACGCCGCACGCCGTGGCCCCGACCGATGGCCTCGCGCACGATCGCCAGTCCCGGGTAGCGCAGCGCCGTGCGCCGGCGTCGGTGCAGCAGCCACCCATAGGCGGCGACCAGCACCGGCAGTGCGAGCAGCAGCCACAGCATCGCCGGCCAGAGGAACTTCATCGTGTCGCTCCGGTGCGCGCCGGCAGGCCGCCGCCGGCGGCGAGGCGGCTGCGCCGCGCGCGCAGTTCGGCAAAGCGCAGGATCGCGTCGACCAGATCCTCGTCGGTGGACAGTTCGAGCGCGTCCACGCCGGCGCGCCAGAAGCTCGCACGCAGCGCCTGTTCGCGGCGGCCGGCCGCCTGCCCGAAACGCCGGCGCAGCGCGCGCTCGTGCGTGTCGACGAACAACTGCTCGCCGGTCTCGGCGTCCTGCATGACCAGCAGTCCGAGGTCGGGCAGCGCTCGCTCGAGCGGGTCGACCAGCCGCACCGCGACGATCTCGTGGCGCTGCGCGAGCCTGCCCAGCGCCTGCTCCCAGCCGGGCACGGCGAGGAAATCGGAGACGACGAACGCGAGCGATCGCCGCGCCATCATCCGTTGCGCGGCGGCCAGCAGCGCACCCAGGTCGGTGCCCGGCGAGCGCGGCGCCGGCGGGCGCGTGGCGATCCGGTGCAGGATCTGCAGCACCTGCGTGCGCCCGCCACGCGCCGGGATGATCGCCTCGATGCCGGCGCCGTAGAGGATGGCGCCCACGCGGTTGCCGCGGCGCGTGAGCAGACGCGCAAGCACCGCGCAGAAGTCGCGTGCGAGCGATTGCTTGGTGATCCGCTGCGAGCCGAAGTCGACCGAGCCGCTCAGGTCGAGCAGCAGCCAGCCGGCCAGCTCGCGCGCCTCGTTGTACTCGCGCACGTACGGTGTCTGCAACCGTGCGGTCACGTTCCAGTCGATGTAGCGCACGTCGTCGTGGTGCTGGTATTCGCGCAGATCGGCGAGGTCCAGCCCGCTACCGCGATACAGCGTCCGGTAGTCGCCCTGCAGCAGGCCGTCGAGCCGGCGCAGCACGGTCCACTCGAGCCGACGCAGGATCTCGTCGGCCGAAGCGGACTCAGGCGTTCGCGGCGAGGTCGGCATGGTGGCGCAGCGGTGCCTGCGGCGCGGGCAGCGCTTCCATGATTCGCTGGATCAGGCGGTCGGCACTCACCGATTCGGCGAGCGCCTCGTAAGAGAGCACGAGCCGGTGGCGCAGGACGTCGGGCACCAGGTCGACGACGTCTTCGGGCAGCGCGTAGCGCCGGCCGCGCAGGCAGGCCAGGGCCCGCGCACCCTCGATCAGGTGGATGGTCGCGCGCGGGCTGGCGCCGAAAGTGACGAAGCGCGACAGGTCCGCCAGGCCGCAGCGCGCCGGTTCCCGGGTGGCGGCGACCAGCCGCACCGCGTATTGCGTGAGCGACGGGTCGACGTACACCGTGCGGCATTCGCGCTGCAGCGCGTGCAGTTGCGCGGTCGTGGCGACGGCGGCCACCGGCACCTGCGGGCCGGTCACGCGCTCGACGATCACGAATTCCTCCTCCTCGCTCGGATAGCCGACCAGTACTTTCATCATGAAGCGGTCGACCTGCGCCTCGGGTAGCGGGTAGGTGCCTTCGGTCTCGATCGGGTTCTGCGTGGCCATCACCAGGAACGGTTCGGGCACCGGATGCGTTTCGCCGGCGATCGTCACCTGGCGCTCCTGCATCACTTCGAGCAGCGCGCTCTGCACCTTGGCGGGCGCGCGATTGATCTCGTCGGCGAGCAGCAGGTGGGTGAAGACCGGCCCGAGCGCGGTGGCGAATTCGCCGGTCTTCTGATTGTAGATGCGCGTGCCCACCAGGTCGGCCGGTACCAGGTCGGGTGTGAACTGGATGCGCCGGAAGCCGCCGCGGATGGTGCGTGCGAGCGTCTTGACCGTGAGCGTCTTGGCCAGACCGGGGACGCCTTCGACCAGCAGGTGCCCTTGCGCCAGCATCGCCACCAGCACCCGCTCGAGGAAGCGATCCTGGCCGACGACCACGCGCTTGACCTCGTAGAGAATACGCTGCATCAGGGCGGCCACGTCGGCCGTGCCGTCGATCGGGGTGCTCATGTTGCGGTGATCCGTGGGTTGCCTGCGGTTTCCGGGGGGATGTCAGAACGGCGACGTGCCGGCCGAGCGGGCGGCGGTCTCGATCGGTACCGCGAAGCCGATGCCGATGAAGACGCGCGCGTCGGTCGGATTCATGATCGCGGTGACGATGCCGATCACCTCGCCGTCGGCGCTCACCAGCGGGCCACCCGAGTTGCCCGGATTGGCCGCCGCGTCGAACTGGATCAAGCCGGTGAGCAGTCGTTCGCCCTCGGGCGAGCGGAACTCGCGCCGCAGGCCGGAGACGACGCCGGCGCTCGCGGAGGGGCCGATGCCGAACGGAAAGCCGACCGCCACCACGCGGTCACCGACCGCCAGGTCGCGCGTCGAGCGCATCGTGGCCGCAACCAGGTCGTCGGGGACCGACTTCGCTTTCAGCACGGCGAGATCCTGCTCGGGTTCGAGCGCGACGATCGACGCATCGGATTCGTGACCATCGGCGAACTCCACGCGAACCCGCGGTGCATCGGCGACCACGTGCAGGTTGGTGAGGATCGTGCCGGTGTCGACGATCACCACGCCGGTGCCGACGCTGCGCTCCACGTCGGCGTGCCCGGCGCGCTGTGCTTCGAGCGCACGCACGCGCACCACCGCCGGCCGGATGACCGCGTAGGCGCGTGCGGCGGGCGAGGGCAGCGGCACCGTCAGCAGCGCCTGAACAACCGCGGCGTCGATGTCGTCCTGGGCAATGCGCGCCGGTGCGCGGGGCACGGCCAGCCACAACGTGACCGATGCCATGGCGATCAGCGCCGCCGCCGCCGGCATCGTGCGGCGATGGCGCGCGGCGCGCACGATCGACGTGGCCAGCGCGCGCCACCCCCCGGATTGCCGTGCGGGCGGCCGGGCAGCGTCGGGCACAGGCGTCGGCCCGGGCGTGTCCGGCGACCCGGATCGGGCCGAACGGCTGTAGAGCGGTGCTCGTCGCATCTGCGGCCCCGCTGGGCGGTGCATCTGCGATAAGTTAGCACGCAGCGGGTCGGCCTGCGCATTGCGGCGCGACGCCGGCACGCACCGACAACGTGTATCGGGGCCCTTCGGTTGTCGCCCGCGAACGCGGCGGCGCATGATGCCGCCAGGCCCCGACGCGCGAACCGGGCGGGCCGGGGAGACTGCCATGGATGCGCCCGCCCTGCGATTTGCCGACATCGAAGCTGCCGCGCGGCGCCTCGCCGGCCATGTGCAGGACACGCCCTGCCTGGCGTCGCGCACGCTGTCGCAACTCACCGGTGCCGAAGTCTTCCTGAAGTTCGAGAACCTGCAGTTCACCGCTTCGTTCAAGGAGCGCGGCGCGTTGAACCGGCTTGCGCTGCTCGGGCCTGACGAACGCAGGCGCGGCGTCGTCGCGGTCTCGGCCGGCAACCACGCGCAGGGCGTGGCCTGGCATGCCGGCCGGCTGGGCATCGCGGCGACGATCGTGATGCCGCGCTTCACGCCGTCGGTGAAAGTCGAGCGCACCCGCGATTTCGGTGCCGAGGTGGTGCTGCACGGCGAACGCTTCGACGAGGCGCGCACGCACGGCCTGGCGCTGGCCGCCGCGCGCGGGCTGACGATGATCGATCCGTTCGACGACGATGCGGTGATGGCCGGCCAGGGGACGATCGGCATCGAGATGCTGGCCGCGCAGCCCGGTCTCGACGACCTGGTGGTGCCGGTGGGCGGAGGCGGCCTGATCGCCGGCGTGGCCACCGCCGCGAAGCACCTGAAACCCGGAGTCCGGGTCACCGGCGTGCAGGTCGAGCGCTTCGCGCTGGTGCACGACGCGATCGAAGGCGGTCATCATCCGCTCGGTGCCGGTTCGATCGCCGAGGGCATTGCCGTGGACCGGTTGGGCGAGCGCACGCTGCCGGTCATCCGGCGCTGCGTGGACGACGTGCTGCTGGTCGACGAAGGCGATGTCGAGCGCGCGGTGCTGCTGCTGCTCGAAGTCGAGAAGACCGTCGCCGAAGGCGCCGGTGCGGTGCCGCTGGCGGCGCTGCTGCGGCACCCGCAGCACTTTCGCGGCCGGCGCGTCGGCCTCGTGCTGTCGGGGGGCAACATCGACCCGCTGCTGCTCGCTTCGATCATCGAGCGCGGGATGGTGCGGTCGGGTCGGCTGGCGCGGCTCTACGTCGACATCCGCGACGCGCCGGGCGCGCTTGCGCAGGTCACCGCGCTGCTGGCCGACGAACAGGCCAACATCGAGGAGATCCGCCACGAACGCGCTTTCGGCAGCATTGGCGCGCAGCGCGTCGAGGTCGGGATCGTCGTCCAGGCGCGCGGCCCCGACCATGTGTCGGCGCTGCTCGCGCGGCTTGCCGCAGCAGGATTCTCGGCCCGCACCGGCTGAGAAGCTGTGAACCAATCACCCATGCCCGTCTTGCGCGCCCAGATGCGCCCGCTCTTCGTTGCAAGTGCTCGCCATATCCCCGATATGGCTGCGCTTTGCGCCATGCTTCACGCCAGCACGCCCAGCTCCACCTGGATAGCGCCACCAA
>JAJTYR010000047.1 GCA_021463505.1 Burkholderiaceae bacterium | reverse complement strand
GGCGCGCGACGGCGCCAGGCCGCGCGCGACGAGGAGCTGGTCCACGCGCATGATCCGCCGCGCCGCCGCGCCGCGCGGCGGCGCGCACGCCGCCGGCGGGTTGCGCGCTTGTGCGTCAGTAGCGATACGAGTCGGGCTTGTAGGGCCCCTCGACCGGCACGCCGATGTAGGCGGCCTGCTCGGGGCTCAGTTCGGTGAGCATCGCGCCGAGCTTTTTCAGCTGCAGCCGCGCGACTTTCTCGTCGAGGTGCTTGGGCAGCACGTAGACCTTGCCGCGCTCGTAGAAGTCGCGGTGCGTCCACAACTCGATCTGCGCGATCGTCTGGTTGGCGAACGACGAGCTCATCACGTACGACGGGTGGCCGGTGCCGCACCCCAGGTTCACCAGCCTGCCTTCGGCCAGCATGATGATGCGCTTGCCGTCCGGAAAGATGACGTGATCGACCTGCGGCTTGATGTTCTCCCACTGGCACTGCCTGAGCGACGCGATGTCGATCTCGTTGTCGAAGTGGCCGATGTTGCAGACGATGGCCTGGTCCTTCATCGCCTTCATGTGGGCGTGCGTGATCACGTCCTTGTTGCCGGTGGCGGTGACGAAGATGTCGGCCTTGTCGGCCGCGTACTCCATCGTGACGATGCGATAGCCTTCCATCGCGGCCTGCAGCGCGCAGATCGGGTCGCACTCGGTGATCCACACCTGCGCCGACAGCGCGCGCAGTGCCTGCGCCGAGCCCTTGCCGACGTCGCCGTAGCCGGCCACCAGCGCGATCTTGCCGGCGACCATCACGTCGGTGGCGCGCTTGATGCCGTCGACCAGCGATTCGCGGCAGCCGTACAGGTTGTCGAACTTGCTCTTGGTGACCGAATCGTTGACGTTGATCGCGCGCAGCGCCAGTTCGCCGCGCGCCGACATCTGGTACAGGCGCTTGACGCCGGTGGTGGTCTCTTCGGTGACGCCGACGATCGCGTCGAGCTGCCGCCGGTACCAGCCCGGATCGGTCGCGAGCCGCCGGCGGATCGCCGCGAACAGCGCCACCTCCTCGTCGCTGGTCGGCTGTCCGAGCACCGAGGCGTCCTTCTCTGCGCGGGTGCCCAGGTGCAGCAGCAGCGTTGCGTCGCCGCCGTCGTCGAGGATCATGTTCGACGGCTGGCCGTCGGGCCACTCGAAGATGCGGTGCGTGTATTCCCAATAGTCTTCGAGCGACTCGCCCTTGATCGCGTACACCGGCGTGCCGGCGGCAGCGATCGCGGCCGCGGCGTGGTCCTGCGTCGAGAAGATGTTGCACGAGGCCCAGCGCACCTGCGCGCCGAGCGCGGCGAGCGTCTCGATCAGCACCGCGGTCTGGATCGTCATGTGCAGCGAACCGCTGATGCGCGCGCCGGCGAGCGGCTTGCTCGCCGAGTACTCGTCGCGGATCGCCATCAGGCCGGGCATCTCGGTTTCCGCGATGCGGATTTCCTTGCGGCCCCAGTCGGCCAGAGCGATGTCGGCGACCCGGTAGTCGGGCACGCCAGGGGTCTTGGGTACGGCAGACATGGTCACTCCATCAAAGGGCGACCCGCCGGGGCCACGGCGGGCGCCGGTGCTGCGCGCTCGCCGGCCGTGGGGGTCACGGTTCAACGAGCGCCGTTGCAACAGGGTGAGACTCCCGAGCCTGGCGGCTCCGGCGACGCCGGAACCCGTTGCAGCGCTCCTCGGGATCGCGCGAATTATAGCTGGACGGTGCTCAGGCGGACACCGCGAAGTAGTCCCTGAGCCGCAGTCCGAAGGAGCCCGCGGGCAGCCCGCGTGCGATGCGTACCTGCGTGCGCCGACCCGAACCCTGCGCGGGGCGCGCGGCGGTGGCGTCCGGCGGGCGTCTGGCTGGCCCCTTGTCCGGGCCGGTCAACATGACCAGCGTCGGTTGCAGCCGGTTCCCCGAACCGAGGCCGACGACGGCTGCCACCTCGCCGGTCTGCAACTCGACCAGCGTGCCCACCGGAAACGCGCCAATGGCACGGACGAATTGCTCGACCAGATCGCGGCAGAACAGCGACCCTGACCATTCGTGCAGCGCCGCGAGGGCATCCTGGGCGGACAGCGGGTTGGCATAGGCACGTGCGGCGGTGAGCGCGCAATAGCAGTCGACGATCGCGGCCATCCGTCCGTGCAGCCCGATCGCGCCGGCGCGCAACCCGGCAGGGTAGCCCGACCCGTCGAGCCGTTCGTGGTGCTCGGCGACGCCGCGCAGCACCGCTTCGGGAAGCGTGCCCGCACGCGCCAGGATGTCGAGGCCGATCGTCACGTGCTGCTTCATCAGCGCGAAGTCGCTCGGCTCCAGCACGCCCGGGTGTTCGAGCACGGGGCGCGGCAGCAGTGCCTTGCCGACGTCGGCGAGCAGTGCGATCAGCGCCAGCTCGCGCAGCGCGGCCAGTTCCATGCCAAGCGCCCGACCGAAATCGGCCAGATGCACCGCAGCGTACGTCGCGGGGTTCGGCGTTGCCGCGTTGTCCGCATGGAAGGCAGCGAGCCAGCGCATGGCATGGGGTGCGTTCGCGAGGCTCGCCGCCAGCGCGTCGGCCACCTCGACGAGCGGCTCGAGTGCGAGGGGCGTGCCGTGACGCACTTGCCGGACCGCGATGTCGGTGGCTGCGACCAGGCGTGCGTGCACCGGCCGCGCCAGCGCGATCGATTCGCGGATCGGTGCGCCCTCGCCGTGATCGCAGGCGCCGACCGCGTCGCCCCAGCGGTCACGCAGGCACAGCAGTGCCTGTTCGCGTTGCAGCATCCGCGTGTCGGGCGAGTCGTCGGCAGCCTTGCCGCGGCCCAGGCCGAGCCAGCGGCGCACGCCGGACAGCGCACCGTGGGGCGGCGGCACCGCTTGGTCGCTTTCACGCACCAGGCGCAGGATCTTCGCCCGCGTGACCTCGGCCGGACGGACGTCGTCGCGCGGCCTGGGCACGTTCACGGCGCGTGCGGCGCGCCTGGGCGTGTCGTGCTGCGCGGTCGCGGCGGCGACGTCAGCCGCGCTCTGCGCGGCGTGCGGAGCCCACGCGCCGTCGTCCGGCATCGGGTCGGCCGACAGGACTGCCGCTGCTTGAATCGCGGCGACCAGTCCGGACGACGAGCGATCGGCGTCGACCATCACGAACCGGCAATAGTGGCGCACCGACTGCAGCACCGCGTCGCTGTCGACCAGCAGGCCGCCGTGCGGCAGCGGCGTGTCCGACCAGGGCCGGTCGAGCCCGGCGACGAACATTCCCTGCAGCAGGCGTCGGGTGTCCACCCGCTGCAGTCCGCCCGCGGTCATGTCCGGTGCGGCATAGACGATGAATTCGCCCGTGTCGTCGTCGACTGGGAAGTCGGCGGGCGGTGATCCCTGCGTTTCGATGACCTGGGTCATTCGGGCGATCCTCGTGACGACCCGTGGCCGGGTCCGCTTGCACAAGCGTAAACGGTGAATGTTCCCGCGACCAAGCCTGGCCGGGTGGCGATGTGCGGGCGATCCCACAGCGCCCGATGGATGGTCGCTGACGTCACTTCGACGGCGCCGTGCGGCGCCGCGCTACACTGGGCGCATGTCCAGGATCGCCGATCTTCGCAAGAGCTACGAGCGTGGCGAATTCGACGAACGCCACGCGCACCCCGACCCGTTGGAGCAGTTCCGTGTGTGGTTCGACCAGGCGCTGCAGGCCGACCTGCCCGAACCCAACGCGATGACCGTCGCGACGGTGGGCGAGGGCGGCAGGCCGTCGACGCGGGTGGTGCTGATCAAGGCGTTCGATCTGCGCGGCATCGTCTGGTACACGAACTACGAGAGTCGCAAGGGGCGCGAACTCGCCACGCGGCCGGTGGCCGCGCTGCAGTTCCACTGGACCGAACTCGAGCGCGTGGTGCGCATCGAAGGGCAGGTCGCGCGGGTCGATGCGGCCGAGTCCGACGCCTATTACGCGTCGCGCCCGCTCGCGTCGCGGATCGGCGCCTGGGCGTCCGAGCAGAGCCGGCCGTTGCAGTCGCGGGCCGCGCTGGTTGCGCGTGCCGCCGAGTTCGGGCTGAAGTACGGACTGCACCCGCCGCGGCCACCGCACTGGGGCGGCTACCGTCTCGCTCCCGACTACTGGGAGTTCTGGCAGGGGCGCCCATCGCGGCTGCACGACCGGATCGCCTACCGCCGCGGCAGCGACGGTGGCTGGACGCGCCAGCGGCTCGCGCCCTGAGGCCGTGGCGCGCGCCGCGCGGGCGGCGCTTCAGCCGGCGTCGGCGCGCAGTGCCGCGGCCCGGTCGGTGCGCTCCCAGCTGAACTCGGGATCGTCGCGACCGAAGTGGCCGTAGGAAGCGGTCTTCTGGTAGATCGGGCGCAGCAGGTCGAGCATCTGCACGATGCCCCTGGGGCGCAGGTCGAAATGCCTGGACACCAGCGCGGCCAGCCTGTCGTCGTCGATGCGCCCGGTGCCCTGCGTGGTGACCATCACCGAGGTCGGTCGCGCAATGCCGATCGCGTAGGAGATCTGCACCAGGCACTTGCGGGCCAGACCGGCCGCCACGATGTTCTTGGCGACGTAACGGGCCGCGTAGGCGGCCGAGCGGTCGACCTTGGAGGGATCCTTGCCGGAGAACGCACCGCCCCCGTGCGGCGCGGCGCCGCCGTAGGTGTCGACGATGATCTTGCGCCCGGTGAGACCGCAGTCGCCCTGCGGTCCGCCGACCACGAAGCGGCCGGTGGGGTTGACGAGGTAGCGCACATCGCCCTTGCGCAACCCGGGCGGGATCACCGGCTCGATGATCTGCTCGATGACGGCCTCGCGGATCTGTTCCTGGGTCATCTCGGGCGCGTGCTGGGTCGAGATGACTACGGTGTCGGCGGCCACCGGCCGGCCGTCGGCGTAGCGCAGCGTGACCTGCGACTTGGCGTCGGGCCGCAGCCAGGGCAGCGTGCCGTTGCGGCGCAACCCGGACTGGCGCTCGACGAGCCGGTGCGCGTAGTAGATCGCCGCCGGCATCAGGTCGGGCGTCTCGTCGCAGGCGTAGCCGAACATCAGTCCCTGGTCGCCGGCGCCCTGGTCGAGGTTGTCGTCGCCGGCCTTGTCGACGCCCTGCGCGATGTCGGGCGACTGCTTGTCGTAGGCGACCAGCACCGCGCAGCCCTTGTAGTCGATGCCGTATTCGGTGTTGTCGTAGCCGATCCGCTTGAGCGTGTCGCGCGTGACGTGGATGTAGTCGACGTTGGCCCGGCTGGTGATCTCACCGGCCAGCACCACCAGGCCGGTGTTGCACAGCGTCTCGGCGGCCACGCGCGAGCGCGGATCCTGCGCGAGGATGGCGTCGAGAATCGCGTCCGAAATCTGATCGGCCACCTTGTCCGGGTGCCCTTCGGAAACCGATTCGGAGGTGAACAGGAATTCGTTTGCCACGCATCTCTCCTGTCAAGGCGGCGGCGCGAGCGCCAGTCGACCGGGTCGCCCCGCCGGGAAACGGGGGGCGGTCCGATTATATGTCGAGCCGTCGCGGTGCGGGCCGCATGCGAGACGAAGGGGTCCGGATCGCATAGACTCGCGCCGCGCCCCGGCGCATTCGCGCCGGCGCGTCAGCCCCCCTGGAGCCGATGTCCGTCCAGTCCGTACAACCCGACTCCACCGACCGCCTGCCTGGCCGCGTGCTGGTCGCGCTCGCGCGGATGCTCGGTGTCTTCCCGCTGGGCTGGCTGCAGGCGTTCGGCGCTGCATTCGGCGTCACCGCGTTCCTGCTGTCGGCCGGCTACCGGCGCAAGCTGCGCGCGAACCTGCGCGCCGCGGGCTACGGCTCGACGCGCGACCTCTGGCGTGCTGCCGTCGAGGCCGGGCGGATGGTCGGCGAATTGCCGTTCGTGTGGCGCTGCGCGCCGGCCGAACTGGCGCGCCGGGTGGTCTGCGACGACCTGCCGGTGCTGGAAGCCGCCGAGGCGCGCGGTGCGATCGTGTTCCTCGCACCGCACCTGGGCGCGTTCGAGGTGATCGCGCGCTTCTACGCGAGCCGCGCGCCGGTCACGGTGCTCTACAAGCCGCCGAGGCAGGCCTGGATGCGCCCGCTGGCCGAGTTCTCGCGCGCGACCGGTGCGATGCGTGCGGTGCCGGCGACGCTCGCCGGAGTGCGGGCGCTGCTGCGTGCACTGCGTGCCGGCGAAGCGGTGGGCCTGCTGCCCGATCAGGTGCCTGATGCGGGCCAGGGGCGCTGGGCGCCGTTCTTCGGCCGGCCTGCGTGGACGATGACGCTGCCGCAGCGACTCGCCGAGCAGCCTGGAGCGCAGGTGGTGCTGGCGGTTGGCGAGCGGCTCGGCGGCGCACGCGGCTGGCGCCTGCATCTGGAGACGATGGACGAAACCCCGACTCCCGAGGCGCTGAACGCCCGGATGGAGGGCCTCATCCGCCGCTTTCCGTCGCAGTACCTGTGGGGCTACAACCGCTACAAACGTCCCGCGGCGGCGGGCGCGCCCGATTGAGGGTCGGGGTGTCGGAGCCGCTCGTCAGGCTGGCGTTGCTGCTGATGCGGGGCATCTCGCGGCTCCCGTATCCGCTGGTGCGCCGGCTCGGCGAATTCGCCGGCGCGCTCGCCTGGCTGCTCGCCGTGCCGCGCCGGCGCGTCACGCGCACCAACCTGCGCCTGTGCTTTCCCGACTGGAGCGAAGCCCGGCGCGGCGAGGTGGCGCGCGGTCACTTCCGTTACTTCACGCGCAGCTTCTTCGAGCGCTTCATCTTCTGGTACGGCTCGCCGCAGCGCATCCGCCGGCTGTGCCGGCTCGAGGGCGTCGAGCACTTCGAGCGGCACCGCGGGCGCCCGCTGATCCTGCTCGGGCCGCACTTCGTCGGCCTGGACGCCGGCGGCATCCGTCTGTCGCTCGAGGTGCAGCTCGCATCCATGTATGCGGCGCAGAAGAGCCGGGTGTTCACCGAAGCGATGACGCAACGCCGCGTGCGCTTCAACGACGGACGCATGTTGCTGCGCACCGAGGGCCTGCGCCCCGCGGTGAAGGCGCTGCGCGAAGGACTGCCGTTCTATTTCCTGCCCGACATGGACCTGGGCGCACGCGACGCGCTGTTCGTGCCCTTCTTCGGCGTGCCCGCCGCGACCGTCACCTCCGTGGCACGGCTCGCACGCATCACCGGCGCCACGGTGGTGCCGATGGTCACCACGATGACCGACGATGGTTATGTCGCGCGCTTTTACCCCGCCTGGGAGGATTTCCCCGGGGACGACCTGGAAGCGGCGACGCGACGCATGAACCGGTTCATCGAGGAGCGCGTGCTCGAGATGCCGGCGCAATACCTGTGGAGTCACAAGCGCTTCAAGACGCGTCCGTCCGGCGAGGCCAGGCCGTATCGGCGATAATCGGCGCGATGAAATTGCGCTTCACGAAGATGCACGGTGCCGGCAACGACTTCGTCGTGATCGACGGCGTGCGCCAGTCGGTGTGCCTGTCGCAGGCGCAAAGACGCTTCCTGGCCGACCGGCACGTCGGCATCGGTGCCGATCAACTGCTGCTGGTCGAGCCCGCGCGCGGTGTCGGCGTCGATTTCCGCTACCGGATCTTCAACGCTGACGGCGGCGAGGTCGAGCAGTGCGGCAACGGCGCGCGCTGCTTCGTGCGCTTCGTGCGCGAGCAGGGGCTCACCGACAAGCGCGCGATCCGCGTCGAGACGATGGGCGGCGTGATCGAGCCGCGACTCGAGGGCGACGGCCGGGTCACGGTCGAGATGGGCGTGCCGGCGTTCGATCCCGCGTCGATCCCGTTCGACGCGGGCGGCCTGCAGCCGCAACCCCTGGGCGAAGACCTGCTCTGGCCGATCGATCTCGACGACGGGCGCCGCTGGGTCTCGCTGGTATCGATGGGCAACCCGCACGCCGTCCAGGTGGTCGATGACGTCGGGCGCGCGCCAGTGCGCCGCGACGGGCCGTCGATCGAGAGCGCTGCGCGCTTCCCGCGCCGCGTCAACGCCGGCTGGCTGCAGGTGCTCGCGCCGTCGCGCATCCGGCTGCGCGTCTGGGAACGCGGCGCCGGCGAGACGCTCGCCTGCGGCACCGGCGCCTGCGCGGCCGCGGTGGCCGGCATCCGTCGCGGGCTGCTGCGTTCGCCGGTGGACGTCGAGATGCGCGGCGGCACCCTGGCGATTGCCTGGGACGGTGCCGGTGTGCGCATGACGGGGCCGGCCGAGACCGTCTTCGACGGCGAAATCGAACTGCCGGCCGACGCATCGCCGGTGATCCTCGTTCCTTCCTTCACGGGCCACGCATGACCGATCGCACCATCGGCGCCGACGAGGTGGCGCGCTACCTGCGCAACAACCCCGGCTTCTTCGAAGCGCACGCCGAGCTGCTCGCGGCGATCACCGTCCCGCACCCGCACGGCGGGCGCGCGATCTCGCTGCACGAGCGCCAGCTCGAGGTGTTGCGCGAGAAGCTGCGCGCGCACGAGATGAAGCTGGCCGAGTTGCTGCGCATCGGCCAGGAGAACGACGCGATCAGCGAGAAGCTGCAGCGCTGGACGCGCCAGTTGCTGCTGGCCGCCGACCCGGCGCAATTGCCCGGTCTCGTGGTCGACGGCCTGCGCACGGCGTTTTCGGTGCCGCAGGTCGCGATGCGGCTGTGGGCGCTGCGCGAGGCGCATCTCGGGCTCGATTGCGCGCAGCCGGTGCCGGTGGACGTGATCACGCTGACCAACGGCATGCGCGAGCCGTTCTGCGGGCCGAATTCCGAATTCCAGGCGGCGGGCTGGCTGCCCGAGGCCGGTGCCGGCACGCGTTCGATCGCGCTGCTGCCGCTGCGCAAGGGGGTCGATCCGAACGCGTTCGGGTTGATCGTGCTCGGATCGGCCGACCCCGAGCGTTTTCGTTCCGGCATGGGCACCGCGTTCCTCGAGCGGATCGCCGAAACCGCCAGCGCGGCGCTGTCGCGACTGGCCGAATGAGCCACGGTGGCCGCCGAGGCGATTGCGCGCTACCTCGAGCGGCTGCGCAGCGAGCGCGGCTGCTCGCCACGCACGCTGGCGGGCTATCGGCTCGACCTGCGCGCACTGGCCGAACTCGCGCGGGCTGAGCCCGTCACGGCGGCGCCACCGCAGGCCATCGGCGAGGGGGCCGGAGCTGCCGCCGTGCTGCCGGAGCCGGCCGAACCCGACTGGTCGGCGGTGACCGAGCACCGGGTGCGGCGCTGGGTCGCCGCGAGCGCCCGCGCCGGCCTGTCGGCGCGCTCGATCGCCCGTCGGCTGTCGGCCTGGCGTGGCTTCTTCGACTGGCTCGCCAGCCAGGGCGAGGCGGCCACGAATCCGGCACGCGGGGTGCGCGCGCCGCGTGCGCCGCGGCGCCTTCCCAAGGCGCTGGCGCCCGACGTCGCGGTGCGCTTCGCCGCCGCGGCCGCGGGCGATGGCTTCGAGGCTGCGCGCGACCAGGCGATGCTCGAACTCTTCTACTCGTCGGGGCTGCGCCTGTCCGAGCTCACGTCGCTCGACCTGAGGCACTTCGACGGCCCGCCGGCCGCCTCCACCGGATGGATCGACCTCGACGAGGCCGAGGCGACGGTGTGCGGCAAGGGCGGGCGCGTGCGCGCGGTGCCGATCGGCAGTGCCGCGCGCGAGGCGCTGCACCGATGGCTCGACGAACGCGCGGCCTGGTGCGCGCGGCACCCGGGTTGCGAGGAGCGGGCCCTGTTCCTGAGCGGGCGCGGGCGCCGGCTCGCCAACCGGACGGTGCAGGTGCGGCTGAAGCGGCTGGCGATCGTCCGGGGCGTGCCGGCCGACGTGCATCCGCACGTGCTGCGGCATTCGTTCGCCAGCCACCTGCTGCAGTCCAGCGGCGATCTGCGTGCGGTGCAGGAGCTGCTTGGGCACGCGAGCATCGCGACGACCCAGGTGTACACGTCGCTCGATTTCCAGCGGCTGGCGGCGGTCTACGACGCCGCCCACCCGCGCGCGCGGCGGCGCGGGTCCTGACACATGCCCCCGCTGCCGGCGCTGCTGCGGCGGCGCCCGTAGAATGCCCGGTCCAGAGAGGGATCGACATGGCCGACACGCACGTTCCGGTGACCATCCTCACCGGCTTTCTCGGCAGCGGCAAGACCACGCTGCTCAACCGCATCCTGCAGGAACAGCACGGCCACCGCATCGCGGTGATCGAAAACGAGTTCGGCGAGGAAGGCGTCGACAACGACCTGCTTCTCCAGGAGCGCGACGAGCAGATCGTCGAGATGAACAACGGCTGCATCTGCTGCACCGTGCGCGGCGACCTGGTGCGCATCCTGGGCGATCTTCGCGCGCGCCGCCAGCGCGGCGAAATCGCCTTCGAGCGGGTGATGATCGAGACCACCGGCATGGCCGATCCCGGCCCGGTGGCGCAGACCTTCTTCATCGACGACGACATCGCGGATTACTATCTGCTCGACGCGGTGATCACCGTCGTCGATGCGCGCCACGGCGAGCGCCAGCTCGACGAGCACCGGGAAGCGCAGGAGCAGGTCGGTTTCGCCGACCGCATCCTGATGTCGAAAGTCGATCTGGTCGATGCGTCCACGCAGGAGCGGCTGCGGGCGCGGCTGGGCCGGATGAACCCGCGCGCGCCGGTGCGTGCCGTGCACTTCGGCGACGCACCCATTGCCGAGATCCTCGACATCCGCGGCTTCAACCTGAACGCAGTGCTCGAAATCGACCCGGCGTTCCTGGAGAGCGACGAGCACCACCACGACGACGCGGTGCAGTCGTTCGTCTTCCGTTCCGGCAAGCCGTTCGATCCGCTGAAACTGGAGGATTTCCTGTCCGGCCTGATCCAGGTTTACGGACCCGACATGTTGAGGTATAAAGGCGTGCTTTACATGAAGGGGTCCGACCGGCAGACGGTCTTCCAGGGTGTCCACATGATGATGGGCGCCGACGCCGGACGACGCTGGAAACCCGCCGAACGGCGGGCCAGCAGGATGGTCTTCATTGGAAGGAACCTTCCGAAAGACACCTTCATCAAGGGCCTGGAGCAGTGTCTGGCATGATCCGCCGCTTGCGGCGCGACGCGCTCCGTTCCACCCAGGCATTTCCCGCAGGCAGCGCCCGACGGGCGCACAGGTACAGAGGCCATGGCAGCAACGAAGGACAAGAGACCCCTGACCGAGGCGGAGCTGCTTCAGATGCCCGATTCGGACTACATGAACGATGCGCAGCTGGCGTTCTTCCGCCATCGCCTGCAGCAGATGGAAAAGGACCTGCTCGCCAATGCCGGCGAAACCACCGAGCACCTGCGTGAGACGGTGATCGTCCCCGACCCGGCCGATCGCGCAACGATCGAGGAAGAGCATGCGCTCGAGCTGCGCACCCGCGACCGCGAGCGCAAGCTGCTCAAGAAGGTCCAGCAGTCGCTGGCGCGCATCGACAGCGGCGACTACGGCTACTGCGAGGAAACCGGCGAGGTGATCGGCGTCCCGCGCCTGCTGGCGCGCCCCACCGCCACGCTCTCGCTCGAGGCGCAGCAGCGCCGCGAACTGCGGCAGAAACTCTACGGAGACTGACCGCCGATGACAGGCGGCTGACGGCCGACTCGCGGTCGGCCGCTGCACGATCGGCGCGAAGGGGTGCGTGCTAGACTGGCCCGGCACTCCGAAACGGGTCGTGGCACCTGCTGCCGCGGCCTGCCTTCAGCGCCGTATCGAAAGGTCCAGGTGGTCTTTTCGCTGTTCAATCGCAAGGAAAGGCACGAGTCGCGCCGGGCGCGCGAGGCGTTGCTGGCGCGAACCGCCGATTCGCGACCTGGCCCGAGCCCCGATACGCTGGCCGCCCAGCGTGAAGCCGCGCGGCGCACCGAAGAGAAAATCAACCAGATCGAGTCGGAGATGATCGCCGCGGCGGTGGTCGCGCGCGCGGGTGGCGAGCGCGTGCCGCCGGGCCCGGGGAGCGCGCAGCGCGCCGAGGCGCCCACGGTCGCCAGGCCGGCAACGCCCGCCGCCCACGCCGACCCGAGTGCCGCGTTGCCCGGTGACCAGGCCGACGCGCTGGCGATCGACGTGAACCGTTCCGCGCTGCCCAGCGTGCTCGAAGAGGCCGCGATCCTGTATTCCAATGGCCAGGCGCAGCCGGCCTCGGTGGCGTTGCGCCAGGCGCTGGCCGATCCGGGACTCGGCGCCTGGCAGTCGCTGGCCTGGCTGATGCTGCTCGACCTGCACCAGGCGGCGGGCGACCGGCCCGCATTCGAGTCGCTGGCACTCGAATACGCGGCGCGCTTCGAGTCGTCGCCACCCGGCTGGAGCGACTCGCTGGGCGCGCCGGCGAGCGCCGCGCGCGCTGCGGTCAACGGCAGCGCCGCCGTCGCGTTCGCCGCGCGGCTGGACGGTTCGGTGGCCGCGCAGGTCGAATCGATCATCGCCACATCGGGGCGGCGACGCGAGACGATCGTCGATTTCGGCAGGCTCGAGGCCATCGACATCGCCGCCGCCGAGGCGCTGCTGCGACTGCTCGCGCAGTTCGAGCGGGCGCCGGACGCCCTGGTCGTGCGCAGCGCCGAGGCGCTGTTCTCGGCCGCCCGCAACACGATCGAACCGGGGCGGCGCGATCCGTCCGAAGCGGGCTGGATGCTCGCGCTGCAGGCGCTGCGCGTGCTCGGCCGCCAGCAGGCCTTCGAGGACCTGAGTATCGAGTATTGCGTCACCTACGAGGTTTCCCCGCCATCGTGGGAGCCGATCGGCGGCGCGATCCGCGCCGCCGCCGCCGATGCACCGCTGCAGGCCGGCGGGGCTCCGCCGCTGCCGGCGGCGCGCGAGCCCGAGGCGTTTGCGCTGCGCGGCGACATGCTCGGGCGCATGCACGGAGAATTGCCGGCCTTGCGCGCGCATGCGGCGCCTCACGGCACGGTGCTGGTCGACTGCCGGGGACTGCGGCGTATGGAGTTCGTCGCGGCCGGCGACCTGCTCAACGAAGTCGTGGCGATGCGCTCGGCCGGCAAGCAGGTACAGTTCATCGAGCCCAACTACCTGGTCTATGCGCTGATGCTCGTCATGGGCATCCAGGAACTCGCGGAAATCCGCCGGCGTAAGATCTAGGCCCGGCACGTCCGCTGCCGGCGCGCTGCGCGGGCCGGGGGCTTGTCGCGGCGCCGATCGTCCCCATAGTCGAATCCATGGAACAGTTCCACGGCACCACGATCGTCTCGGTGCGGCGCAATGGCGCGGTCGCCCTGGGTGGCGATGGCCAGGTCACGCTGGGCAACGTCGTCATCAAGTCAGGCGCGCGCAAGGTGCGGCGCCTGTACGGCGATCAGGTGCTCGCCGGCTTCGCCGGTGGCACCGCCGATGCATTCACGCTGTTCGAGCGCTTCGAGGCGAAGCTCGACAAGCACTCGGGGCATCTGGTGCGTGCGGCCGTCGAACTCGCCAAAGACTGGCGCACCGACCGCATGCTGCGCCGCCTCGAGGCGATGCTCGCGGTGGCCGATCGCGAAGCGTCTCTGGTCATCACCGGCAACGGCGACGTGCTCGAACCCGAGCACGGTCTGATCGCGATCGGCAGTGGCGGGCCGTACGCGCAGTCGGCCGCGCGCGCGCTGCTCGAGAACACCGGGCTCGACGCGGAGACGATCGTGCGCAAGGCGCTGGCAATCGCCGGCGAGATCTGCATCTACACCAACCAGCACCACACGATCGAGACGCTCGGCTGACGCCCGGCCGCGCGCGCGAGTTGCCATGACCCCGATGACACCGGAAGAGATCGTCTCCGAGCTCGACAAGCACATCGTCGGGCAGGACGCAGCCAAGCGCGCGGTGGCCATCGCGCTGCGCAACCGCTGGCGCCGGCAGCAGGTTGCCGAGCCGCTGCGCCAGGAGATCACGCCGAAGAACATCCTGATGATCGGGCCCACCGGCGTGGGCAAGACCGAGGTCGCGAGGCGCCTGGCGCGGCTCGCGAACGCGCCGTTCATCAAGGTGGAGGCGACCAGGTTCACCGAGGTCGGCTACGTCGGGCGCGACGTCGACACCATCATCCGCGACCTGGCCGAGATGGCCGTCAAGCAGGTGCGCGAGCAGGAAACGGGGCGCGTGCGCCAGCGCGCGCTCGATGCCGCCGAAGACCGCGTGCTCGATGCGCTGCTGCCGCCGCCGCGCAACGTCGGCTTCGGCTCGTCCGAGGGCGGCGAGTCGCCCGACTCGGCCACGCGCCAGAAGTTCCGCAAGAAGCTGCGCGAGGGCGAGCTCGACGACAAGGAGATCGAGATCGAGTTGTCGATGTCGATGCCGGCGATGGAGCTGATGGGGCCAGCCGGCATGGAGGAGATGACCCAGCAGCTGCAGTCGCTGTTCGCGAACCTGCCGGGGCGGCGCAAGCCGCGCAAGCTGCGCATCGGCGACGCGATGAAGCTGCTCGCCGACGAAGAGGCCGCCAGGCTGGTCAACGACGACGAGATCAAGGCGAAGGCACTCGGCGCGGTCGAACAGAACGGCATCGTCTTCATCGACGAGATCGACAAGGTGGCTTCGCGCGGCGACACGCACGGCGCCGACGTCTCGCGCCAGGGGGTGCAGCGCGACCTGCTCCCGCTGATCGAGGGCACCGCGGTCAACACCCGCTACGGGGTCGTGCGCACCGATCACATCCTGTTCATCGCGTCGGGCGCTTTCCACCTGTCGCGGCCGTCCGACCTGATCCCCGAGCTGCAGGGCCGCCTGCCGATCCGCGTCGAACTCGGTTCGCTGTCGGCCGATGACTTCGTGCGCATCCTCGTGGAGACCGACGCCAGCCTCGCGCGGCAATACGAGGCGCTGCTCGCCACCGAGGGCGTGCGGCTCGTCTTCACACCCGACGGCGTGCGCCGGCTCGCCGAGATTGCCTCGTCGGTGAACGAGAAGACCGAGAACATCGGTGCGCGACGGCTGTCCACCGTGATGGAGAAGCTGCTCGAAGAAGTCTCGTTCGGCGCCGCGCGGCGCAGCGGCGAGACGGTGACGATCGACGCGGCCTTCGTCGACGCCCGCCTGGCGAACCTCGCGAAGAGCGAGGACCTGGCGCGCTACATCCTGTAGCTCACGACCGGCCGGTCCTGCGGCGCGCCTCGCGTTCGTGGCCGTCAGGCCGCCATCAGCATCAGCCCCGTGGCGGTGTTCGAGATCGGGATGTGGTAATTGGAGTGCAGCCTGCGGACCTTTCCGGGCAGCGCGCCGCGCGCGACCAGCCACATGAGCAGTTCGATGCCCTGGGTGCCGGTCAGTTCCACCAGTTCCTCGATGGAATACTGCGTGGCCCACTTCGGGTCGTCGATCATGCTTGCCATGAACTTCAGGTCGAACTCCCTGTTGATGTAACCCGCGCGCGTGCCGTCGAGCTGGTGCGACAGGCCGCCGGTGCCCATCACCAGGACGCGCCGGTCGGACTCCCACGACTGGATCGCGCGCCCGATCGCCTCGCCGAAGCGCAGGCAGCGCGCGGCCGTCGGCAGCGGCGCCTGCACCGTGTTGACCACCACGGGCACGACGCGCACCGGCCAGTCCTGGGTCGGCCACAGAAGCGCCATCGGCAGCGAGAAACCGTGGTCGACCATCATCTCCTGGCAGGTGACGATGTCGAACTCGTCGGCCACCAGCGACTCGATCATGTGCCAGGAGAGATCCAGATCGCCTGTGAACGGCGGCAGGGTCGGGATGCCCCAGCCTTCGTCGGCGTTGCGGTATTGCGGCGCGGCGCCCACCGCGAAGGTGGGCATCCTGTCGAGGAAGAAGTTCAGCCCGTGGTCGTTGTGAACGACGACGACGGTGTCGGGCCGGGCTTCGGCCAGCCACTTGCGCACCGGCGGGTAACCGTCGAAGAACGGCTTCCAGTACGGATCGTCCTGCAGGCGCCGGTGGATCGCGCCGCCGATGGCCGGCACGTGCGAAGTGGTGATGCCCCCGATGATCCGTGCCATGGCGCTTACCCCCTGGCGGCCACCAGCATGGCCTTGAACTGTTCCTTGGTCATGCCGGTCTGCTGCGCCCCGATGTCCTGGACGTCGAGCCCGAAAATGCCGGCGAACTTGGCCAGGTAGTAGACGTGGCCGCCCGCCTCGAGCAGCTGCAGCACGTTGCGCGCGCGGATCGCCTCGCGTTGCTGCGGATTCAGCGCGTACTTCGCGCAGTAGGCGTCCTCGTCGCGCAGGAACGCTTCACGATTGGCCGCGTCGTTGAACGAGTAGCACATCTTGTTCAGGGCGTAGCCCTTGCGCGCCTGCTCGCCGTCGAAGATCGTCGTGCCGGGGATCTGCCGCCTGCCTGTCTTCATCGCGCGCCTCCGGGCCGGGGAGCCTCGCACGACGTTAACCGATGCTGCAGCGCACGCCGCGCAATAGCCACGTTTCGCAGATCGCTTATTGCGGTGTGATGCCGGCCGCCACGATCACGGCGCGCCAGCGCCGGATCTCGCTGGCGAGCAATGTCTCGAGCTCGATCGGCGTGCCGGCCTGCGGGCGCACGCCCATCTCGAGCAGGCGCTGGGCGACGGCAGGCACGGCGAGCGCGTCGCGGATCGCGGCATTCAGCCGCACGACGACGGGCTGCGGCGTTCCCGCGGGCACTGCCAGCGCGTTCCACGACGCCACGTCGTAGCCGGTGACGCCGGCCTCCTGCACGGTCGGCGTCGTCGGCAGCACGCGGTTGCGGCGCGCGGCGCTCACGGCCAGCGGCCGCAGCGCGCCGCCGGCGATCTGCGGCAACGCGGGGCCGAGGATCTCGAAGGCCAGGTCGATCTCGCCGCCGCGCAATGCGCCGAGCACCGCCGGCGTACCCTTGTAAGGCACGATGACGGCGTCGATGCCGGCGCGCGACTGGAAGAGCTCGGCGGCGAGGTGCTGCGTCGAGCCGATCGCGATCGTCCCGATCGTGAGCTTGCCGGGATGCGCGCGGGCGTGGGCCAGCAGGTCGGGCAGCGTGCGCAGGGGCGAATTCCGATCGACGCACAGCACCAGGTCGAAGAATCCGAGCGTGCCGACCGGCGCGAGGTCGCGCGTCACGTCGAACGGCAGCCTGCGGAACAGGCTCGCGCTGATCGCATTCGCATTGCTGAGCAGCAGTGCCGTGTAGCCGTCGGGCGCGGCCCGCACCACGGCTTGCGTTGCGACGATGCCGCCCGCGCCCGGCCGGTTGTCGATCACGATCGGCTGCCCGAGCGCGCTGCCCATGGTGCGCGCGACCACGCGCGCGGTGAGGTCGGCAATGCCGCCGGAGGCGAACGGCACGACCAGCGTGATCGGCCGCTGCGGATAGCCGCGGCGGGCGAGCGCGCCGGGCGACGCCGCCACGCCGGCCAGCGCGACGAGCAGCGCGCGGCGCGAAGGCGCGCGGATCGGTGCGCTGCGGCCGGCGCGCATCCGGGCGCGTCAGCCGGCAGCCAGCTGCTGCTCGAGCCGGTGCAGCGTGCGGTAGCAGGGCAGCACTGCCGCCACGCTCGCGTTCGGCTCGTGCCGCGCGCGGATCGCGGCGAAGAACTCGCGGTCCTGCAATTCGATGCCGTTCATCGACACGTCGACCTTCGAGACGTCGATTCTCTGCTCCTTGCCGTCGAAGAGGTCGTCGTAGCGCGCAACGAACGTGCCGTTGTCGCAGATGTAGCGGAAGAAGGTGCCCAGCGGCCCGTCGTTGTTGAACGACAGGCTCAGCGTGCAGATCGCGCCGGTGCTCGCCTTGAGCTGGATCGACAGGTCCATCGCGATGCCCAGCACCGGGTGGATGGGACCCTGCAGCGCATTGGCGGCGACGATTTCGCCGCCGGTCTGGTACGCGAACAGGTCGACCGTGTGGGCGGCGTGGTGCCACAGAAGGTGGTCGGTCCAGCTGCGCGGCTGGCCCAGTGCGTTCATGTTGGATCGGCGGAAGAAGTAGGTCTGCACGTCCATCTGCTGGACGGCGAGTTCGCCGGCGACGATCCTGCGGTGCAGGTACTGGTGGCTCGGGTTGAAGCGGCGCGTGTGGCCGCACATCGCGACCAGTCCGGTCTGCTTCTGCAGCGCGACCACCGCCTCGGCGTCGGCGAGGTTGTCGGCGAGCGGGATTTCGACCTGCACGTGCTTGCCGGCCTTCAGGCACGCGATCGCCTGCGACGCGTGCATCGGCGTCGGCGTGCACAGGATCACCGCGTCGACCTCCTTCATCGCGAGGCTCTCGCCGAGGTCGGTCGTCACGTGCCCGATCTCGAACTTCTTCGCGACCTCGCGGGTCTTGTCGAGTTCGCGCCCGACCAGCGATACGACCTCGACGCCGTCGATGTTGCGGATGCTCTCGATGTGCTTGACGCCGAACGCGCCCGCGCCGGCCAGTGCGACCCTGATCGTCTTCATTGCTGCTCCGTGTCCGTTCGCGCCGATGCGATCAGCGCGGGTTCTCGAGAATCAGGTGCCCGACCGCCGTGTTCGACGCGGGCACATGGTAGAAGCGGTGGACGACCTTCGGCGGCTTGCCGCCTGCGACGTCGGCCATCGCGCCGCGCGCGATCAGCCACATCACCAGTTCGATGCCCTCGGAGCCGGCCTCGCGAACGTAGTCGACGTGCGGCATCTTCGACAGGCCTTGCGGATCGGCGATCAGCCGGTCGAGGAACGCGTTGTCGAATTCGCGGTTGATCAGCCCGGCGCGCGGCCCTTGCAGCTGGTGGCTCATGCCGCCGGTGCCCCAGACCTGCACCTTCAGCGGCTCGTCGTACGACTCGATCGCGCGACGGATCGCCTGGCCGAGCCGGAAGCAGCGCTGTCCGGACGGCACCGGGTACTGCACGACGTTGACCGCGAACGGGATCACCGGGCAGGGCCAGGCCTCGGTCTTGCCGCACATCAGCGACAGCGGCACGGTCAGGCCGTGGTCGACGTCCATCCGGTTGACGATCGTCAGGTCGAAATCGTCCTGGATCACCGACTGCGCGATGTGCGACGCGAGCTCCGGGTGGCCGATCACCTTGGGCACCGGCCGCGGGCCCCAGCCCTCGTCGGCCGGCGTGAACTCGGCCGCGGTGCCGATCGCGAAGGTCGGGATGATCTCCAGGCTGAACGCGTTCGCGTGGTCGTTGTAGACGAGGAAGATCACGTCGGGCGTGTTGGCCTTCAGCCACTGCTTCGAGAAGTCGTAGCCCGAGAAGACCTTCTGCCAGTACGGCTCGTGCGTCTTGCCGAGGTCGAGCGCCGCGCCGATCGCCGGCACGTGCGAGGTGTAGACGCTTGCGGTGATCGATGCCATCAGTTCTTCTCTCCGATGTAGCGGTTGCCTTCGATCGAACGCCCGCCCTGGACCATCATGTCGCGGTACTCGGCCTCGCTCATGCCGGTCATGCTGCCGGCCATCTGCTGGAAGCTCTTGCCGTCGGTGGCGCCGATCTTGGCGAGGAAGTAGATGTTGCCGCCCAGCGCGATGCAGCGGTTCAGGTCGCGCGCCAGCACGGCCTGCTTCTGGTCCTCGGTCATCGGCCATTCGTCGAGGTAGGCGCGCTCGTTGGCCTTGAAGCGCTCGCGGTTCCCGGCCTTCATCAGCGACATGCAGAACTGGTTCAGGTGGTAGCCCTTGCGCGACTGCTCGGCGTCGAAGATCGTCGTGCCCGGAATGTCCTTGTACGGCTTCGCTAGTGCCATGGGTCAGCTCCTCGGAAGGTTGCGTGTGCGAAGGCGCGGGTCAGCCCGGTGCCGGCGGCCCGGCCAGGCGCCGCCCGCGGACCCGGCGCCTGTCGCCGTTTGGCGTCCCGCTCCCCGGCAGCCGGCCCGGGCGCGAGCGCCCTGGCTGCGATCCGATGCCGCCCGCCACGACGTGCGACGACACCGCCGGGTTGCGGGGCGTCATCGCGACGCCTGCTCGGGCCAGTACAACCGCATCGGGTTGTCGACCAGCAGCTTGCGCTGCAGCTCGGCGGTCGGCGCGATATGGGGGATAAAGTCCACCAGCAGGCCGTCGTCGGGCATGTGGTCCTTCAGGTTCGGGTGCGGCCAGTCGGTGCCCCACAGCACGCGGTCGGGAAACGTCTCGACGATGCGGCGCGCGAACGGCACCACGTCGCGGTAGGCGTCGCGCTCGCCGTCGAGCGCCGGCGGCCCCGAGACGCTGAGCCGCTCCGGGCAGCTGACCTTTGACCAGACGTTCGGGTGCTCGCGCATCAGCCTGACGAACAGCTCGAACTCGGGGCCGTCGACCGGTTTGCGCACGTCGGGTCGGCCCATGTGGTCGACCACGACGGTGGTCGGCAGCGCCGTGAAGAAGTCCCACAGCTCGGGCAGGTCCTGGGCCTCGAAGTAGACCACGACGTGCCAGCCCAGCGGCGCAGTGCGCGCGGCAATCTCCATCAACTCGTCCTTCGGCGTGAAGTCGACCAGCCGCTTGACGAAATTGAAGCGAACGCCGCGCACGCCGGCTCCGTGCATCGCGCGCAGCGCATCGTCTGCGACGTCGCGCCGGACGGTCGCCACGCCGCGCGCGCGCCCGTCCGAATGCACCAGCGCGTCGACCAGCGCCCGGTTGTCGCTGCCGTGGCAGGTCGCCTGCACGATGACGTTGCGCGCGAAGCCGAGGCGGTCGCGCAGCGCGAACAGCTGGTCTTTCGACGCGTCGCACGGCGTGTACTTGCGCTCGGGCGCATAGGGGAACTGCGCGCCGGGGCCGAACACGTGGCAGTGCGCGTCGACCGCGCCCGGGGGCACGCGGAGACGCGGCGTCGACGGGTTCGGGTGAAAGGGCAGCCAGCCCGGTGTCATCTGGAATTCCATCGTCGTCCCCTGCTGCTCGTCGGCGCGTTCAACGCTCCCGGTTGGAGCGGGCAGGTTTCACTGCGGCGAGGATGCGGTCGGCCTCGACGCGCCAGTCTTCGCGGCGCCCGGCCCGGTCGCCGAACACCCCGGCGTCGGCCAGGTCGGCCATCCAGGCCTGGCGCTCGACGGTTCCGGCGGCCGACCATGGCTCGAGCCCGGCCTCGCGCACGGTCTGAGCGACCTCGCGCATTTCCTCGGCGCGACGCCGGCCGTGCTCGATCACGCGCTGGAAGAAATAGCTGCCCTGCTTCTCCCAGTCGACGCCGGGGAAGGTCTCGGCCAGCGAGGCCAGCACCGCGTCCTCCACGCCCCAGGCGCGCGCCGTGGTGAAGCTCTCGATCACCATGGCCTCGAGGCCCTTGATCATCACGCTGCGGCACATCTTGGTGGCCGAAGCGATGCCGAGCCGGCCGGAGGCCACCTTCGCGTCGAAGCCGAGCGCGTTGGCCAGCGGCTCGAGTGCGGCGGCGTGCGGGCCGCCGAGCAGCAGCGGCACGCGGATCCGGTACGGCGGGATCGAGGTCATCACCGCGCCCTCGACGTAGCGCCCGCCGGCGTCGTCGATCAGCGTCGCGGCGCGCTGCTTCGCGCCGGGCGACGCGGAGTTGAAATCGAGGAACCAGGCGCCGCTGCGCAGCGACGGCGCGCAGGCGCCGGCCACCGGCACCGCCTGGCTCGCAGTGACCGCCGACACGATGAAGTCGGCATTGGCGGCGAGTTCCGCAAGCGAGCCGGCGAGCGTCACGCCGTGCGCGCCGGCGTGCTCGCGCAGCGGGCCTTCGCCGGCGGTGCCGAGCTTGACGTCGTAGGCGCGGATCTGCGCGACGCCGCGCAGGCGCAGGTCCTCGGCGAGGATGCGGCCCACCTCGCCGTAGCCGGCGAGGCCGATGCGCCACTGCAGGGGATCGGTCGGAACGCCCATGGTTTCGCTGGCCCGGCGCCTCAGTCGATGTACTTCAGCCCGGCTTTCTCGAGGGCGTCGCGCATCTTGTACATGTCGAGCCCGAGCACGCCGGCGGCGAGCTTCGCGCGCTTGTCGATCTCGTTGGCCTCGCGCACCTCGGCGGCGTCGGCCGCCTGCTGCGCCATCGCGGCCGGCACGACGACCACGCCGTCGTCGTCGGCGACGATCACGTCGCCAGGGTTCACGATCGCGCCGGCGCAGACCACCGGCACGTTGACCGAGCCGAGCGTGGCCTTGATCGTGCCCTTGGCGCTGATCGCGCGCGAGAACACCGGGAACTGCATCGCGGTGAGGTCCTTCACGTCGCGCACTCCGCCGTCGATCACCAGGCCGCGGGCGCCGCGGGCGCGAAACGAGGTGGCGAGCAGGTCGCCGAAGAAGCCGTCCTCGCTGTCGGCGCTGCAGGCAGCCACCACCACATCGCCGTCCCTGAGTTGCTCCGCGGCCACGTGCATCATCCAGTTGTCGCCCGGTTGCAGCAGCACCGTCACCGCGGTGCCGCACAGGTGCGCGCCGGTGTAGATCGGTCGCAGATAGGGCTTCATCAGTCCGGTGCGGCCCATCGCTTCGTGGAGGGTGGCGACGCCGAAGCGCGCGAGCTTTTCGACGGCGGCAGGGTCGGCGCGCGCGATGTTGCGCTTGACGATGCCGAGGTTGTACATGGGCATGGGTCGCTCCTTCGTGTCAGAGGCCGCGCGCCTTCAGCGCACGGTCGAGCCGCGGATAGACGCGCCGCGCGTTGCCTTCGTAGACCTTGTGGCGGTCCCCGGCGCTCAGCGACGACGCCTCGATGTAGCGCTTCGTGTCGTCGTAGAAGTGCCCGGTCTCGGGATCGATGCCGCGCACCGCGCCGATCATCTCGCTGGCGAACAGGATGTTGTCGACCGGGATCACCCTGGCCAGCAGGTCGATGCCCGGCTGGTGGTAGACGCAGGTGTCGAACCAGATGTTGTTCAGCAGGTGATCCTTCAGCAGCGGCTTCTTCAGCTCCTGCGCCAGGCCGCGGAAGCGCCCCCAGTGGTACGGGACCGCGCCGCCGCCGTGCGGGATCACGAACTTCAGCGTCGGGAAGTCGCGGAACAGGTCGGAGGTGAGGCACTGCATGAACGCGGTGGTGTCGGCGTTCAGGTAGTGCGCGCCGGTGGTGTGGAAGCAGGCGTTGCAGCTCGTGCTCACGTGGATCATCGCCGGGATCGCGAGCTCGACCATCTTCTCGTAGATCGGGTACCAGTGGCGGTCGGACAGCGGCGGCGAGGTCCAGTGGCCCCCGGACGGATCGGGGTTCAGGTTGATCGCGACGAAGCCGTATTCGTGCACGCACTTCTCGATCTCGGGGATGCAGGTCTTCGGATCGACTCCGGGCGACTGCGGCAGCATCGCCGCGCCGATGAAGTGGTCGGGGAAGAGCCGGCTCACGCGGTAGCAGAGCTCGTTGCAGATCGCTGCCCAGGTCGAGCTGGTCCGGAAGTCGCCGACGTGGTGCGCCATGAAGCTCGCGCGCGGCGAGAACACGGTGAGGTCGCTGCCGCGCTCCTTCATCTTCGCGAGCTGGTTCTTCTCGATCGACTCGCGCAGCTCGTCGTCGCCGATCTTCAGTTCGGACACCTTCGGCGCGAGCGACGGATCCTTCAGGCCGGCGATCTGCCGGTTGCGCCAGTCTTCGAGCGCCTTCGGCGCGGTGGTGTAGTGCCCGTGGATGTCGATGATCATCGTTGCCTTCCTTTCCAGACCGATGCGGGAATCATGACTTCGCCGCGCATGATCAGCCGCGCGGTGCGCAGCAGCGCGGCGCGCACCACGTTCTGAGGATTGGCCGGGTCGAGCCCGAGCTCCACGCTGAACTCGCCGCTGGGGTGCTCGACCGAGACGGTCTTCACGGTGCCCTGCGGCAGGCTCGCGATCCCCTGCGTGACCGAGCCTTCGAGCACGCAGGCCGTGCCCACGGTGACCGCCGCCAGCACGCCGATCGCATCGTGGCAGACGTGCGGGATGAAGCAGCGCGTGGCGAGGCTGCCGCCGGCGCGCGGCGGCGCGACCAGGCACATCTTCGGGTAGGTCTTCTTCGTGACGTCGCCCAGCCCCATGAGCCGGCCGGCGGCCAGCCGCAGCGCTTCCACGCGCGTCTTCAGCTCGGTGTCGGCGTTCAGCTCGGCAGCCGACTCGTAGCCGCTGCGGCCCATGTCGGCGGCGCGAAACAGCACCATCGGCATGCCGTTGTCGATGCAGGTGGCCGGGATGCGGCCGACATCCGGCACGTCGATCTCGTCGAGCACGCGGCCGGTGGGCAGCAGCCCGGAGCAGACCGAGCCCGCGGTGTCGAGGAAATTGATCGTGATCGGCGACGAGCTGCCCGGCACCCCGTCGATGCGCGCGTCGCCCGCATACGCGACGTGGCGGCCGCCCGGCGTCATCGGCGTGCGCACGGTGATGTCGCACTGCATGCCGGTGTTCAGCGTGAGCACGCGCAGCGTGGTCGTGTCGCCCTGCGCGTCGGCGAGCCCGGTCTCGAGCGCGAACGGCACGACCGCCGCGAGCATGTTGCCGCAGTTCGGCGTGGTGTCGACCGTGTCGCGGTCGGGCTGCAGCTGCGCGAACAGGAAGTCGAGGTCGACGCCGGCGGTCGTGCTGCGCCGGACGATGCCCACCTTGCTGGTGAGCGGATGCGCGCCGCCGAGTCCGTCGACCTGTCGGCGGTCGGGCGAGCCCATCACGGCGAGCAGCACGCGGTCGCGCGTGGCGATGTCCGACGGCAGCTCGGCCTCGTCGAAGAAGGGGCCTCGCGAGGTGCCGCCGCGCATGAAAAGGCAGGGAATGGCGGTCTGCATGGATCGGCTCTCGAACCGGGCGGGATCCGCGATTCTCGCACGCGGCTCCCACCGTTTCAGCAAGGCTGGCCGATATCAGCTATGCCGGATCGGCATGGAGAGCTGCGGCATCGGCAGTGCCGCGACCCGTTCGCGCAGCAGCCGCGACGCGTGGCGTACGAGCGGCGTCGGCCGCTTGTGCGCGGAGCTGGCCAGGCACAGCACGCTGCTCAATGGCGGCGCGACCAGCGGGCGCACCGCCAGTTCCGCGGCGCGCCCCGAGGCCGCGACCGCGCCCGCCGACAGCACCGCGTAGCCGTAGCCGGCGCAGACCAGGTCGATGATCGACGGCACGCTGGCGACTTCCCAGGCGATGTCGAGTTCGAGGCCGGCCAGCATCGCCTGCGTCTCGAGCAGCTTGCGGATCGCGTGCGAGCGGTCGGGAACGATCAGCGGGAAGCCCGGCAGCTCGCGCAGCGGCAGCGGGCCGCGCGCCGTGCGGCCACGTCCGCGGCCGCGCGCCCGCCCGCCGGGCGCCGGCTGCACCAGGCACAGGGGCTCGTCGAGCAGCGGCGTGATTTCGAGCGCGGGCGCCGCCTCCGGGTTGTGCAGCAGCCCGAGGTCGACGCGGCCGGTGACGATCCATTCGGTGATGTGCGCCGAGAGCCCCTCGACGATCGCCAGCCGCGCGCGCGGCAGCTGCGCGCGGAACGCATCGATCAGCGGCAGCGTGAGCTGGCGCCCCATGCTCGGGGGCAGGCCGATCACGATCCGCCCGACCGGCTCGTCGCGGCTTGCGCCCATGTCTTCGCGGGCGCGCGACACCATCTGCAGGATGCCGACGCTGTGCTCGAACAGGCGCTGCCCGGCCTCGGTGAGCTGCACGCCGCGGCCATTGCGCAGCAGAAGCGTCTCGCGCAGGTCGGTCTCGAGCGCGCGCACCTGGCGGCTGAGCGCAGGCTGGGCGATGTCGAGCACCAGCGCGGCCTTGCTGAAGCTGCCCAGTTCGGCGACGTGGACGAAGTATTCGAGCTGCCTGAGGTTCATCGGCGGGTTCGGTTGCGGAGCAGCGATCTCAGCACGAAGCCGCCGTGGGGTAAAGGCGCGCCGCGTGCCGCGCCGCGTGCTGGGCGTGGCGCGCGGCGACTTTCTCCTCCGGGCTCTGGTCGGCGCGGAAGTCGAACGCGCGCCGCGCCATCGGGTACATCTGCA